>ATWA01000013.1 GCA_000421005.1 Clostridiales bacterium NK3B98
AATCTCTCGGATGGATGAGCGAGGATGTTTTTTGTCAGCCGGGGATAAAAGGCCGCAGGAATACCGACGTATTTCAAGGGATTTTAGACCCGGATGTCGGAAAACAGACCGCTCAGACGCCGAAGCTTGATTTGTTCAGCGGTTCCTAAAATATCATAAAAGGAGAAATTACTATGGATCGCAAGGAACTGGAAGCAAAAATCATTGAGCTGGTGGCAATTTCCTATGGCAAGGACGCCTCTGAACTGACGCTGGAGACCAGCTTCAAAACCGACCTGAAGGGCGCATCCGTCCAGATGGTAGGTCTGGTCAGCGAGATCGAGAACGAGCTGGACGCTATGGTGGCTCTGGCTGACGCCTCCGCCTGCGCCACCATCGGCGATCTGGTGGACAAGGTCGAGGAAGAGATGTAATGAGCGTACTGGACGAAATTTACGCCCGGGCGAAAGCGAATCCCCAGAAGGTAGCCTTCCCCGAGGCTGCCAACGAGAAGATGATGCAGGCCGCCTATGAGACCGGGCGGGACGGCTATATCATCCCTGTGCTGGTGGGCGAGGGAGAAGCACTGAAAGCCCTCGCCGTGGAGCGGGGCTATGACCCGGCGGTGTTTACCATCGTGGACATCCATGACGAGGAATACAAGGCCAAGGTCATTGACCTGTATGTGAACCATCCCGGCACCCGGCTCAAGCCCAAGGCGCTGGCTCGCCGGATGGAGGATCCTCTGTACTACGCCATGGCCATGCAGGTGGCCGGGGAGGCAGACGTGACCTTCGCCGGCATCGACAACACCACCGGCGACGTACTGCTGGCAGGTCAGATGATGGTGGGGCTCAAGCCCGGCATCAACACCATTTCCAGCATCGGACTGTGCGACATTCCCGGCTTTGCGGGCAGCGAAGGCTCCCTGCTGGCTGTGGGCGACAGCGCCGTTTGCACCAACCCGGACGCAGAGCAGTTGGCAGGTATTGCCATCTCCGCCTGCGACACCGTCCGTGCCCTGCTGGGCTGGGAGCCCCGGTGCGCCATGATCTGCTACTCCACCCTGGGCAGCGGTCAGGGCGAGCTGGTGGACAAGGTGACCGAGGCGCTGAAAATCGCCAATGAGCAGCGTCCCGATCTGGCCATCGACGGCGAGTTTCAGTTGGATGCCGCCATTGTCCCCGCTGTGGCTGCCAAGAAGGTCAAGCGGGAGAGCAAGGTGGCAGGCAAGGCAAACGTGCTGATTTGGCCTGATCTGAACGTGGGCAACACCGCTGTCAAGCTGATTCAGCAGTTTGGTCACGCCGACGCTTACGGTCCCATGCTGCAGGGCTTTAACAGCGTCATCTGCGACTGCTCCCGGGGCGCTCCTGTCTCCGAGATCAAGGGCAACGTTGTGATCTCCGCTGTCCGTGCCGCAGGAGAAAAACAGTAAATCTCAACACAGCCTCTCCCGGCATCTCTGGGAGAGGCTGATACCCATCAGGGCGTATGCGAGCGTTTCCAGTGAATGCGCCGGCATATGCCCTGAGAAGAGGAGAGAAGGAATATGGATATGATGAAAAAACGGTGGCTGATTCTGGTGGCTAGCTGCTTTGTCACCCTTTGTGTGGGTTCCCAATACGCTTGGAGCGTATTCGCCTCCCCCATGGCGGCCTATCTGGAAGGGATCACCGGGCAGGAGATTGCCAGCCTTGCCATTGTGTTTACGGTGGCCAATTCCGTTGGTCCCATTACCATGATTGCCGGGGGCTTTATCAATGACAAGCTGGGTCCCAAGCTGGTTCTGCTGGTGGGCGGTCTGCTCTTTGGTGCCGGCATGATCGGCTCCGGATTTGCCACCTCTGTGGGGATGCTGATTGCCTGCTACGGTCTGGGCGTTGGTCTGGGCGTGGGCATGGTGTACGGCACGGTGGTCTCCAACGCCGTCAAATTTTTCCCGGACAAGAGCGGTCTGGCAGGCGGGTTGACCACCGCCTGCTACGGCGGCAGCTCGGTGCTGATGCCTGCCATTGTGACCATTTTGCTGAACCATTACAGCATTACTGCTGTGTTCAAAATTGTCGGCGCTGTGATGACGGTGATTATCTGCGCCTCCGCCTTTGTGATTCAGTCCTGTCCCGCTGATTTCAAGGTGGAGAGCAGCGGCAAAACGGCTAACCCTCAAAAGACCTCCAAGGATTACAGCTGGAGCGAGATGCTCCGGGAGCCTGTGTTCTACCTGATGCTGCTCACCCTGACCTGCGGGGCTTTTGCGGGCATGATGATTATCTCTCAGGCCTCCCCCATTGCCCAGCGGATGATGGGCTTTACTCCGGTGGCCGCTGCGGCGGTGGTGTCCATTCTGGCGCTGTTCAATATGCTGGGGCGGCTGGTTTCCGGTTCGCTTTCCGATAAAATCGGCTCTGCCAATACCCTTCGCATTACCTTTGCCTGTTCCCTGCTGGCCAGCATTCTGCTGTATTTCTGCAAGGAAGGCACTGTTGCCCTGTTCTATGTGGGTCTGGCAGTGATTGGGTTCTGCTTTGGCGGCATTATGGGCATCTATCCAGGCTTTACCGCCCGGCAGTTCGGGCGCAAAAACAACAGCGTCAACTACGGCATCATGTTCATCGGCTTTGCCCTTGCCGGGCTGATCGGGCCTATGATTATGAACTATGTGGTCAGCACCACCGGACGCTATCAGCCCGCTTTTCTCGCCTCTGCTGCATTGGCCGCTGTGGGCGAGGTGCTGATTTTCCTGTTCAGCCGCAGGGCATCGGAGGCTTGAGATGGAGCAGGAATTCACCGTCACCCGGCTCAAGCCCCACATTTACCAGCTTCAAAACAGCGTGGGTAACTGCGCCACAGTGGTAATCGGAACAGAGAAGGCACTTCTGTTTGACACCATGACCGGGCTGGGGGATTTGAAGGCGCAGGTGCGGGAGCTGACCGACCTTCCCCTGATTGTGGTCAACAGCCACGGCCATTTTGACCATGTGGGGGGTAACTGGCAGTTTGACCGGGTCTATCTCAACAAAATTGATTGGCCGCTGATGGATGAAAATGCCTATTATCTCCCAGAGGTGCAGCGGAATATGGGGCGGGATCTTTCCCACGCCCGGGAGAGCTTTGCCCGCAGGGATATCCTCACCGATTTGACCGAGGGGATGGTCTTTGATCTGGGCGGGGTCACACTGGAGGCAGTTTCCCTGCCCGGGCACACCGCAGGGAGTATGGGGTTGCTGCTCCGGGAGGACAATATCCTGCTGGTGGGGGACGCCATCTCCCCGGAGATGTGTCTGTTTTTCCCGGAGAGTCTGGAGCCGGAGGACTACATCCGCACCCTGAACAAGATTATGAAGATGGAGATTTCCGGCTTTATTCAGGGGCATTTTACAAGGCTGTTTTCCGCCCGGGTGCTGCCCAAGCTGCTGGAGTGCGCCCATCTGCCGGAGCGGGGCAAGGGAATGGCTTACACCAATTCCCTCGTCCGGGTGGGCAAAGGACGGGTCCATGTGCTCAGCGTCCGGGACGAAGATGTGGGCGGCATTATCTGCATCATCACAAAGGAGCTGGGTTATGTGGCTGCGCCGTTGGATTGACCATCAGCAGCTCCCTTTAGGGGTGGGCATTGATCTGGTCTGTGTCTCTGAACTGAAAACGCTGGATGAACGTCTGAACGGGGTATTTGTCCAGCGCACCTTTACGGAGAAGGAGCAGGCGGAAGCCGCTGCTGCCCCGGATGTCTGGGTCTATCTGGCAGGGCGGTTTGCGGTAAAAGAGGCTGTTTTCAAGGCGCTCGCCCATCTCATCCCGGAGAAGACCTTTGATTTTCGAAGGGTGGAGACTCTTTCCGCCCCGGATGGGAGCCCCCATGTCAGCCTCACGCCCCCGCTGACAGATTGGATGCACTCTGCGGGGGCGGATCAGGTATTGGTTTCCATCAGCAACCAGGGGGATTATGCGGTTGCGCTGGCGCAGGTGTCCCAAAGGGTATAAAAGAATCAGGCACTGGATACAGGAAAACCTGTACCCGGTGCCTGATTTTTATCCCTCTTCAATATGCTCATAAATGTGCAGCAGGGTGACCTCGTTGGGCTGCAGCCGCTCCCGTATGGTCAGCGCACCGTCCCGCACGGTGACACGCTCCATAGACATACGAGGGAAGCAGGTATCCTGCAAATACCGGATGTCACTCATTTCCAGCCTGTCATCAAAATGGAAGCGGCTCCACTCCGGGAGAATGCTGCCCTCCCGCTCGTTGATGGAGCGGCGTTTGACGGTGTATACCTTCTCCTGGGGCATCCTGTCCAGCACCAGCACCAGCTCCAGCTGCTCATGGTCGGCATAGAGGTTGTCCAGTTGGTTGGGCAGGGGCCGGTCTTCGTCTATCAGGTCATACTGCTCCCCCAGATTCTTTCCGTTGAAGCAGAGGATATAGTAGCTGAAATGATCTGTGCGGGTGATGATCCAGTTTGCGCCACGGCTGATGACATAGGAGCCCAGCGACTTCAAAAACTGCATCAGGAAAAAGGCCGGCTTTCGGATGTTCATCTGGCTCAGAAGCCCCTTATTGCCGTTGACAATCCGGAAGGTGTCATAGTGGTTTCCCATCCAGTCCGAGCCAAGGGAGAGCGCCATGATCTCCGCCTGATTCCAGATGGAGGAAACCTTGCGGGCCATATAGGCGCTGCGGTAGCAGCTGTCATTGAGAAAACTGCGGTCTGACAGTGTGCAGTTCCATTCACAGATATACAGCTTGCAGGAATGCAGACCCACATCGTCCAGCAGCCGCCGTGCCAGCTCCACATACCGCTCCTCCAGCCCGGATTCCCGGTTTTTGCTGGCCAGCAGGTCAGCGGAGTTTGCCGAGTAGGGGTAATCCAGTATGGAGTAGAAGTCCGGCGGACACCCTCTTGCCACCAGCTCCTTCAGCACTTCCCGCTGCCAGTCAAGCCGATAATCAATGACCGCCCCCAGACCTCCCACACGGGCTTTCGGTACATATTCCCGTATGATGTGATAGAGCGCCTGAAATGCCTCCACATATTCAAACTCTCCCTCCGGGGCATCGTAGAGCGCATCCACCTTTTTCCCACTGGGGATACAGGTCAGTTCAAAAATCCAATTGCTGACCTCCTCCTTGCCGTACCGTTTCACCACATGGCGTACAAAGCTGCGCACCGTATGCTCCCAGATGCGGCGTGAGGCGAATGAAATGGCGTCATACTCCTGAACCACCACTTCATGCTCATTGCGGGTGATGGTGAAGGGGCGCTTTCCCAGATCCAGATAGGGGGTGATGTGGTGGTTCACCATAAAATCCAGCATGGAGTCCAGATTTCCGAAGCTGCACTCCTCCACCCGCTGACCGTCGGTAATCATCAGCCCCTTGGCGAATATGCTCCATACACGGGCGTATTGAAATCCAATCTGTTCCTTCAGCAGGAGCAGATGATTTTGAAGGTTGGCCTGAGTCATATAGGTTGCCGAGCCGATATTGATGGCACGAATCCACGGCTTCTGATAGCTCTCCCCTGACTGGGCGTCAACCCGCACCTGCACCTGTCCCCCATTGGGAAGGCTGGGGTTCTGGGATGCGATCTGTTCCAGATGCTGGCGCAGCTCCCTGACGTTCAGCTCCTCTCTGCGCTGTCCCTCCTGCCGCCCGGCCTTCAGCAGCTTGCGGTACTCGGAGGGAGAACAGCCGTTAATGTCACGAAACACCCGGTTAAAGACGGTCAGATTGGAAAAGCCGCTGTTGACGGCCACCATGGTGATATTTTTTTCGTTGTCGGACAGCTCTTTCATGGCCGCCCGGATGCGCACCTGATTCACATAGTCTACAAAATAATATCCGGTCTGCTTCTTGAAAAACCGGGACAAGGTGGAGGTGGAGATTTGAAGCTCCTCCGCCAGCTTGGAAAGGCTGAGATTATGCTGGTAGCTCTGATTGACAAACTGGATAATGCGCTGAAGGCGAAGCTCATTGTTCAGCTTATCCTGTCCCTGTCCAATGTCAATTTGATAGTGTTCCAGCAGTTCATGGAGCATACGAAGCAGAAGACTGTCGATCAAAAACCCGGTGTGCTGTTCATCACGGGTATACTGGCGGATCAGCTCCCGGAAGATGGAGCGGATCTCGGCGTAGGAGCGTTTCGTATCCTCGACGCTGTTGCATAGAAACATTCTGCTCTGCTCCCCGGGAAGCTGGCTCAGCAGCTGCCATGGGTATTTGATCAGGCAGAACAATGTCCCATCCCCGGAGACCTGATGACTGATGCCGGAATTGATGAGCAGTACATCATCCTCCCCCAGCGTCACAGGGTGATCTCCCACCTCCACCTTCAGCGAGCCCTGAATGACAAAGAGCAGCTCGATTTCTGAATGCCAGTGGAACTCCAAATCCACACCCTTCATCACACCAAACTGGATATCTCCATAGTATCCCATTGCATCGGCTCCTTTGCGTCAATTGCTGCTTGAACTATAACACACCTTCTATTCTCTGTCAATTTGACCGAATCTGTCTCATTTATACGCAACATCTTGTGCATAATTTGTTGCCAATCCGTGAACGCCTGCAAAATCTGTGTATCATTTTTTGCTTTGTCCCACATTGACTGTTATGACAGCGCAAAAACCGGCAACAGAACGGCAATGGATTGAATGAATCTTTCCACCACTACCGATACAATATAGTCACATTGACAGAGCTGTGGCTGGACGGCTCTGAGCAACTGGTTCTTGTCTCAATGTCTGACTTCGGTTCGGCTTTGAGACGCGCAAAAAGAGAAGGAGGTTTTTCTGAACATGAATTCCCAAACCAAAACAGAGCCCAAGCTTATGATAGGCTATGGCCTTGGCGAAGTGGGCTGCCAGCTGAGCTGGTACATGATCAACAGCTACCTGAACATTTTCTACACCGATATTGTCGGCCTGTCCGGTGCAGTCATCTCCACCATCGTGCTGATCGCCCGTGTCTGGGACGCCATCAACGACCCCATGATGGGTCAGATCGCTGACCGGACCAACACCCGCTGGGGCCGTTTCCGTCCCTATCTGATGTTTGGCCCTCCCTTCCTGGCTATCTTCAACATCCTGACCTTCACCGTCTTCCCGGTTCAGGGTATGACCAAGGCAATCCTCTGCGCAGTGTGCTACATCGGCGCCGGCATGGCCTACACCGTCTGCTCTATCTCCTATCAGGCTATGCTGAACGTGATTGCCGTTGACTCCCGTGTGCGTCAGGTTCTGGCTACCGCCCGTTCCACCGGTGCCTCCATCATCGGCATCATCCTCTCCATGGTTGCCATGCCCCTGATTCTGAACTTCTCCAGCGCCACCAACGAGGCCGGCGAGAAGATGGCTGATGGCCACGGCTACTTCATGGCCACCGTGATCTTCTCCATCGTGCTGATCCCCGTGTTCTGGGCCTGCGCTGCCATGTGCAAGGAGACCTATCTGGATCAGCTCCACACCGGTCCTGTGGAAAAGACCTCCTTCCTGGATAACATGAAGGGTCTGTTCGCCAACGATCAGCTTCTCATGGTGGTTCTGGCCACCGTTCTGGGCACCATCTGCGTCACCGGACGTTACGGCATTCTGGTCTTCCACGTCATCTATGTGGTGGGCGGCCCTCAGTACATCGCTATGATGTTCACCTCCATGACTGTGGGTCAGCTGGTCTCCACCCTGACCGTGCCCTGGGGCACCAGGGTCTTCGGCAAGCGTAACTACATGCTGATTCTCAACGGCATCATGTGCGCCGGCTTTGTGGCTCTGTTCCTCAACCCCACCAACAATCCTGTTTACCTGATCGGCGCTTCCTTCGTGGGCTCTCTGGGCTTCGGCGCTCCCGCTATCTGCTACGGCATGGTGGGCGACTCTCTGGAATACGGCGACTGGAAGCTGGGCAAGCGTCAGGAAGGTCTGGCCGCTTCCATGCTGAGCTTCGGCGTCAAGCTGGCTACCGCTCTCTGCGCTCCCGTTGTCATCCTGCTGGAGATGGTGGGTTATGTCCCCAATGTGGAGCAGACCGAGGCTGCCAAGGCTGGCATCAACTTCATGGTCAACATGCTGCCCGCTATCATCGCTGTGATCTCCTGCATTCCGCTGATCTTCTACAAGCTGGACGACAAGCGTGTGTCCGAGATCCGTTCCGATCTGGAAGCCGGCAAACACAAGTGGGATAAGTAATCATTCATATTCCCTCATATTACCCGGTATGTTCAGGGGCCTGTCTGAGAAATCAGGCAGGCCTCATTTGTTTACAATCCCGCTCCCTTCCCTTTCCGGGTGGATTCAGGATAAAAATCAGGGTATGAATCGCGCAAAATACGAAAAGCCTTCCGGCTGTATCTGTGATATGCTACCCAAGAAGTAAAACGTTAGAAAGGAAGTATACCCCATGAAATTGACGCAGGCTCAAGCGGAGAAGGTAGAGGCTCTGCTCAGAGAGATGACGCTGGATGAGAAAATCGGTCAGATGAATCTGGAGTCTCCCTCCATTGTAGGCGGCTTTGACGTCTCCTTTGAGGAACTGATTGAGATGGTGAATGACGGACGGATTCCTCAGGAGGAATTTGTCAAGATCATGTCCACTGCCAAGCGGGATTTCCACGAGGACGATATTCGAGCCGGGCGGGTAGGCGCTATGATGGGCGACGACCCGGTGAAGGCCAACGAGCTGCAAAAGATTGCCGTGGAGGAAAGCCGTCTGGGGATTCCTTTGATGATGGGCTTTGACGTAATCCACGGTTTCCGCACGGTCTACCCCATCGCCATTGCCGAGGCTGGCAGCTTTGAGCCTGACCTGTTTCGTCGCACCGCACGGATGGCCGCCAGGGAGTCCCGTGCCCACGGCGTGAACTGGAATTTTGCCCCTATGGTGGACGTGGCGAGAGATGCCCGGTGGGGGCGTGTCTCTGAAGGCCCCGGCGAAGACCCCTATCTGGCCTCCTGCTTTGCCCGGGCAAAAATCGACGGATTGCAGGGGGACACCTCCTCCAAAGAAAGCTATGTGGCCGCCTGTCTGAAGCATTATGTGGCCTATGGCGCCTGTGAGTCCGGTCGGGACTACAACACCACTACCATGGCCAATTCCCTGCTCTACAACGCCTATCTGCCACCCTTCAAGGCGGCGGTGGAGGAAGGCGCCGCCACGGTTATGGCATCCTTCAACGACCTCAACGGTGTGCCCTGCACCCTGAACAGGTTTACCCTCCGGGAGATTTTGAAGGAGTGCTGGTCCTTCCCCGGCTTTGTAGTCAGCGACGCCAACGCCATCCGGGAGTGCGTGGTTCACGGCATTGCCGAGGACGAGCCCACCGCCGGAGTTATGGCCGCCCAGGCAGGCATGGATATGGATATGGGCACCGAGATCTACCTGAACAACCTGAAACAGGCGATTGAGGACGGAAGGCTGGATGTGGCCTATCTTGACGAGGCTGTGCGCCGCATTCTCTCCGTCAAAATGTGGCTGGGTCTGTTTGACAATCCCTACGTTCCGGAAGAGCAGATTGCCACCAATGAGGTGATTCCCCAGACCAATCTGGATTTGGCGCTGGAAGCGGGAGAAAAGTCCATTGTGCTGCTGAAAAACGACGACAACCTTCTTCCCCTGAGCAAGTCTCAGAAAATCAGTCTGGTGGGAACGCTGGCAGCAAAGCCGGAGGAGGTCATCGGCGCATGGGCTATGAGCTGGAAGCCCTCTGACTGCGTGACCATTCTGGACGGACTGAAAAATCAGGGCGCTGCGCTGGAATACTTCCCCTGCGGCGGACCGGATGCCCCGATGAACGACGAGGAAATCGCCGCTGCCGCCGCCTACGGTGATGTGATCGTGGCCGTGGTAGGAGAAAACGTCACCATGACCGGAGAGGCATCCTCCAAGGCGGACATCTCCATGCCGGGAGCTCAGCGGGAAATGCTGCAAAAGCTGCTGGACACCGGAAAGCCTGTGATTGCGCTGCTGATGAATGGCCGTCCCATGGCGTTGGAGTGGGAGGCAGAGCATCTGTCCACATTGGTGGAGTGCTGGCATCTTGGCATTCAGATGGGCAACGCTGTGGCTAAGGTGCTGTTTGGTGAGGCTGTGCCTCAGGGCAAGCTGGCCTCCACCTTCCCCAAAATGACCGGACAATGCCCCATCTATTACAACCACCCCAACACCGGACGTCCGGGCAGCAAGAGCAAGTTTACCTCCCGGTATCTGGATGCAGGCTTCTCCGAGCTGTTCCCCTTCGGGTATGGCTTGAGCTACACCACCTTCCAGTACGATGACCTTGCCGTGGAAGACAAGGGCGACCATCTGGCCGTCTCTGTAAAGGTGACCAATACCGGAAAGCGTTCCGGCGTGGAAACGGTTCAGCTCTATATGCAGGATGTAGTGGGCAGCATTGTCCGCCCTGTAAAGGAGCTGAAAGGCTTTACCAAGGTGTCGCTGGAGGCAGGCGCATCTGCTCAGGTGTCCTTCACACTGAACAAATCCGACATGGGCTTCTACAACAATGACGGCAAATACCTGCTGGAAGACGGAACCTTCCGCATCTATGTGGGCGGCAACAGCCGTGACTGCCTGATGCAGGAATTACGGCTCGTTTTTTAAGCAAGGGAGAGGAATCTATGAAACACACGCTGAAAAACCCCATTATCCCCGGCTTCTATCCTGACCCTTCCATCTGCCGGGTAGGGAACGACTTTTATCTGGTATGCTCCAGCTTTGAGCTGCATCCCGGCATACCCCTGTTCCACAGCAGGGATTTGGCCCACTGGGAACAGCTCTGCTATGTGATGAACAGGGAAAACGGCTTTCACGCAGAGAAGAACTGCTACAACGGCGGCGTGATGGCTCCCACCATTCGCTACCATAACGGCACCTTCTACATCATCAACGCCAATTTCAGCGACCGGGGCAACTTCATCACCACCGCCACCAATCCCGCCGGGCCATGGTCGGAGCCTCACTGGCTGGAGGATGTGCCGGGCATTGACGCATCCATCTTCTTTGACGACGACGGGCAGTGCTACATCATGGGCACTGCCAACATCTGGCCGGACGGCAAGGGCGGTATGCGTCAGGGCATTTGGGCTGCTCCCTATGACATCCAGCATTTCAAGCTGGCAGGTGAGCCGGTGGCTCTGTGGGGCGGCGCTCTGGCTGGGGCAGCTTCTCCTGAGTCCCCCCACATCTATCACATCGGAGATTACTACTATCTGCTCATCGCCGAGGGCGGCACCGAGCAATTCCACTCCGCCACCATCGCCCGCAGCAAACACCCGCTGGGGCCCTATGAGGGCAACCCTTCCAACCCCATTCTCACCCACCGGCATATGGGATACACTGCTCCCATCCAGAATGTGGGACATGCTGACCTGATTGACCTGCCTGACGGCAGCTGGTACGCCGTCTTTCTGGGTTCCCGTCTCATTGACGGGGTGAGCAAGAATCTGGGACGGGAGACCTTTATCTGCCCGGTGAAGTGGGAGCGGGATTGGCCGCTGTTCACCCCGGATACCGGAAAGGTGGAGGCGGAGTACGACGCTCCCGCCTGTCTGACTTGGACGGAGTTTGCGCCGGAGCCTGTAAGGGATGACTTTGACAGCGACAAGCTGGCTTTGAGCTGGACCCTCTGGGGCACTCCCTATGAAAAGGTTTACGATATTGCCGACTCTAGGCTGACTCTGCGCTGCCTGTCTCAGTCGCTGGCGGAGCCTCTGCGTGGCATGGGCTTCCATGATGCCAAGTCGGAAGACCATTATGTCTCCTTTGTGGCCAAGCGACGTTTGCAGCCTGACACCACCGTCACCTGCCAGATGTCCTTTGTCCCCCACGCTCAGGAGAGCGCCGGTCTGGCCATCGTGCAGGCGATGAATCACCAGTACCATTTGCAGGTGGTTCAGCAGGACGGTCAGCGCAAGGTGCAGCTTGTCCGCTATCACGCAGCGTTTGACTTGCAGCCCTATTTCCCCGGCTTCACCTCTGAGACGATGAGAGAAGTGCTGGCGGAGGCTGACTGGAACAGCGACAGCATTCTTTTGCAGCTGGAACTGCATGGCAATGACTATACCTTCCGGTTTGGCGCAGAGGAAAATGCTATGACTGAGCTGGCCAAGGCCAGCGGCTTTGCCATCAACCCGGAGAAGGTAGGGTGCATGACCGGTGAAGTCATCGGCCTGTTTGCCACCGGAAACGGCACGGAATCGGACAACACTGCCTCGTTTGACTGGGCAGAATATCAATAACAGGAGGAAAACGCAATGAAACAGATTCCCGAAATTCGCAGCGACAACGGCATCCAGACCCTGTACGTCCACGGCGAGCCCTTCTTCGCTTTGGCCGGAGAGCTGCACAATTCCAGTGCCAGCAATCTGGACTATATGGAGCGGGAGATCTGGCCCCACCTGAAGGGACTGAACATGAACTCCGTCATCCTCCCCCTGTACTGGGAGACCATTGAGCCGGTGGAGGGCAAATACGACTTCACCCTGCTGGACGGCATCATCCGTCAGGCACGGGAAAACGAAATGCACCTGATTTTCCTGTGGTTCGGTCTGTGGAAGAACGCCGAGTCCATGTATGTCCCCGGGTGGATGAAAAAGGACACCGACACCTATTTCCGTGCCCGGAAGGTGAACGGCGAGCCCATCAACACCATCTCTCCCCTGTGTGCCGCTGCGGTAGAGAAGGATCGTGCCGCATTCACCGCCATTATGGCTCATATCCGTGACATTGACGGGGAGGAAAACACCGTCATCTTCATGCAGGTGGAAAATGAAATCGGTCTGCTGGGCACTGAGCGGGATTACAGTGATGTAGCCAACGCCGCTTTTGAAGCTGCCGTCCCCGAGAAGCTGGCTGCCGCCTTTGGCAAGCAGGGTACCTGGCGGGAGGTCTTTGGTGATGACGCTGAGGAATCCTTCATGGCCTGGCACTTTGGCAGCGCAGTGGAGACCATTGCCGCTTCCGGCCGCAGGGAGTATCCCCTCCCCTGCTATGCCAACGCCTGGCTGAAGCAGTATCCCTGGTTCCCCGGCACCTATCCCAGCGGCGGCCCTGTGGTGAGCATGCAGCCCATTTGGCGGGTGGCTGCCCCCTCCCTGTTCGCCTTTGGTCCTGACATCTATGTTCCCTACTGCGCAGATATTCTGGACGAGTATCACACCCCGGAGAATCCGCTGGTCATTCCCGAGATCCGCAAGGACGCCGTGACCTCCTCCTACTGCCTCTATGCCTTTGGTAAGCACAACGCCATCTGCTACTCCCCCTTTGGCATTGAGGAGATGACCATGGATCCCTCCAAAATCGACGTGCCTCCTATGGAGGTGATGATCGCCCTGAACATCGACCCCTCTGCCTTTGATATTGCAGGCAGCAAGGATCATCTGGCAGCTACTTATGACTTCATCAATCAGGTAAAGCCCCTGTATCTCAAGTACAGAGGCACCGACAAGCTCCATGCCTTCTGCCGCAAGGGCGAGGTGGACTATGGCTGTGCCATCCATCTGTCCAACTACGACTTGCAGGTTGCCTACAATCCCCGTATGTCCGGCAAGCCTTTGGGTGCAGGCTGGGTCATTGAGCTGGAGGAGAACAAGTTCCTGCTGGTGGGTATGCAGTGCGCGCTCACCTTCCGCTCCAAGCCCGGCGTGAACAAGAAGGTGGAGGTCCTCCGCTTTGAAGAGGGTCATTTGGAGAACGGCAAGTGGGTGAGCGGCCGTATTCTCAACGGCGACGAGAAGATGTCCATCCGTCTGGGTGAGCATCTCACCACCTGTATGCTGGAGCTGTTTCAGTATTAAGGCACCGCAGCCGGAAGGGAACCCTTCCGGCTACATTCCTAAGGAGGATTGACAGATGAAATTGGAAGAAATCACCCTGAACCAGCAGCGCAATGTCACCCTCACCGCTATGGTGCAGGACGTAGGCGGGGAGTTTCGGGGGGTGACCGCCCGTCCCGCCGTTCTCATCATTCCCGGCGGCGGGTATTTGTTCTGTTCTGACCGGGAGGCGGAGTCGGTGGCGTTTCCCTATCTGAAAGCTGGTTTTCAGGCCTTTGTTCTCCGCTATTCTGTAGAGCAGAACAGCCAATGGCCCAATCCGCTGGAGGACTATGAGCAGGCTATGGAGTATATTCAGGCTCATGCGGGAGAGTGGCACATTCTGACCGACAAAATCGCTGTGGTGGGCTTCTCCGCCGGCGGGCATCTGGCGGGTGCTGCCGCCACCATGGCAGAGCATCGACCTGCGGCGGCTGTTCTGGGTTACCCGGTTCTGCGTAAGGAAACTGCGCTTGAACTTGGGCAGGACAAGCCGGGCATTCCGGAGCGGGTGGACGAGAACACCTGCCCCTGTTTCCTGTTTGCCACCAGAACAGACAGCGTGGTGCCCATTCAGAATACGCTGGACATGATGAACGCCCTGAACCGATATCAGATTTCCTTTGAGTGCCACATCTACGCCTATGGTCCCCACGGCTTTTCTACGGCGGATCACTCCGTGCAGAGCTGTGAGACCCGGATTCCCCCTCGGGCCGGAAACTGGGTGGTGGACAGCATTGCCTGGCTTCGGGATCTCTTTGGCGACTTTTGCAATGACGGGCTGACCCAGCCTATGTGCCGCCCCCATGTCACAGACGACGCTATGGCCTGGCTCAGTCTGGATTGCAGCATTGCCCGTATTTTCGGAAATCCCAAAGCCAAAGAGGTGCTTGCCCCCACCATTGAGAAAATGCGCCAGAAGATCACTCCCTTTACCCCGGAGATGACCTTTGAGGATATGATGCAGGCGCTGGGCAAAATGACCCTCCGGGATCTGCTGGCAGAGCGGGGCATTGACACCCAGCGGTTTGACCAACTGGATCAGGCATTGAGACAGATTCCAAACATTTAGAAGATATAACACACCAAACGGGAGCGATGGTCATTCATCGCTCCCGTGCTTTTGCGTCGTATGGTCGATCAGTCAGCTTCGCCTGAAAAAGAGAGGGTTACCGTGGTCCCCACACCCTCCTGACTTTCCAGATGCACCTGCGCCTGATGCAGCTCCGCACCGTGCTTGACAATGGACAATCCCAGCCCCGTACCGCCGATTTGCTTGGAATGGCTCTTATCCACCCGGTAGAAGCGCTCAAACACCCGCTCCTGATCTGCTTTGGGAA
The DNA here is from genome assembly GCA_000421005.1 of Clostridiales bacterium NK3B98. Taxonomy (GTDB): domain Bacteria; phylum Bacillota; class Clostridia; order Oscillospirales; family Oscillospiraceae; genus Onthomonas. The sequence continues at coordinate 15,126 of ATWA01000013.1, forward strand.
TGCCGATTCCGGTATCGGCTACCGAAACACAGGTCTTGTCCCCCTCCTGCTTCACCCAAACGGTAACCGTGCCGCCGTCCCGGTTATACTTGATGGCGTTGTCTACCAGATTGTAGATCATCTCCCGGGCGACCTGATAGACACACCGGGTCTGTGCCCGCTCCCCCTTCAGGGTGAGGGACACCTTTAGCTTGCGGGCGTAGTGGGCAAGGCTGTTGATGATTTCCTGAGATACGTCATAGAGATCTACCATCTCCGGTTCCGGGAAGCCCTGTTCCTCGTCCAGCTTGCTCAGTCGGAGAATATCATCCACCAGCGAGATCAGCCGTTGGGATTCCCGGTAAATATCCCCGGAGAACTCCGCTACTTTTTCCTGCGGCACAAATCCGTCCCGCATCAGTTCTGCAAAACCGGAGATGGAGGTGAGCGGGGTTTTCAGCTCATGGGAGACGTTGGCGAAAAACTCCTTTCGCATATTCTCACGGACGGTATTTTCACGAAGGATGGTCTCTTTTTGTTCCTGTATCCGTTTGATGAGCGGCGACAGTTCAGGATAAGCGTTGCCCAGCTCAGGCGCATCCAAGTCCAGCTCGTTCACCGGTTTCAGGATCAGCTTTGCCACCCGAAAGGCAATCGCGCCTGAGACAATCAGAACCAGCAGGAACACCCACAGTACCGGGGCGACAGAGAGAATGGCGTACCGTGCGGCGCTCTTGGGACGGGACAGCCGGAGGACAGTGCCGTCAGCACAGAGGAAGGCGTAGTACATGGTATTTACGCCGCCGGAGTTTGACTTCCGGGTCCCCCGCCCCTCTCCCGACGTGAATGCGGACTTGACTTCCGGGTAGTCTCCCTGATTTGCTTTCAGGTCATGGTATTCACTGTCATAGAGGACACTTCCGTCAGCGGCGATCCAGGTGACCCGGTTGATGCCCTCCAGCTTTTCCAGATAGTCCAGCCCGCCGATGGCAGCGCCGATTGCAGCATACCTCGTCTCATCCTTCAGGGCTTGATAGGTTTCATCCACCGTTTGCCGGTATTGTACGCCGAAGAACAGCACTGCGCAGACCATCAGCACCAGCGCCCCCAGCAGGAATGCGTTGACAAAGATTTTTCTGGTCATTGCCGCTCTCCCGCCATTCGGTAGCCCACGCCCCGCACCGTCTCAATATACTCCCCCGCCTGCCCCAGCTTGGACCGCAGGGTGCGGATATGCACATCCAGCGTCCGGTTTTCCGGCTCGTTACCCAGTCCCCACACCTTGTTCATCAGGTATCCGCGGTCTAATGCCTTGTCCATGTGCTCCGCCAACAGACAGAGCAGGGCGAACTCCTTATAGGTGAGGGAAATATGCACCCCGTCCACCGTCACCTCATGCCGCTCCGGTGAGATCAGGAGAGAGCCGATGCGGTACTCCTGAGGCGCTGCGTGGTCGCTGCGGCGCAGTACCGCCCGCACCCGTGCAACCAATTCCATCATGCCAAAGGGCTTCACCACATAGTCATCCGCCCCGGCATCCAGCCCCTCCACCTTGTCGTACTCCGAGCTTTTTGCCGTGAGGATAATCACAGGGGTTTGGGCGGTATCCTGTCTGCTTTTCAGTTTTTTCAGAACGGTAATTCCGTCCTCCTCCGGCAGCATAATGTCCAGCAGAACCATCTGTGGGAGCTGCTGATTCACAGCGTTCCAAAAGGAAGAGGGCCGCTCGAACCCCTCTGCGTCATATCCCTGGCTTTTCAGTGCATAGATGACCAGCTTTCGTATGCTGTCGTCGTCCTCGAGAAGGTAAATCATGGCTGTTCCCCCTTCATTTGCCTGCATCATACCACAGAATCGCTCTTTGGAATAGGGATTTAACATAGATTTAACCTTGAACAGGTAGCGGATTTAACACGTCACAGGTTATAATAATGTTGAATCTTCGGGCTTATTGGGAGAATGCCCTGTTACATGGAAAATTTGGGTATCGTTCCATCAAGCCCCAGTACAATGGTGGTTATTATGAGTATATCAGAAGTCATTTCCCTGTTAAGCGGCGTTGCCCTGTTTCTGTTCGGCATGAGCCTGATGGGGGACGGTCTGAAACAGGTCTCCGGCAACAAGCTGGAGCCCATTCTGTATCGTCTCTCCGGCACCACCCTGCGGGGCGTTCTGCTGGGCACCGGTGTGACCGCTGTCATTCAATCCTCCTGCGCCACTGCGGTGATGACGGTTGGTTTTGTCAACTCCGGCATGATGAAGGTGCGGCAGGGCATCAGCGTGATTCTGGGTGCCATTCTGGGCACCAGCATCACCGGCTGGGTCATCTGCCTCAGCTACATCGAAGGGGCAGGGGGCATGGCGGAGCTGGTGTCCACCGCAACCCTCACCGGAATCGTGGCAGTGGTGGGCATCATCCTGCGCACCTTCTCCAAAAAGCAGTCCCACCACCATGTGGGAGACATTCTCATGGGCTTCTCGGTACTGATGTTCGGCATGAGCACCATGTCCGGCTCGGTGAGCGGACTGGGCAGCGCGCCGTGGTTCACCTCCGCCCTCACCGGGCTGTCCAATCCCATTTTGGGTATTCTGGTGGGTATGGTATTTACCGCACTGCTCCAATCCGCCTCCGCCGCTGTGGGTATTGTTCAGGCGCTCAGCGTCACCGGAGCGATGAGCTTTCAGGCTGCCCTGCCGCTGATGATGGGCATTTCCATCGGTGCCGCAGCTCCGGTGCTGTTCTCCGCCATCGGCGCCAGCGTCAAGGGCAGACGCACTGCTCTGGTCTATCCCATTGCCACCGGCTTTGGCGTGATGATTGAGGCAGTTCTCTTCTATGTGCTGAATGCTGTGATTGGGTTTGACTTTCTGACTGTCACCGTCAATCCTTTCTCCATTGCGTTTATCAACACGGTCATGCGCCTGTTTATGGTTCTGCTTCTGCTGCCTTTTTCCGGCGTGATCGAGTCGGTGGTTTCCAAAATCATTCCGGAGGAGAAGGACGGCAAGACAGAGCCCGGCATCCGGTTGGAAGAGCGCTTTATTGAGCACCCTGCCCTTGCCATTGAGCAGTCCAGACTGACCATCAATGAGATGGCCGTCCGGTCGGAGGAATCTCTGAATATGGCGTTGGATTTGTTCTCCAACTATGGGGAGAAGCGTTTTGCGCAGGTCAAGGCGTTGGAGGATGAGGTTGACCGCTACGAGGACAGCCTTGGCACCTATCTGATTAAGCTGACCGGACGTGAAATGACGCCAGGACAGAATGAAAAGGTCAGCGAATACCTGCACACCCTGTCCGACTTTGAGCGAATCTCCGACCATGCCCTCAATCTGGCGCAAAACGCCAAAGAGATGGTGGAAAAGCACGAGCATTTCTCTGACAGCGCAAGAAAGGAGCTGGATGTGCTCTGCGGTGCGGTCAGTCAGGTGGTCAGCATGACGGTCACCGCATTTCAGGAAAACGACCTGAATCTGGCTGCCCGGGTGGAGCCGCTGGAGGAATTGATCGACGATTTGTGCGACCAGATGAAAATGAACCATGTGGATCGTCTCCAAAAAGGAAGCTGTACCATTGCGCAGGGCTTTGTGTTCAATGACATTGTGACCAATTGCGAGCGGGTCTCTGACCACTGCTCCAACGTTGCGGTTGCAATGATCGAGCTGTCCAGTGACGCATTCCAGACCCACCAGTATATGCACTCTCTTCGGGAGAAGGAGACCCCGGAATTCAGAGAGGCATATGAGGAATTTGCAAAGCGGTACGCCATTTAAGATCAAAATATACCGTAAAAAACTGCTGCGGTTCGTAGTTGAATCGCAGCAGTTTTTCTGTCTGAAGCAAGGGATGCCCATGTCTGTGCGCTTGTCTTTACAAAAGCATAAAATGCCCACAAAATCAGGATGCAAATTGTTGATTTTGCACTGTTAATCTGGTACACTGTTTCTATCGAAATACCCATTCAATCGGAAAAAGGAAGGTGTGTTCATCATGGGAAATCGGCGAATCTTACTCTCTTCCCTTTTGGCTGTGCTTTTGCTTCTCTCCTCCTGCGGCGGGGCAGCAACTACCGGAGAAGCTCCGTCTCAACCGGACAGCTCCACGGAGATTCCAGACCAGCCCTACGAGGCTGTGGACTACCATCTGTTTCCCTCGCCGGAGGATGGGTATGTGGGCGATGTGATGCCCTTCGTGACCGACGAGGGTACGCTGGAGCTGTATTATCTCTACGACACAGACCACAACGGGCAGGGGTATCACCCTATCTACAAGTACAGCACGGATAATCTCTATGATTACACCGATCACGGGATGATGCTCAATTTCGGGCAGATGTCCGACCCTGACCCGGCGCTGGGCACAGGCTGTGTGATGCAGGATCAGGAAGGGCTTTACCACCTGTTCTATACCGGTCACAATGATATCGGAAACGGCGGCATGGGCAAGGAATGCGTGATGCAAGCCACCAGTACCGACCGGGAAAACTGGGTCAAGAATGAGGATGTGGTCTTCTTTGCCCCGGAGGGATATTCCAAGGACGACTTCCGTGACCCGGAGGTCTTCTGGGTGGAAGAAGAACAGTGCTACTGGCTCCTGATTGCCGCCCGGGAGAACGTCATGGGTGGCGTGGTGCTCAAGTATACCTCCACCGATTTGGACAACTGGGAGCTGGACGGGCCTCTCTACGCTCCCCACGCCCAGTATATGCTGGAGTGTCCCGATCTCTTCTGTATTGGGGATACCTGGTACCTGACCTATAGCTGGGACTGCGTGACCTATTACGCTGTGGGCGAATCCAGAAACGGCCCCTTTGAGGCACCTGAGGACAATATTCTGGACGGAATGGGTCTCACCGGAGGCAACGGATTTGTTTTCTACGCCGCCAAACCTGCTGAATTTCACAACAATTACTATCTGTGCGGCTGGATTGGCCGTGCGGGTCTGAGTGCGGATTCCGGGGTCTATCAGTGGGCGGGCAATGTTTTGGTCCACCAGCTTGTCCAGCGCAGCGACGGAACGCTGGGTGTCAAAGCTCCCTCCATCTTGGAGGATTACTTTACCACAGATCAGCCTGTATCCCCCGTGGCAAAGGAAGGCACTGTGGACATTGATGGGAACACCGTCTCCCTCTCAGCAGAGCCGGATGCCTATGCGCTGGCGGACATGGGTACCCGTCCCGCCACCATGACCCTTGAATGTGATGTGACGCTGGATGAAAACGGCTGCGCCGGGTTCGCCTTCGGAGGCAGCGAACAGGATGAAGCCTATACTGCCCTCTGTCTGGACGCTGGGCGGAATCTCCTGCACTATGAGGGGTATGAGATCACGGAGATTAGCAAATACGACCCTGCGGCAATCACCCGTTTTGACTTCTCTGGCGGCGAAACCCACCATGTGAAGCTGGTATGTGAGAATGAGATTGTTGTGCTCTATATCGACGATACCAAAGCCCTCAGCTCCCGCATTAACCACTCCATCGACGGCGCTCATATCGGCGTATTTGCCCTAGGGTGCAATGCTTCGTTCAGCAATATCAGTATGAAGGTTCCCGAATAACCAAATCATCTTCCACGACGAAATGGGCTATGCAATTGTGCATAGCCCATTTCGTGACGTTATTTCACGGCAGGTGGAATCATTTACTAAGATCCGGCAGGTCGGCAGCCATGACCGCAACCTCCAGCGCAATCTTTATCATGTTGGTAAAGCTGGTCTGGCGTTCCTCTGCGTCCAGCTTTTCCCCGGTCACAAAGCTGTCCGAGATGGAGCAGATGGTCAGGGCACGTTTATGGGTATAGGCGGCGTTGCAGTAGAGGGCATTCGCCTCCATCTCAACGGCAAGGCATCCCATTTTTGCCCACTCCATGGTGGAACCGGATGCGTCATAGAAGATATCCGAGCTGAACAGGTTGCCCACCGGCATACGAACCCCCAGATTCTTCGCCGCCTGAGTGGCAAAGGACAACAAATCGTAGTTGCAGATGGGGGCAAATGTCCCAGGCAGGCGGTACTGAACAGCAAAGTTGGAATCCGTACAGGCGCCCATACCTGCCACCACATCCCGCAATTGAAGCTCCGGGCTCATGGCCCCGGCAGAGCCAATGCGGATGATATTGTCCACGTCGTACTGGGTGAACAGTTCATAGGAATAGATTCCCATGGTGGGGCCGCCCATGCCGGAAGCCATTACACTCACCGGAATACCCTTGTAGGTGCCGGTATAGCCCTGAACACCCCGAACGTTGTTGACCAGTTGAGCATCTTTCAGGAATTTTTCCGCAATCATTTTGGAGCGCAGCGGATCGCCGGGCATCAATACCGTCTTTGCGAATGCGCCTTTTTCTGCGCTGTTATGAGGGGTAGCCATGTCATTACATCTCCTTTTTCCGAAACGATTGTTCCAGTTATTGATTTTTCTTATTCACTCTCACCATTGAGTGACATTTCCCGCTCATATCTTTTGTTGCATTTTACCATACACAACGCTTTCTTTCAAGCTCTGATTTGTTTCAGCGTGATTATCGGAATTATCCAAAATGATTCTCCGCAGCAGCTCTATTTTCAAAAAACAGATACTTGTTTCGATAGCTTCGGAGTGGTATAATACGAGTCAAATGTGAATGTAACCATCGGGCATCCACTTCCTCAACCTCCCCTTCCGTGCATAAATCCGAGGAATGTTGGGTCAATCCATTCCCGCTCTGCTGATGAGCAGGTGTAAACATGATAAAAAGAATGGAACAATATTTATTTCCAACCATAGATCCTGAAGTACAAAACAACATAGATACAGAAAGTGTCAAGATCATCCATCAGTTGTCCTTTCTTGCCATTTTCTTTGAGCTGATTACTCTGCTCATCTATACGCCTACTACATGGCCCTTTGACCGCTCAGCATGGATCAGCATTGGCAGCGTTCTCTTTTGCATTTTCATCTGTCTGATTGGCTTTTTCTATTCCGGTCATTTGATGAGAAAAGAAAACCTGATGCGCACCTCGGTGATCGCCTTTGAGTCGCTGTATGTGACTGCTTTGTCCCTTTGGGCGGTTTTCGTCTCCTATCGGCACTACGCCCGTGGAGAACAGCTGCTCACCTTCTTTGCGGTTCAGCTGCTCATTGTGTGCTTTATCCCGGTGAGACCCATGTTCAGCTCCCTGCTGATGACCCTTGTATATGCGCTTCTCTATGTCACCCTATACAGCATTGATGGCGCAGTGGGTATGAACCATCTCAACTTTGCGATTCTGATTCTCATATCCATTACCGGAATGGTGATTCGGTATCACTCGCAAATCCGCACCTCGGAAAAGACAGTGCAGCTGCAAAAGAGCAATCATCTTCTTGAGCACGCAAACCGTCACGACGGCTTGACCGGGTTGAGAAACCGGAAGGCACTGGACGAGGATGTTCCTGAAATCACCGGGCATGATCTATCGGTCTACATGATGGATATCAATTATTTCAAGGATATCAATGACACTTACGGTCATGTGGTGGGTGACGCCGTGCTGACGGAAGCTGCCAGGTGTGTGAGGACGCTATTCCCCGGCAGCAGCTGCTATCGCTACGGCGGAGATGAATTTCTCGTATTGAACACAACCGGACACCATCTGAGTGAGAACACCTACACCTTTTCCGTCCCGGAGATTCCAAATCGCACCATCCTGCTGAGTATTGGACAGGCCAGCGGTCACCCCGAAAATCACGACCAGCTTTTCCAGCTCATTGCGCAGGCGGATGCCAGCTTGTATGAGGTAAAAAGCGCCACCCACGCCCCGGAATACCGTGGGAATCCCCGCAACATCTAAACCTTTTCCAGATATAAACCAGCAGCCGGCTCTTGAACAGAGCCGGCTGCTTTTTGTTTTGGTCTGGGGCTGTCTCAGGTTTGAGACAGCCCCGTGTGTGTTTCCTGCCGAAAGAAGCTCAGCCTTGGGAGGCAGTCTTCAATTCGGTGCTCTTGCTGGCTGCAGCGGTTACAGCCGCTTCTCTGGTGTCGAATCCGCCGTCTTCCGGGTTCTCTCCGTCGCCAATATACACGCCGGTTTCATGGACGATCAGGTAGAACCACTTAATCACGGTAGTCTCATCATTCTTTACCCACTCCTCTTTCAGGAAGTAGGTTCCGCAGGGCATCACGCCAAGCCAGAAGATACCATTGGCACCGGGTACCAGATTCTCCATTTTTTGCGTCTGGCTGCTGTTGCTTGGATTCTTCCAGACATAGGCTTCATTGGCGCTGCCCTTGTACAGGGTGAACGATACGCCACTGGCAGAGTTCATCGGGTTATACACAGGATACTTCTCTTTGGTGATTGGGTCTTCCCAAGCATCGTCCAGCTTATGTACCTTTTTCAGGATCACCTTCTGATAGCCGGAAATGCCGCTCCAGTAGATGATGCCCCGATCGGTGACTTCACCCTCGATGGTGCCGAACAGATAGGTGTCCGTGCTGTTCTCGGTGGCTGCGTCATCCTGTGCGTTGCGGAACGCCTTGAGTTGAGCCGCATCGAGCTGTGTACCTGTGGGGTTCTCAGCGAACTCCACGCCGTCAGCCTTCGCAAAGGGCATTTGCTGCTTGTAACGGTATTGGCTGTTCGCCCAGACCCAGATAGAGCCCTCGGGAGCGGTAATGTCTCCGGTAATCAGGATGCTGGCCGGGACGTATTCAGTGGCAGAGGAGCTCTCTGCGCCTGTTTCGGCAAGATAGATGTCCTGACGAACCTTTTGCCTGCCGTCCTGTGTGGGATAGGCCTTGCCGCCGTTGCGGGCATTTGGATCCGCCTCGGCCGTTACGAAGTTACCCTCTGTTCCCTTCAGATCGCCGTTGTCGCTGCCGACGCTTTCCGTGCGGTCAGTTCCGCCAAAGTCAACCCCTCCGGAGAGCTCCACAACTCCGCCGAGGGCAACATAGATGCCCGCGCCAGCGCCGTCAGCGCTGTTGCCGGAGATGGTGGCGTGGGTGGGATTGGTGCCGTCTGTTCCATCCCGCAGGATGAGTGCTGCATTTGCATCAACGTACACTGCGCCGCCGTTCTTAGCGGCATTGTTGGTAACGGTACACTCCTCCAGGGTCAGTTGGCAGCCCTCGGCAAAGATTGCGCCGCCGGAATCAGCCCTGCTGTTGCGCAGAACCGAGCCGGAAGTGACTGTGACAACGCTTCCGGCTGTCCCATGGAGGATGCCGCCTACCACCGGGGTTTGGGCTGCCACATTTGCGCCGTCCAGCACAACACCCTGAACCGTCAGCTTTGCTCCATTTTTGACCGTAAACAGCGAGCCTCCCGCAGAGTCGCCGCTGCGCTTCAGGATTGCTTGATCGTCTCTGTCCGTGGCCAGCCTGCCCTCTTCCCTGCTGAAGGTGGGAAGGTAGTTGAACACGCCCCCGGTGGTGTCCGCAGTTTTGAGGATGATGTTGTCCTTATCCCCGCTGAGGATCACCTGATTGCTGTCCTCCATCTGGTAGTCAGCCACCATTTCAATGGCCACAGGGTTGTCTGCGCTCATGGGGTTTCCGTTATTAAAGCCGTTTATTGCGTAGTTGAGAGCTGCGTTGACGGTGGCAAAGATGTGTTCATAGCGGCCTGTTGTTCCAACCTTTTTGCCGTTGACGGGGTTGTTATCCACGATCTTGCAGATGGGTCTGTAATACAGCTTGACGGTTGCATTTACAGGAACATTCTCCCAGCTGCTGTTCTTCGCAGCGGATTTGAACTGCCAGCTTCCGCTTATGGGGTTATACTTCAATGCCACGATGGTAACATCGCTGCTCTCCGGGACGGAGATTGCCGTATAGACGAAAGCGCACTCTGTACCATCATGAACCGCTTTGGCTGCGCTGTTCAGCGCTGCGTATTTTGCCGGAAGTCCGGAAGGCGTATCCGCAGCAACCTCAGTTTCCTTCTCACTATAATCCGGAGCAAACACGCCTTCGCTGCCCTCCACCAGTAACGGTAGGGAGGTTCCCAGCGTCCAGACGCTGACATTGAGGGGGGCTGCCCAGTAGGTGCCGCCAGCCTCATTGGCTTTACAAGGCCAGCCCACCAGCGGCTGGTGAATATCGTTGATGAATCCATGCAGTCCGCTGTTGGCCGCCGCCGCAACGGTGGTGCCGAATTTGTCTCCGGCGGTGTCGTGGGAAGTGTTGGTGATGTAGAGACCCACCTGAGCGTTCTCCATCAAGCCTGTGGCGTTGATGACCTCATTGAAGTTATCGCCTGTCTCGGTGATACGGGTCAGGTCAATGTTGCTGGTGGCCGTCGGCTCGGTCTTGGTACCCTGCCAGTTGTTGATGACCTGCGGGGAACCGGAGATGTTGACCGTAACGCTCTTGCGGTTCTTGTTCCAGTTCGTGGTCCAGCTCGAATCAGCAGTATTTGTTAGGTACTGGGTATCCTTTGTACCATTGCCGATGTAGACCGCACCTGTACCTCCGGCATAGCAGCCGGTGATTTCAGCGTAATCGCTGATGGTCATTTCACCGTTTTCCTGCAAAATCGCACCGCCGCGGTCTTCCGCATAGCAATCCTGAATCAGGCCGCCCACGGTATTCGCATTGCCGCCGCACATTTTCAGGATTCCATCCTGCAAATAGATTGCGCCGCCGTTCTTGGCGTGACAATCCTCGATCTTAGCACCTGCATCAAGCTCGATATAGGAGTCCTTATCCGCTCTGTCCTCCACGATGTAGATTGCGCCGCCGTCGCCTTCCGTGGCGCAGTTACGAATCGTACCGCCCTCAAAGATCATTTTGCGCTCTGCATAAATTGCGCCGCCAAAGGTCTTAGCACGGCAGTTTTCAATCAATCCGCTTCTGAAGATCAGCTCCGTGGGCTCCAGCTTGTGAATGTGGATGGCTCCGCTGTGGGTGGCGCTGTAGCAGTTGGTAATGGTACCGCCGTCCACAATCAGGTGGCCGCCGTCCACGTCAATGCCGCCGCAGTGGGTACTGGAATAACCGTTTCGGATCACGGCTCCCGTGCCCAGCACAAACCTGCCGTGGTAGAGGTGCACAAGGGCTCCGCTGCCCTCAATGGCAAGTGTTGCGGTGGGGACATTCATGCCGTCCAGCACCAGGTTCTCCTGGGTCATGGTATAATCGCTGTCCTTCAGACGGATAAAGTTATAGTTGAAGGAGGCTTCCCGCTTGAGAACAGCGCTCTGTGTAGTGGGCACCCATTGACCGTCCGTCCACAACTCATGTGCAGTGGTGATCTTCACATTGGTTTTCAGGCTCTCGTTAAAACGATCTGTGCTTCTGAAGGTGTACTCCGGCACAAAGAATTCCAGATTCAGGCTCTTGTTCTTCGCGTTGTATGCCTTGTATGCAATGTAGTTATCATCCTCCTTGTAATAGTAGGTTGCGTTGGCCTGCACATCAGCCATGGCGTCATGGAAGTTTGTGTACTCGCAGAGGATGTATCCGTTGGTGCCGCTTCGCTTGTACAGCCACTTGCGTTCCGGATCCGGGGTGGTGAGACGGCAGACGGAGTTCTTTTGCCAGAAGATTTTGTATCCGTCCTTGTTTCTGGCGTGCTCCAGCGTGCCGGTCATGCCGCTGGCATCGTCGATGAAGCGCTCCTGACCCGTGAGGTTTTCCACCGTCCCTGTGCCAAACTGATATCCAGCTTCTCCTGCATTGCAGATTCCAATTGTTCCTGTGAGGTTTGACGTAAGGGTAATCCAGGACTGGTTGGTTTTGCCCGCCAGACGCAGGTTGGACTCTCTGTCCGGAGAAGTGAAGGTCTGTCCGTTTTCCGTGACTGTTGCCCCTGGAGCATAGTTGTGGTAGACAGTAGCGCTGCCGCCCACAGAGATGGTTCCGTCCTGAATGTACACGCCGGCGCCCTTGGTGAAGTCTGCGCCTGCAGAGGCGTCGGCAACCGTGAGCGAGTTGTCTGTAATCCGCGCACCGTCTCCGAGGGTGATTTGGGTATTCGCTCTGCTGCCGGATTTTGCATACATGTACACGCCGCCGCCACTGGCTGCTTCACAGTTTTGAATCGTGGCGTTTTCCACGGAGAGGGTGGCGTACTCGTTGACATAGACAGCTCCGCCATTGCCGTTACTGGAATTGTTTTGCAGCACGGCGCCGTCAGTGAGGGTCAGGGATGTTGTCACGATGCCGGTCTTATTCTTCACCCCAGAGAGATAGAACAGGCCGCCGTCGCCGGTTGTTCTGCCGCCGTCCCGGTTGCCGTCAATAATGAGGTTGGAAACTGTGAACTGGGTTCCGCCGGAGAGGGTAAACAGGCTGGACTTGCTGCCAGTACCGTCCCAGGCAATGATCGTAGCCTTGGAATGGGTGCCTGTGTAGGCATAATCCGTATCGTACTTCCCTGCCGTGGTCAGCTCCACATGGTATCCGCTGCTCTGGGCAATCGGGCTGGGCTGGTGAACCTCGTCCTTGAGCATTTTGACCTTTGCCAGGTGCTCTGCGTCTTCCGGCGTGTATTTGCTGCCCTGCTTGTCCATGTACAGGTTGTTCAGGTTTGCAAATGCCTCGTCCAGGGTCATAAACACAGCTTCCTTGTAGCTGTCCCCATCCCTGTAGTACAGAATCCTGTCATTTTTGTCCGTGATCTTGCATGCGTAGCTCTGCCAGCGGATGAGCCGCTCTTCCAGATGGTCAGGATCCTCTTCACCGAACATGCCGTTTCTGTCGTTGGTGAACAGATTCAGGTTCTGTCCCACCTGATAGGTTCCGAAGGGCATCTCGCAGGTGCCGTGAGCGGCGTACTGCTGGTTGTTGACATACACGCCCACCTGAGAGCCGCTTTCCAGACGGGAAGAGAGAATCCCTTCGTTGGAATCCTGATCCAGCAGGACATTGGCATTGGCGCCGTTGCTGTTGGTGTTGCCCACCACCTTGACGATGCCGTCAAAGGAGATGGAGCCCGCTTCCACAGCGGCGTGGTTTCCGCCCATGGTGGTGTTGCTGGTAATGACGCCGCCGTTCATGACGATCTCAGAGTGCACCGGAACCGTGGTGGTGGTACCGTTCTCATCCTCCCGCTCAACCACGCCGTGGTCACCATAGATGGCGCCGCCGTATTGAGCAGAGCAGTTTCTGATCTCGGTTCCCTCCTGGATGGTGACAGTGGTACCGTCTCCGGCGTACAGCGCACCGCCGCTGCCAGCGTTGGTGAAGTCGTGGATGCTGGTGTTGCTCAGGGTCAGAGAGCCAGTCTTGATTCGCATCGCACCGCCGTCCGTGTCCTGCATCACCACGCTGTCATTCAGCTTTCCGCTGAACTCCATGTCTTTCACTGTGACAGGGCAGCTGGTACTGAAGACAAGCATTGTGTCTTCCGACTGACTGTGAATGACAGTGTGCTTTCCTGCCGCCGTCACTTCCTCGGCGCTTTGCATTGTCAGGCTTGTGAGGTTTTTGTTGGTAAACTCAAAGCCCGATGTGAGGGTGTACTTTTCATCCGACGCCAGCAACGTTTCCATCTCCACGTCCCCTGACAGGTAGTAGGTGACCTCCGTAGACGTGCCGTCCTCGTTGGTGACAGTTCTCGTCTTGGGATCGTTCACATAATCGAACGCGCCGGTCTTTTCCGCATTGCTCAGTGCGTCGAAATACTTCCAGTCAGACCAGACCCCATCCTCGCCCTTGCTCCGAACCCGGACAATGTTGGGTTTGTTGATGGATGCAATGGTATTTCTGCCAGTGAGTATGGGGGATACTGTGGAGCGCTCAATGCCGTCTTCCGCTTCCAGCACAGCGTCATCGTCCATGATCCATTCCGTGGTGTAGAAGTACCCGGCATCCTTGGTCTCCGTGATGGTGATGTCATGGGGAAGATCCTTGATGATGAGCTTGGCCGTTTGGGTGGGGATGAAGTTCTCCAGGCTGTCGATGACGATCTCGCCGTCACTGTTCACGGTAAAGGTACCGTCTGCCGCCCCGCCGGCTGCATTCACCAGCTGGTACTTGTACACGTCTCCGGGATTCAGTCCGGAGATCCGGAATACAAATTGAGGGGCAGGATCCGGCCAGGTGGCCATGTTCAGGATGGTGAGGGTTTCCACATACCGGTCATAGAACTTGAGCACGCCGTCGTCACTGTCATACCGCTTCTTTGCGGCATCATCCACAGTGATTGCGACAAGGTCGTCTACCGTGACGGTAACCTGAGCAGGCGCCACCGCCTCGTAGTTGATGGGAGCCTCGGTCTTTTTCACGGTATACGTCTGCCCGCGGTCCAGATACAGCACCTTGTCCGCCTCTGTGGAGACCCATGCGGCAACAGGTTCGGCCACTCCCTCTGCCCAAAGCTCAAACTTTGCGCCTTTCTGATAGAAGTCTGTGCTCAGGCCTAGGTTCTGCACCGTCAGTTTTGCCTTCCGGATGGTGACGATGTAGCCGTTTGCATCCTGAGACAGCAGGGATGGGTCACTGCACTGCAGCGTATTCTGCCCAATGACAGTCAGCGCAGCCGACTCCCCTGTGGCGGTATAGCCGTTGGTGTCCGGCGTAGCCGTCTCTATCAGCGAGCAAACAGAATCGAAGGGAAGGTAGACCAGCTTATAATCCTGTGTACTGGTCCATTCGCTAACCGTTTCAGAGGCTTGGGTGACTTTCAGCCGGGCTCCCGCAACCGGGGTATTCCGAAGGGCGTCCAGCACGATGATTCTGACCGGAAGACCCTTCAGCCGCTGGTTGTTAAAACGGATGTGCGCCACGCCGCTGTCAATGTCTACGCGGGTGCTCCTGGTGGTGAGCGCCTGGTTGCGCAGATAGGATTCTCCACTGTGCAGCGGTGTCTCTGTCCCATCCTTCACCATCAGTGCTTCGTAGGAGGGTACATAGTCCGTCTCTCCGGTGATGGCTTTCTGGGTCACCGTAACCTGGGCGCCGGTGGGCAGCTTCGAGAGGGTAACGCTGCCGTTATGCTTCTGGGTATACTCGTAGCTGGCATTCCCGTTCCGGTCAGCGGTGAATGTCCCTATCCTGCTTCCAGCAGAGTTGAGAACCTCGTATGTCTTCCCTGCCTTCAGGCCTGTCATGGTGACGGTATAGGAGAAGGGCACATCCGTCTCGGCATCCTCGCCGGACACCGCCGTTTCCAGAACCGTATCCACTGCGATGTACTTATCGTACATATCAATCCGCAGTCCGGGCTGCTCCTGCTTTTTGATGGAGATCTTTCCATCCCGGCTCAGGGTGAACTTGATGGGTTCCGCGGCTGCGTAATTGTCCGGCACAGCATCTTCCCTCAGGGTATACTCACCGGCTCCGATTTTCACCGTGTGGGGTTCGTTCGCCGTGGTCCAGCGTTCCTTGACCCTGCCGCTCCCGTCCGCAAGCGCAAGGGTTGCGCCGGGAAGATACATCTCCATTGGCGCGCCCAGAACCAGCTTCCGGAACTCCACCGGGAATTTCTTCACCTCATGGTAGGTGGTGTCAGACGCCGTATCCGTTCTCACCAAACCGTTCACGCCTGTGAGCTTTGCCTGGTTGGTGAAGACTCCCTCCTCTGTGGTCACAATACACGGCAGCACAATGTGCATGGTCTCTCCCGGGCGCAGCTGATAAATCTCAAACATCAGCTTACCGCTGCTGTCCTTGGTCATGGACACACGGGAGGATTTCCCGATTTTCACAGCATTTTCCTTATCGTCATTGACGTAGGTATAGATACTGTTTTCTTCCAACTGCACCTCCTCAGGAAGCAGATCCTCAATGTAGATATTCCGGTAGTTGAAGCAGGTATCCGGGTTGTAGACCCCAATATCGTATTCGATGGTGTCCTGATACGCCATGAGTGCCGGCTGCACTCCCGTCCCGGAGGGGGGATTGGAGGTGAGGGTGAGCTGCTCCTCCACCGGGTGCAGTGTTACCGTGGTCTGGCTCTCGTTGTTCTGGAGTACGCCATTCTCAGCAGAGATGGACGCCTGTCCCAGCTCGTACATCATGGAGGAATAGGAGGCGCTGTTCACAGCGGTCTTGCCGTCCAGTGTGCTGTCAGACGGGGACTCCATTGTGATGTACGCCACAGCAATGTCCTGACCCTGGAGGATAAAGTCCGACCCGTCCTCCGCCTTGGACAGATCCACCGCAACAGCGGTAATCTTCGTGCCCTCGGGCTTTGCGGTGCTCCAGTTCTCTCTCTTCGTCCACACCTCGCTGTTGGAAAGGTCCGAATCAAGGTCACTGATGTCAGCGGCATCCAAATCCGAATAGTAGACCACCGGCTTGCAGACCTTCTGGTTGGCAGAAGAGACAATTTCGGGAACCTGGATGTCCTTAAAGGTGCCCTGCCACTCGGAGACGATTACCGTATCGCCCTCAGGTCTTTTCACCTCTTTGGTGCTCTTTTCCAGCAGATCATAGAACACCAGCTGGGCGCTCTCCTGGTTGACTCCCTGGCCGTACTGCAGCCTGTACTGGTAGCTGGTGCCGGCTATCGTCTCGCCGTCCACTACGAAGCCGGTTCCGTCCACCGTCTCCTCATTCTCTATGCTGGTTTCCTTTGTTTTGACCAGTTTGGCAAAGCTGGCGGCAAAGACGTTGATCTCCAGATAGGGGACGGTTGCTGCATTGTAGCCGGTAAAGGGCAGGTTCTCCGCATCCGCCTCCAGATCCTGGAAAATCAGCGCTCCGTTTGCGATTCCGTCCACCAGCATCCAACGGGAATACCTGGAGTTCTTCCACAGATACTCGTATGCTTCCCTGTTGCTGCCTGTTTCCACAAAGGCGGAGGGGATATATACGTCATACCCGTTGGCGATGATGTTCTCGTAGGTGTTGGCGAGGGTGTAGCTCATGGTAACGCTGGAGGATCTGATGGTCTCCGGCATACCCACGCTTACGATCATCATGGTCTGTCCGGTACCCTTCCAGTCGTTCACAAACTCCACATTGTACAGGTTGCGGCTCAGATTCTTGCCTGCGGAGACCTTCACCGTTTTTTCGTCCACCGACGTTCCCGGAGGCAGAAGCTCATAGAAGGTGCCTTCGTAAATGGGCTTTGTCCGGTATGCGCTGTTGACGTGCTTGCCGGTTACGCTGACGGAGGCCTTCTGGAGGCTGTGGTTGCTGTCATTGACAATGCTGCCCACAGACTTGGTCACCTCCAGGCCGGTTTTACTCTTTCCACAGGAGAAGGTGTTGTCATCATCTCTTCTGGAATAGAGTCTTTCACCGGCCGTAAACCGGTCTCCCGTCTCGTTTACAACCGCCATCAGGGTGGCCTTGTTGTAGAAGGTAGAGCTTTTCCTGCTGTTATAGTCCACGTTCACCAGGTTTTTCACATGAGCCGTGGGATTGATCTTCAAGGTGACATATGCATCCAGATACGTCTGCCAATAGAAGGTATCGTACCTGAGCTCGACGCCTGCCGTATCCTCAGGCAGACTGATGCTCATGGATTTGTCAGAGGTGAAGTACAGATCCGTATACTTATAGTAAACGGTCTTTCCAACTCTTCTCAGCCAGACCTCCACAGGCTTCCAGGAGGTATATGCCGTGTTCTTGATGCTGTGCCAGTTTCCGTTCTCCTTGTAGCCATCCCTGTTGGACAGGCTGACGGTAAGTTTTGTATAGTTGTAGTCGTTATCGCCCAGGGTAATCTGTCTGCCTGTATTCTCTGAATAGAAGGTCACATCTCCCTTGTCGCCGTCACGCAGCACCATGGTGTAGGGTACGGCGTAATAGATGTTGGAGTCACCCTTCTGCTCCAGGTTGAGCCAGTTGCCCTTCCTCCACTCTCCTTCCTCATCCTGATATCCGGGACCGGACATATACAGATGATAGGTAGCGCTGATGCACTCGTCATCCAGCAGGGAATCCTGTCCAGAGGCATAGTAGGAATACCCACTGTAGCCCTTGCTGGCAGAAAGGGCAGTCACTGATTCAGAGGACTGAACCGTGGAACCCGGTTCATCCCTTCTGAAGTCCACATAGCAGGTGATGGTGCCGCTCCCGGTCTCCCGGTCGCCGGTATTCCATTCGCCTGTCCACTCCCCTTCCGCCGTTTCCTTCATACTCAGGGACATCTGGTTGTTGACCAGCTGAGAATACGGGTGTTTTGTGACCACATAGGATGGAGTTTCATAGACCACGTCATAGACGCTGTGGTTCTCATCCAGCCACGTTCTGTCCGTCGTGGTGAACTTATCCCCGGTGGTGGCATACTGGCCGAAGCTGCCGCTTTTGGAAATGCTGAAGTTTCCGTGGGTCCATTTGACGAAGAAATACTTCTCCGCATCCCCAGGCTTGTTCTCCACGGGCCATTCATTCTGCCATGTTTTGTAGACAGCAGAGCCGCCCGTATAGAAAGCAGCGCTAAAGCTCTCCCGGGTATACTTCTTGTAAGCCGCAGTGGACAGGTATTCGGTATGGGTCTCATTCACATGCAGATTGTCTGCTTTTATGTTGACAACAAAGGGATTCTCTCTGGGGGTGTATTCCTGAGCGGTGGTCAAACGGGGATTGCCGTTGCCGTCCACCAGGACATTGCCCTTTTGATCCAGATGATAGCCTGTCTCGCTGTCCATGCGAATGGCCTTTACACTGGAGAGATCTGCCTCATAGGTAATGCGCAGCGTTAAGTTCAGGTTATCGGTCTCCTTGCTGTTGTACAGGAGGTAGGAATCTCCGTTGTCCACATAATACACGCCAAGGCTGGTCACATTAGGTTTTTTCGGGACAAAAGTGATTACATTGTTTTTGCCCTTGATGGGATTGCCGTTCCAGTCCTCGAACACATATTTCGGCACCTGGATGCAGATGCCCTCCACGGGGATTTTTCCTCCGTCCGTCTTCTTCAGGGTGAACAGCACCTCTGCATGGGCTTTTACCGTACCGGAGTCGGTGCCATTGACGTGCCAGGTAAGCCGGTCGTTCAGGTTGGTCAGGGAGCTTGTGGTTTCGTCCGTCCAATGAATGGTGTAGTCGTACTTCACCGGCTGGGTAAACTCCTCTTTTACCGGTATCCACTTGGCATAATAGGTGCAGTCCTCCTGGATCACCGTATCCACCGTCAGCGCATCGCCGGAATAATCCGGGTTGGGATACCAGCCCTCCAGCACGTTTTTGCTGTCGTAAGCGCCGGGCAGGCTTCCCACAATCTTTCCCCGCACGATCTGCCTGGTTTCGGTTCTGGGATTGCCGCTGTCATCCGTGAGGCTGACGTAGTTAAAGGTGACTGTGACAATGTCCGCCCACTTTGCCTTCACAAGGATGTCATCATTGATGACGGTTTTGCTGTTCACCTCAGTTTCCGGCTGGAGGAATTGGATGCCATCAGCCGTTTGTTCTGCCAGATACCAGCCCGCAAAGGAGTAGCCTGTCTTGGTAGGCACCGGATAGCCTGAGATTCGGGTTCCCTTTCTGGTGGACAAGGGGGCGCAGGCTGAGCCGCCGTCGCTGTCAAAGGTGACCGTGGGCATTTTTTCCCATTTGGCCTTCACCTTTATGTTCTCGTCCACCTGGGTGGAGGAGGTAACCTGGATATCGTTGCCGTTTTCGTCCTGGGCAAACAGTCCCAGCAAGCCCAGCTGGTACCAACCGGTGAACACATAGCCGTTCTTTGTGGTCACAGGCGTGCGTCCCAGCTGGTCGCCTTTCACCAGCGTCATCGAGCCACAGCTGCTGCCGCCGTCGCTGTCAAAGGTGACCGTAACCCGCTGCGTTGCTCTCCAGCGGGCATGAAGCACGCTGATCTCCTGGAGATTGATCACATCTCCGGGCTGTACCTGTTCACCTCCGCTGGTTTTCGTAAACCAGCCCACAAACTCATAGCCGTGGTTGGTAAGCTCTGGGAACCAGTCCATGGGATAGTTCTTGATGGTGTCCAGATCGTCCACCCAGGGCGTGTACCACCAGGTATTGGTGGACGGGTCAACCGCAGGGTAGCCGTCCCCCGTATCGAAGCGAAGGCGTCTCTTGATGACCCGCCACTGTGCGTAAACGGTGGCGTCCTCTGTGAAAACGGTATTGTCGTTGATGGGGATGATCTCGTCATTCTCCCCAAGGCGGTACCAGGTCACAAACTCATAATCCTTGCTGCTGGCCGCAGGCTGTTCCGTCTTGGGCAGGGAGCCGATCTTGCCCGGGGACATTTCCCGCAAGGTCTCGCCTACAATGCCGCCCTGTGCGTCAAAGGTGATTTTGACCCGTTTTTGCCAGGAGGCGTAGAAGTGGAGGTCAGAGTTCACCACGGTATTCTGGGTATAGGGCACCTCCTGACCTTCGTCGTCAATCAGCATCCAGCGCAGGAAGGTATAGTGTTCCCGCTCGCTGGAGGGCAGCAGGCCCAGCTTTATGCCGGGTTTAACTGTCCGCACATCCACCTGCGAACCGCCGTTGGGATGGAAATAGATGATGCAGGGGTCATATTCCTCCCACTGGGCATACAGCGTCACCGTGGCGCCTTCCACTTCCGTCAGCCGGCTGACCACATCGGACACCGCATAGCTATCTTCCCCGGTGCCGTCCTTGCGGGTATTCCAGCCGGCGAAGAAGTATCCCTCCTTGGTGTAGGGCTGACCCAGGGTGTACTCCTTGTTATAGGGAAGCACCACGGAGATCGGATTGCCTTCGCCGCCGTTGGGATCCAGCACCAGCTTATAAGCTGTGGTCCACGCAATCGTATTGTTTTTCGATCCCAATCCGCCGGCAAATGTCAGCCGGTCGTTCATGAAGCCTTCCAGGTTCTCGATATTGTAGGTATTATCGCTGTTCTTGCTGCGGTTGGTGCCGAAGTCCTTTTGCTCTTCGCCATAATTCTGGAAATGTGCCGCCGACTTATCACCGTTGACATAGACGCCGATTTCCGCTTCCGTGCCCAGACCGTTGGCAGTTGTGTTGATGATGCCCAGATTATTTGCATTGAGCACCACATTGTGCTCCTCGGTGGAGTCGGCGGGGAGGTTTCCGTGGACGAACACATTCCCCTCGAAATACAGCTTTGTACTGCCGTCGCTATCCGCAGCGCCGCTGTCCACCGCTCCGCTGTCGTTGTTTCCTGCGGAGCAGCCGGTGATCTCCACACCGTGGACGCCCTCCTGTGTGCCGCCCAGGAAGGTGGCAGTCCGATCCTTGGTAAGCCAGAGCGCCCCGCCCCTGCCGGTGGCAGAGGTGACGGTGCAGTTTCGGATGGCTGTGCCGCTTTGGAGGGTGGTATTCCCATTGGCGAAGATGCCGCCGCCATAGCTGCTGGCAGAACAGCCCGTCAGCTCAGCCCCGTTCAGGGTGGAAGTGCTGTTTGCATACACGCCGCCGCCGTTGGCAGCAGAGCAGCTGTTGAAGCTGCTGCCCCCGTTCAGGGTCACGGCGCCCGCTGCGTACACGCCGCCGCCGCTGGTGGCAGAACAGCCGTTGAAGCTGCTGCCCTCGCTCAGGGTCGCTGTTCCTGCTGCGTACACGCCGCCGCCGTTGGTGGTTGCGGTGCATTCGGTGAATTCGGTGTCACTGATGTTCAGCACGCCGGTGGCGCAAACTGCGCCGCCGTTGGTTGTAGAGGTGCAGCGCTCAAAGCTGGACTTGATCACTTCTCCTGCTGTCTTGCCCTTGGCGGTTCCGGCGGTGGGGACAGTCGAAGGCACGGTGGATTTGCCGATGGTGGTGGTGGTGGCGCGTGCGTAGACCGCACCGCCGCCCGTCAGGCTCTCGTTGTTTCCCTTTACGCTTTTCGTCGGGCAGTTTACAAATTCGCACCCCTGAATATTCAAATTCGTTGCCGTATCGTTCAGGAACAGCGCACTGCCGTCAAGCCTGCCCTTGTTGTCATTGTCAAAATAGCAGCGAACGACGTTGACCGTGGTCGCCTTGGAAACATAGATCGCGCCTGCTCTATCATCCTCGCTGCCGTCTGTCTTCCCGCAGCACCGAATGAAATCACAGTCCACGATATCCGCATAATTGGCACGCAGAATCAGTGCCCCGGACCACGTGCCCGATTTGCAGTCCGTAAACACACACTCTTTGACCGTGATATCTTTGGCATACGCATCGGCGCTGTTATAGACGCCGCTGATCGCCCCGCCATGTTGGGTAGCAGCGTTGCACCGGGTAAATTCACAGCGCTCAAAGGCGATGCTGCGCGTGATGTTTTTCGATTCAAAGTACACGCCGCCGCCATAGCCGTTGGCAACACAGTCTGTAAAGTCCGTATCGGAGACAGAAACATTCCCAGCGCCCTTCTGATAAATTGCGCCGCCGCTGCTGTTGGAAGTGGAGCCGTAGAATTTGCAGCCGGTGACGTTCAGTTCACCCTCTGCCGCCACTGCGCCACCGCCACCGCCTACGGTATAGCACTTCTTTGCCGGGTCTGCGATGGTATTGCCGTTTTCGTCCACAGTGGTGCCGCCAAAGGTGACGTTTTCCAGCGTGACCTTTGCGCCCTTCACTGCGCCGCCGCCACCGCCTGCTCTTGTGCTGCAGTTTTCAAACAGGATGGAATCCGTTTGAGAGCCGATCAGGCGGATTTCAGCATTGCTCCAGCCGCAGATTGCGCCGCCGCCATAGTAGCTATCAGCACTCCTGACATAGCAGTCCTGAAAGACGATGGTGCCATTATCAGCGCATTCCAGGTCAATGACACAGGAATGATTGACAAACAGTGCGCCGCCCTGAGTGCCTGTACCTTCACAGCGACAGTTATCAAAAAGAATGGTGCCGGTGTTATTCAGAGCCGTTATACGGGCATTGCTTGCCTGAGAGGCAAGCACGCCGCCGTCGCCGTTGGTTCCCGTTGAATAACAGTTGCGGAATGTAATGCTGCCGCTGTTGTTGTCCATGCTCAGGCTGGCATCTGTGTAAATCGTGCCGCCGTAGGCATTTGAGCTGGTGTTCCAGCAGTTTTCAAACAGGATTGCGCCGGTATTGTCATCCATATCAAGATGACCCGTGGCTGTAGCATAGATTGCGCTGCCGGATGCTCCCGTATTGAAATTGCGGATAGTGGTGCCGCCCTGCACGGACATGGAGCCGTTGTTCAAATATGCCGCCCGTCCGGTGTGCTGGGTGCTGCCATTCCTGCCCTCCAGAATGATGTCCTGTGTGGTCAGTCTGGCGTTGGTGCTGTTTACATAGAAGATCGGCTTATCTACCGAATCCCCGCCGTTCCACCCACGGCTCAGGATTGCAGTGCCCTTGTCGGCGTCCGCCTTGCCCTCCAGCGTGTCCTTGAAGGTATACTGCTCCCAGTCCTCCTTTTCCGTTTTGGTGTGAGCCGTGGTGAAGGTGATGTTGTCTGTCGCATTGTCCAGCGTAACCTTGTCAAACTCCAGCACGGCATAGTCCTTCAGCATCTCTACCGTGCCGGTGCCGCCCAGATTCGTGCGAATATAGCTCACCGCACTGTTCAGGGTGGAGAACAGGTGCTCGTTATGCTCCCCGTCTACCACCTTGCAGATGATGCCGCCCCAATAGATCAGGTTGCCAGAGGGGTGGGTCGTACCAAAGAGGGTGTCATCCCGGTCGTTGACAAAGCAGGTGAGGTTGTCTGCGCTGACCCATGTGCCGAAGGACATACCGGACACACCATGGACTGCGTTCTGCTCGTCCGTGGCGTATACGCCGATGCGGGCATCCCGGTTCAGCCCTGCGGAGGTGGTTCTGACAATCCCGTTGGTATTCTGATCCAGCACCACATTCTTTTGCTGTACGCCTGTGCCGTTGGAGGGGTTGTTATACACCACCGCACTCCCCTCAAAATTCAGCACAGCGTCTTTGCCGCCCACGTTGATTGCGCCGCCTGCTGCGTCGCTGGCAGAACAGTGCTGGATGGTTCCGCCGGTGATGTACAGCGTCTTGCTGTTGGCCAGCCAGATTGCGCCGCCCTTGACGGCGTTGGGGGTGGCGGCGTCCAGTTCCTTATGGCCGTCCACACTGACGTCGGTCAGGGTGCCGCCCGCAACAAAATACATAGCGCCGCCATTTCCGGATGCACGGCAGTCCTCAAAGACAGCATTGGAGAAGTTCGCTGCAGCGTTGAAGTACGCACCGCCGCCGTTGGCCGTTGCGGTACAGTCCGTTACCGTCAGGTTCTCCCCAGTGACAGCCGTATGGGCATACATGCCGCCGCCTTTGTCAGCGGAGCAGTCCTCAAAAACCGTATCCTTTACAGAACCGGTAGCCACTTGGATATAAAGCCCGCCGCCGGTTTTCGCATTCTTTACGCTGGGGTCAAGAGAATCGTGACCGTCGAAGGAGCAGCGCTGCATATCCACTTTATCATTGTTTCCTGGATATGCCCAGACCAGGCCGCCTTCATTGCCGGACGTGGCATCCTTGAAGGTACAGTCATAGATTTGATGGTAACCGTCTCCTACACGGACTGCGCCGCCGTTGGATGTCGCATTCAGCTTATCAGCGGCAAGGCTTTCATGTCCGTCAAAGAAGCAGTTTCTCATCTCCAGCGACTGTGTGCTGTCTTTGCCATAAATATACACGGAACCGCCATCTGCTGCCCAGTTGTCCGTAAAGGCAGCATTGATGATTATGTTGGGTACTCCACCGGCATACACGCCGCCGCCGTTGCCGGTGGCGGAGCAGTTGTCAAACCTCACTGCGCCTGTCCCGCTGCCCTGAACCGTCACTGCGCCTGCGGCATACACGCCGCCGCCGTTGCCGTTGGTTGCCCTACAGTTAGAAAAGCTACTATCGGTAATCCGTGCACTCGAATTTGTGATATAACAGCCGCCGCCGTTTACGGCGCTGCAGCCATCAAACCTGCACTGGGACACACGG
This sequence comes from Clostridiales bacterium NK3B98, assembly GCA_000421005.1. Lineage (GTDB taxonomy): Bacteria > Bacillota > Clostridia > Oscillospirales > Oscillospiraceae > Onthomonas. The sequence goes on from ATWA01000013.1 coordinate 39,813, forward strand.
ACCGTATAGCTGGGGTTACTATTACTTCTCTGGCAGAATCCGCCGCCCAAATCATAACCGCAGGTGCAGTCCTCAAACAGGCAGTCCACCACCGTCAGGTCATAGGTGTCGGTTCCAAAGCCGCCGCCCACGCCGCTTTTGTTGTTCGTGTTGGCCTTGCAGCGGATGAAGTCCGTGTGCTTGATGGACACCCTGCCGCTGTTGGGCTCCAGCCACATGGCGCCGCCGTATCTCCGGGCAACGCAGTCGATAAACTGCGTGCGGTTTCTGCCGCTTCGGTCCACAATGACGGTAGTTGCAGTATCCCCATCTACTACAATTGCTCCGCCGCAGCTATTGGAGCTGTTGTTATTGGTGGGCGACTGGCAGTTGTTGAACGTACAGCCATAGATCTCCAGAATACCATTTCCCTTATTATAACAGATGGCGCTGCCATTTTTTTCGCTCAACTGGCAGTCACGGAAGGTGCAGTCGGTGAATACCGCATGGGATGAGGTAATATTGAAGATGCCGCCGCTGGCATTGCCGATTCTGTTTGCCTTGTTGCCGTCAAAGATCACATCCTCAACCCGCAGGGAGCTGGGGCTGGAAACAGTAATCAGAGACGAGTTGGCAACATTTTTCCGAACGGTGCTGGTAAAGCCCAGCCCCGGCATGGTGCGGATGGTGAGGTTCTGACCGGATTTGTTGAAGGTGAACGCAGTGCCGAGATTATATGTGCCGGACTCATCCGCCGTCGTCCTACCGGTGCCGGGGGCAGTTTTGAACAGCTCTACGGTGACGTTGCCGGACAGGGTATTGGCGTAGGTGAAGGCGCCCTTCTTAACGCTCTTCCCGTTGTAGGTTGCGTCCGCCGTATCTATCAGCGCCTCATGGTAGGAGATAAAGCCGCTGTTATCGATGACACGAGCCACATACTTGGACTCTACCCAGACAGCGTAAAGGGTAATACTGCCTTCCGCGCTGGCCTGAATCACATCACCGGGCTGATAGGCCACGCTGCCTGTACCGTCAGGCTCGCTGTTCCACGCCAAAAAGCTGTAGCCGTCTTTGGTGGGAGCCGCCTCGGGGATGGTGGAGGCCTGAGCAGTAGAGAAATCCACCCTCTGTCTGCCACCGTCCACTTGAGCGGGCTGCTGCGTCCATGCGCCCTTCTGAAGGTCATAGGTGATGGTCAGGTTTGACGTGTTGGTGGTTTTCCACGCAAAGAGGGATTCTTTTACCATGGCAGGTGTGGCGGCCTTTCCGGGAGCCTGCTTTGCGGCGGGGGTGAGGCCATTGACCCCGTCCACTGTGATATCCCAGTGTCCACCGGGCAGAGCATAGCCCTGTGCGGACTCTGTCTCCCGCAGGACATAGCCATAGCCCAGCTCAAAGGCACAGCTGCCGCCGTTCCCCGTGACCTCTGCTTCCCCGCCGGGGAGCGCCACGTCAGACTGCCATGGGATCGTGACCCTGCCGTTTTCGTCGGACACACCGGAGAAGATGATTGTGGCTGTGTCGTCCCAATCCACCCGCTCAAGGGTGAAGTGCGCCCCCACCACAGGGGTGGTATTGTCCACGCTGTTCACCACGGTGATGACCAGCGGCTCACCCTGCCACGCAACCTTATTGCCAGTGAAAACCGTGCCCCGGAGTTCCTCGTTCTGGCCGTTTTTCTCCCGGTCGTTGACAAAGCTGTCCAGATGATTGGCCTCTCCGATATAGCTGGCAAAGGTACGACCTGCCATGCCGTAGCGGCCTTTGTAGCTGTCAGTCACATACACGCCGATATTGGCTCCCTCGGTGAGATCGTCGGCACAAATCATTGCATCCGTGTCAAAATCCATGTAGACGTTGCTGGCGCTGCCGTTCATGGTGTTGCCGGATACCACAGCGCTGCCCTTGAAGTACAGGCGGCTATTGGCTGCGGAAACGCCGATAGCGCCCCCTGCGGTAGCGGTATTGCCGGTGATGCTGCCCCCGTCCACCGTGATGTTCTTGGCTTCTGTATAGACTGCTGCGCCGTTCTTCGCTGTGCAGCCGTTCTGCACCAATGTATTCGTGAGGGTGACGTTTCTCTTACTATAGATTGCGCCGCCGTTGCCGGAGACTGCCTGACAGCCCTTAAACGTACACGCCTCTACCGTGAACCCGTTCTCGCTGGTGCTGTACTCATAGATTGCGCCGCCGCTGCCGTCGGAGGATCCGGCTGCGCAGTTCTGGAACGTACAGTCCTCAAAGCGCAGCGCTCCGCTGGACTCTGTATAGTAAGCGCCGCCGTTGTTTACGCCGCAGTTGCAATTGACAAAATCGGTATGCTCAATGGTCTGTGCGCCGCTGCCGTAGAGCATGACCGCACCACCGTAGCGGTTGACCTTGCAGTTTTCAAAGCAGCTCCGGGTGCCCTCATGATCAGTGATCGTGAGCTTTCCATTGTTCACAAAGATGCCGCCGCCAAAGCAGGTTCCGCTGTTGGTGGTATTCAGGGTGGTCTCGCATCCGGTGAAGGTGGAGCCCTTAACTGTCAGCGTTGTAGAACCTTCGCCGTAATACCCAATGGCGCCGCCCCGCTTGGAGGCCTTGCAGTTGGTAAAGCTGCACCCGGTTACGTTCAGGGCTCTGCCGTCGCTGTAGATCGCGCCGCCGCTGCCGTTAGCATTACTCACTGTGTCTGTACTCGTCAGTGTGCAGCCGGTGAAGGTACTGTCCGTGAATGCGGCTGTGCCGCCCTTGCCCGCCAGATAGATGCCGCCGCCGCTCACGCCGGCGGAACAGCCGCTGACGGTGGAGCCGGACACGGTAAGGCTGACACCGTCCGCCAGATAGACTGCGCCTCCATTCTGGCTGGTCTTTCCGTTTTTCAGTTCTGCGTTTCTGACGGTCAGCGTACCACCTTTTTCCTCCCCCCGGAGGATGCCGCCGTTACGGTCAGAGACAGCATTGCCGCCGTCAATGATGATGTCCTCCAGAGTGAAGTCGTCCGTGCCGTCCATGATGAACATGGAGTTGGTGAAATCGCTCCGGGTGACGGTGCAGCGGCTGCCCGTGCCGGGGTACTTGTCGTCGGGGGGATTGGTACCTGCCGTTTTCAATGTCAGCGCCATGGCAGGAATACGCAGCGCTGAACCCTGGGTAATGTTGTTCACCAGTATCTCAATGCTGCGGGGGGCGGCGCTGAACAGCTCCGGATGGGCTGCATAATCCTCCAGCACGCCGAAGGCTTCTTCCAGTCCGTAAAACACTGCGTCCTCGTTGTGATACTGGATGAGTTTCCCGTCTGCGTCCGTCATCTTGCAGACGGGAACTGCCCCCTCCTCTGCCCAGATCATACCAAAGCCGCCGCCCAGATAGTTTGCGGTGGTTTCCCCCGCATCATCCAGAAACACCCCGGCCAGCGCCGCATCGTTACCGCAGACGTTTGCCGCCGTGCTGCGGGCAAACCACAGCCCGGAGTGCGTGTCGCCCGATATACCGATCACACCGGTCAGCATATCGGCCTTGATTTCAAAGGCGGGTGCCATGCGCCCTGCATAGAGGTTGGAGTTCTTCCCGTCGCTGGTCTTGCTGCCGTTAATTGTGATGCTGGCCGTATCCGTGTCGCTCTCCACGGTGATGACGGCTTCGTCGTCCTTCAGATAAATGCCGCCGCCGTTCTTCACATCCGTGCCGGTCAGCGTGCCGCCCGTGATGCTCACGGTATTACGCAGACGAATGTCCTTAGATGCGGTATAGATTGCGCCGCCCTGTTTTGCAGAGCTGCCGCTCATGGTTACATGGGAGAGGGAGAGCTGCCCGCAGTTATTATCATGATAGATTGCACCGCCATTGCCGTTGGGTGCGGAGCATTTGGTGAAGGTGACGGGATGTGCCGCTGTGCCGACGATGGTGACCGCCCCGGTGCCGCTGTATCTGTTGTTCATCAGAATCGCGCCGCCGTTTGCGCCTGCTTTTGTGGCAGAGCAGTTGACAAATTCCGCCGTGCCGTCTCCGGCGTTGGTCAGGGTGAAGGACTTGCCCGCATACACAGCGCCTGCGCCTGCATTGTTGTTATCGGTGCTGATTCCCTGGGCAACGCAGGTATTATACCGGATCGCGCCCTCGTTGTTCTTCGCCTCGAAAACGCCGGTCCAGACAGCGCCAGCCTTCTCAACGCCTGTGCAGTTCACGCACTCAAACACTGCCCCTGCCTCGTTGTTCAGGGTGAAGCTGGTATCCTGATGGGTACAGATTGCGCCGCCGGATTTACCGATGCAGTCTTGGAAGCGAATGGTGCCGCTGTTGTTGACGGTCAAGGGACGAGCTTCTGTACTGATTGCGCCGCCGTCGCTTGTTTTGGCGCTGCATTCTTCAAACCTGATGGTTCCCCCAGCGGTGTTGTTGATGGTCATGCTGTCGCTGTTGACATGGATTGCGCCGCCCTCTTTGTTGGAGGTGGTACGTGAAAAAGAAATTGTGCCGCCGTCGTTCGTCAGGGTCAATGCGCCGCCCGTATAGATCGCGCCGCCCGAGCCGCTGGAGGAGCAATCGGTAAAGGCGATCGCTTCACCGGCTTCATTTTTCAGGATAAGCTGAGACGAAGCGTAGACCGCGCCGCCCCCGCTCGAGCCGGCTTTACAGTCCGAAAAGCTGGTGTTCTCGATTGTGAGTACCTTGGCATTCGTCTGGATTGCGCCGCCATAGCTGTTCTTGACAACGCCGTTCTGGTCCACGCCGCAGTTCTTGAACGTACAGCCGGTCACGTTAAACTGAGCCGGTGTGCCCTCCGTTGCCAGCGCGCCGCCATTGCCCGTTGTGTAGCAATTCTCAAAGGTGGTCCCGGTAAAATTGAGGATTCCGTTACCGTTGGTGCTGATCCAAAGCGCACCGCCGTGATTGCCTCTGACAGAGTGGCAGTTTTCAAAGGTAGAATTGACCACGTCCAGATTCACCGTGCGGACGATGGCAGCGCCGGAATAAGATCCATTGCTGATACAGTTTCTGAAAACACAGTTTTCAATCGTTGTGTGCATGGCAGCAGGGTTTCCGCTGTTATACCAGCCGCTGAAGGCAGCGCCATATTCATTTGTTACAAGGCAGTCAATGAACTTCGTTCCGGTAAATGTGACCTGAAAATGGTTGATATCCCCCTTATCGTAGTACAAGCCGCCGCCGCAATATGCCTTGCTGCCGTAGAAATTACAGTTTTCCACTGTGATATGGGTATTCACCGCAGTGTAGACAGCGCCGCCCTTGGTGGTAGAGACAAAGGCTTTGTCCATGTTTGCTGTCACGCCGTCTTCGTTCAATGCGCCGAAATCCACCTGTTTCAGCGTCAGACCGGAGCTTGCACTCGCGGAGGTCTGTCGAATGGCGCCGCCCGACACCGTAACTTTTGCATCCTCACCGCCGCCCAACAGCACCAGATTCTCCACCGTCAGGGGGGCATTGGCAATGCTGAAGGTAATCATCGGGCTATTATGCTTCTTTGTGAGGGTGCTGCGCCCCACACCCTCCGCAGTGCGGATGGTAAGGCTGGTTATTTGGGAATTGTTGAAGGTGACGCCGCTGGTCAGGGTATAGCTGGGGTCGGTTTCCTTCAGGGTCTCAACAATCACATTCCCGGTCAGGGTGTTGGCATGGGCAAACGCAGCAAGCAGGGTCTCGTAGTATGTTTTCCCGCCATTGCTGTCAATGACTCTGGCAACGCCGCTCACTTCATCCGCCTCATCCGTCACCCGGATGTCCACCTCATGACCGTTTTTCAGCTTCAGCGTCAGGGTTTCCTCGCTGTCGAAGGGCTTCAGGCTGGTGAGCTGCCAGTCGCCATCCAGAGCCTCCACCGTCATCAGCTCCTCGTCAGAGAAGGAGACGGCGGTCACGTCGTCTATAGTGATTTCCTGTACGTCCAGAACATCCAGCAGCCGGGACAGCAGAATCTGTCCCTCCCCTTCCATCTGGTAGGTATACTCCCCCCAGTGGAAGTCCACCGTGTATTCCACGATCATGTACACGCTGAAGCCGCTGGCGTTGAAGGTCACAGTGCCGTCCTCCACCGCAAAGTCGGTGATGACCTCTACGGTGCCGTCGTCCCTGATGTGCCAGATTTCCAGCTTTGTCTCGTCGGTTACCTCCACGCCGGAGATGCTCACGCCGATGCTCTTGCCCTCTTCCGGCTGGAACTGCTGATTGTTGCTCTCAATGGTGATGTCATAGGCGGCAAGCGTTTTTACTTTACCCTCATCAACATCATCCTTTACAGCCTCTGGGCTGCTGTATTCCTCGGTGAGATCCTCTGCGGTTACCTCAGCGTTCTTGGGAAGCATACCCTTCAGGGTTACGCTGTCCGCTTCCACCGTCTGCTGGCGAAGTCCAGTATCGTAGGCCACGCCGATTGCGTCGCCCTCCTGAATGGCGACAGGCGTGTCTGTGCCTTCCAGACCAATCAGTTTCTCTTTTGCCTTGCTGTTTTTCAGTTCAGAGACCACCACACCGGATTCTGCGGCGTTCTCCTGCTGGTTTTCGGTATCATCGCTCTTTTCGCTCTGAGGGGCGGTGTTCACCCAATAGGTCACGTCATAATCCGGTGCGTCATCTGCATCGGTTTCCACGCTGAACGCACAAACCTTTTCCACGCCTGCCTCAGGGGCATTCATTCGCTCGCTGTTTACGGTCGCCCCCAAGCTGCGGGGGCCATATACGCTGACGATGGTGCTGTCCTGTACCTCCCAGCTTTCCAGCTCCTTTACAACACCGGTAATACCAATACGAGCAAAGACGCTGGTTTCAAAGGTCAGCTTGGTGTTTTCGTCTTCCTCAGTTTCGTTGGTCAGCTCCAAAGGGGTGTAGATTCGCTTTTCAAACCGCTTGGCATCCTCTTTTTTCAGCTCACCGGATTCGATCTGCTCCTTCTGCTCTTCAACCAGCTTTTCCCGTTTTTCTTTCCATTCTTTGGTTTCCTTTGAGTTGTAGATAGCTAGCTCCACCGCATCAGAGGCACCATACTCCACTCCATTCGTCTCTACGGTAATTTTTACAGGGGTTTTAGGCTGGATTTTCTCTCCGTTGACCATCAGTGAGATGTCAAGGAACTTTGTAAACAGAATGTAATCGCTATCCTCTACCTCCAAGCCGCAGTTCAGGTCAAATGTCTCCTGCTCCAGCGCCTTTTCACTGATGATCTTCTCTGTATCATAGGGGCGGTCTTCGTTTTCCTTCAGCTCCGCCTCTTCTTCGGTCAACTCCCGGTTCAACTCCAAAATGGAGAGCTCTGCGTTATCAGGAATCCCAGCGCTCTCGTCATATGCCACAGTGACGAAATAGGTAATCCCATCCACACAGGTAATCTCGCCCTTCAGGGTATTTGTTCCCGGAGCGGGAGTCTCCCCTTTTTCCTGAGCAGCGGCTTTTTGGGTAGCCTTCTTCCCTTCGGATGTCCTCTCCTGAGCAGGCTTTTTCTCTGCGGAAGTCTCCTGCTGAGCAGGTGCTTTCTCTTGGGAAGCGTCTTCCTGCTTCGGCGTTTCCGCCTCGGGTTCCCCTGTCGGAGTTTCCGCCGGTGGATCGTTTTCTTCCTCGGCGGTATTCTCCGGTTCTGAGGTTGGCAAGGATTCCTCCGTCGATATTGAAGTATTCTCCTCTGGCAGTTCCGCAGCGGCAGCAAAAGTCGGCGAAACGGTACTGAAAATCATTTCCAGTGCCAGAACCCATGCTAAGAATCGTCTCTTCATAACTATTCATCCTTTCCTTCCGTCAGGAACCACTCAAAGGAGATAACTGTCAGCCCTGAAAAAGGCTCTTTCATCGTTTGAGAAGAGGGGCATCTGTGCCGATCATGCACACGAACCCCTAATTATATAACCATACGTTCTCATTATATCTTTTTTATTCTATTTTTCAAGTGTATCTTACAATTTTTGGCCCTCATTTTTGTGGATGGGGCAGCAGCCCAGGTTCAGAGCCGCTTCAAACCCCTTTGCCGAAGGCAGTTTTGTCACCTTTTCCACAGGCTTATCCACAAGATGACTCCGAGAATTGTCCTGGCTGCACAACAAAATGCGCAGCCGCTGAAAAACGACTGCGCATTCCTCTTTGATTCCCCACAGGCAGGGAAACATACGCTCCCAGCCTGTGCTCCTGTGCCGCAGAAGAAACTATGGTTATTGGGGCAGGCCGCTCTGAGACTTGAGCATTTTTTTGTTCTCGTACATCTTTTGATCGGCACGTTCAAACACACGGTTCACCCGCAGGTCATCTGCAAACTTGGACATACCGCAGGCAATCACCACACCCCTGTTCTGCACAGCCTCCCGGTTGTGGGCGTGGATCTGCTCCACCAGCTGGTCAATCCGCTCATAGTCCGAGCCCTGAGAGATGACCGCAAATTCGTCTCCCCCCACCCGGAAGACCGGGCTGTGCTGGAAGGTGTCGCAGATGATCTTACAGGCATCCCGCAGCAGCTTGTCTCCCGCCTGGTGTCCATAGGTATCGTTGGTGGTTTTCAGATTGTTCACGTCCAGCATGACCACCGAGAAGGGCTGCTGGGTCTGTTCCGTGATCTGCCGATTCATCCGCTCCTCCACCTCAACATAGGCATGTCTGTTTTTCACCCCGGTGAGGGCATCTACGTTGGCCAGCTCCCGGGCCTGAATCAGCCTGCGCCCAAACTCCTGCTCCTGACGCACCTGAGCGTCTACATCGTTGAGACCCACAATCAGCCGGGGTCCCTCCTTTTCCTCCACCATGGCCGCCTTCATTTGGGTATAGGTGGGTTTCCCGTCCATCAGCAGACGGTAGGTCAGGGTAAAGATGCCGCTGCGGGCAACCTCCTCCATAACGTGCTTTTTTGTAAACACGGAGAGAAAGAGCTCCAAATCCTCGGGAGCGTTGAAAATCTTCGCTTTTTCCCGGACAGTTTCAAAGAAGTCAGAGCCTTCCTTTTCCTGCGCAAAATTTTTATCATAATCGGCGCTGGAGCTGAATTCCCGGTAATTGCCGTTTTGGGGATCTACCACATAGATACAGATATAGTTGCCGGAGATGGCGTGGAGTCGGGCGTAGATGGTACGCTCCTCCATCATTCGCTCTTCCAGACGGCGCTTGTGCATCAGCTCGTCAATGTCCGAGACGGAGATAACGATAAACCGTCTGTCGTCCTCGATGCGGGATACCCGCATACGCACATAGAAGACACGATCTCCTTTGATTCTCCGGTAAATCAACTCAAACACTTTGGACTGATCCAGAGCACGATTCAGGAAATCCCGGTTCATGGCCTCTACGAACGCCGCCTGATCCTCTTGGTGGACAAACAGTCTGGCGTCCCGCTCGCAGCCCTCAAAGAAGTCTGTGTCATGGCGTGCCTCGGTCAGCACCCCAAGGGTATCGTCCGTGTGGTACTCGATAAACTCGTCTGTGTCCATGTTCACATAGTACAGGTCGGTGGTGCCCCGTGCCAATGCCTGTGCAATGTGGGTAAAAATGGTGACGCTGCTGAGCGCCTGTTCGCAGGCCTCCTTGGTCTCCTCATGCTCCCGCTGTATCCGAACCATGTCAGTCACGTCCTGACTCATCCCCAGCAGGCACAGCCGCCCGGAGAAGTCAATGTATTTCAGCTTGGTGGTCTGGAACTGGCGCTGATTGCCCCCGGCATCCAGCACGTCCTCAAAGAAGATATGGGGTCTGTCCATGGAGATGGCCTTTTGATCGTCCTGTACAAAGTGGGCTGCCGTCTCCGCATCAAAGATTTCCGCATCCGTCAGCCCCACCACCTGGGCGGGGGTCTTTTTATGGGCATATTCCGCAAAGGACTGATTACAGGCAAGGTAGACCCCGGTCTCAGCGAGCTTGCTGAAGGTCATGCAGGGCATATTGTTCAGCAGCGATTCCACGGTGTTCTTCAGCTCTGTGACCTTGGACGCCTCCTGTGCAAGGTACTGAGGCGCATATTCGCCGTCAGCGCTTCCTTGTCCGGCAGTCTCCGTCCCGTCGGATGCGTCCCGGCTGACTGCAAGCACCGCCACGGCAACCGCCGCCGAGCCTGTCACCGGATTCACCGCTACACGGCGGATCATGGCGTGAACCACTGCGTTTTCGCTCACTTTTTCATCTACTACCATCCGGCTGCCCTCCCGGCTGCACTGCAATACCGCCTTGAGGAAAATCGCTCCCAGCCGGGACGCTCTGGGGTCGGCGGTGTCAAAGGGCTCTGTGTTGTAATCCATGTCCAGCGCCCGCTGCATAAAGTCACGGTAGGAGCGGTTGCAGCGGAGGAACTGCATCACGGTGCCGTTGACCTCGATGATGCACATGGGCAGGGTGTTGAAATACTGGGACAGGGAATCGTCATTTTCGCTGGAGAGGGCGGAAATATCATAGAGGTTGACCCGTCCAATGGAGGCATAGTAGTCCGATTCCTCCGGGTTTTCGTAGCTCAGCTCTTTGTCCCGTTTCACCTGAGAGAGGGTCCAGTCAAAGGGCAGGGGCGTACCGTAGTAGTAGCCCTGAATCTTTGTACAGCCGATTTCCCGGAGGAAATCCACCTGCTCCCGCTGCTCAACCCCCTCGCACACCGTTTCCGTGCCCAGACCAATGGCCATTTTCATCAGCTCGGTGAGGATGATCCTGCTCTCATCCCCTACCTCAAAGCGCTCCATGAAGCGCATATCAAATTTGATGAGGTCAAAGTGAATCTGCTGCAGCACGTCCAGAGAGGAATACCCGCTGCCGAAGTCGTCCATCCACACCGGGAAGCCCAGCGCCTGAAAGTGCTCCACCTGCTGCTTCATAAAGGCAAAATCGCCGCCGATAACGCTCTCTGTGATCTCAATGGTAATCAGGGAGCGGGCAATGCCGGCATCGTCTACCCGGCGGCGGATCTCTTCCACAATATCGCAGCTCTCAAAGTCCATACGGGAGAGGTTGACCGATTGAGGCACCAGATAGACCCCCGCTTCCGCCTGCTGCTTCAATTTCAGAAGCACCTGCTCCAGCACATACAAATCCAGCTTGTAAATCAGCTTGGAGGATTCCAGCGCAGGGATAAAATCACCGGGAGAGAGGAAGCCCAAGGCGGGGTCAATCCAGCGCGCCAGCGCTTCCTCGTCGCAGACCTTGCTGTCCGCCGTGCGGACGATGGGCTGGTAATACACCCGGACCCAGCCCTCTTGCAGCGCCCGGTCCAGATTGTTGATGATATGGCGGGAGACATCCTCCTTTTTCAGCATACGCTCATCATAGTAGGTGATGCTGGAGGAACGCTCTCCCTTGTTCAGATCTCCGGCGTACTTTGCCCGGTCGCAGGCCACATTGATGTCCACTTGCTCCAGCCGGTTGGGGTAGACACCCACCCGGACGTGAATTGGCTCGCCGTCAATGCCCTGCTGACACGCCTGCAAAACCGCCTGAAGCGCTTTCTCCACCGCCGCCTCGTCTGCCACAGCCATGAATTGATCCCCGCTGTAACGACAGACACAGTGCTGACCGAACTGCTCCACCAGAATACGGGCAAAGGCAGTCACCCGCTGGTCGCCCTTCTCAAATCCGTTTTGGCGGTTGTACTGCCCCAGACCGATGATGTCAAAGGACACCATGGCCGGCTGCCTGCCCTCGTCGAGAAGCTTCTGCCGCTCCTGCTGGGCAAGGGTGAAAAAGTGGCGCATATTGGGCAGGTCTGTCAGCCGGTCGTGATAGATTTGGTGGTTCAGATCGTCAATGTAGCGCCGGAGCTGCTCCCGCATCCGGTTGAAGGAGTGGGTCAGCGTGCCGATTTCGTTGTTGCCTTGGTAGTTCAGGTCTACGTCGTATTCCGCATTGGCAAGGCGGCGGGAGGCGTCGGTGAGCTGTTCCAGCGGGCGGGCGATGGCACGCATAATGAAGTATACCAGAATCACATAGAACACCACCACCACGGCGGCAATCCATGCCACTGAGCCAATCAGCCTGCTCCACGGGGCGTTGATCTCCCCGGTGGGGGCAGCGCTCACCAGCTTCATGCCATTGCTCAGGGTGGAGAAGGAGATCTGCCACTGTTTGCCCTGATCGGAATAGCGGAAAAGCTGGTCGCCGCTGTTCTCATTGACCAGAACCTCCCGGTGCAGTTGGTCGTCCAAGCCCTCCAGCGTGCTGCCGATGGGATAGTCCGGATGGTAGATCACATGACCCTTGGCGTCCAGCAGACAGACATACCCCGTCTCATAGACCTGAATCCCGTCCACCTGAGACACCAGTGTGTCACAGGGAATATCCATTCCCATGACGCCAATGAGAATGCCCGACTTGTAGATGGGGACGAAATAGGAGCAAACCCACTCTTCCTCATACAGATAGGGACCCACCCAGCCCGGGCATCCCATACCCACCGCCGCTTCGTACCAGCTTACCCCCAGCGTCTCATCTGCAGGAAGAAGGGAGACATCCGGCGTGGGCTGCTCCACAAATCCCGTCTTTCCCGCCTTGCTGTAAACAAATCCCCGCTCGCTCCGGCTGATCTCAGGGTCGATGAAGTAGAAATAGGAGCTTACCCCTTGGGTATAGTCCGCAACGCTGGAGAAATGCTGCTGGATTCTGCCGCAGTAGTCAGAGAGATAGGCGCTGAGCGCCGCAGCCTGTACGCTGGAGCGGGCGCTGGCTGGAGAAGCGGTGTTGAGTACGCCGCACTCTGCCAGATAGACGCTGTCCATATCCTCAATGGCGATATTGGCGGCAACCTCCACCGACTGCTCAATGCTCTCGAAGTATTTTTCCAGAGATTTTTGGGCATCCCGGTCAATCAGGTTCATCATGCTGACGGAGTTTTGGTCTGATTCACTCTGTAAAATGCGCTGGCTGGCGGCGAATACAGATAAGAAGCTGGTCAAAATCGCCACGATGGTAATTGCCGTGATGGTTGTGCGAATAGAACGCATACTGACTCCCCCAATGCGGGTATTCCCGCTTATCCTTCAATCCACATTTCCCGGTACATATTCTTCACCGAGCCGTTCCAGGAGGACGAAATCCCGTGGAGACGTTTTGAGGTGACGTAGTACCGCTGCCGGGAATACAGCGGAATCCACGCAGCGTCCTGCTGCACAATGATGCGTTCCAGCTCCCGGTACTCTGCAATGCGTTCCTGCGGGTCAGTGATGGTACGGGCAAGGCGGACACGCTTCATAATGCCGTTGTTTCCGTAGCAAAGGCTGCGGAAGGTGGTATTCTCCTTATTTCCAAAGAAGGTGTAAATGAAATTATCCGGGTCGTTATAGTCCGCCGTCCAAAGCGCCGCATAGCAGGCCAGCTGCCCGCTTTTCCGAAGGCGCATAAAATCGCTCTCGTCCAGCACTTCTATGTTTGCCCGGATGCCTGCCTGCTCCCACATGGAAGCCGCCATCCGCAAAACCGACATCTCCCAGCGGGTGGATGAGGAATTGACGCTCACCGTCAGGTCAAAGCCCTCCGGAAATCCTGCCTGCTCCAACAGCTCCTTTGCCTGCTCCGTATCAAAGGGAATTTCGGGCAAGTCAGGATTGAAGCCGTACAGGCCGTGGGGGAAAATCCCGTTTTCCACGCTGCCCCGTCCCCCGTAAACCGCCGACAGCAGCAGGGAACGGTTCAGAGCAAGCTGCATGGCTTTTCTCACCCGTGCATCATTCAGGGGCGGAACCGTCTCATTCAGGGCGATGTAGGCGATGCCGATCCGGGGGCAGTGATAAAGCCGGTTCTGGTACTGCGCCCCGTGGAGGAAAAACTCCGCCGCATTTCCCACCTCGTCCAAGTCAAGCACGTCCAGCTCACCATTCTCAAACATCCTGCGGATTCCCTTGGGATCTTTGCAAAAGCGCAGATCAAGACCCTGACATTTTGGCGCGCCCTGCCAGCAGTCAGGGTTGGCTTTCAGCAGCATCCCCTCCCCGGCTGTCCATTTCCAGAGGATGAAGGAGCCTGTGCCGATGGTCCACTCCGGGTCGGTTCCGAACCGGGGGCCCGCCTGCTCGGTGGTCTCCCGGTCCAAAATAGAGGCTCCCGGCATGGAGAGACAGGCGAGAAAGGTCTGAGAAGGCTGCTCCAAGGTGATGGTAAAGTCCAAATCGCTGCGGATTTGAAAGCCCTCCAGCTCAGAGGCGGCACCGCTCATCAATTCCGACGCACCCAGAATATCATCCGCAATATCCCGGTTGCAGGAGCCGGGATGGGTGAGCAGGCGGACAAAGGTATACTGTACATCCGAGGCCGTCAAGGGCGAGCCGTTGCTGAAACACACGTTCTCCCGCAGGTGGAAGGTGTAGCTTTTCCCGTCCTCCGAGACCTGCCACGACTGTGCCAGAGAGGGCAGAATTTCCATCTCCCCGTTTTCCCCGTTCTCCATCTCGATCAGGCGGTTAAACACGTTTTGGGCGATGGTGTAGTAAATGGAGGTGCACTGAAAATCCACGGTATCCGGTTCATCCTCGATGGAGACCAGATATCGGGAGAGATCCGGCTGTTCCTCCTGAGCGGGCAAATCGGCATCCGTGCTGCCGGAAACAGCTGCACACCCGCAGCAAAGGAAGGCGATGAAAAGCCCCAGCAGCAAACGCAGCTTCTTTTTTTCACGAAGTAAGGGGTTCATTCAGGTTCCTCCTTGTCAAGCGGTCTGAAACAACGCAGATTCTCTGCATCCAAAGGGATGATACACCCTGTGTCATCTGCACACAGAAAATAGTTTTTTGATAGTATATCACACTTTGCGTTCCTTTTCCACCCATAAAACAAATTGTGTCTCTCTGCCAATTTGCAAAACCGTCTTATTTACCTTGACAGGTGACCGTTCGTTCACTATAATACAGGTAGTGGCAGGCTGGAAGATATGGTATCCGCAGTTCTTTCATCCACAAGATACAGTATTATTTGCTAAAACACTGTAAAGCTTTTCGCTTTACATATATGGAGGGTTATAGAAATGGCAGAACAACACAATTATTGCGGGGCAAACTGTGAAAATTGTCCCTCCCGGGAGGATTGCAGGGGCTGTCTCGCCACCTGCGGCTCCCCCTTTGGCGGGCGCTGCGTGGCGGCGGAATATATCAAAGCGGGCGGGATGGACGCCTATCTCCAATTCAAGCAGACCCTCACGGATGAGGTGAATGTTCTGCTGGCTGGGCTGGAGGTTGGGGCAATTGACGGTTTATTTGAGCTGGTAGGGCGGTTTGTCAATCTGGAATACGTCTTACCCAACGGGGAGCGGGTGAAGCTGCTGCGCGACAACGACATTTATCTGGGCGCACAGATTTCCTTTGCGGATTTGGGGATTTGCTACGGTGTAGTGGCAGATACCCGCTTTATCCTGATTTGCAGTTACAGCGTCAACGGCTCGGAGTCGGAGCTGCTGGTTTATCGGAAAAGGTAGGAACCATTTCCATTGCGTCCCGATTCAGACAAATAAAACGCCAAGGCGATGACGAAGGGTCACAGCCTTGGCGTTTTGTCGTTGTTATTGAAAAAATCTTTGTGGTTATCCATTTAAGTCTGCTTGGGGGTGCTCCCCCAGTCACTTCGTGACAGCCCCCTCTAAGAGGGGGCCTTTGGCAGAAACTGAAAGTTGACAGGTTTTGCCAATGCCTCCCTCTCAGAGGGAGGTGCCCCGAAGGGGCGGAGGGAGCCTATATTGCACTGACTGAGTTATCTGGATAACCA
>ATWA01000014.1 GCA_000421005.1 Clostridiales bacterium NK3B98
AGGGCATTTCCCTGATAAAAAGCGTCAGCTGATTATCAAGGATTTGTATGGAATGGAAAAGCGCATCATACTGCTCTTTGATAGAAGACGGTCAAAGCGCCTTATCCCCGAATAGATCTAAAGGGGCTGCCTCGTTTTCGTGAGGCAGCCCCTTGCTATGTCATATTATCCTAAGGAAGCGCTGAACAAATCAGGCTACGGCGTCTGAGCGGTCTGTTTTCCGCCATCCGGGTCTAAAATCCCTTGAAATACGCCGGTATTCCTGCGGTCTTTTATCCCCAGCTGACAAAAAACATCCTCGCTCATCCATCCGAGAGATTTATTCAGCGCTTCCCTAAAACCCGTTTGGCAATCTCTGCGCTCTCCCTTGCGTCCTTCGCATAGAAATCTGCCCCGATTTCGGCGGCATACTCCGGGGTGAGGACCGCTCCCCCCACCATGATTTTACAGTCGTGCCCGCTGCTTCGCAGGGCTTGAATGGTGCGAGCCATGCTCTCCACGGTGGTGGTCATGAGGGCGGAAAGCCCTACCAGATGAATGTCCTCCCGGATGGCGGTCTCCACTACCCGCTGCACCGGAACATCACGCCCCAAGTCAATCACCTGAAAGCCGTAATTTTCCAGAATCACCTTGACAATGTTTTTGCCAATGTCGTGAATGTCCCCCTCCACCGTGGCCAGCAGAATTTTCCCCCGGGACACCTGCGCCCCGCCCCGGTGCAGAATGGCGGTTTTAATCACCTCAAAGGCCTGACAGGAGGCGTTGGCGGAGTTGATGAGCTGAGGCAGAAAGATCTCCTGCCGCTCATACCGCCGCCCCACCTCATCCAATGCGGGAATGAGCAGGTCATTGATGACGGTCATCTCGTCGGTGGTCTGCAAAAGCTGTTCGGTCAGGGTTTTGCAAGCCTCGGGCAGTCCCTTAATGACGGCGGTGGGCAAATCCATCTGGACGCTTACCGCCGGGGCGGGAGCTGTGGGGGCGTTCTGAAAGCGCTGAATGTAACGCTCTGCGTCCTCATCCTCCCCGGACAGCACCCGGAAGGCAGCGACAGCGTCCATAATAGGCTTCTGATTGGGATTGACAATGGGCAAATCCAAACCGCACTCCATGGCCTGTACCAAGAAGGTCTGGGTCAGTTGGATCCGCTCCGGAAGCCCGAAGGAGATATTGCTCACCCCCAGCACATTGTGCAGCCCCAGCTCCTCCTTCACCATCCGCACCGCCCGCAGCGTCTCCTTTGCCTGACGCTGCTGTGCGGAGACGGTGAGGGTGAGACAGTCAATGAACACATCCTCCCGGGGAATCCCGTGGACAAGGGCGGCATCCAAAATCCGCCTGGCAATTGCGAACCGCTCCTCAGCCGTCTGAGGGATGCCGTTTTCGTCCATGGAAAGTCCCACCACCGCTGCGCCGTACTTCTTCACAATGGGAAGCACGGCGTTCAATACCTCTGCCTTGCCGTTTACCGAGTTGACGATCGCCTTGCCGTGGCAGGCTCGCAGACCCGCTTCAATGGCGGCGGGGTTGGAGGAGTCAATCTGCAAGGGGAGAGGCACTACCGCTTGAATGGCCTGTACTACCTCTGACATCAGGGCTGGCTCGTCAATCCCGGGTAAGCCCACGTTCACATCCAGAATGTCCGCCCCTGCCTCCTGCTGTTCCATAGCCTGACGGAGAATATAGTCCAGATCATGCTCCCGCAGCGCCTGCTGAAACCGCTTTTTTCCCGTGGGATTGATCCGCTCCCCAATCACCCGCACCCCATCCAGTGAAACCGTCTGCCCGGCGCAGCACACGCCCCGACGGATAGGCGCAGAACGAGCGACAGGGGAGACATTCCTGATTTGCCCACACAATGCCCGTAAAAAGTCCGGGTCAGTGCCGCAGCAGCCCCCCAGATAGCGGGCGCCATGGGACACAAAAGGAGCCATGTCACGGGCAAATTCCTCCGGGGTAATGTGATACTGGTTGGTCTCCGGGTCAGGCAGTCCGGCGTTGGGCTTGACGATGATAGGGAGACGGGTCCACTGCGCCAGCTCCTCCACCAGCGGCAAAACCTCCATGGGACCCAGGGAGCAGTTGATCCCCATAGCGTCCACCCCCAGCCCCTCCAGCGTCAGCGCCATGGAAGGGATGGTGCAGCCGGTGAAGGTACGGCGGTTCTCCTCAAAGGTCATGGTGACAAAGACGGGCAGAGTGGTGTTCTCTTTGGCGGCCAGCACTCCGGCACGAACCTCTCCCAAATCGGACATGGTCTCCAATACCACCAAATCTGCCCCTGCCTGCTGTCCGGACACTGCCATCTCCCGGAACATCTCATAGGCCTCGTCAAAGGAGAGGGTACCCAGCGGCTCCAACAGCTCCCCAATGGGGCCGATATCCAGCGCCACCTTCACGTCCCGACCATCTGCGGCGCTGCGGGCCAGCCTGACCGCCTGATGGATGATCTGAGCGGGGGTATAGCCGCACCCGGCCAGCTTGCGGGCGTTTGCGCCGAAGGTATTGGTATAGATGATATTGCTGCCTGCGTCAATGTAACTGCGGTGAATCGCCGTTACGGTTTCCGGGGCGGTGAAATTCAGCACCTCCGGCTGACGTCCCAGCTTGAGTCCTGAGCGGAGAAGCTCTGTCCCCATTGCCCCATCCAGAAAACAGACGGTATCAGATTGATTGAGGATGTTCACAAGAATGACCTCCTTTGCGTATGGAACAGCGCTCTGCCATGGAGCAGTGGTCGCACCCCCTGACGCTGCCGTCACGGGGCACAGGGGAAACTCCCAGCACGGCAGTCACCGACTTGCGGGGAACCATCAGCCCGGTGGGGGTGAGGGTCAGCCCAATCCGGCGCTGGGTATCCAGCACCCTGCAAAACACCGCCTGCTGTGAAAGGGGCAAATCCCCGTACCCCGGACTGAACCGGGAGGTGAGATAAAGCCCCTGCGCCTGATACTGCTGTCGAAGCGCTCCCTCCAAACGGTCACACTCCGCCTCTACCGCTGCGGAAGCGCAGGCGTCCAATATCATGGCTTTTCCCATGTCCAGCGCCTCCCAGCGCATCAGCAGCCGTTCTACGGCGGTGCCCATGGTAACAGCCATGAGAATCAACTGGGTGCAGCCTGTCAAATGCCGGGCGATATCCTGCCCCTCCAATGTCAATTCAGTTCCCACGGCATGTGTACCGGAAAGGGGAAAGGGGCGCCAAAGCGTGCGGGGCTGCAAGACCGGGGTAACCTGCGCCACACCCCAATCCACTGCATTCTCCATCTCAGGGGAGGGGGATTGGCAGCCCAAATAGCGCAGAATCTCCCGCCGATCCGGTTGCATAGTAGAGCAGGACACAGAATTCACCTCCGTTTTTGCAATCACGTTTTTCCAGTAGTATACTATATCTTCGGGAGAAAGCAAAGAAAAATCCCGGTCAACCGACCGGGATGATTCCAAATTTACCGCTTCTGAGCGGATTCCTCCTCCTGCACCCAGCGCTTAAACGTCCCGGGAGAGACATTGAGCATCTGAGAAGCAGCACGAGCGCTGACCTGCCCATCGGTATACATCTCATATACCGTCTGGAAACGGCGGGGACGCTTCGCTGGAGGACGACCCAGACGAACGCCACGTTCCCTTGCGCTCTGAAGTCCTTCTGTCTGGCGGCGCACCAGGGCGGCACGACGCTCTGCTTCGTCGGCAGCGATGATCTCAAGAATCTGAGACGCGAGTTCATCATTGCAGATCAGCTCTCGGATTTTGTCTTTGTTTTCCTGCAACATAGGGTTGCTCCCCCCTCAATTCTATTGACAATCATCTCGTTTACTTATAGAGTAATTCTACCCAAAAGAGCCAATTTTGTCAACATTTTTTTCTTTTTTGAAAAAAATATCAACTATTTTAACGACAAAAATGAATAATGACAAATTGAACGGGATATGAGATAATGAAAAACAGGTGGACAGGACATCTGTTGGACACCTTCTTAAACGGACTGTCGGAGAGGGCGTCAAAGACGGGCGCTGACATACAAAGGTAAAAAGGAAAGAGGATCTATGAAAAAAACAGTCAGAATTATTCTCCTGCTTCTCTGCCTCACTGTCTTCCTTTTCAGCGGCACCATGATCGTCCGGGAGTTGTTGGAATACCGCAGGGGAGATCAGGCATATGAGTCGTTGGAGAAATATGTGGAGATGATTCCCGCGGGAAACGACGGAAAGTCCTCACAAGCCGACGGGAAAGGATTGGATTCGAGTGCATTCCCGGAAAACGAGACAACGGGAAATTTGGATGCAAAGTTATCAACACCCTTGCCGACGGTGGATTTTGACGCACTGAGAGAAATCAATTCTGATGTGGTGGGGTGGCTGTACAGCCCGGATACGATCATCAATTATCCCGTAGCGCAGGCTCAGGACAACGACTATTATCTGCACCATAGATTTGACAGGGTGACCCACAAAGCCGGGTGTATTTTCATGGATGCGGGAAACAATTCGGATTTGTCCGACCCCCATATCATTCTCTATGGACATCATATGAAAAACACAAGTATGTTTGGCACGCTGACGAACTATAAGAAGCAGGAGTATTACGAGGAACACAGCACAATTTACCTGCTCACGCCAAGGAAGAACTACGCGATTTCCGTTTTTGCAGGCTATGTCAGCCCCGGCGACGGAGACGCATGGAAGCTGCATTTTTCAGATCAGGAGGAACGGTCTGCGTGGGTGCAAGCTGCGCTGGAGCGTTCCACATTTAACAGCGGTGTCGTTCCCACATCTGAGGATCAAATCATCACCCTTTCCACCTGCAGCTATGAGTATGACAATGCCCGCTATGTGCTGCTGGGCATCTTAACGCCATTGAAATAAAACAGGGGGCAGTTTCCGAAGAAACTGCCCCTTTCCGTTTACTATTTTGCTAATGAGTCAGGATTGAACGGAACAGCCCACATTGCGAAGCTGTGCCACCGGGTCCAGACTGTCTGCTGTGGCAGGGGGGAAGAACTCGTTTACCGGGAAATCCACCCGCTGGAAGAGCTGGCAGGGATCGTCTTCCGGTCCGGTTCCGCAGTCGCACTCGCTGGAGGGCATACAATAGTCGTAGACAGGAATGACCATCTGGGAATCCCGCTCCAGCCGCAGCAGGGTGAACTGCCCCAGGGTGGCAAAGAGCTGGCGGTCTGGTACGGCGGTCAAATCAATCTCATCGTCAAAGGTGTCCAGAATGGCGGCAGGCACGTCGGGCACCGGCAGCACCGGGCAGGTGCCGGTGGTGCAGTCCATCATCCGCATACTCAGCAGAATGGGGTCCACTGCCTCCACCACTGCGGTGGGCAGATCGTCGGTGATGCTGAGCGTTTCCTCGGTGGGCTGCCCCAGATCGGAGGAGAAAACCTTTGCTCCGCCCTGACTTCCGAAGAGCATACACCGCTTGGCATACATGGCAAGTCCGGTGATCTGAGCGGGACGAGCAGAGCCGGGGAGATAGGCGTCGGCGTTGATGCGGTAGTAATACTGGCTGTCAATGGTGTAGAATCCCCGCTGAAAGCCCATAGGCTCCACGGCAACGGTGACATAGAGCAGCTCTGCCCGCCCGGAGCGGACACTTTGGGCATTGGTCAGGGTGGTCTGGCTGGGGGTGGTGAGATAGACCCGCAGATCCTCCATACAGTCCCGGGACTGGCAGGAATCGTAGATCTTCTGGGTATGGATACAGGTGGCCTCACGGATCCGGGTGTCCTCGGACACCGGGCCGGGCATGACGGTTTCGGGCATAAAATGACCTCCATAGAATCACATTGGGGCGTTTCGCCCTCAGGTCATTCTATGCCCCTGATTGGGAGAGGTGCGCCTTGCGTCGCCGCCCACGCTGCTGGACAACGCAAGGCAGACCACCTCCGTACACCCTGCCCGGTACAGCGCCATGGCACAGGCGTCCAAGGTGGCGCCGGTGGTCACCACGTCATCCACCAGCAGCACCCGTGCCCCGGACAGGGGAAAACCGCCGGCATATTCATAGGCATTGCGGGGATTGCGCCTGCGCTGGGCGGCGGTAAGGGAGGACTGAGCCTTGGTGTGGCGTATCTTTTTCAGCAGCGGGATGGGTCGCTGACCGTACAGCTTTCCTGCCTCCTGAGCAAGGAGATACGCCTGATCGTAGCCACGTTTCCGCAGCCGCTGCCTGCTCAACGGCGCCCATGTCACATAGTCCGGCGGAGCAACATCTGCATCCAGCAGACAATGCCGCAGTAGCGGGCCATATACCCTGTGATAGTGGCTGCGACCGCCGAACTTATAGCGTAAAACCGACTCCCTGACCCGGTTGCGGTACCACAGTGGCGCATAAACAGGGGAGAGGGAGTCGTCCAACTGCCGCAGTATCCCCGGAGCGGTGCGGGGCAGGGTGTTTTGACAGGTTATGCAAATGCCCTCCTCCCGTTGGGGTGCAGGGAGCAGAGCAGCGCAAAAAACACATTTTGGAGGATAGATCAGATCCAGTAATCCACAACCTATCCGATAGAGACGTTCTGCGAGGGGCATAGGCTATCCCTCCTGAACAGGGCGGATTTCCGCCGTACAACAGAATGATACAGCGTATCATCCACGCCGGATTTCTTCCGGGTGATTGAGATAAAACTGTTTCTTTTCGTGGTACATCTCTTCGTCGGAACGGACAAAAGCGGTTTTCAGATCCACGCTTCCGTCCGACCAGAACGCACCAATGGCAAAGTGAACCGACGAATCCTGCTGTTCCAAACACCGCAGGGCATCCACCTTCTCGAAAAAGACAGCTTGGGAGATGTTGGGGGCAATGACCACAAACTCGTCTCCCCCGGTGCGGTAGAGATCCTGCTTGCGGAACACCTGATTGATGACCTGCGCCGCATGAATCAGCAGCTGGTCACCGGCCATATGTCCATAACAGTCGTTTGTGGTCTTCAAACCATTGACGTCCATGCTGACAATGCCAAAGGGAACGCCGCATGGGTCTTCGTTGAGCTTTTTCATCTGGCGGCTCATGGCGTTGCGGTTCTGCACGCCGGTGAGAGCGTCCAGATTGCTCATCTCGTCCAGCCGCTTCAGCAGAAGATGGTTGGAGATCTCGCTGCTTAAAAAGTAGGTGAGCAGCTCCAGCAGCTCTTTCACCTGAACAACTCTGGCAACGTCAAAGTTGACCACATAGAGATAGCCGAAGATTTCCTCCTGCTGGCGCAGGGGGAGCAGCACCAGCGAGGTGACATCGTAGGCATCCAGACTGGCTGCCCAGTCAGGACACTGGGAGCGCAGCTCGTTCATATCCTGCTGGTCTTTCACCATCACAGCGTTGCTGACGCCAATGAGCCCATCCCACTGGCTGACCAGCTCATAGGGGAGAATGCCGCGACGTGCTTCGTCAGAGGGCGTGCTGACCACCTCAGAAAAACAGGTGGTAGTACCATGCTTTCGGTCAATGAGCTGGATCCGGCAGGCAAAGGAGCGGGCAAAGGCGTTGACATCTGCAAGCACCTTATGTACCCGGTCTTTGAAGTTTCCCGCTCCCACCAGATTGATACAGGCCTTGATGATTTCAGCGGAAGTCTCCATGGAGAGGGAGGCCATCCGTGCGGGATCGGCCGCTTTGGTAAACTCAAAGAAGAACTGGCAGTAGCCAATATTCCGGTGGGGCGAAACCAGCGGAATGACGGTCTGGTCGGTCCAGCTGTTCAGCGCCGTAGTGGGCACATAGGCGTGAAGCCGCTGATGGAGGAAAGCTGCCCGGTAACAGAAATCCTCAAATTTCGAGTCCTTTGGCACAAGCTCCTCATAGGGCATACCGTCATAATAGGCGGGACCCATGATCTGCTGATAAATGGCATTGGAGCGGAGAATGTGAATGGAGGCGCAGGTATTCTGCGCCGTCCGTTCCACCGCAAGCACAGCGCAGGGAACCGCAAAGCTGTCCACCAATTCCTGAAAATCCATCCGATTCCACCTCCCTGCCATACCGTTTCCGCGGATAACAACTTGTTTCATCTATTTTAGCGCAGTTTTTTCTGCTACGCAAGGGCAAAAGGGCGGTTCCTTGAAAAAAGTACAGTCTCCCGCAAAAGAGCAGGAGACTGTTTGTTACCCCACAAAGGATTCCAGCTTGGAAATAAGACTGCTGGCTCGGGTGGTGGAAATGGTATTCAGGAAAATTACGTCCTGCACCCCCAAATCCCGGCACATCTCCGCCAGATGCCGCTTGTCCACCTGATTCACATACCGATAGTCCACAATATAGGTGTATTGATAATTGTCAATCAGGAAGGGAGCAAAGGCGTTGCCGTAGGACTCCTTAATCAGCATCACTGCCGAATCGTCGTCCTTTTCCGGGTTTTCCACATAGCTGAAGGGATTGTCGCCCCCGATAAATGTGCCATATTTCAGCCCGGAGGAGGAGTTGGTCATATTCCCGATGACCACATATTCCCAGTCAGAACGCTCCTTGGTTTTGATGTGCAGCGTATTGGTGGAGGGGGACTCGTAGGCGTAGACAGTGTCCGGTGTGGCAGCCATGGCTTTGGATTTGGTGGCGCCGTAGAAGGTCCCCAAAAAGCCCTCATACTCGTGCTCCTCATAGAAATCCAGCGGTGTAGGGGTAATCCCGGCGGCGGCGCAGTATTGCTCATACGCCCGGTAAGCACCCAGCGCCGTCCAATGGTGGTCGGTGCGGAAGTAGAGGTATTCTCCCTCCAGCGAGTGCTTCAACAGGGTGTTGTATACCGGAACTGCGTGGACATTGTCATCGTAGTTGCCGTACATATAGTCAATGGCTTTCTTCTGGTCTGAGGTGTTCACCTGCTCCTGCACGTCCAGCGGGACACAGATACCCATGCTGTTGGGGACAATGATGTTATAGACGTTGGCATCTCCCTCCAACTGCTCCGCAGCGCTGCTTACAGCGGCGGTATACCGGTCGGCACGGTCCAGAATGAAGTTGTAATATTCATAGGCGGCGTTGTCAATGGACAGCACAGCGCTGAGCTTTTCCACCACAGCGTCCGCGTCCAGCTCAGGAATTTCCAAATCTTCCTCTTCCTCCGGGACGGTTTCTTCCGCTTGGGTGGTTTCCTCCGGCTGGGAAGCCGCCTCCGGTTCAGTGGGTGCTTCTGTCTCAACAGGCTCCGCTGTCTCGGAGGATGCTTCACTTTCGGCAGGTGTCTCTGGCTGGGCAGGAGCGTTTGTCTCGGGTGACTCCACCTCCTGCGCCGGTTCCTGTGCAGGAGGCGTATCTTGAGCGGGTGCGGTCTCCGCGGGCGTTTCCTGCGCCGGCGATTCAACGTCAGCATCGGGCGCATCCGGAATCTCATCCGCCTGTTCCGCCTGTCCGGTTACGGTCTGCCCCTGAAACCCGCGGAGACGGTTCACCTCGTCATTGAGAGCGAGAAACCTGTCCCGCAGAGGAAAGGTATCCGCAAACCAGGTGGAAAGCCCGGAGAAATAACTGCCATCCGCCACCGCAGAGAGGGAAAACGCAGGGAAGGCGGCCAGGTCCCGGTGCTCCATGGCGGAGTAAGAGGGACGCAGGGGATAGAGCAGAGACAGCACCGTCAACGCAGCCAATGCGCCGGTAAAGCTGTAAATCCGGGGAGACAGCCCCCGTGACCTTTTGCGCCGGGGCTTGTGCTCGTCATAGAGAAAATATGGCTCCCGCCGGGAGCGGTGGAGCATAATATACCAGCGAATCTGGAGCCTTCGGATCAGGGACAGCAATGCCCGCCCCGATGTTTGTTTGTTCTTATCAGACACAGGCGTACCGCCTTTCCAATGGGATCACCGTGATTCAGCCTGACCTGACCGGTCAGAACCGATAGTAGAGGAAGGGATTGTATTGATCGCCTACCAGCGCAGCGGTGGACAGCACCAGAAGCAGGATGGGATAGGCGCACTGCAACCCGGTCCACAGAAGCTGGAAGGGAGGCAGACCGTCCATAGCCCGGTCCACACGGCGATACAAATTCCGCAGCAGGGGGGTGCAGGCAATGACAGCGAGCAGCAGAAACACCCAATTGGATTGCAGCAGCAGCACCGTCTCCAAATCGGAGAGGGGATTGCCGCCCCGGCCTGCCATGCCCCGCAAGGCGATTTTCAGGCAGTCAAAATCGGTGATACGGAAGACCACCCAGCCCACCGTCACCACCGCCAGCACATACCCATGCCGCAGCAGCCGGGGGATGTGCCGCTGAACGGGGGAGAATACAAACTTCTCCGCCAGCAGAAACAGCAGATAATAAAGACCCCACAGCACAAAGTTCCAGCTCGCCCCGTGCCACAGCCCGGTGAGCATCCAGACAATGGTCAGATTGCGCAGCTGCGCCAGCCGTCCGCAGCGGTTGCCCCCCAATGGAATATAGACATAGTCCCGGAAAAAGGAGCTGAGGGAGATGTGCCACCGCCGCCAGAAGGCGGTAATGGAGTCGGCGATATAGGGATAGTTGAAGTTTTCCAGATAAGAAAACCCGACCATCCGTCCCATGCCGATGGCCATATCCGAGTAGGCGGAAAAATCCAGATAGATTTGAATGGTAAAACAAACAGCGCCCATCCAAAGGGACAGCACCGAGCGGCTTGCCAGCAGGGAAGCGGCTTCGCCCTCCGCCAGAGCCGTGGAACAGAGAAAACGGTCTGCCAGCGCCCCCATGGGATTGGCCAGCATGGCTTTTTTCGCCAACCCTATGGCAAACCGGGAGGCCCCCTCTATCCACTCCTGTCTGGTCACATACCGCCACTCGATTCGGTCAGAGATGGTGGAGTAGCGGACAATGGGCCCGGCAATGCACTGATGAAACAAACTCACATACAGCAGCAGCTTCCAATAACTCCGCTGGGCAACCACATCCCGGCGATAGACATCCACCACATAGCTGATGAGCTGGAAGGTATAAAAGCTGATGCCGATGGGCAGGGCAATCTCAGGCAGAACCTCCGGCCAGCCGGTGAACTGCCGCACCACCCCAAGGGCAAAGCCCAGATATTTGAAGATACACAAAAGCCCCAAATCCAGGCTCAAAGCCCCCAACAGGCAGAGCTTTCGTTGCAGATAGGAGCGTCCCGGGCTGTCCATCGCCCGGCAGAGAAGCCAGTCCCCCAGGGTCATCCCGCACAGCAGAAGCAGATACGCCGGCCCTGCCCATGCGTAAAAGAGGAGGGAAAAGGCCAGCATGACCCGATTGCGCCAGCGCATATTGGGCGCGGCACGATAGCAGAGCAGATTCAGCGGGAGAAAGGCGAAAAGGAAAAATAAACTGGAAAAAACCAAATCAAATCACCAATTCCAAAGTACCAAGTCACTTCAGTTTTCCACACCCGTGTAGAAAAATCCATCAATCTGTCAGTCTACCATAACCAGAAAGACGACGCAAGAGGAAATAGGTCGAAAACAGGAATAAAATGAAAAACAATGGAGAAGTAAGTGCGGGGGAATTGACGCAGCAAAAAGGAAGGATTATACTTTTCTTAACAAATGAGACGCAGGGAGACAGCAATATGGAGATTGAACGAAAATTCTGGCTGGAAGGATTTCCGGAGGATTTGCCGCTGGTACGGCGGCTGCAAACGTGGCAGGGGTATCTCTACACCGACCCCAACGAGGTACGCATCCGCAAAAGCGTGGAGGAGGACACCGGGCGCACCTATTACCGCCTGTGCATCAAGTCCGGCGGCGACCTGTCCCGCACCGAGGTGGAGACGGAGCTGAGCGCAGAGCAGTTCCGGCAGCTCTGCGGGCTTTTGGAGCCGGGACTTCCGCTGATTCACAAGGATTACCGTGCCTACCGTCTGCCGGACGGGCATACGCTGGAATGTTCCATTGTGGATGAGGGCGCTTTCTCCTATGCGGAGGTGGAATTTGCCAGCGAAGCGGAGGCGGTTGCGTGGCAGCCGCTGCCCTGTCTGGGCAGAGAGACCACCTACCAGCGGGGCTTTAAGATGAAGCACTACTGGAGCAGCAAGGAGCGCCGGACGTGGGCGAAGAAATAACAAAAACCACCGGGTTTCAATGGAAATCCGGTGGTTTTTTGCGTCTTGAAAAGGATTACACCTCAAACAGCATATCTCCATAGCTGAACATGGGCCAAACGTCCTGATCCACCAGCAGCTCCAGTTGGTCGATGGGGGTACGCAGCGCATCCATACAGGGTACGATCCGGTCGTGGAAGGCGTGAGCCATCTGCTCCACCCCGTCGTCCGGGGTAATGGCGGAGAGCTGCAATTCCAAATCGTGGAGGGCGGCGCTGGCCTGACCCAGCAGCAGATTCACCTGTTCCAGCAGCTCCCGCTGGACGGTGGAATCCATGCCGATGGTGTTCAGACGCTCCACTGTCTCGGCAAGCTGGCGGGTGTAGCGGATGACGGCGGGAATGTATGCTTTCGAGGCCATGTGAATCATGGCGTTGGCCTCAATGTGGGTGCGCTTGGAATAGTTTTCGTAGCGGATCTCTGTCCGGGAAGCCAGCTCGGTGCGGTTGAAGATGTGGAACTTCTCATACATAGCCACTACATCGTCATGCAGCAGCACCGGCACAGCATCCACCATGGACTTGATGACCGGAAGCCCCCGGCGCTGCGCTTCCTCCACCCATGCGTCAGAGTAGCCGTCCCCGTTGAAGATCACCCGCTTATGCTCTGCCATGGACTTCTGGATGTAGCTGAGACAGGCGGCATGGAAATCCTCCGCCCCTTCCAGCGCATCCGCAGCGTCGCAGAACGCCTCAGCCAGCACGGCGTTGAGGGTGGTGTTGGGGGAGGCGATGGAGTCGGCAGAGCCCACCATGCGAAACTCAAATTTATTTCCGGTAAAGGCAAAAGGAGAGGTGCGGTTACGGTCGGTGGCGTCGATGTGCAGCACCGGAACGGTGGAAACGCCGGTGTTCAGCTCGCCCGCCTCAGCACGGGTCTGGTCGGAGTTGTGAATCACCTGCTCCACCACCTCGTCCAGCTGGTCGCCCAGAAAGACGGAAATGATGGCAGGAGGTGCCTCCTGGCCGCCCAGACGGTATTCGTTGCCCACATCAGAGGCGGACTCCCGGAGCAAGTCGGCGTGGCGGTCAATGGCGGCCAGCACGCAGGACAGCACCAGCAGGAACCGGAGATTGTGAATGGGGTCCTCACCGGGGTCAAACAGGTTCTCTCCCTCGTCGGTGTTGATGGACCAGTTGTTGTGCTTGCCGGAGCCGTTAATACCGGCGTAGGGCTTTTCGTGGAGAAGGCAGACCAGATTGTGCTTCAACGCAATCCGCTTCATGGTCTCCATGGTGAGCTGATTCTGGTCCACCGCCACGTTGGCAGTGGCATAGATGGGAGCCAGCTCGTGCTGGGAGGGAGCCACCTCGTTGTGCTGGGTGGTGGCGGGAATACCCAGCTTCCACAGCTCCACATTCAGGTCTTTCATAAACCGGCCGACCCGCTCCCGAATCTGACCGAAGTAGTGGTCGTCCAGCTCCTGACCCTTGGGGGCAGGTGCGCCGAACAGAGTGCGCCCGGCGTAGACCAAATCCTTCCGCTTCAGGTATTTGTCCCGGTCAACCAGAAAATACTCCTGCTCTGCGCCTACGAAGGGAACCACCTTTCGGGCGGTGGTGTTGCCAAAGAGCCGGACAATCCGAATTGCCTGTTCGCTCAGCGCCTCCATGGAGCGCAGCAGAGGGGTCTTCTTGTCCAGCGCCTCGCCTGTGTAGGAGACAAAGACGGTGGGGATGCAGAGAATCACCCCGCACCCGGACTCCTTGACGAACACCGGACTGGTGATGTCCCATGCGGTATAGCCCCGGGCGTAAGAGGTCGCCCGCAGACCGCCGGTGGGGAAGGAGGAGGCGTCCGGCTCGCCCATAATGAGCTGCTTGCCGGAGAGCTGGAGCAGGGTCTTGCCGTTTTGGGGATAGGTGATAAAGGAGTCGTGCTTCTCGGCGGTGGTGCCGGTGAGGGGCTGGAACCAGTGGGTGTAGTGGGTAGCGCCCTTTTCGATGGCCCAATCCTTCATGGCGTTGGCAACCACGTCTGCCGTACCCATGGAGAGCTGCCCGCCGTTGTCCATGACCGCCATGACCTTCTCAAAGTCCTTCTTTGGAATCCGTTCCCGCATTACCGAAATGCTGAACACATTGGAGCCGAAAATTTCCGTAATCTTCATACTGCCATACTCCTTTATTCCGAAAACAGCTCTTTTTCCTGAAGCAGAGCGGCTTTCCGGTGCCATTTCATCAAAAACAGCATACACGATTCATGTGGTGTTTGCAAGATTTTTTTCACTTTCATTCACAATGACGTGAAATAACCCCGGTTTCCACCGAAGTTTTAGGTATTTTTTCGCAGCTTTCGGGCTTTGCAGATTCATGCTATGCCCAGCAGGGCGGTTTCATGCGCCAAGGGGGATGATTCGGGGGAGAAATCTCCTGTAATCCCTTGCCAAGCGGGGGAAAATATGATATAAATATCTGGATTGATCGGCTATGAAGGAGAAAAGAGAGGAACACCCTCCATCAGAGAGCCTCTGCCACCGGCTGAAAGCAGAGACGGGATGGTCCCTTTCGGTTCGCTCCGGAGCTGCCCGCAGGAAATGGCGGGCCGGTTGCCGCCGTTACCGGCAGAGAGTGCGCACCGTTTCGGTGCGAATTCGGGTGGTACCGCGGAAGCAGTCTTTCGTCCCGTTTTCGGGAGGAAAGGCTTTTTTCTTTGTATTTCCACATCCGTAACAGGAAGGAGTGTCACGCATGAAAGAACAATTATCCAAAATCCGGGAGGAGGCGCTGGCCGCCATCGGCGCTACCGACGCTGCCGCCGCACTGGATGCCGTCCGGGTCAAGTATCTGGGCAAAAAGGGCGAGCTGACCGCCCTGCTCAAGCAGACCGGAAAGCTGCCCCCTGAGGAGCGCCCCGCCATGGGACAGCTCGCCAACGAGGTGAGAGCCGCTCTCACCGATGCCATCGCCCAGCAGAACAAACGTCTGGCAGAGGCAGCTATGGACCTGAAGCTGGCCGCCGAGACGGTGGATGTGTCCATCCCCGGCACCAAGGAGCCGCTGGGTCATAAGCACCCCATCTCCAAGGTGATTGACGAGATTACCGACATCTTCGTGGGCATGGGCTTCAACGTGGCGGAGGGCCCCGAGGTGGAACTGGCCGCCTACAACTTCACCAAGCTGAACACCGAGGAAGGCCACCCCGGCCGGGAGTGGACGGACACCTTCTATATCACCCCCGGCAAGGACGACCCCAAAAACGATGCCGTACTGCTTCGCTCCCAGACCTCTCCCATGCAGATTCGCACCATGGAGAGCCGCAAGCCTCCCATCCGCATCATCGCCCCCGGCCGTGTCTACCGCAAGGACGAGGCGGATGCCACCCATTCCCCCATGTTCCATCAGATCGAGGGCATGGTGGTGGACAAGGGCATCACCATGGCCGACCTGAAAGGCACCCTGAACGAGGTGGTCAAGAGCCTCTACGGGGAGGACGCTCAGACCCGGTTCCGTCCCCACCACTTCCCCTTCACCGAGCCCTCCTGCGAGGTGGACGTGCAGTGCTTCGCCTGCAAGGGCAAGGGCTGCCCGGTGTGCAAGGGCGAGGGCTGGATTGAGGTGCTGGGCGCCGGCATGATCCACCCCAAGGTGCTGGAGGGCTGCGGCATTGATACCGGCGTGTATTCCGGCTGGGCCTTCGGCATGGGCGTGGAGCGCCTTGCCATGATGCGCTACGGCATCAACAACCTCAAGCTCTGCTTCGAGAACGACGTGAGATTCTTAGAGCAGTTCTGAGCAGACGGGATGTCGAGGATGCCATCCCGTACCCATCGTCCGTAGGGGGCGGCGTCCTCGACGCCCCTGCTCTGATGACCGACAAAGTGAGGTATTTACTATGATTTTATCCCGTAAATGGCTGGACAGATTTGTAGACGGCGTCTCTGCCAGCGAGATTGACGATAAACAGCTCTCCGACGCCCTTACCCTCTCCGGCTCCAAGGTGGAGACGGTGGAGGATCAGGCTGCGGAATTTAAGAACGTGGTGGTGGGCAAGGTTCTGTCCATGGAGCGCCACCCGGATTCTGACCATATGTGGGTGGTGCAGCTGGACGTGGGCGAGAGCGAGAGCGTCCAGATCGTCACCGGAGCTTGGAACGTCCATGTGGGCGATCTGGTGCCTGTGGCCAAGCACAACTCCCTGCTCCCCGGCGGCGTGAAGATCACCAAGGGCAAGCTGAGAGGGGTCAAGTCCAACGGTATGCTCTGCGGTATGTCCGAGCTGGGGCTGGACACCCGTGACTTCCCCTACGGTGCCATTCAGGCAGCCGCCCTGCTGAACAACTACCATCCCATCCCCGGCGAAAAGCCCTCCATCCCGGAAAATGTACAGCCCGGCCATAAGATCTACGGCAAGGTGATTGCTGCCAAAGTGACCGCTCTGGAGGTGGTGGGCTACAGCCGCTTTGCCCTGACGCTGGACACCGGCGCAGGAGAGGCAAAAACAGAGACCTGCTGCCAGAATATCCACCAGGGGGAT
Source organism: Clostridiales bacterium NK3B98 (assembly GCA_000421005.1). GTDB lineage: Bacteria > Bacillota > Clostridia > Oscillospirales > Oscillospiraceae > Onthomonas. Next base: position 16,509 of record ATWA01000014.1, read on the forward strand.
ATGGTCTGCTACAACACCGACAGTGGCGCGGTACTGACGCTGGCGGATATCCACGCCCAGCAGAAGGAGTTCCCCAACTGCATCGAGGACGGCATCTTTATCCTCAACGAGGAAGGGGCAAAGCCCGGCGACCAGATCCCCGCTGTGCTGGGTCTGGACGACCATGTGGTGGAGTTTGAGATCACCCCCAACCGCCCGGACTGTCTGGGCGTGATCGGTCTTGCCAGAGAGACCGCCGTCACCTTCTCCAAGCCCCTGAACATCCACGAGCCGGTGGTGAAGGGCAGCGGCGGCAGTGTGCTGGACTGGGCGGACGTGGACATTCTGGACGGCGACCTCTGCCCCCGGTACTGCGGCCGTATGGTGAAAAACGTGAAGATTGCCCCCTCTCCCAAGTGGATGCGGGAGCTGCTTCGTGCCAGCGGTGTGCGTCCCATCAACAATATCGTGGACATCACCAACTTCGTCATGCTGGAGTATGGCCAGCCCATGCACTCCTTTGACTTCTCCTGCGTGGAGGGTCACCACATCAACGTCCGCCGTGCCAAAGCCGGGGAGGAAATCACCACTCTGGACGGCAAGCCCCACAGCCTGACTGAAAATATGCTGGTCATTGCCGACGAGGTAAAGCCGGTGTGCATTGCCGGCGTTATGGGCGGTGCCAACAGCGAGATCACCGACGAGACCACCACTGTCTTCTTCGAGTCCGCCAACTTCAACGGCGTCTCTGTCCGCAAGACGGCCATGGCACTGGGTATGCGTACCGAGTCCAGCGCCCGCTATGAGAAGGGACTTGACCCCATGAATACCCTCCCCGCCGTCCAGAGAGCCTGCGAGCTGGTGGAGCTGCTGGGCTGCGGCGAGGTGGTAGACGGAGTGATCGACGTGGTGGCGCAGGACTTTGTGCCCACACTGGTCAAGCTGGAGCCGGACAAGATCAACGGTCTGCTGGGCACCTCCTTCACCCGGGAGGAGATGCTGCCCATTCTGGAGCGTCTGGGCTTTATCCTCACCGAGGACGATATGCTGGTGGTGCCCTCCTGGCGCTCTGACGTGGCCCACTACTCCGACATTGCAGAGGAAATCGCCCGCTTCACTGGCTATGACAACCTCCCCACCACCCTGATGAAGGGGGAGACCACCCGTGGCGGGCTCAATGCCAAGCAGCAGGCGGAGAAGCTCGCTGGCGCTGCCTGCCGTGGTCTGGGCTACAACGAGATCATGACCTACTCCTTCATCAGCCCCGGCTATTACAGCAAAATCCGCCTCAGCGAGGACGACCCCCGCCGCAACTCCATCCGTATCCTGAACCCGCTGGGCGAGGATACCTCCGTCATGCGTACCACGGCGCTGCCCTCCATGCTGGAGACGCTGGCTCGCAATTACCGCAGCCACAACCCCGCCGCCAAGCTGTACGAGCTGGCCCGGGTGTACTTCCCCACGGACCGGGAGGACGGTCTTGCAGAGGAGCGTCAGGTGCTGTCCATGGGCTGGTACGGCCCTGAAGCGGACTTCTTCCGGTTCAAGGGCGATGTGGAGACGGTGTTTGCCTCCTTCGGCATTTCCGGCGTTCGCTGGACTGCCCGCCGGGACGACCCCACCTGGCATCCCGGACGGTGCGCCGTGCTGACCATTGACGGCAGGGAAATCGGCACCGTGGGTCAGCTCCACCCCCTCACCGCTCAGAACTACGGCATGGATGACCTGTGCGTCTTTGCCGCTCAGATCAGCTTTGAGGCGATTCTGGATGCCCGCCCGGGCACCATCGTCTATCAGCCCCTGCCCAAGTTCCCCGCCGTGGAGCGGGATATCGCTGTGGTGTGCAACCTCACCATCCCGGTGGCGGAGCTGGAGGACACCATCCGCAAGGCAGGCAAGAATCTGGTGAAGGAAGTCCGGCTGTTTGACGTGTACACCGGGATTCCCATTCCCGCAGGCTTCAAGAGCGTTGCTTTTGCCCTGAAATTGCAGAGCGAAGACCACACCCTCACCGACGCAGAGGCGGACGGAGACATCAAAGCCATCCTGACCGCATTGGAGAAGGAGCATAGCGCTGTTCTGCGCTAAACGCCAAAACAACGGGGCGAAGGCAGATTTTCTGTCTTCGCCCCTGCATATGAAAAAGTCGTTATGGAAAAATCTCGTTGAAACCTCTTTACAGAATGAGCAATTTGGCATATAATATGTGCTATGGTTACAGACTGACGGAGGTGTTCTCGATGGATGACTATACCATTAAGTTCAATTTTGCGAAGGATTCCAAAAGGAGTACCCGCGAGATCCTTTCCGATGTTTACCGCTCTCTGGAGGAAAAGGGTTACAACCCCATCAACCAGATGGTAGGCTATATTCTTTCGGAAGACCCCACCTATATCACCAATTACAACAACGCCCGTACGCTGATCCGAAAGCTGGACCGGGACGAGCTGTTGCAGGAGCTGCTGGAATACTATCTGGGTATCGGACAGCAGGACTGATTGACCGGGAGTTTGTCAATGACAATCCGCCTCTGTGAGAGCATCGCAGAGGCGGTTGTGCTTTTCTGAGAGAAGAAGGGGAGGGAAAGAAAATGATAGAGATCACCTCAGCACGGGTGCGGCAATGGCTGCCTCACCGTCCAGAGGACGGACACAAGGGCAGCTTTGGCAGGGCCCTGATCGCGGCAGGCAGCGTGGGCTTTACCGGAGCACCGACGTTGTCAGCCAACGCCTGTGTGAGAAGCGGTGCAGGTCTGGTCTTTCTGGCGGTGCCTCAATCCGTCTGGACGGTGGCGGCGGCGAAATGCAACGAGGCGATGCCCTCTCCCTGCCCCGAGGACGAAATGGGCAGGTTCAGCGCAAAGGCGCTGCCCGGACTGCTGGAGCGGGCGAAGGGCTGCGATGCCCTGCTCCTTGGTCCCGGTTTGGGACAGTCGGAAGAACTGGACAGTCTGGTGATGGACTTCCTTCGCCTGACCAGTCAGTCAATGGTGCTGGACGCGGATGGTCTAAACGCCCTGAGCCGGCATATAGATAGCCTGTCAAGAGACAACCTGATCCTCACCCCTCACGACGGGGAGTATGCCCGGCTTATGGGACACTGGCCGGGAGCGGACAGAGAGGCGGCGGCACGGGAGCTGAGCGGTCGGCTGAACTGCGTGGCGGTGCTGAAGGGTCACAGGACGATAGTTGCTGCCCCGGATGGCACCTGCTATGTAAACACCACCGGAAACCACGGCATGGCAAAGGGGGGCAGCGGGGACGTGCTGGCAGGACTGATGACCGGACTGCTGGCACAGGGAATGTCTCCGGTTCAGGCGGCAGCCAGTGCGGTGTGGATTCATGGCAGGGCGGGAGACATTGCCGCAGGCAGATTCAGCTATCACGGCATGACCCCCACCGACCTCGTCGGATGTCTCACGCAGGTATGGAAGGAACTGGAATAGACGGAGGCGTGTATGGGCAAAACCCGAACCGCACCAATGATAATGGCGCTGGCGCTGCTGCTGTCCGGCTGCGGACAGGGAAAGCGTCAGGATGCAGGCAGAATGCAGGAGCACTACCAGACCAGCCCCTCCATTCAGGCAACGGCGGAGATTGAGGCGGACTACGGAGAGCGAATCTACCGGTATACCGCCGCTATCGAGGGCAGCGAGCGGGAGGGGAGCCTCACCGTCCTGTCCCCGGACAATATCGCCGGGACAGGTACGGCGTGGAAGGACGGGCAGACGGTGCTGGATTACGACGGCATTTCGCTGGAGACAGGCGCCCTTTCCCCGGACGGACTCTCCCCGGCGGACGGAATCCCGGTGCTGCTCTCCACCCTCCGCAGCGGGACTGCGCTGGAATGGGGAAGCGTCAACTGGGGGGAGTGGAAGGACTGTCTCTATCTGCTGCTGGAAAACCCCTCCGTCCCCGGCGGGGAGAGTACCGTTGCCCTGTGGGGGGACAGGGATACCGGGCAGCTCTGCCACGCCGAGCTGTATTGGCAGGAAAAGCGGGTCTTGTCCTTTACATTTTCCGAATATGTGATACAATGACCTGAACTGCTGGGAGAAAGAAGCGAGTGTTATGACAGAACAGACCCGCCGCACATGGGCGGAGATACATCTGGACCGACTGGAACGAAATTACCGCAAGCTCCGTGCCCTTGCGCCAAATGCCGCCTTTGGCGGTCTGGTGAAGGCCAATGCCTACGGCCATGGAGCGGTGCAGGTGGCCAAAAAGCTGGAGGCGCTGGGGACGGACTGGCTGCTGGTGGCCTGTCTGGACGAGGCGGAGGAGCTGCGTCAGGTGGGCATCCGCTGCCCCATCCTGATTCTGGGCTATACGCCGGTGGAATACACTGCCGAGCTGCTGCGCTGGAACCTCACCCAGACGGTCTATGACCCGGATATGGCAAAAGCCCAGTCTCAGGCGGCGCTGACGGCGGGAGGACGGCTGAGCTGTTTCCTCAAGGCGGATACCGGCATGAGCCGTCTGGGGGTGCTGGCGGACGAGGAGCACATGAGCGAAGCGGCAGATACCCTTGCGGAGATGTACCGCCTGCCCGGTTTGAACCCGGTGGGACTGTTCCAGCACTTTGCGGATGCAGATACCTGCCCGGAGTATTCCCGGATGCAGATGAACCGCTTTGAGACCTTGAAACAGGAACTGGAAGTGCGGGGCTGCCATTTCAAAGTGTACAGCGCCTGCGCCGGGGCAGCGACGCTGAACTATCCCCAGGCGCACTACAACCTGATTCGCCCGGGCATTCTGCTCTATGGACATCTGCCCGACCCTTCCTGTGCAGGGAAGATGGACGTAGAGCCGGTGATGGAGGTCAAAACCCGGATTGCCTCGGTGAAACACCTGCCCCGGGGTACCTGCGTCAGCTACGGCAGAACCTATACGCTGGAACGGGACAGCATCATTGCCGCCGTTCCCATCGGCTATGCGGACGGGCTGTTCCGACTGCTCTCCGGGCGGCAGGAGATGCTGGTGCAGGGGAGACGTGTTCCCCAGATTGGACGGGTGTGCATGGATATGTGTATGCTGGACGTGACGGATTTGGAGCAGGTACACCCCGGCGAGGCGGTCACCGTCTTTGGAGACGGTCTTCCGCTGGAAGAAAAGGCGGAAACGCTGGGCACCATCTCCTATGAGCTGCTCTGCGCTGTCTCACCACGGGTGAACCGGATCTATTTGAATCAGGAAACATGATACAAAAAACGCTGGTTTTCCGAAAAAACCAGCGTTTTTTATCTGTCAATTCAGGGCAGGGTGATGGAATGAATGTTAATCATGGTGAGCCCTTCGTCAAAGGATTCCTCTACCTCATACTCCACCACAGCCTTGTTGCTGATGCCCAGCACCCGCTTCAGATTCTCGTCGTCCAGACTGAGCACCAGATGCACGTCATCCCGCAGCAGCAGTGAGCGGTTCACTCTGTCAATCCCCAGTGTTTTCAGCTTTTCCTCATAAGCCGGGGAGTACACCGCCCAGCCACCGGAGGACAGCAGATTCACCGGCGCACGGGGGAATTCCAGCAAACAATCGTCGCTGTTGAAGACCACACTGTTGGTTTCACGGACAAACAGCTCGTTGGGATGGGACGCTGCATATTGATAAAGGTCCCCGCTGTATACGCTCAGGTCCTGCTGACGCTCCCATGTGGACTTAGCGCCCCATGCAATCATCATCACTGAAACGGCACAGAGCACCAGAGTCAACCGTTTGGCGGTTTTCTCGCTGAGCGGAACCAGTTTTCGGCGGGTGAACAGCAACACCAGCCCTGCCAGAGATGCCGAAATCGTGAGCATACGCAGGGATAACAGCACCCGGGTGGGCATTCGCCCTTCGTAGGCAATGAGCAGCCAGGAAGCACCTATACCGCAGAGCAGCAGAAAAGGGGTCACCAAATAACATTTTCGATCCTGCCAACTACATCCGACGGCGCAGAGCAGCAGCAGAGACGGTGAAAGGAAAGAGGCAACAATCAGCGGATTCAGGTCGAAATTCAGATAAGCATCTACCATATCCTCCACGGCGGTCTTGACCCGGGTGGTCATGGGGATGTGAGGCTGAATGGATTTTGCATATTCCGACAGAGCGATCGTCACCTCTGGAGTATGATCTTCCAACAGGCAGTAATCATACCGCCGCAGCGCCTTGTATTCCGCCTTGTCCAGCCCCAAAGAATTGATGAATTCCTGATGGGTGCTGTAGTCCGGATAGTTGTGGTAGTCCTGAAGATAGCTTCGAGCGTCATTGTACTCCTTGTAGTATGCCCATTCACCGGAATAGGCAACATGGTCTATCCCCAGAGCGACGGCAAACGCCATCAGACCCGCAAGGGGCACCAGCCAGACCGCCCGGTTGCGCCGCAGCTCTCCCCAGTGCTTTTCCAGCCATATGACGCCCAGAAAGGGCACGGTGAGGTAGCCGAAATAATCCCGCAGTTGAAACGCCAGAACTGCCTGCGCAATCAGGTTGATGAGATATCCCGGTTTCACGTCCTCATCAGCAGGCTGAATGGCGTAACTGAGAATAGAGCAGCCCATGAGCAGAGCGCCGCAAACTGTGTAAGTGGTATGTACCAGATGATACAGCCATAGTGGAAGAAAAAGCCCGAATAGACCGAGGGTAGCCAGCAGTCTGTTACGGGGGAAGCGCCGATACAGCCGATAGAGTACCGAGGCAAGGCCAAATCCGCAGCTCCCCAGCAGTGCCCATTTATACCAGCTAATGGAGACCCCAGTGGCATAGAATCTGCTCACCAGCCAGCTCAGCGGGTAACCGATAAATACTGCATGGGGATTTGGAACACCGGTATAGGAGCCGTTGAGAATGGACACCATGGTCGTGTCGTCATTCACGGAAAAATCCACGGGAATAAAGGCGTTTACCAGCAGCAGAAACACACAACAAATCCCTGCGGAAAGGGCAAGATCAATTCGTTTGGAATGTGCGTTCAAGAGAATGCCTCCCAATCAAAACAGGATAACCCATTATAGCAAAGGCGGGGGAAAGACGCAAGTCTTCCCCCCGCTTGTTGAAATCTGTCTGCGAGATCAATCCACCCAGACCTTGCCGATGTCCGTACGGAAGTGCATATCCTGCCACTGTACCGGCTTTGCCGCCTCATAGGACTTGGCCACAGCGTCCGCCAGATTGTCGCCTACCGCTGTAATACCCAGCACCCGTCCTCCGGCAGTCACATAGTCCTTGCCGGAGCGTTTGGTGCCTGCGTGGAATACCTGCGCCCATTCCGGCACTTTGTCCAGACCGGAGATTACATATCCCCGCTCATAGTGGAGCGGATACCCGCCGCTGGCCAGCACCAGACAACAGGCGGCGCCCTCCTTCCAGCGGATGTCCACCTGATCCAGCGTGCCATTGACGCAGGCCTGGAAAATCTCCATCAGGTCGGTGTCCAGCATAGACAGCAGAGGCTGGGTCTCCGGATCGCCGAACCGGGCGTTGTACTCCACCACCTTGGGACCGTCGGCGGTGAGCATCAGACCAAAATAGATCACGCCCTGAAAGGGTCTGTTCTCTGCGTTCATGGCCGCCATGGTAGGCAGGAAAATCTCCTCCATGCACCGCTGAGCAATCTCCGGGGTGTAGTTGGGAGAGGGACAGAAAGCGCCCATGCCCCCGGTGTTGGGCCCCAGATTGTTGTCAAAGGCCCGCTTGTGGTCCTGAGAGGACAGCATAGGCACCACCGTTTTGCCGTCGGCAAAGGCCAGCACGGTGACCTCCGGGCCTTCCATGCACTCCTCAATGACCACCTTCTGTCCGGACACGCCGAACTTGCCGCTGGACATCATCTCGTGAACGGCGTTGTGCGCCTCGTCAGTGGAATAGGCCACGGTGACCCCCTTACCCAGCGCCAGACCGTCCGCCTTGACCACAATGGGGGCGCCCTGCTGGTCAATATAGGCGTGCGCCTCCGCCTCAGAGGTGAAGGTGCGGTATTTGGCGGTGGGAATGTGATACTTTGCCATCAGCTCCTTGGAGAAAGCCTTGGAGGCCTCAATAATGGCTGCATTCTTCCGGGGGCCGAAGGCGGGTATGCCTGCCTCTTCAAAAGCGTCCACCATGCCCAGTGCCAGCGGGTCGTCAGGAGCCACCACCACAAAATCCATGGAGTTCTCCACCGCCCAATAGACCATCTTTTCCACCTCAGTGGCATGGATGGGAATACAGGTGGCAACCTGCGCAATACCCGCATTGCCGGGAGCGCAGAACAGGGCGCTGACGCTGGGCGACTGCGCCAGCTTCCAGCAGATGGCGTGTTCCCGTCCGCCGCCGCCTACCACTAAAACCTTCATAGCGTTTCCTCCTGTCAAACGATCTCTTTCAGCTTGTCGAGAAAAGCCTCCTCGCCAAGGGTGTTGATTTTCCATAACAAAGCCTGACTGCCGCCTGAGGTGATGGCAGACAGGGAGACGGGCGCTTCCGGTGCGCCCTGAAATAAGGTGACATTCAGACTGACCCGATTGCTGCCCATCATGCTGTAACGCTCAAAGACCAGCACGCAGCACCGGGCATCCCCAAAGGAAAAGGTGCTGCTGTCCTCCAAGGTGGCGGACAGACTGCTGTGAAGCATATGGTCGCAGATCAATTCCCGCAGCCCATCCAGGTTCATCCGGATATCCTGGCGCTCATACTTTGCCATAGCGTTACCTCCTGTCACAGCGTCTCCAACCGCTCAGGCAGTTCGCCCAAGCTGTGAATCTCGTAGTCCGCAGGGATGTCCGGGTTTGGGGGCATATGCTTCGGATTATACCACACCGTCCGAATCCCGGCGTTGATACCCCCCAGTATGTCCGAGGTGAGAGAGTCCCCCACGATGACGCATTCCGCCCTGCTTTTCCCCGGCATGGCGGCAAAACAGGCGTCGAAAAAGGCCGGAGAGGGCTTGTCGCAGCCCAGACGCTGAGAAATGAAAATGTGCCGGAAATAGGGCAGCAGCCCGGACTCTGCCAGCCGCCGATCCTGCACCACGGCGGTGCCGTTGGAAATCAAATCCAGTTCATACCGCCCCTTCAGGGTGTCCAGCAGCTCCCTCGCCCCGGGGAGAAAGAAGTGCTGACGGCTGAGCTGATTCTCATACTGGCTCTGTACCATTTCCACGCAGGCAGAAACGCCCAGCTCTTGAAACAGCCGCTGAAACCGCCCGGTGAGCACCTGCGCCCGGGTGATCTCTCCCCGCTCCAACGCCTTCCAATGTGCGTCATTGATGGCACTGTATAGAGCGATGACCTGAGGGGTGACGGTAATACCCACAGCGGTGAGGGCGTTGGTCAGCGCTGCCGCCTCGCACCGGTGAAAGTCCAGAATGGTGTCGTCCAGATCAAACAGCACGGTGGTCAGCATGGCACGCCCTCCGCTTCCAGCCGCAGACGGTAGAAGAATTGCAGCCACTCCGGCTGTTTTTCTACCTCAGAAACCAGCTTTGCCAGCGTCCGTTTGCCTGCCCTCCGGTCCAATACGGCGAACATCCGCACCAGCGGGTCGTCCGACGTGAGACTCTCCCCGATGGGAGACTGGGTATACTGCCGGATAGCACGGGTGACAAACCAGATCTCAAACACCCCGTCATCCATGGCCTGACGTTCCACCTCGTCCTCCACCGCCTGATTCTCCGCCTCGTGGAGCATATCCTTGCCCGTCCACTCCCGCTCCGGGATGTCCCGTTCTTCTTTCAGACGGAACTCTTCCCGGCTATATCCCCTGACATAGTAGTCATAGGGATTGGCCATGACGTGCTCCACGCCGTCCACCCGGACACAGAACCGCCCGTAATCGTCCGGCGCACCGTGATAGTGGGTGAGGAAATACTGCACCCGCCCACGAAGGGCGGGACACAGTAAGTCTTGCTCCAGCTTTTTCCGCACGCCGCTCCAGCTGTCTCCCATCAGTGATGGAACAGCCGGATGCCGGTAAAGCACATGGTAATGCCGTACTTGTTGCAGGTGTCGATCACATGGTCATCCCGAATGGAGCCGCCGGGCTGGACAATGTACTGCACGCCGCTCTTGCGGGCACGCTCTACGTTGTCACCAAAGGGGAAGAAGGCGTCAGAGCCCACGGTAACCCCCTGCTGCTGGGCAATCCAGCTCTTTTTCTCCTCCACAGTGAGCACCTCAGGCTTCACCTGGAAGGTGTTCTGCCACACGCCCTCTGCCAGCACATCCTCGTACTCGTCAGAGAGATAGACATCAATGGCGTTGTCCCGGTCGGGGCGGCGAATGCCGTCCACAAATTGCAGACCCAGCACCTTGGGATGATGGCGCAGCCACCAGTTGTCCGCCTTGGTGCCTGCCAGACGGGTGCAGTGAATCCGGCTCTGCTGTCCTGCACCCACGCCGATGGCCTGACCGTTTTTCACATAGCAGACGGAATTGGACTGGGTGTATTTCAGGGTAATCAGCGCAACAATCATGTCAATCTTGGCATAATCCGGCAAATCCTTGCTCTCGGTGACGATGTTGTTCAGCATATCTTCATCAATTTTCAGGAAGTTATGCCCCTGCTCGAACACCACACCATAGATGTGGCGGCGCTCGATGGGAGCGGGCACATAGTCCGGGTCCATCTGCACCACGTTGTAGTTGCCCTTCTTCTTGGTCTTGAGGATGGCAAGCGCCTCCTCGGTGTAGCCGGGGGCAATTACGCCGTCAGACACCTCATATTTTAGATAGTTGGCGGTGGCAGCGTCACACACGTCGGACAGGGCAGCCCAGTCGCCGTAAGAGCAGAGACGGTCAGCGCCCCGGGCACGGATATAGGCGGCAGCCAGCGGGGTGACCTCTGCGTCCTTGTCCACAAAGTAGACCGCCCGCTCCACGTCGGTGAGGGGCAGACCCACAGCAGCGCCGGCAGGGGAGACGTGCTTAAAGGAGGCGGCGCAGGGCAGCCCGGTGGCCTCCTTCAGCTCCTTGACCAGCTGCCAGGAGTTCATGGCGTCGCAGAAATTGATATACCCCGGCTTGCCGTTGAGCACAGTGACAGGCAGTTCTCCCTGCTCCATAAACAGGCGGGAGGGCTTCTGATTGGGGTTGCAGCCGTATTTCAGTTCAAGCTCTTTCATGGCAGTACCTCACTGATGTTTGTTGACGATCACGTCGTCGGTTTCCTGAGTGGCAAGATCAATGTAGCGCACAAAGAGGGAGACTTTGTTTTCCTCGTTCAGGTTGTCCCACAGCAGCTTGGCGAAATCCGAAGCGCTGTCGCAGGGGATGCCCACCAGCTCCGGTTCGCCCTGGAAGGAGGGGAGAGGATTGCCGTCGCCCATGTAGGTGTGGATAAAATGTCCCCATCCGGCGGGAGCGCCCTCGTACTCGTAGAAGTACCGGTTGCAGAAGTCCGGGTTGCCCTCAAAGCTCTTGAGGATGGACAGCTTGTAAGCGCCGTTGGGCAGCATGACACCGGAGATACGGGGGGTGTAGTTGGGGCCGTCCGGCTCAAAGGTGCGCTGCATCAGGGCGTGCCGGTAGCAGTGCCCGGCGTTGAGGGCATCCATGATGGTGTCCGTCTGGTCGCCGTTGGTGACCACGGTTTTGTTGCCCACCTTACGCACCGGGTGATAGATAATCAGAGAGGGGTCAACCATCTTGGAGGGGTCAAAGGCCTCGGTGCGAATCCCGTCGTCTGTGACGGAGAAAATCCGGTTGCGGCTGTTCTCGCTGCGGCCCATGATAAAATAGGCGATGACAGCACTCTTGCCGTCTGCGCTGCGTCCCAGCACAATGCCCCGGCCGGGATAGGGATTGGACTGCAATTCCTGTGCAAGATTCAAAAGCTCCATGAAAACTCCTTATCGTGTAGGGGATGCTATCCCTTGTGTTTCAAAACGGTTCCTTATAGCCCCGGCAAAATCTTCACCCAGCGGCCCTCCACCTTCAGCCGTCCCTCACAGAACAGGCTTACCGCTTTGGGCAGCAGCTTCCACTCCGCCTGCTCCATAATGCGCCGCTGCAAGGTCTGGGGGGTGTCGTTGTCCTCCACGGCAACCGCCTTTTGGAGGATAATGGGGCCGCCGTCGCAGTCCTGATTGACAAAATGGACGGTGGCGCCGGACAGCTTTACCCCATAGGCCAGCGCCTTCTCGTGGACGTGGAGCCCGTAAGCCCCCTCCCCGCAGAAGGAGGGAATCAGTGCGGGATGGACGTTGATAATGGCGTTGGGAAAGGCCTGAATGATCTCGTCCGTCAGCACATACATAAACCCGGCCAGCACCACCAGCCCAATGTTCAGCTCCTGAAGCAGGCTGGTAAGCTCGTGGGTCATCTCCTCGTTGGAGGAATAGCCCTTGCGATCCACCACATAGGTGGGGATATTGGCCTTCTTCGCCCGTTCCAGCGCATAGGCAGTGGGGGAGGAGGAGATGACCGCTGAGAGCATTCCCTGTTTCAGAGCGGCGTGGCGCTGTGCGTCAATGAGGGCCTGTAAATTGGTGCCCCCGCCGGAGACCAGTACGGCGATCCGGGTCATAGATCAACCTCCACGCCCTGCTCGCCTTTTTCCACATGACCGATCAGGAACACCTGCTCGCCGTTTTGCACCAGCAGATTCATGGCGGTGCCGATCTGGTCTCTGGGAATGGCCACGATCATACCAACGCCCATGTTGAAGGTGTTGTACATATCCCGGGTGGGGATCTGTCCCGCCTTTTGCAGAATGGAGAAAATCGGCTTCTGGGGAATGGCGGCGGCATTGATCTTGGCGGTAAAGCCCTGAGGCATCATGCGGGGCACGTTCTCATAGAGACCGCCGCCGGTGATGTGGCTGATGCCGTGGATATCAATGCCGTTTTCCATGAGACACTTGATGGAGCGGACATAGATCCGGGTGGGGCGCAGCAGCTCCTCGCCCAGCTTGCAGCCCAGCTCCGCACTGTAATCGTCGTAGGTATGCTCAATGTCCAGCACCTTACGCACCAGTGAATAGCCGTTGGAATGGACGCCGGAGGAAGCCAGACCCAGCAGAAGATCCCCCTCCTGCATCCGGGCGTTGGTGACCCGCTTGTCGTAGTCCACCAGACCCACAGAGAATCCGGCCAGGTCATATTCGTTCTCGGGGTAGAATCCGGGCATCTCGGCGGTCTCGCCGCCGATCAGGGCGCACTCACTCTGACGGCAGCCCTCCGCAATGCCGGAGACGATCTGTGCAATCTTCTCCGGGTAGTTCTTGCCGCAGGCGATGTAATCCAGAAAGAACATGGGGCTGGCACCGGAGCAGATAATATCGTTGACGCACATGGCAACGCAGTCCACACCCACGGTGTCATGCTTGTCCATGAGAAAGGCCAGCTTCAGCTTGGTGCCTACGCCGTCGGTACCGGAGACCAGCACCGGGCGGCTCATGCCCTGCACATTGGGGGCAAACATACCGCCGAAGTCTCCGATTCCGCCCAGAACACCGGGTACGGTGGTGGAAGCCACCAGAGGCTTAATGAGATTCACGGCCTGATAGCCTGCGGTCACATCTACGCCGGCGGCGGCGTAGGAAGCAGATTGACTGCTGTTGGGATTCACGGCATTTCCTCCTGTTACTGTATTACTCGGCATCGCCCATGAGACGGCGCATGACCTCCTGATAGGCCTCCTCGGCACCGCCCATATCCCGGCGGAAGCGGTCCTTGTCCAGCTTCTCGTGGGTTTTCTCGTCCCAGAGACGGCAGGTGTCCGGGCTGATCTCGTCTGCCAGCACAATGGTACCGTCAGGAGTCTTGCCGAACTCCAGCTTAAAGTCTACCAGATCAATGCCCACGCCCTTGAGGAAGCCCTTGAGCAGGTCGTTGACCTGAAAAGCGTATTTCTTAATCAGTTCGATTTCCTCCCAGGTAGCGGCCTTGAGGGCCACTGCATGGTAGGCGTTCATCAGCGGGTCGCCCAGATCATCGTTCTTGTAGGAGAACTCAATGGTGGGCTCATCAAACACAATGCCTTCCTCCACGCCAAAGCGCTTGGCAAAGGAACCGGCGGAGATGTTGCGGATAATGACCTCCAGAGGCACGATGGAAACCTTCTTCACAGCGGTCTCCCGGTCGTTCAGCTCCTGGATGTAGTGGGTGGGTACGCCTGCCTTTTCCAGCTTGCGCATCATGTGGTTGCTCATCCGGTTGTTGATGACGCCCTTGCCGGCGATGGTGCCCTTTTTCAGACCGTTGAAGGCGGTGGCGTCGTCCTTATAGGAGACAATTACCACGTTGACGTCCTCTGTGGCAAAGACCTTCTTGGCCTTGCCTTCATAAAGCTGTTCTTTCTTTTCCATATCAAAGACTTCCTTTCTGCAAACACGAATTATTGAAACTGAGCCTGAAGGCTGGCGTCCTTCCGGGCGACCCCCTCGGCCATCTCTGCCTTGAACACACGCAGCTTTTCCGCCAGTGCGCTGTCATTGACTGCCAAAATCTGTGCGGCCAGAATGGCAGCGTTGGCGGCACCGTTCACCGCTACCGTAGCCACGGGAATGCCGCTGGGCATCTGTACCATAGACAGCAGGCTGTCCAGCCCGCCCATCATGCTGGTCTGAATGGGAACGCCGATCACCGGAAGGGTGGTGTAGGCGGCCAAAACGCCTCCCAGATGGGCGGCCTTGCCCGCCCCGGCGATGATAACGCCGAAGCCCTCTTCCACAGCGGAAGAGGCGAACTGCTCCGCCGCAGCAGGGGTGCGATGGGCGGAGATTACCCGCACCACAAAGGGAATGCCAAATTCCTTCAGCTTGTCCACAGCGCCCTGCATCACAGACAGGTCGCTGTCCGAACCCATAATCACAGCTACTTTCTTTGCCATGTGCTACCTCCTGTCGTCAATAAAACGAACAACAGGCAGAAAACGATCATTCAATTTGGATGATCTTCCTCTGCCTGTCAGTGAATAGGTACGCAAGAAGTGAGGGGCACCCCACAGCGGTGTCCAAAGGAGAACAACAGCCGAAAACCGGTCAAAGCCCTCACCTCCAATGCTGATTTAGTTGTATTTTAGCGGATAGAAGCATGACTTTCAAGAGATTTTAGCGGAAATGGTGTTTTTTGTACGCTTCCACAATCCAACCGGATAAAAAGCACGGGGAATTGGTTCAACCGCCCATCCTATAACAGGCTGTTTCGGCGCAGCATCTGCTCTGCCTGTTCGCCCCGAAGGGGCCAGTCCGCCTGTTCGCCCCGGATCATCCTCTGCCGGGTGGCGTAGGAGCTTTTCTCCAACAGCGCCTGTTCGCACGCACTGACAAATTCCTTCCCGGAGCGTGCCCCATAAATCAGATCCGAATAGAGGGGGGAATAGTTCTCAGGATACATGGTCACAATGGGCTTTCCGGTGGTGAGATATTCATAGATACGGCTGGGAATGACATCCTCGTCCGGGTCACGGGTGTCCAGCAGGTTGAACAGCACATGAAAGCTGGCGGCATATTCCGGCAGGTCACGCCGGTGGATTTTACCCAGAAAGTGGACATTTCGCATCCCGGAGAGCAGGGAGGCGCTGGGGTTGGCAGCGCTGCACCGTCCGGCGAAGAAGAAATGCCAATGACTGTGGGCTTTGGCGGCCAGATACACAGGGCGCAGGTCGGTTTTTCTGCCCACGTCGCCCAGATAACCCAGCATCGGCCCGTTATAGGGCAAAAGCCGGGTGGGGGTGCGCACGGTCAAATCGTGGGCCTTCTGAAACAGACGGGCATCCCCACCGTTGGGGAGCAGACCAATGTTGGTATTGCAGGGGGAGAGATGATCTACCAACCCCGGAGAAGCGGCGAACAACAGGTCGGCCCGGTTGGCAATCAGACTTTCCCAGCGGATGTCAAACTGAGCCCAGTCCTGATAGCAATCGTAAACCATCCCCTGACTGCCCAGATCGTCCAGCAATGGCGCATAGACCGGAGAGCACAGCCAGAGCAGATAATTGCGGAAGTGGTGCTTCTGACACTTTTCCCGCACATATTTCACCAGTGAACTGCGGTTCATCTCCAACATTCTGGGATGATCCTGATTGCGCAGATCAAAGGAGGGAGGAAGGGTATAGACCCTGACATTGGCAAGGGGCTTCCGGCAGGGCTTTTTGTACTCCGATTTATAAGGGGAGCGGGAGAAGCGGACAGGGGAGGGCTGGAAAAAGAGGATCTGATGCTTCTGCGCCAGCCATGACAGCAGGCACTGTGTGCGGGTAGCCTGCGCTCTCCAACGCTCTGCGCCAAGCACTACAATATAAGACACAGCAAGATTCCTCCTTTCCAAATAAGACCATTCTCTACTCAAAGAACGACAGAGAATCGCCGCATTGTTTTTCCATTGTAGTCCGTTTCGACCCAAAAGGCAAGGTGAAAGGGGTGAAAAAAAGGCTTCCCGGAAGGGGGAAGCCTTGGTGTATTTGTCTATGGATCAACCGACCTGAGAGAAGAAAGCGGTCTCCGACGTGGTCAGACCTTCTTTTGCCTGCTCCAGCCAATCCTCATAGCGCTGGCTGGAAATAGCGTTCTTGGCGTTGACCTGCCACAGATACAGATCGTCATAGCCGGTGAAGTACACCAGACGATAGCCGTGCAGGGTCTGATCCTCCACGATGGCGTAATCGCCTGCCTGATGCTCCTGACCAAACAGCCACTCGTCTACTTCGGCGTTCTGCTCACCCTTGCCCACGCTGGTGTACTCGGTGGTAGAGCCGTCGGTGTTCTCCTGCGCCATGGCAAGGAAGCTCTCTGCGGTGGCGTCGCCGGACAGCCACTGCTCCTGCAAACCGTCAATCTTGGCCTTGGCGGCATCCCAATCGTACTCGGTGGCGGCGGTTTCATCTGCCTCTGTCTCGGCATCTGCGTTCTCTGCATCCCCGGCAGCTTCGCTCTCCATCGCTTCTGCCTGCACCAGCAGGTTGTAGAAGTTTGCGCCGTAGTACTCGTCCAAGGAACGGCTGTTGAAGCGAACCACATAGTAGCCGTCCACATACTCCTGCTCGTTGCTGTCAGTGGCAGTGGACTCGACGATGTCCACATCCCCCGCCTTCCGGCTGCTGTCAGTGACCCACTCGCCGAAGGGATAGTAACTCAGCATAGAAGAGCCCGTGCTGCTCAGATCGGAGAGAGAAAGCTCGGTGGCCTTTGCGGAGATGGTCTCCTCGTTGCCGGAAGCCAGAGCAGTCTTCATTTCCTCCGCCTTGGCAGAGGCATCCTGCTGAGCGGCGGCAAGAGCGTCGGCGTCGTAATCCTTCTGGTTGCCCTCGTCGTCGTACTCAGGGGTCAGACCCAAAGAGACATAGTAGGCATTGTAATCAAACTCGTCAATGGTGGCGGCATTTTCTTCATAGTATGCCGTCATATCTTCCTCAGTGATGCCGTAGGAATCCTGCATATGCTGGGCGTATTCCACGGCAAGCTGCTGCTGAGTGAGTGCCTTCTTATAAGCGGAAGGAGTCATGAAACGGCCGTAGGCGTAGTTCAGATAGGCGGCGTCGGTGAGGCCATAGTTGGCAGCGGCGTCCGCCATGGCCTGATAATTGTCCTCCACCGTCTGCTTGCCCTCGTCAGAGAGGGTGTAGCCGTTGGACTGGGCATCCGTGCAGAGCAGAGCGACCTCCTGCATGGAAGACTTGGCCTGCTCCATCAGATGCTCCTTCCAGGTAACGCCTTCCTCGTACTCCTGCTCGTCCAGCGGCAGAGAGGTGTCCAGACCGTAGTAAGAGGCGTAGGATGCCACCTGATTGTAGCTGTTGAAATAGTAGAAATTCACGTCGTTGACGCTGAAGCCATAGGAGCCCACCTTATAGGCGGCGGCGCTGCGCTGAATCAGACCGGAGTCCCAAATCAGCAGGGCGGCGACCAGAATGGCCACCACAATTCCGATGACCCAATAGAGGGTGCGGCGTTTTTTGTCCTCTGCCTGCTGGGTCATCTCCTGACGGCGGCGCACAGAGAGATTGCTCAGATCCTCCTGAGCGGTGTTCTTTTCATTCTTCATAGTCGATTGCCTCCAATGATTTGCCCGGAAAAACAGCCGGGTAAAAAAACGAAACCTTGTCTATTATATCGGAAAGCATCCAAAAGCGCAAGAGCCAAATGGACGCCCTCTGCTCTGCTTTGACCAGCCATCAGACGATGTTGGGATAATCCGTGCGACGAACCTGCACCACTGCCATACCCAGCGCCCGAAGCTGGGCAACCACCGTGGCGGGAGCCAGCTCGTCGGTGATGACGGTTCCGGTCTTTTCCAGAGAGCAGGAGGCGTAAGTGCCCGCCTTACCCACCTTGGTGTGGTCCGCCAGAATATAGAACTCCCGGGCGTGGGCGATCATAGTCTCGTTGATGCCCAGCTCGGTGGGAATCCCGCAGAGAATCTCTCCATCGGAGGAAATGCCGGCGCAGCCCAAAAATGCCTTGTCTGCGTGCGCCATGAGCAGATTGCGCATGGTGTTGTCGCCGGTCATAATGTGGCTCTGCCCCCGGAGGGTACCGCCCAAAAGGGTGAGGGAGACACCGGGGCCGTACTTGAACCGGACAGCGTTTCCATTGTTGGTAATGGCAAAAAAGCTGCGCTCCGAGGCAAACTCCATCAACCCTAAAGCAGTGTTGCTGCCGTTGATGAAAATAGTCTCCCCGTTGTGTACCAGCGTAGCGGCATACCGGGCAATCAACTGGCGATAGAGATTGACTTCATCCTTGATGGAGGAAGGGGCGGTTCGGGGGTCTACTGTGGCACCTCCGTAAAACCGGCTGATCAGTCTCCGGTCTTCCAGCGCCTGCAAATCCCGCCGCACCGTCATCAGGGAGACGTTGAACAGCTGCGCCAGTTCCTCCACCCGGATTTCCTGACGCTCCCGAATCAGGGAGAGCATCTGCGCCTGACGGTTATTGACACTCTGACGGTCACGTTTCATTCCAAACCCTCCTTATTGGGCGTTGATGCTGTGCAGCAGGGGAATCAATTCCTTCATGGTGACAATCACCGGCACACCCTCCGGAATGCCCTCCGGCTGTGCACTGGGACAGTACAGCACAGGACGCAGCCCCGCTTTCAGCGCACCCGCCACATCATGGGACAGGGAATCGCCTACAAAAACGCATTCCTCCGGCTGACACCCCGCCTTTTTGGCGCAGGCGGTGAAGAGGGCGGGGTTGGGCTTTTCCACGTTTACCTCCTCGCTGGAGACCACAAAATCCACCAGCGGGAGCAGACCCAGCCGGGACAGCTTTTCAAACTGCCAATCAGCTGTCATGTTGGTGCCAATGCCTACCCTCAGCCCCAGCTCCCTGATTTTGCGTACCGTCTCCACCAGCTCAGGAGCGGCATCCATGTGCGCCAGCAGGGTATCCCAGTACAGGTGCTCCATCACCGGGGCGTGGGTCAGGGGCAGATGCAGCCGCTCCAGCAGACGCTGATAGCGAATCAAACGGTTGTGGGTGGCGGCGCAGTCGCTGCCCACCTGAGCCAGATGCTCTCGCATGATTTCCCGGTGAAGGGCGTCAAACTGTTCCGGCGGCAGGGAGAGCTGATGCTCTGCGTAGGTTTTTATCGCCTGATAAGCATATTTATGTGCGGCTTGATAGCTGTATAGGGTATCATCCACATCGAAAACAACACAATGAATCATAAACTCACCTGAACAAACAAAAATGGGAGCGGCTGAGCCGCTCCCATATTGTAGCAAAAATGCCGGTGTAATTCAACAGAAATCAGTCCAGCAGACCTGCGTCCTTCAGAGCCTTCTCCATCTCGGGCTGAGACATGATGTTGCGAAGGCCCAGCACGATGGTGCCCTTCTTCTGAGCGTCAGCGAAGGTGCCTACGAAGTTACGGGCGCAGAACACGATGTCATAGTTGACAGCGGCGCTCTTGCCCTCGCTCAGGGCGCAGTGGTGCAGGGAGGCGGGGGTGACGCCCAGCTTCTTCAGGGTCTTCTGCAGGGTCATCTTCATCATCAGAGAGGAACCGGCGCCGTTGGCGCAGCAGACCATAAACTTCTTGTTGTCCAGCTTAGACATGATGCATTACTCCTTTTTTGTAATAACGTTGGATATTCCGGGCAGGGAGTCAGTAAAACTGGCCCCCTGCATGGTGGATGAGATGAAATTGAAATCTTCAGAGGACTGTAATTCAGTCCTTAATGCCCTTGTACTCCTTGTAGGCCTCGTAATCCTCGGTCATGAGGAAGTAGCCCTTGGGATCGCGAGCATACTCGATCTGGGGGATTGCCATGAGGATGACCACCACGATGGCAGCGCCGATGTAGCCCAGATACTTCATAATGACGGTGAACAGGGGCCACACGGTATCCCAGTCGAACATACCCAGGTAGCCGCCGTACTGAGCCATGCCGACCCAGCCGGAGATGAAGGCAGCGCCGAAGACCTGAATCAGGCCGCAGAAGAAGGGTATTACCAGGCAGGCCTTCAGACCACCCTTTTCGTTGGCAACCAGACCGATGGTGGCGTTGTCGAAGAACACGGGAACGAAGCCGCAGATGATGATGACGGGGCTCTTAGCCACAATCAGGATCACGATAGCCAGCAGCTGGCCAACCAGACCGGCCAGGAAGCCGAAGGTCACAGCGTTGGCATCACCGAAGCCGTAGCACACTGCGCAGTCCACGCCGGGCACGGAGGAGGGCAGCAGTTTGTCAGCAATGCCCTGGAAGGAAGCGGTCAGCTCGGTGACGAAGGTACGAACGCCCAGCTGCAGGATAGCCAGATACACAGCGAAGTTCAGGGAGGTGGTCAGGCAGTACATCACGAAGTTGTTCTCTTCGGTGGTGGCGCCGCTCTCCACGAAGAAGGGCTTGCCGATGATGGCCATGATGGTGCCGAAGAAAGCGGTCATCAGGATGGCGGTGCAGACCATGTTCTCATTGAAGATGGAGAAGAAGCCGGGCATCTCCATCTCGCCCACCTTGTTGATCTCACGCTGACGCTTACCGCCGTTGGTGCCGAACAGCTTGTCAGCCAGGATGTAACCCAGACGGATACCAAACATCTGCTGGTGAGCAATGGCGAAGCCAGCGCCGTCAGTCAGCTCCTGCATGGGCTTAACAGTCAGGTTGGAGCCCACAGCCCAGTAAGCGCCAAGGATGACAGACATAACAACCAGCATGACAACATCGTTGTTCAGCAGGCCGGGCAGAGCGAACATAATCAGCCAGTAAGCGGTAGCAGCCTGCTGCACCTGAACGTGACCGGTGGTGAACAGGGTGCGGCACTTGGTGATTTTGTTGAAGCGGACCAGCAGAATGTTGACGATGAAAGCGATAAGCAGCAGGGTCATAGCCTGAGAGAAGCCCTTGCCGAACACTTCCTCAACACCGGCGGTCACGGCGTTCTGTCCATAGTAGGGGTCGATAACAGCAGCGGTCAGGTTGAAGCGATCCTTCAGACCGGCCAGGATGGGACGGAAGGTGGAGGTCAGTCCGCCGGAGCCCACGTTCAGGATGAGCATACCGATGATTGCCTTCAGGGTGCCGCCCAGAATGTCGTACCACTTCTTGCCCATGAGCGCATAGCCCAGCAGGGTCAAGAAACCGATCATGTATGGAGCCTGACGCAAAATGTAAGTTGCGAAGAAGTCCCATATTGCAGATAAGATTGCCATAAGTTTCCCTCTCTTTCAATTGTTCCTTTGGTTTGCTTTATGTGCAACTGCCTCAGCTCCGGCAGTTACTCATCATCGTCGGTGATGGGGGGGAACTTTTCCTCGGCGGCCAGAATGTCCTCCGGGGTGTTTGCCTCCATCAGTGCGTCCAGCAGCTCTTCGTTGGTGAAGATGCCGATGAGCTGCTGCATATTGTCCATATGCTCGCTGGGGTTTTCGGCGGCCAGCGTGAAGAACAGTTTGGCCACCTTTTCCTCGCCGTCCTCGTCCTTGCCGAAGCTCACCTCGTCTTTGACCCGCATGAAGCCCACGCTGGTCTTGTGGACGCCCTCGGCCCCCTCCTGAGAGTGGGGCATGGCCACATAGTGGTCGAACACCACATAGGGACCGTACTTGGTGATGCAGTCCACAATCTGCTGGTAATAGTTCTCGTCCACATAGCCGGTCTTTGCCAGACTCTCGGTGCTGAGCTTCACCGCCTCCTGCCATGTGTCCACATGATCCACAAACTTGTAATGACCACGCTCAACGATTTTCTGAAGAATGGTCTGTGCCATAGATCAAAACTTCCTTTCTGGTTGGCGGATGCGTCATGAGGCGCACCCGCCTGAATATTCCTGCCGGGTCTTACAGGCAGGAACGATAGGGGATGTTCTGAGGTGCCTCGAAGCAGTCCTCAAAGCCCCGGCGATGGTGATAGTAGATCTTATCCTTGTCCTGCGGATAGACGTACTTGCCGCCCACCTGCCAGAAGAAGGGATGGAACTTGTACTCGTTGCGATCCTTCTTGAAATCGTAGAGCAGCTTGATCTCCTCGCAGTCAGCCTGGAAGTTGGTCCACACATCCCAGTGGATGGGCACGACCACCTTGCACTGGAGATTTTCAGCCATGCGCAGGATATCCACGGAGGTCATCTTATCCTGCATGCCGATGGGGTTCTCACCGAAGGAGCCGAAGGCCACGTCAATGTCGTAGTCCTTGCCGTGCTTGGCGAAGTAGATGGAGAAGTGGGAGTCACCGGAGTGATAGATGTTGCCGCCAGGGGTCTTCACCAGATAGTTGACCGCCTTGTCGTCCATATCGGTGGGGCACTTGCCGGTCAGCTCCTCACGGTCGGGACCGGTAGAGTCGGTGGTGACGATGCAGGTACGGTCGAAGCTGTCCAGACAGACGATCTCGATGTCCTTGATTTTGATGACGTCGCCGGGCTTTACCACCTGGCAGCGCTCAGCAGGAACGCCCCACTTGATCCAGGTCTCCACGCTCTTCAGCGGGCCGATGAAGGGAACGGGAATGACGTTGCCCTTGTCATCGGTGGTGGTCATGCCGCTGTGCAGAACATGAGCAGCCCACTCGGCGGACATATGATCCTGATGATAATGGGTAGCCAGAACAGCGTCCACATGCTTGAAAGCGAAGGGATCGGCTACGAAGGGGACATTACGCAGGTTGGGCTGCATGGCACGGCCGCCGCACATATTGGCCATCTGGTGACCTACAGCCATCTTGCCGTTGCCGTGGGTGCGCTTGCCGTTGCCGTTCCAGAAGTCGATGGTGATGTTGGCGTCGCCGGGGGTCTTGAACCACACGCCGGTGCAGCCCAGCCACCACATGGCCACGTTGCCGGGCTGGACGACTTCATTCTCAATGTCTTCTACCAGCCAGGTGCCCCACTCGGGGAAGGTGGACATAATCCAGCTTTCCCGGGTCATCTCAGAAATTTTGCTCATGATAGACCTCCTCATAAATGTATACGAATGACGAATCAGTTTGTAAAAGGTTCTTACTCTGACCATAGTTATATCAAAAATATTGTTTCGTTTCAACTGGATTATATGTTCGTTTCATATATTTATGAGCGAATTAAATGTTCGACTTAATATGATTGTGTACTTTTGTAAGTACATTTACAATCTGATTATACATGAAATAACGATATTTTGCAGAAAGAATTGAACATATTACTGGTTTCTTTGCCCTGCTAAAGGATTTGTTATCGGCATTGTGCTGAAAAGAAAATAGATTTATTCTTTTGGTAAAATGTTTGATAATGCTTGCCAAACGAAAATATTTGTTCTATAATTGAACAGGCAAATGGACATATAAGCGCGGCAATGTGCGACGCAAACACATGGTACCCGGTGATCCTGCGGCAAACGCTGCCGACAGGGAAGGAAAAGGAGGTCTATTCGTTGAAACAATATCATATCGGACTGTATGAAAAGGCCATGCCCCCCACGCTGAGCTGGAAGGAGAAGCTCACCTTCGCCAAGGAGGCTGGCTATGACTTTGTAGAGATCAGCATTGACGAGAAGGACGAGAAGCTGGCACGTCTGGACTGGTCCAAGGAGCAGCGTCTGGAGCTGGTGCAGACCATGAAGGAAGTGGGACTGCCCATCCGCAGTATGTGCCTGTCCGGTCACCGGAAGTATCCGCTGGGCTCGGCTGACCCCGCCACCCGGGCACGGGGCATGGAGATTATGGAAAAGGCGATCCAGTTCGCTGATGATCTGGGTATCCGTATCATCCAGCTTGCCGGCTACGATGTCTATTATGAGGACAGCACCAAAGAGACCAAGGAGTTGTTTCTGGAAAACCTGAAAAAGGCCGCAGAGATGGCCTCCGTACACGGCATCACCATGGGCTTTGAGACCATGGAGACGGAGTTTATGAACACCGTCTGGAAGAGCATGTTCTATGTCAACGCCGTGAACAGCCCCTATCTGGGGGTCTATCCCGACTCCGGCAATCTGACCAACGCTGCCGTGACCTACGGAACCAGCGTGCTGGACGATCTGGAGAGCGGACGGGGCCACATTGTGGCCATGCACCTGAAGGAGACGGTGCCCGGCAAGTTCCGGGAGATTCCCTTCCTCACCGGTCATGTGGATTTCCCCTCCATCATCGCCAAGGCGTGGGAGCTGGGTATCCGCCGCTATGTCACTGAGATGTGGTATGTGGGCAATGACGATACATGGGCGGATGACGTTCGCTTTGCCTGCTCCAAGATGAGCGAGCTGCTGAATCAGCAGGCAAAATAAAACAAGCATATATAATAAGCAGAATCGTCTATTTCAAATGTGGATACAACCGTTATAATGTAGGAGGTAAGCGTCTATGAAAGTAGAAAAGAAGGTCATTTCCAATCTGAACAAGTGCTATGCCATGGCAGAGCTGGTGGACGGGGGAGAGCATAAATTCCTCGTGGCCGCTGAGAAGTACGATCCCTGCTATCTCTTTGCCGAGGACGGCACCTGTCTGGAAACTGTCTGGACCCAGCCCGGCGGTGTCATGACCATGGCTCAGGTGCCCGGCGTGGACGGACAGTTTTTGGCCACCCATAAGTTCTACTCCCCCAACGACTCCAAGGATGCCAAAATCGTCATTGTCACCCACAAGGGCAAGGATGATTGGGAAGTGCGTACCCTGTGCGAGGCGCCCTTTGTCCATCGTTTCGGTATCCTGCGCAGAGGCGGGGCAAATTACCTGATCGTCTGCTGCCTCAAGACCGGACATGAGTACAAGAACGACTGGCGCTTCCCCGGTGCCTGCTTCGGCGCACGGCTGCCCGAGGATCTGAGCCAGTTCAATGAGCACAACCTGCTGCCGCTGGAGCTGCTGATGGATGATATGCTCCGCAACCACGGCTATTGCAAGATCAACCGTGGCGGACACGAGGCGGCTGTGGTGGCCTGCGAGGAAGGCACCTTCATTTTCGATCCCCCCGCAGTGGTGGGCGCTGACTGGGAAATCACCCAGGTGAGCAACATCCCCTCCAGCGATTCCGTCCTCATGGACTTTGACGGCGACGGCAAGCTGGAGCTGGGCTGCATCGCCCCCTTCCACGGCAACTCCCTCACCATCTATCATTTGGACGAGTTTGACAACTACGTTCCCCAGTGGAAGTACGCCTGCCCGGAGCGTGAGACCGAGATGATCCACGCCACATGGGCGGATACCATTCTGGGCAAGCCCACATGGGTGGTCGGCTGGCGCAAGGGCACCCGCAATACCATCGCCATCACATGGGATGCCGAGGCGGGCGATTACCACTGTGAGTTCATCGACAAGAATACCGGAGCTGCCAACGCCCTCCATTTTGTAAACAAGGACGGCAAGGACGTGGTGGTCTGCACCAACCGGGAAATTGACGAAGTAGCGCTGTACACCATTACCGAGTAAGACAGGAGGCTATCTGCAATGCTGGAAGAACTGAAGAAAAAGGTATATGAGGCCAATATGGAGCTGCCCCGCCGCAATCTGGTGACCTACACCTGGGGCAACGTCTCCGGAATCGACCGGGAGAAGGGGCTGTTCGTCATCAAGCCCTCCGGCGTGGAGTATGACGAGCTGAAGCCGGAGGATCTGGTGGTCATGGATCTGAAGGGCAACAAGGTGGAGGGCGACATGAACCCCTCCTCCGACACCAAGACCCATCTGGTGCTGTACAACGCATTCCCGGAGATCGGCGGCATTGTCCACACCCACAGCCCCTACGCCGTGGGCTGGGCACAGGCAGGCGAGGACATCCCCTGCTACGGCACCACCCATGCCGACTATTTCTATGGCCCCATTCCCTGCGCCAGTCATCTGACCCAGGAGGAGCTGGACGAGGATTATGAACTGAACACCGGCAAGATCATCGTGGAGGAATTCAAGGCACGGGGCATTGATCCCGTTGCGGTTCCCGCTGTCATCTGCCACAGCCACGGCCCCTTCACATGGGGCAAGGATGCCGCTCAGGCGGTCTATCACGCTGTGGTTCTGGAAGAGGTGGCAAAGATGGCCATTTTCACCCGTCAGGTGAAGGCCTCCGCTCTGCCCGCCCCTCAGCGCATCCAGAACAAGCACTATATGCGCAAGCACGGCCCCAACGCCTATTACGGACAGGCCAAGAAGTAATTTGTACATTCTATTGTAAAGGAGCAATATCATGACTGCTGAACAGAAGAAAGCACTCAAGCTGCACGCTGTCGCCGTCCGTGAGGGCATCCTCACCGGCACCCACGGCGCCAAGGCAGGCCACCCCGGCGGCTCTCTGTCCTCCGCTGACCTGTTCACCTACCTGTACTTCAAGGAGATGAACATTGACCCCGCCAACCCCAAGGGAGAAGACCGTGACCGTTTCGTCCTGTCCAAGGGACACACCGCTCCCGGCCTGTACGCCGCTCTGGCAGAGCGGGGCTTCTTCCCCAAGGAAGACCTGCCCACCCTGCGCCATGTGGGTTCCTACCTTCAGGGTCACCCCAACATGAACACCGTCCCCGGTGTGGATATGTCCACCGGCTCTCTGGGTCAGGGTATCTCCGCTGCTGTGGGTATGGCAAAGGGTGCCAAGTACCTGAACAAGGATTTCCGCGTCTACACCCTGCTGGGTGACGGCGAGCTGGCCGAGGGTCAGGTCTGGGAGGCCACCATGTTTGCCGCCCACTATCATCTGGACAACCTGTGCATCATCGTGGACCTGAACGGCCTTCAGATCGACGGCCCCACCAGCGTGGTCATGAACACCGCCCCTGTGGACGAGAAGTTCGAGGCCTTTGGCTGCGACGTGGTGGAGATCGAGGGCAACGATTTTGACGAGCTGGAGCACGGCTTCAAGAAGTTCCACAAGAACATCGGCAAGGGCAAGCCCACCGTCATTCTGATGCACACCACCAAGGGCAAGGGCGTGTCCTACATGGAGAATCAGGTGGGCTGGCACGGCAAAGCCCCCAACGATGCAGAGTATGCACAGGGCATGGCAGAGCTGGCCGAGGCCCGCAAGCAGATCGAGGAGGCGTAAATCATGGCAGATGTGAAAAAAGTCGCAACCCGTCAGAGCTACGGTGAAGCCCTGAAAGAGCTGGGCGCCGTTCATGACAATCTGGTGGTTCTGGACGCCGACCTGGCCAACGCCACCAAGACCGATATCTTCAAGAAGGCCTATCCCGACCGCCATTTTGACTGCGGCATTGCCGAGGCCAATATGATGGACGTGGCCGCCGGTATGTCCACACTGGGTCTGGTACCCTTTGTGTCCACCTTCGCCATGTTCGCCGCCGGACGTGCCTTCGAGATGGTGCGCAACACCATCGGCTATCCCCACCTGAACGTGAAGATCGGTGCCACCCACGGCGGCATCTCCGTGGGCGAGGACGGCGCATCCCATCAGTGCTGCGAGGACTTCGCCCTGATGCGCTCCATCCCCGGCATGACCATCATGAGCCCCTCCGACGATGTGGAGGCCCGTGCCATGGTGAAGGCGGCCTATGAGATGGAAGGTCCTGTGTACCTGCGCTTCTGCCGTCTGGCTACCCCTGTCATCCATGAGGAAGGCTTTGACTTCAAGGTAGGCAAGGGCGAGGTTTTGGCTCAGGGCACCGATGTGGCCATTATCGCCAACGGCATTCTGGTTCCCGAGGCGCTGGACGCCGCCAAGGCGCTGGCAGAGGAGGGTATTTCCGCCCGGGTCATCAACATGGGCACCATCAAGCCTCTGGATGAGGAGATCGTCCTCAAGGCGGCCAAGGAGTGCGGCAAGATCGTCACCGTGGAGGAGCATTCCATCATCGGCGGTCTGGGCGAGGCTGTGTGCAGCTGCGTGGCAGAGCATTGCCCCGTGCCCGTCAAGCGCATCGGTGTCAACGACGAGTTCGGTCATTCCGGTCCCGCTGTGGAGCTGCTGAAGCAGTTCGGTCTGTGTGCAGATAACATTGCCAAGCAGACAAAGGCGCTTCTGGGCAAGTAATCAGGACAGCATTCATCATCAAACCCCGGAGTGTATTTCACTCCGGGGTTTATAGGGCAAAGGCGGCACGCCGCCGGATGGGAGAGACATTCATGGCAGAGAAGAAGAATAAAGCGCTATATACCGCCAGCTTCCTCTATGACAAGGAGACGCTGGACGACTTTGAACGGATGTATCTGGACAAAAAGACCATTACCATTCCCGTCCGCATCGTTCTGGGTGTCATCGGCGTGGCAGGCGCAGTCTATTTTGGACTCTCCCTGTATCATGAGGGCATCCACTTCGGCTGGGACTCTCTGGCGCTGGTGGGCTACCTGCTCATCTGCTCCATTATGATTGTGCTGTCTGTCTCCCGGGGCAAAGCCCGCCCGGACGATACGCTGAAAAAGTATCGAAAGTATTACACCGACCGGCGCTGTTCCTTCCAGATTGACGAGGAAGGCATCGAAATGCACCTGGAAAAACAGAAGAATTACGCCCGGAGCAAATATCGGGAGATCTACGGCCTTTACGAGACGGAGTCCTGCTTCTACTTTGTCATCAAAGGAAAGGCGTACTACATTCTGCCCAAGCGGGCGGTAACAGGCGGCACGCTGGATGAGGTGCGGAAATATCTGGAGCGCAAGTGCCAGAAAAAATTCATGAAATACCCCACAGAATAAACAAATACCGCATGAACGAGAAAAAACGTTCATGCGGTGTTTTGCTATCTCAGGTATTCGGTACCCCGCTCTGGCCGTGTGACCAGCTTCAAAACCTGCACCGAAGGGCAGGTGGGATGCTTCCGAACGACTTTACTGCTACCAGCTTCCGGCGCAAAATGCGCGGGGAGGTCTGCAAACCATCGTCCGAGCTGTGCGTCCCGTTTAAGAAATGTGGGTTTCAACGCCAGCCATCACGCACCGAGCAGGGCAATATGAACAGGGAATCACAGAGGGGAAAACGGGTTATTCCCCGTCCTCTTCTTCGTCTTCGAACAGAGACTCCATAAACAGGTCATAAACCGTGTTGAGCTCCTGTTCGTCGTCTATGGTGACCAGCTCCTCTTCCTCGCCGTTGTCAGAGACAACCTTCAGGATAATCATGCCATAGTCATCGTTGTCCTCCGCAGTCTCCGCCTCTTCCTCAGGAATGGCGGGGAAGAAGGACATATAGACAGAACCGTTATACTCTATGGTATCCAGATACTCCAGTTCAATCTCATTCCCATCCTCATCTGTGAGGGTGATAAAGGTGCTCTCAAAGGACTCATCCATCAGTCTCACCAGCCTTTTCTAATCTGGCAATATTGTACCTGAATGATAGGGAAAAAGCAAGGGGCAAAGGAATGTTTTCACTGATATTTTACAAATAACTTTTTCCTGAATTGTTCTGAGAATCTTATACTGGCATCGTCTGACCAGACGGTCAGGAGCCCAGATCTTCCAACAGTGCGGCAAGCTCCTGCTGATCCTCCACCTGGATTCCCAGCTCCAGTGCGGCACGGTCTGAACGGGGCAGGAGGCGGGTAGACAATCCGGTGTCGCTGC
Organism: Clostridiales bacterium NK3B98; assembly: GCA_000421005.1. GTDB lineage: Bacteria > Bacillota > Clostridia > Oscillospirales > Oscillospiraceae > Onthomonas. The sequence continues at coordinate 46,309 of ATWA01000014.1, forward strand.
GCTGACCGTCTCCCCAGTAAATCCAAACCTCCCCTTCTTCGCTTCGCACCTGACAGGGCATGACGGCGTTTTTACCGGGAAGCTGAATCTGAGCGGTGACGGTGTCCGACACAGGCACCGGAGCATCCCCAAAATGAGAAAATGCCATTGCGCTGAAAGCAGCCGTAGAGCAGAACAGGGCAAGGGAAAAGGCGATGAGCAAAATATACGCACGATTGTACCGCATGGGACGCACCTCCATTTCTGTCAGTGTTCCCCGGTTCCCCGCCCTTTATTCATAATCTATGCAGCAGCAGGAGGAAATGTACCTCGGAAGCCTTAATCGTTCAGAAATTCGGCGATCCGGGCAGCGTCCCGGTAGCCCTTCTGATTCAGCCGGTTCAGCTTGTCTGTGTCCCGGCAGAGGGTGGTGACCCCGCAGGTGTCATCCGGTGCCACGATGAGCAGCTTCCCCTGCTTTGCGTACTCCTTTGCCTCCGCCACCTGACGGTTGTAAATCTGCGAGCGATGCTCCAGCGCAGCGGCGGCGGCAGGGTACTTTCTCCGAAAGCGGGCGGCGTTTTTCCGGTCCTTTTTGTCGGTGCGAACGTAGGACTCAGGCAGAGATAAAATAAGTACAACCTTGTCGCAGCCCCACTCAAAGGCCTTGCCAATGGGAACGGGGTCAGACAGAGCGCCGTCATAGTAGGGAACTCCGTCTACCTCATAGGGCTTGCAGACCACCGGAAGGGAGGAGGATGCCTTAAATACGTCGTAGCGGTCCTCCTGCATATCCTGCTTGTAGAAGTAGTGGGGCAGTCCGGTGTGGGCATCCGTGGCAACTACCATCAAATCCATGGGATTGCGGGTAAAAGCGCCGAAGTCCAGCGCCGCCTCACCGCCCCGGTTGCTCAGTGTGCCATAGACATAATCCAAATTCAGCAGGGAACCTTTCCGCAGCAGGTTGCCCACGCTTAAGTATTCCCTGCGCCGGGCATAGACGGTATAGAAGGGGACGTTTCTCCCTGCCTGACCGGAGATGAAGGAGGCCAGATTGCCGCTGCCGGCGGATACACCGATTCCCAAGTCGAAGGTCAGCCCTTCCTCCAGACACCGATCCAGCACCCCGGCTGCGTAAACCGCACGAAGCCCGCCGCCTACATCAATAATCCCGGTTTTCCCACTCATTGCCATTGCCCCCCAGTTACGCAAGATGATTAAACGTTTCAAACCAATGAATAAAATACCCCATTTGATTCCAAAAAGCAAGAGAGAATTACCATCAGGACACAATGCAATGGAAAGACGACGAAAACGGCTGCATTTCACGGGGTAAAACACAGCTTGTTTCACCAAAATGGAACCAACCCATGTTTTTTCCTTGCGTGTGGGAGGGGTTGTGCATATAATGGTAATCAGCAATTTGACAGTAAAGCCCAACAAACGACACAACGGCGATGAGGAGGAACTACGATGGCAGATAACAAACGTCCTGAAAGCATGGCACGAATCAACACGCCGGAACGGGCGCAGCAGTTTATTGACCAGCAGATCGCCCAGCTCCGGGCACAGATCGGCAGCCGCAAGGTGCTGCTGGCGCTCTCCGGTGGTGTGGATTCCTCGGTGGTTGCGGCGCTGCTGATTCAGGCAGTAGGCAAGCAGCTTGTATGCGTCCATGTGAACCATGGCCTGCTGCGCAAGGGCGAGCCGGAGCAGGTGGTGGAGGTGTTCCGCAACCAGATGGACGCCAATCTCATCTATGTGGACGCAGTAGACCGTTTTCTGGACAAGCTGGCAGGCGTCTCCGACCCGGAGTCCAAACGCAAGATCATTGGCGCTGAATTTATCCGTGTCTTTGAGGAAGAAGCCCGCAAGCTGGACGGCATTGACTTTTTGGCACAGGGCACCATCTATCCCGACATCATTGAGAGCGACCCGAAGAAGGCAGTCAAGGCCCATCACAACGTGGGCGGCCTTCCGGAGGATTTGAAGTTCGAGCTGGTGGAGCCGGTGAAATTCCTGTTCAAGGACGAAGTGCGTGTGGTAGGCAAGCAGCTGGGCCTGCCGGACAATATGGTCTACCGTCAGCCCTTCCCCGGCCCCGGTCTGGGGGTGCGCTGCCTCGGTGCTATCACCCGTGACCGTCTGGAAGCCCTTCGGGAGTCCGACGCCATTCTCCGGGAGGAGTTTGACGCTGCCGGTCTCACCGGAAAGGTGTGGCAGTTCTTCACCGTGGTGCCTGACTTCCGCTCCACCGGCGTGAAGGACGGAAAGCGTGCCTTTGACTGGCCTGTGATTATCCGTGCGGTAAACACGGTGGATGCCATGACCGCCACCGTTCCCCAGCTCCCCTGGGAGGTGCTGGAAAAGGTCACCAGCCGCATTCTCAGCGAAGTGGACGGCGTTTGCCGGGTGCTGTACGATCTGAGCCCGAAGCCGGTGGCGACGATCGAGTGGGAGTAATCCACGCTCCCCGAAAAGCCTTGAAACGCCTCGTTTTTCCAGCTTCAAGGCCGACTGTGGCAACGATTTGGCAACAAAACTGCATGTTTCATCAAAAAGAGCTAACTGATTTTGATTCGATCAGTTAGCTCTTTTTTTATTGATTGTCATCTGTCATTGCATCTATGAGCATATCACTGAGCCCCTGGGAAGGCACCTTCGCCCAGTGCTGACTGGTGTCGTATTCCGGGTAGTGATAACGCCAGCGGTCATATTCCTCTCCCGTGATCTGTCCTTCTTTGAGCATTGCATAGGCCTGACGCCATGCACAAAGCATTTTGTGCAGTTCTGCGGCGTCTTTCCCTCTGTACACATCAATGCTCAGGCAGACTTCTCCGTTCGTCTCGCCTATCGTCAGACC
>ATWA01000015.1 GCA_000421005.1 Clostridiales bacterium NK3B98
CCTCCATCGGGGGAATTTACTCCGCCGCCGCTGAGTGGGCAGAGCGGGAGATCAACGAGCTGCTGGGCTTCACCTTTGAGGGGCTGGACACCAGTGAACGCCTGTTCATGCCGGACAACCTGCTGGACGGTCAGGGGCAGATTCTGGTGACCCCCATCAACGTACTGCGGGAGAAGAATCAGTTGGAGTGAGGGGCTCCCTCAGTCACGGCTTCGCCGTGACAGCTCCCTCAGAGAGGGAGGACTCCCTCCGTCACCGCCTGCGGCGGTGCCACCTCCCTCTGAGAGGGAGGCTTTGGCAAAGTCTGTTTGTCTTTTTGTTATTGCCAATGGCCCCCTCCCAGAGGGGGCTGTCAGCGAAGCTGACTGGGGGAGTCCCCCTCTTTGAGTGAGCCCGTCTTGAAAACGTGCCTGTGGCACGTTTTAGGGCGAGTGGGATAAAGTGCGAAGCACAACCTTTGCAAATGCCCGTCTTGAAAACGTGCCTGTGGCACGTTTTAGGGCGAGAGGGATCAATTGCCGAAGGCACACCCATGCGGAAGGCTGTCACGAAGTGACTGGGGGAGTGCCCCAAGAGGTACCTATGTCCTACATTACCCTGATGATCAACGACTCCGGGGCGGTGGCCGCCGCAGACACCCGGGAGAGCTTCTACCATCTCGCCCATTTCGACTGGCTGCGGAAAGCCTACCTGATAGAGGGGCGCAAGCTGGTGTGCTGTCTCTGCGGACCCAGCTTCCGCCACGGCGTTCCCATCTTCAAGACCGCCGCCGCCATTCTGCGGGCCAACCACGGCAGCATGGAGGCGCAGTTGGAGCGGATTGGCAGACTGGTGTCCGCCGCAACTGCCCTGCGTCTGCCCAAAGAAGACCCCGGCCCCTTTGTGCTGCTGGCGGCGGAGTGGAACGGCAGCGGCTTTGACGTGTACCATTTCTCGGTGGTTCACGGAAAATCCAAGCTGGTACACACGAAAACCCAGCCGGGTAAGCCGGTGTCCCTCCATGCGGGGGCATGGCATCGGGAAATGCCCCGTCTCTCCCCGGACAGTCTCCGGGATTTGTCCACCGACCAGCTCATCGACACCGCCCGTCAGCGGGTGGAGCTGGCCATCGAGATGGACGCAGAACGGAGAAAACGCAACCCCAAGCACAACCAGACCATCGGCGGCAGGGTAATGACCTGTGCCGTGAGAATCAAAAAAACCTGAGTGAGCATCACGTCTCACTCAGGTTTTTCAGCATTTCCATATTCTCGTCAGAATACTCCACCTCTTTGGAATACTCCTTGGCCACGTCTATCTGGTCAGAGAGGGTAAACCGCCCGGTGTTCATCCACCGCCACACCCCAAGGGCGGCCATGGTAAGGGTCATATCCACCGCCATACGGACACGGGAGAACAGCTCCCCGTCAAACACCGCTTTCAGCACATACCGAAACAGCAGGTAGACCAGAATATGCTCGTATTCATACCCCCGCTGTCCCAAAGAGGCGGAAAAGCCAGACCAGTCCAGCGAGTGGGCATGACCCAGCACCGCCTCCACTTCCTCCAGCCATGCCGGGTTCAGCGCCTCCATCCGGGTGTGGACTTCCAGCACCTTTTTCAGATAGAACCGGGAGAAATCGGGAAGCTCTCGCTCTGTCCCGTCTATTTGCCGCTGCACGTCGGCGGCCATGTCCAGCAGCTCCTCCGCCCGCTCCTGCAAAGAGAGGGTGCGGTCCTGAGCAATCTCAAACAAGGTCTCCCGCAGAGAGAGCAGGGGGAGATAGAGGGGAAAATCCCCGTCCTCCCCGTCGTCCGGGTCGTCGTCGGTGATGACCGTCTCAAACTCCGCCGGGGCGGGGTCAGACAGCATCAGCCGTGCCGCCTCCTCACAGCACAGCCCCACCCCAATCTCCATCCGTCCGGGAAACCACTCCCGATACCGGGGATGCAGGGCGCAGATGTCCCCGATGTGTTCCTCTCCCAGCTCCATCACCAGGGAGCAAAGCCCTGCTTCCGTGAGAAAGGGACATTGCCCGTCCTTGGGACAGATGACGTACTGCCCGGAGGGCTCCTGACCCAGCCCGGCGAAAATCCGCTGACGCTGAGGCTCCGGAAGGGTGCGGTAGTAGTCCACCGTCGCAGCGTCCACGTCAATCTCCCATCCGGTGCGGCAGCAGTTGTCATGGCAGGCATCTGCGGTGCAGTGAAAGTCTTTGTAGTAGACGGGATAGGTCAGTTCCATGGGTCGTCCTCCCGCAGGGCAAAGTAAGCGCGGGTCTGGTCGGCGTTTCGCAGCACCTCGGCGGTGAGAGCCGCCACGTCCGGGAACTTCACCTCTCCCCGCAGGCGGTGATAAAAGGCCAGGGAAACCCTCTGTCCGTAGAGATTCCCATCAAAATCCAGCAGAAACGCCTCCACATTGGCACGGGCGTTTTCCTCCACCGTGGGACGCACCCCGATATTAGCGGCGGCGAGACAGGTAGAGCCGTCCGGCAGCAGCGCCTTGGCGGCGTACACCCCGTGGGCGGGCACCAGCACCCCCTCCGGGAAGGAAAGATTCACCGTGGGAAAGCCCAGCGTATGCCCCAGATGCTTGCCCTGCTGCACCGTGCCGCTGAGCAGATGGGGATGCCCCAGAAAACGGGTGGCCTCCTCCATCTCCCCGGCGGAGAGCAGGGAACGGATATGGGTGGAGGACACCCGCACCCCGTCCAGCTCAATCTCCCCCACAATATCGCAGCCAATCCCCCGCCGGGCGCAGCGCTGACGCAGCTTGTCTGCGTCCCCTGCCCCGTGACTGCCAAAGCGGAAGTCGTACCCGCAGACCACATGGGCGGCATTCTGCTCCTTTGCCAGATAAACGTCCACAAAGTCCTCCCAGGGCATGGACATCATCTGGTCAAAGGAGGCCACAATGACCTCCTCCATGCCAAACAGCTGGGTCATCATCTGCCGCCGGTCCTCCACCGAGGAGAGCAAAGGCTCCTGCACTCCGGTGAGACGGAGGGAGGGGTGAATGTCAAAGGTAAAGGCGCAGGGCTTCGCCCCCAGCTCCTTTGCCCGGTTTTGCACCGTGCGCAGCAGCCGGGCGTGGGCCAGATGCACCCCGTCAAAAAAGCCCAGCGCAATGACACGTTTTCTCTCTGCCATAATTACCTCATCAAACGTCAAAAAAACTCTTTACCGTGGACATGACGCCCGCTTTCCGCTCCCCCAGCATGAGGAAAGCCCCGTCCCCGCCGTAGACCCGGAACCGTCCGTCCTCCCCCCGGGAGCGGAAGGAATTTCCGTTGCGGCACCGCCGCTCCGCCTCCCGGTCAACGGTGAGGGCGGGATATTGGGCAAAGTAGGTGTCCACCGGGAGCAGCAGCTCCGCCGCCCTCCCCTGTTCTCCTGCGGCGATCACGGCTTCCAGCGTCACCGCCTGAGACAGATCAAAACCCGCCGCCATGGTGCGCCGAAGGGAGGCCATGCACCCGCCGCAGCCCAGCGCCTGCCCGATGTCGTGGCAGAGGGTGCGGATATAGGTGCCCTTGGAGCAGCGCACCCGCAGGGCGTATTCCCCCTCCCCGGTCTGTTCTCCCAACTCCAGTGCGGAGATGGTGATGCGCCGGGGCTGCCGCTCCACCGTTTTGCCCTTCCGAGCCAGCTGGTACAGCTTTTGCCCGTTCACCTTGAGGGCGGAGTACATGGGGGGAATCTGCTGGATCTCTCCCCGAAACCGGGACAAAACTTCTTCTATTTCCCCCCGGCTGCAGGAGACAGGATGGGTTTCCAGCGTCTCTCCGGTGGTGTCCTGCGTGTCGGTCACCAGCCCCAGCCGGAGGGTGGCCAGATATTCCTTGTCCCCCCGCTCCGCAAATTCCACCGCACGGGTGGCTCTGCCCACAAAGACAGGCAGCACCCCGGTGGCCATGGGGTCCAGCGTCCCGGCGTGACCCACCCGGCGCTCCCCCAGCACCCGGCGCAGCTTGCCGCATACGTCCATGCTGGTCCAGTCCTGGGGCTTGTCGATGATAATGATTCCACTGGGCATAAAAACACCGCCTTCTGTATGGAAAGGAGTTTGCAGGGGTGCGGCAAGCCGCGCCCCTACGACATTGCCTGGGAGAACCAGCCCTTACCCCAGCTCCCCCTCAATGGCCTGCAACACCATCTCCCGGGCCTGCTGCTCGTCAAAGCTGCCCCGCAGGGTTGCTCCGGCGGCGGCGGCGTGACCGCCGCCCCCCAGTGCGGCGCAGGTGCGGGTGGCGTTGAGATAGTCCGCATCGGTGCGCAGGCTCAGCTTCCATTTGCCGGGGCTCAGCTCCCGCAGGGTGGCGGCGGCCTTTACCCCCTCCACCAGCCGCAGCAGGGAGGACAGCTCCTCCGCGTCGCTCTCCCCGGCCTGCACCGCCTCCATGTCGGCGCAGGAGACGGCGCCGATGACCACCTGCTCCTGATGATAGTACACCGCCCCGCTGAGAAGCCGGGATTCCAGCGCAATCCGCTTGCGGCTCTTGGTCTGGAAGCACCGCTTGTTGATCTCTTTGGCAAAGTCGCCGTACTCCATCACCGCCCCGGCAATCCGGTGGGTCTCCGGGGTGGTGTTGTTGTAGACAAAGCACCCGGTGTCGGTGGAGACGGCCAGATAAACCGCCCGGGCAATTTCCTCGTCCATCACATGGAGATGGTGGTGGAGTATGCGGAAGATGATCTCCCCGCAGGCGGCGGCGGTGGGGTCGAGACAGAGGTGAGGGGCATAATGCTCGTTGGAGGGGTGGTGGTCAATGCAAAGGGCCACCTTGCCCTTGTATCCCTCCATCTCCGGACGAAACAGTCCCTCGCTGGCAACATCCACCGCCACGATGTGGTCAAAGGCGTATCCATCCGGGGCAAAATAGGGGGTAATGTCCCCCTGATAGGTGGCAGTCACCCCGCCGTTGGGGGCAACCCACGCTGTTTTCCCCAGCTTTTTCAGCCCGGCGCACAGGGCGGCGGCACTGCCCAGGGTGTCCCCGTCCGGGCGGGTGTGGGTGAGAATGAGAAAATTGTCCCGCTCTTGCAGCCAGCGGGCAGCCTCCGCCTCGGTCATTTGTCCAGCTCCTCCATCATGCGGATGATCCGGGCACCCTCATCGATGGAGTTGTCCAGTACGAAGGTCAGCTCCGGGGTCTTCCGCAGATCCAGCGCATGACCCAGCTCCCGGCGCAGATACCCGGAGGCGGAGCGCAGACCCTGCCGAATCTCCTTGGCGGCTGCCTGATCCAGCGTGGACAGGTACACCTTGCAGTAACTGAGATCGGTGGAGGTATCCACCCGGAGGACGGAGAGCATATGAGAGGACACACGGGGGTCCTTCACCGTGCGCAGCAGGGCGGAAAGCTCCCGCTGAATGTCCTCGTTGATACGGTTAATGCGATAGTTCGCCATGATAATCTCCTTTATTACGGGAAAACCGCAGGAAGAATGGTAGGGACGTGGTCATTTCATTTTTTGGTGGACGACCCCCTGCAATCCTGTAAGAGAAGTATACCCAACTTCCCCGCAAACACAGAAGGCAAGGCGGCACTGCCAACCCTGCCTCCTGCAAGCGTTTATTACTGCTGAATCTGCTCCATCTGGAACACTTCGAAGATGTCGCCCACCTTGATGTCGGAGAACTTCTCCAGACCGATGCCGCACTCGAAGTTGGTAGCCACTTCCTTCACGTCGTCCTTGAACCGGCGCAGAGAGGCAATGGTGCCCTCGTGGATGACCACGCCGTCCCGGACGAGACGGAGCTGTGCATTGCGGACCACCTTGCCCTCCTTGACGTAGCAGCCCGCAATGACGCCGGCACCGGTGATCTTGTAGACCTCCCGGACCTCCACACGTCCCAGCTCCACTTCCTTGAACTTGGGCGAGAGCATACCCTTCATGGCCGCCTCGATCTCCTCAATGCAGTCATAGATGACCCGGTACAGCCGCACGTCCACCTTGTCCCGCTCAATCATATTCCGGGCCACGTTGTCCGGACGGACGGAGAAGCCCACGATAATGGCGTTGGAGGTGGAGGCCAGCATCACGTCGCTCTCGTTGATGGCGCCAACGCCGGAGTGGATGACGTGAACCCGGACTTCCTCGTTGGTCAGCTTTTCCAGATTCTGCTTCACCGCCTCGGCGGAGCCCTGAACGTCCGCCTTGACAATGACCTTCAGCTCCTTCATGTCGCCCACCTGAATCTGGTCGAACAGATCGTCCAGAGAGACCTTCTTGGCGGCGGGGGCAGCCAAAGCGTCCTTGCGCTCCTGCTTGCGCTGCTCGGCCAGCTCACGGGCCATGCGCTCGTCGGCCACGGCGTAGAAGTCGTCACCGGCGGCAGGCACCTCCGCCATACCGGTGATCTCCACCGGAACAGAGGGGCCGGCGGACTTGACGGGCTTGCCCCGGTAGTCGGTCATGGCACGCACACGTCCCACGGCGGTTCCGGCGATGAGGATGTCGCCCTGCTTCAGGGTGCCGTTTTGCACCAGCAGAGTGGCAACCGGGCCGCGGCCCTTGTCCATCCGGGCCTCGATGACAGCGCCACGGGCGGCACGGTTGGGATTGGCCTTCAGCTCCCGCATTTCAGCCACCAGCAGCACGTTCTCCAGCAGCTCGTCGATGCCCTCGCCGGTCTTGGCGGAGATGGGGCAGATGATGGTGTCGCCGCCCCAGTCCTCGGAGAGCAGGTCGTACTGGGTGAGCTGCTGCTTGATGTTCTCCGGGTTGGCGCCGGGGAGATCCATCTTGTTGATGGCCACCACAATGGGAATTTCAGCCGCCTTGGCGTGGTTGATGGCCTCCACCGTCTGGGGCATAATGCCGTCGTCGGCGGCTACCACCAGAATGGCGATGTCGGTGACCATAGCGCCACGGGCACGCATGGCGGTAAAGGCCTCGTGACCGGGGGTGTCCAGGAAGGTGACCACCTTGTCGTTCACGTTCACCTGATAAGCGCCGATGGCCTGGGTGATGCCGCCCGCCTCTCCGGCGGTGACGTTGGAGGAGCGGATATAGTCCAGCAGGGAGGTCTTGCCGTGGTCAACGTGACCCATGACCACGATGACCGGGGCGCGGGGCTCCAAATCCTCTTCCCTGTCCTCAGCGGTCTCAATGAGCCGCTCTTCCAGAGTGACCACCACTTCTTTTTTCACCTTGCAGCCCATTTCCTCGGCCACAATGGCGGCGGTGTCGAAGTCAATGTTCTCGCTGAGGGAGGCCATAACGCCCAGCTTCATCAGCTCTTTGACCACCATAGCGCCCTGCTTCTTCATCCGGCTGGCCAGCTCGCCCACCGAGATTTCGTCGGGAATCTCCACGGTGACCACGGTGTTTCGCTTGGCCACCTCCTGCTGGAGACGGCGCATCTGCTGGCGCTGCTCCTCCTGACGGCGCTTCTGGCTCTGAGCGCCCTTGCGCTTTTGCTGGGAGCGGTTGCTCTTCAGCTTCTGCTTGCCCTGCTGCATCCGGTCGGCCCGGTCGGGAGCCAGCTCGTCCAGATGGGCGTCATACCGATCCAGATTCACGTCAGCGCTCTTGCGGGTGTTTACCGTCATCTTCTCCGGCACCTTCCGGGCAGGCTGACGGACAGGCTCGGCGGCGCTCTGGGCGGGTGCCTGAGCGGAGGGAGCGTCCTGCTTGGCAGGGGTCTCCTCCTTGGGGGACTCCTCCGCCTTGGGCGCTTCTGCCTTGGGGGCAGGGGCGGCCTTGGGAGCGGGCTTTGCCTCCGTCTTGGGTGCGGTGGCGTCCAGCGCCTGCTGAATATCCTCCACCTGATTGTGCTGGGTCAGGTACTCAAACACCAGACTCAGCTCCATCTCGCTGAGGGCAGCCATGTGGCTGGAAGGGGCGTGGTCATACTTGGTGAGGATTTCCGTCACCTTTTTGGAGCCCACCGCCTTGCCTTTGATCTTAAAATCCTTGGCTACTTCATGGACACGATACTTCAATTCGATCGCCATATACATACCTCCTGATGATGAAGGCCTGTGCCAACGGGAAAAGCCCGCCTTGGTACGGGATTTTCCCGCCGGCACAAACTAGATGATACAATTACCATTACTGCTGCCGGGTGCGCTTGCCCGGCTTTTTCTGCCGCCGTGTGTGGATTTTCTCCCGCTTTTCCACCAGCGCCTCATAGACGCTGCGGTGTTCCGGGAAGGCATCGGCCATTTTTTTGGCGTAGGACTCCGCCATGCCCAAATCGGTGAGGGCGGCCACGGCGCAGCTTTTCCAGCCCAGCGCCTGCCCCAGCGCCTCTTTCTCTGATTTCAGATAGAGGATGGGCAGACGTGCCTGAGAGCGGTGCTCCATCCGGCGCACGGTATGCTCTCCTGCATCGGCGGCGAGGACGATCAGCCGCACAACCCCCTGACTGAGGGCGGTATCCACTGCGTCCTCCCCGGCGGCCAGCTTGCCTGCCCGCCGGGCAAGACCCAGAAAGGTGAGATGCTCATTCATCCTGCTCGCCCTCCTGCATCTGCGCCTCCAGAGCGGCGTAAACCTCATCGGGAATGGCCACAGAGAAGGCCCGTTCCAGCGCCCTGCTCTTGCGGATTTTGGCAAGGCAGGCGCTGTTGGGACACACATAGGCACCCCGCCCGGACTTTTTGCCCCGGAAATCCAGAGAGATTTCCCCTTCGGGGGAGCGCACCACCCGGATCAGCTCCGGCTTGGGCTTATGCTCCCGGCAGCCCAGACATTGCCGCACAGGGATTTTCTTCGGCATTGCTCTCCCTCCTTACGGCGCAGGGTTACTCAGCGTCAGCTTCGTCTGCAAGCTCCTCCGCAGGCGCTTGGACGGCTTCCACCGCAACGTCCCCCTCCTGGGCGGCGCTGGAGACGCTCTTGATGTCGATTTTGTAGCCGGTGAGCTTGGCGGCCAGACGGGCGTTCTGACCCTCCTTGCCGATGGCAAGGGAGAGCTGATCGTCGGGGACGATCACCCGGCAGCTATGCTCCTCCAGCTCGGTCACGCTGACCACGTCGGCGGGGGCAAGAGCGGCGGCCACATACTCGGCGGGGTCTTCGCTGTACTTGATGATGTCCACCTTTTCCCCGTGCAGCTCGTCCACAATGACGTTCACCCGCTGTCCACGGGTGCCCACGCAGGCGCCGATGGGGTCGATCTCGCTCTTAAAGCTGCGTACCGCCATCTTGGTGCGGCTGCCCGCCTCACGGGCGATGGACTTGATCTCCACCGTGCCGTCCTGAAGCTCCGGCACCTCCAGCTCAAACAGCTTGCGTACCAGACCGTAGTGGGTCCGGGAGATCACCACCCGGGTGCCACGGGTCTCCCGCTTCAGCTCCACCACATAGACCTTGATCCGGTCGCCCTCGTGGAAGACCTCACCCTTCACCTGCTCGCCGGGGGTGAGCAGCGCCTCGGTGAACTCCTTGCCGGAGGTGAGCTTGATATACAGCGCCCCGGTGTTGGGGTCCACCCGGTTGACCACGCCGGTCAACAGCTGCCCCTCGTGGTGGCGGAACTCCTCATATACCATATTCCGCTCCGCCTCACGGATGCCCTGAATAATCACCTGACGGGCGGTCTGGGCGGCGATGCGGCCAAAGTTCTTAGTCTTTACCTCGCTGGACACCACGTCTCCCAGCTGTACCCGGGGCAGAATCTTTCTGGCGTCCTCCAGAGAGATTTCGGTGCCGGGATTGTCCACCGTCTCCACCACGTCCCGGCGGATAATCATCCGCAGCAGGTTCTTGTCCGGGTCGGCCTGAATGACGATGTTTTCCTCCACACCCTCGTGATCCCGCTTGTAGGCGGAGACCAGCGCCTGGGTGATCTTTTCCAGCATATATTCCTTTTTGATGCCCCGCTCTTTTTCCAGCAGATCCAGAGCCAGGAAAAACTCCTGAGCATCCTCTTCAGGGGTGGGCCCCTTTTTCTTGCTGATTCTCTTAGCCATGGTATTCACTCCTTTAAAACACAACGTCCAGCCGCACAAGGGCGACTTCTTTTTTCCCAAAGGTCTGATTGGTTCCGTCCGGCAGGGTGATGGTCACATCCCCGCTGTCATAGCCTGCCAGCTTGCCGTGGAACTCCTTTTTCCCGTTCACAGGGCGGTAGGTGCGCACCTCCACATCATGCCCGGCGAAGGCGGCAAAATGCTCCGGCTTTTTCAGCGGACGGTCGATCCCCGCGGAGGAGACCTCCAGGGTGTAGCTGCCTTCAATGGGGTCGGCCTCGTCCAGAGCGTCGCTGAGGGGACGGCTCACCGCCTCGCATTGGTCGATGTTCACCCCGCCGGGACAGTCAATGTAGACCCGCAAAAACCAGCTCCCTGCCTCCCGGACGTATTCCACATCCCAAAGGCTGCATCCCGCCTGCTCCACAAAGGGGAGCGCCAGCTGGGTTACCACTTCGGTCACTTTTTTCATGGTGTATTTCCGCCTCATTACAAAAGAAAGAGCGAGGCGCGCCTCACTCTTACGGTTGATAGGTTCAATTACAAGGCAAGTATAGCATCCTCTTTGGGAAAAAGCAAGGGGCGGCCGGGGTTTTAACCGGATTTTTTTCGCTAAAAAGGCACAAACACCCCCTCTTTTGCATAGCATGGAACAAAAAGGAGGGGACTTTCATGGAACTTCAACCGAAATCTGCCCCGGAGGAGGAGGCGTTTCTCCGGGTTTGGCAGCGGGTGAGCGCACCCGCCTCCGCCCCGCCGCCTCCCCCATCCCCCCAGAGCTGGGACGAGGCGGGATTCCTCGCCGCTGCCATGGACGACCTGCGCCGCCGCAAGAGCCTGTGCAGCGGGGCGCTGGGCGGCGTGTATCCGGCTCTGTGCGCCATGCAGCGCCGGCTTGCCGCCGTCTACTATCTGCTCACCGGACAGCGGCACACCCCTTCGTCCCCGGAGAGGCTGCCGCCTATGACCGCCCCGGAGCGGTGCCGGGAACAGTACCGCGCTGCCCGCACAGCGGCGGCCGCCTTTGACCGTGCCGCCCGGGAGGGGCAGGAGCGGGCAGAGCTGTACCAGTCTCTGGCGGAGGAGAACCGGGGGATTGCCAGCCGGGTGGAGGAAATCACCTGCTGTATGCTGTAAGAGAAAGGACGCATTGGGGAAAGATTTTTCTCCAATGCGTCCCAACGGTCAGGGGTTGCCCTGCTGATTGCGGCGGAAGTGGTTCATCTTGGCCTGAATCCGGTTGGTCAGACCAAAGCCGAAGGCCTGTTCGTTCTCCTTGTACTGGAGCAGTCCCCGGAAAATATACACATCCTCCGGTGTGGTGACCTTGATGTTGCCCCGGTTGCCGGGCACCAGATGGACGCTTTTGCCCAGCGTGGTCATAATGGTACAGGCATCCACCATGTTGTTGTACCGCTCCGGGGTGAGGCGGATCCGGTTGTGGGCCTCCAGGATCTCCCCCAGCCGGAAGGACTGGGGCGCCTGTGCGGTATAGCTCTGCTTGCGCAGAGGAACCTGATCCACCGACACGCCGTCCGGGCTGAGCACCACCGTCTCATAACTGGGGGTGGAGGTGATAGCAGTGCCGTAGCGCTCCACTGAGCGAATGTTTTCTGTAATCACATCCGCATCCACATAGGGGCGCACGCCGTCGTGGAGAAGCACCACGGAATCCGCAGGGTTCTCCTGACTCGCCTTGAGCAGCACGTTGTAAATCGAGTCCTGCGCCGTCTCTCCTCCGGGGACGATGGCGGTGAGCTTGGTGATGTGGTATTCCTGAGCGAGCGCCTGTACATAGTCGATATAATCCCGAAGCACGGACACATAGATTTTGTCGATCATGGCGTGGTACTGGAACAGCTCCAGCGTGTGGATCAGTACCGGCTTGCCGTTGATCTCCAAAAACTGCTTGGGCACGCCGGCACCCATGCGCACGCCGCTGCCGCCGGCAAAAATCATGGCGATATTCATAGCGTTATTCCTTTCTGCGTGAGGCGGACATCAAAAAATCGGTGGGATAACGGAAAACAGGAAGGCTCAGCAGCAGCGTCAGCGCCACGGCTATGCCCAGCCACAGCAGCTTTCCGGGGATGTGCTGAATACGGATGAGCTCCGGCACATTCAGGCCCTTGAGCAGATTCAGCACAGGCACATGCCAGAAGTAGATCTGCAAGGTGCGCTGCCCGAACCGGGTCACAAAGCCCAGATCCCGGCTGGGTACCACCAGAATGAGAGCAAGACCGATGACGGCGGAAATCAGGTAGCACAGCAGCCGAAACGCCCCGCCATAGATCCAGATGGATTCGCGGTAGGGATTTCTGCCGGTAAAGAGGTGGCGCAGAATATAGACCCGCTCGATGCCCAGATAGGTGACTGCCGCCCAGCCCAACAGGACGAAAAGGGCAGCCAGCCTGAGACGTCTGTTTTGGGTAAGACGTTCCAGCCGCTCTTTGGAGACCATCGTCCCTGCCAGATAGCAGGGGAAGAGCACCAGCGTGCGGGAGAGATAGAAACCGTCCCCGATACTTGCGTCGTAACCTGCCAGACAGGCGGCAAGGATGCCCACGCCCAACAGGAACCGGGGCTCCACCGACTGAAGAAGGAAGGTCAGCAGGATGAACACTGCCATACAGAAGGTATACCATGGCGCTGCGGAGTCACCGAACAGGTTGAAGCTGTCGGCGGTGCCGAAAAACTGGCCTTCCAGCAGCAGCACACCCTTATAGAGCAGGTAGATGGAGAGGAAGGAGACCACCTTCTGGGCGATGCGGGTATTTTTGTGGAACATACCGGCGATAAACAGGAACACCGGCATGTGAAAGCTGTAGCAGAAGACAAAAATACTCTGGTAGAGATGGGAGTCCCGGTGAAATCCGTCCACAAAGTGACCCAGAACCACGGCCAGAATGAGGAAGCATTTTACATTATCCCACAGCGGGATTCGGCGTGACGCCATTTGATTCACCTCGCAGCCTGTTTGGCAGAGTCCTTTTTGGTCTCATCCAGAAGGGCACGAACCTGCTGATAGATCCGCTGGCAGTTGTTGTGGTCATCATAGGTGAAGAAGCTGTCTGCCCGGCGGATGTACTCATCCTGAGTGGTGCAGCCCCGCTCCATGGCCTGACAGAGCTGCTCCACCAGCTCCTGATGCTCGGTACAGATGGGGCCGAAGCCCTGGGTGGCGTAGACCAGTCCGCCCTCCTCGTAGTGGGGAGGCAGGTCGGCGGGGTGGTAGTAGAGAATGGGCTTACGCATATAGGCAAAGTCGAACTGGACGCCGGAATAGTCGGTGACCATCAGGCTGGACTCGCACAGAATCTTCTCATAGCTCATGTCACCGGTGGCGGGGATGATGTCCACATAGTCGTTGCCCTCGAAGTCCTGAAGCTGTCCGCTCATGGCAGGGTGGAGAAGATAGGTGATCCGGTAGCCGTTCTTCCTGGCGCAGGCGATGAGCTTGGGATCGTTAATGAGGCTGTTGTAGATGCGGAAGTAGGCGGTGGACTTAAAGCCGTCCCAGTAGTCGTTGGTCTGCCCCACTCCCTTGACGGGAATGAGACCCTTGCGCCATGTGGGGGTAATGAGGATCAGCTTCTGATCCCGGTTTACCAGACCGTCGTAGCGGGCCAGTCCTGTCATCTTCAGCATATCCGGGGAGTAGCCGTAGATGGGGTGGGAGACGTTGCGCTCCTCAAAGGGGGAGGCAAGGCAGTACAGCTTGGTGTTGGCATAGCGCCGATTCTGGAAATTGGCGATCTTCTGGATGGACAGTCCGTGCTGAATACAGACGTTCTCCGAATGAATCAGATCCTTCAGGTAGGCGTAGCTCTGCTTGGGGAAGCCCAGATAGGGGACGATGCCCGCATGGGTCGCCATCACCGCCTCCGCAAACAGCGCCATCATCAGGGATTTGCTGCTGTTGGCATAGATCAGGTTGCGGGGGTGCTGTTTGCGCAGCCGCACCGTGTCCGGAGCGTCCTCGTTGATGAGGTAGTAGCAGTCGATCCCATCCTGCTGCTTCATGCAGTATTGGAAGAAATACTCGCCGTTATCTCCTGCCTTGTACAGCTTGTCAAAGGTGATCCAGATGTGCCGTTTGCTGAATTTGGGATAGTTGAGCCAGTAGCGCAGCCGAAGCCCCAGATAGCGGCGGGCTGTCGCCTTGTCCTCCGCACGGTGATAGGCGGAGAAGAGGAACAAAAGCTCCCGCTTGAAGTGGAACAGCTTGCCCGCCTTGCGGAGGATCAGGGTGTACTTGGTGTGAGACACCATCCAGTTCTTCCGGAACATCCAGTAGGAATAGGGATTGGAGGTTTCCAGCCGGGAATAGGGGGTGTCAAAAATCAGACTCAGAGGGTACTGCTTGCCCTGATAGCGCAGGAAGAAGGAAATGGTCTGGCGGGCGTTGGCGGAGACGGGGAAATGATAGCGCACCGGGTGCTTATTCTGGATGGAGTGACCGAAGCACTTGATAAGGGCATAGACGGAGTCTTCCTCTGGATAGATAACCGTCTCCTTGCCTCCTACCTCGGAAATGGCGTAGAGCTCAAACTGCTCCCGGGGAGCCAGATCAATGAAGCCGATGTTGGCATCCACCGTCAGTATGCCGTTGTGGTAGTTCATCACCCGCACACGGATCCGCTCACGCTTGTTGCTGCCCAGCACGGCGACACGGTTCCAGTAAGCGCTGTCTACCGTATCTCCCTCATGCTCCATGACGGTGACAAAACGGCTGCCGTCGTCGTAGAGGTGCAGCTCCCGGTGGAGATACATTCCCTTGCCATAGACAAAGAAGCTGCGCATACCCCGGTCAACCGTGCAGTTGCCTGCTATTTTCCGTGCCTGAAGTGTCTGATTATCCAGCAGGGAGACAGCGTGGAAGGAGGCATAGATCATATCCTCCGCCGCCTCGGTGCCGTGGACAATGCCCTTGTCCTGACCGTTGATATTGCACTGGTACTTGGAGAAAATCAGATAGTAGGCGGCGTACTGGACAAACAGGGGCGCACGGGTGAACCGGGCGTTGGCCTGCTCCAGCATGGGGATGATGAAATTGCGCAGGGAATCCTGATACCACCACGCCTCGTGCTGCACGGGGTTGGAGGTGGGCTCATCCTCCTTGGGGACGGTATAGGAATAGATGAAGTTGGGGAGATAGGCATAGAGAGGGCAGTCCATCTGCAAATCCAGCAGCAGACGGATCTCTCCTTCCTCGTGCAGCTGCTCCTGAAACTGCCTGCCCTGCAATGCGCTGGCACGAAGCACATAGCCTTGCAGACAAAGCTGCAGCTTGGCGGGCGTCTGCATCAGGTCGTAGATGTCCTCGCTGAGACTGGACACCGGGGCAGCGGAATAGGGGACAGCATCCCCTTCCGCCGGCGTGTACACCGGGGCGGCGGAGACCATCTGCACCTCGGGATGCAGGGACAGGGTTTGCAGGGCGCTCTCAAAAAACGCCGGGCTGACCCATGCGGAAGCCAGCGTAAAGTGGAGATACTCCCCCTCTGCGCGGTTCAGTCCCAGATTATAGGCGGCGGATGGCTCGGCACCGGGGGCAGCGAGATAAAGGGCGTTGGACAGAGCGCCGCAGAGGGTGTGGGCCTGCTGGGAGTCGTGAGGATCAATGACGATCAGTTGAACCTGTTCAGGGAACAGGCTGGACTGCTCCAGCTTTTGCAGCGCATGGGAAAGCTGTTCCGGGTGGTCCACATACAGGATGACGGATAGTTTCTTAGGGTTCATATATGGCAACCTCCAAAAAGTCAGACAACGCAGGAAAAACACACACAGCGGCGCAGGCTCACTGCATGGTCTCCATCATATTGCGATACATCTCCGGCAGATCATATTGGGGCGCCCAGCCAAGGGAGCGGAGCTTGGAGGTGTCCAGATCCAGATAGCTGGTATCCGGGTAGGGCACGTCCTTGCGAATGTCAAAGACCACCCGGCTCTCTCCCCTGCCCAGCTTTTCCAGCACGGTCTGAGCCATCTGGGCGATGGAGCAGTAGGTGTCCTCGTTGGCGGCGGTGTAGGCCTCGCCCTTCTGCCCCTCCAGCAGCACCTTCAAAATGGCAGACACGGCGTCCATAGTATAGAGATAACTGTGGGCGGACTCGCCGGTGGTGTGCAGCACCACGTCCTGACCTGCCATGGCGCAGCGGGCAATCATGGCGAAAACCCGGCTGTCCTCCAGCGGAACGCCGGGGCCGAAGGTCTGGGCAAGGCGGATCATCTTCACATCCGTGCCGTATTCGGCGGCGTGCCCGGCGCAGAGACACTCCGCAAGCTGCTTGCTCAGGGGATAGCTGCTGCGCAGCCGGGTAGGCAGCATGGCACCCACGTCGTCCTCGGTCACCTTTTTGCCCTTTGGCTGCTTGCCGTAGACCTCCATGCTGGAGAGATAGATCATCCGGGCCTTTTTCTCCCGGCACAGCTCCAGCATATTCCGGGTGCCCTCCACAGTGGTGAGAATGGTCTCAACAGGCTGTTCCACCATGGCACGGCTGGCGGTCTGGCTGGCGGCGTGGATGATAAAATCCACCTCTGTGTCCGGCAGGGAGAGGGTGGTTACGTCCCCCTGCACCAGCTTCAGATGGGGGCACTGCTCCAACTGCGCCCCCAGCATCCGTCTGGCCTTGTCCTCGCTGCGAATCAGAGCCAGCACCGTGGGGGGATTTTCCCGACCCAGTCCGTAATACAGAAGGGCGTTGACCAAATTGGAGCCGATCAGACCGGTGGCACCGGTAATCAAAACCTGCTTTCCGTCAAAGGCGGAGAAGTCGATGGGCTGCTCCAGCAATGCGTCCAAATCACGCCGAATGACTTCATTTTCGATCCACATGGCAATTCTCCTGTTCAATAGGCATAAAAACACATTCTAAGCGCAATTATAGCACCCCCGGACAGGAAAGTCTATAGAAAAAAACGGGAAGGTCTGGGGGGGTGCGGGCGCACACTGTGCGCCCCTGCGGGGGGACTCCCTCCGCCCCTGCGGGGCACCTCCCTCAAAGAGGGAGGCATTGGCAAATCTATTTCAACTTCAAATTCTTGCCAATGGCCCCCTCAATGAGTGAGCCCGTCTCGGAAACGTGCCGGTGGCACGTTTCAGGGCGAGTGGGATAAAATGCCGAAGGCACACCTCTGTGAAAGGCTGTCACGCAGTGACTGGGGGAGTTTGCTGTCAGCGAAGCTGACTGGGGGAGTTTTGGCCGCACATCGGCGGGTAATGAAAAACCGGGAACGAATGGTTCCCGGTTTGTAGAATCGTTATGATAAGGTAAACTGCCCGGTATAGAGCTGGTAATATCTCCCCTGCTCCTCCAAAAGCTGGGCATGGCTGCCCTTTTCCATAATGTGACCATGCTCAATGACCACAATGCAGTCGGAATCCCGGACGGTAGAGAGCCGGTGGGCGATGACGAACACGGTGCGCCCACTCATGAGCTGGTCCATGCCCTTGGCAATCTGTGCCTCGGTACGGGTGTCGATGGAGGAAGTGGCCTCGTCCAGCACCATAATAGGAGGGTCTGCCACCGCTGCCCGGGCAATGGCGATGAGCTGCCGCTGGCCCTGGGACAGGTTGGCGCCGTCCCCGGTGACCATGGTGTTGTATCCGTCAGGCAGGCGGCGGATAAAGCTGTGGGCGTTGGCGGTCTTTGCCGCCCGGATGCACTCCTCGTCGGTGGCGTCCAGCTTGCCGTAACGGATGTTGTCCATCACCGTGCCGGTAAACAGGTGGGTGTCCTGCAACACCACTCCCTGCGCCCCCCGAAGGGCGTCCTTTTTGATGTGGCGGATGTCCACCCCGTCCACCAGGATCAGACCGTGCTTGATCTCGTAGAATCGGTTGATCAGGTTGGTCATGGTGGTCTTGCCTGCGCCGGTGGAGCCCACAAAGGCAATCTTCTGCCCCGGATGGGCGTAGACGTTTACGTCATAGAGCACCTGCTTCTCCGGCACATAGCCAAAGTCCACATTGATGAGCCGCACGTCGCCACGCAGCTCCACCAGCTCATACCGCTTGCCCTCTTCCTCCACCAGCGTCCCGGTGACCGGGCGGATGTCCACCCCGCCGTCCGGGTTGGGGACGTGCCACTGCCAGTTCCCGTCGGGGCGCTGCTCCAGATAGCCGCCGTTGAACTCAGGCAGCTTCCATGCCCAGTGGCGGGGACGGTTCAGATTGGGCTGCTCGGTGAGGGTGCCGTCTTCGGCCACATCCACCGGAACCAGACCGATGACCCCCTCGTCTATCTCAGGCTGCTGGTCCATCACCTCGAAAATCCGCTCTGCGCCTGCCATGGCGGAGAGCAGGCTGTTCATCTGCATGGAAATCTGGTTCAGGGGCTGGGAGAGCTGCCGGGAGTAGTTCAGATAGCTCACCAGACCGCCGATGTCAAAGCCCCGGAGGATCGCCATGGCGCCGCCCACCGCTGCGGTGAGGGCGTAGCCGATGTTGGACAGGTTGCCTGCAATGGGCATGAGCACGGAGGAATAGAACACGGCGTTGGAGGCGGCCTGACGGTAGTTCTCGTTGAGGCGGTTGAACTCCGCCTTGGCCAGCTCCTCGTGGGTAAAGGCCTTGACCACCTTCAACCCCTCTACCATCTCCTGAATGTTGCCGTTCATCTCCCCCAGCGCCTTTTGCTGGCTGGCGTAGAACTTGCGGCTCATGCCGCCCACCTTGGTAAAGGTGAGCATCAGCCCGGTGAGGGTGAGCAGGGTGACCAGAAACAGGAGGGGGTTCAGGTAGAGCATCATGGCCACAGTGGCCACGAAGGTGATGGCGGAGGAGATGAGCTGCACCACGCTCTGCTCCAGCGCCATCTGCACGTTGTCCGCATCGTTGGTGAACCGGCTCATCAGCTCCCCGTGGGGGTGCTGGTCAAAATAGCTGAGAGGGAGGGTTTGCAGCTTGTCAAACAGCTCCCGGCGCAGGGTGTTGCACCCCCGCTGGGCAAGCTGCGCCATCAGGGCGGACTGACCGTAGGAGCACACCGCCGCCACAGCGTACACCCCCAGCAGCCGGAGAATGGAGCCCATCAGCCCGGGCAGGTCGGTCTGACCCTTTGCCACGGCGTCGGTGAGGGAGTTGATAATGGGGCGCATAAAATAGGTTGCCGCCACCGAGGACAGCGCCGCTGCCGCCACGCAGACAATGGCCAGCAGGAGCAAAAAGGGTCTGCGGGTGAGGTAGGAGAACATACGGACCATGGTGGCCCGAAGGTTTTTGGGCTTCTGATAGCCCCCTCTGCCTCTGCGTCCGCCGGGGCCGCCGGGCCCTCTGGGGGGATTGGGTTGGTTAGCCATTCTCGCTCACCCCTTCCTGCTGAGAGTAGTAGATTTCCTGATACACGCTGCTGGTTGCCATCAATTCCTCGTGAGTGCCGGCATCCACAATGGTGTCGTCCTCCAGCACCAGAATCAAATCGGCGTTTCGCACCGAGCTGATGCGCTGGGCGATGAGCAGCACGGTGGTGTCCTTGAGATTGTCGTGGAAGGACTGGCGAATCTGCGCCTCGGTGGTGGAGTCCACAGCGGAGGTGGAGTCGTCCAGAATCAGCACCTCCGGATGGCGGAGCATGGCCCGGGCGATACAAAGCCGCTGCTTCTGTCCGCCGGAGACGTTGACGCCACCCTGTTCCATGTGGGTGTCAAACCCGTCGGGAAAGCTCATGACGAAATCGTAGGCCTGTGCGTCCTTTGCCGCCTGAATCATATCTTCTTCGGTGGCGTCCGGATTGCCCCAGAGCAGGTTTTCCCGGATGGTGCCGGAGAAGAGGACATTGTTTTGCAGCACCATGCCGATGCGCCCTCTCAAATCGTCCAGCTTGTAGTCCCGCACGTCCCTGCCGTCCAGCAGAATGGAGCCCGCGGTCACGTCATAGAATCGGGGAATCAGGTTGACCAGCGTACTCTTGCCGCTGCCGGTGCCGCCCACAATGGCCACCGTCTGCCCCGGCTGGGCGGTGAAGGAGATGTTGCGCAGCACGTCATCCCCGGTGCCCCCGGCGGCGTACCTGAAGGAGACGTTCCGGAACTCCACCAGACCACGCTCCTTGCCCTGGGGCATTTCCTCCGCCCCGTCCGCAATGGCGGGCACCGTGTCCAGCACCTCGAAAATACGCCCGGCGCTGGCCTTGGCACGGGTGAACATGAGCAGGCTCATGCCCACCATCATCACAGAGAAGAGGATATTAAAGATGTAGGTGAGAATGGAGGAGAGCTGTCCGATTTCCAGCTCACTGTGAAGCACCATCTGCCCGCCGTTGTAGAGAATGAGCACAGTGGCCAGATTCATGCCCAGCATCATCAGGGGCATCATGGCCATCATCCGCATAATGGCGTTGAGACCTGCCTCGGTGAGGGCGTTGTTGGCGGCGCGGAACTTTTCGCGCTCATGCTCCTGACGGACAAAGGCCTTGACCACCCGGGTGGCAATCAGGTTTTCCTGAATCACCTGATTCAGGCCGTCGATCTTCTTCTGCATCACGCCGAACAGAGGGCCGATGAACTTCATCATCAGTCCCACCATGAGAATCACCAGCGGCATAATCACCAGCACATAGGTGGCCAGCCTGACGCTGATGGAGCAGGCCACGATAATCGCCACAATCATCATCACCGCCGAGCGCACCAGCATCCGCAGGCACATGGAAACCATGTTCTGAATCTGAGTCACGTCGTTGGTCATCCGGGTGACCAGAGAGGCGGTGGAGAAGCGGTCAATGTCCCCGAAGGAGAAGGCGTTGATCTGCTCAAACTCCGCCTGACGGAGACTGGCTCCCAGCCCCTGGGCCGCCTGAGCGGCAAACTTCGCCGCCAGAATGCCTCCGGTGAGGGAGAGCATGGACATGACCAGCATCAGTCCCCCGTTTTTCAAAATGGCGCTCATGTCCCCTTTCTGGATGCCGTCGTCAATGATGGCGGCCATGAGCAGCGGGAGAATCAGCTCGCACACCGTCTCCACGCTCACCCAGAAGGGCGCGGCAATGGCCTGCCGCCGATAGCCCCGCATAAAGGGTAGCAGTCGTTTGATCATGTCTCACCCGTCCTTTCGTTCTTGATTCGTGCACCGGTCAGCCCCGGTGTCCCCCAGATTGTTCAGCATACGCCGGAAGGTGTCCGCCAGCGCCGCCATCTCCTGCTGGGAAAAGCCATCGCACATCTGTTTGTCCACCTGCCGGAACACCTCAATGCACCGCTCCCGGGCCTGTCTGCCCTTGTCGGTGGTGAAAACCCGCTTTTTCCGCCGGTCTGCGGCGTCCTCCCGCCGCTGCACATACCCCAGCCGCTCCAGCGACAGCAGGGAATTTGCCACCGTGGCCGGGGAGACGTGGAGCTTTTCCGCCAGATCCTGCTGGGAGGACAGCACCCCGTCCTCCTCCGCCTCGCCCAGCAGAAAGAGGATCCGGGGCTGTCCCACGTCCTGCAACCCCGCCTCCGCCAGCGCCGACAGCGTGGCGTTGTGCTTTGCCCGGTGGAGACGGTAGAACAGGCTCAGCGCTTCCTCGGGAGGGGGGAAGGTCTGTTTCATAGTACCACTCCTTCATTGTTAACAGGCTGATATTCAGCATATTAACTATTTTAACGGGGAAGGGATGCGGTGTCAAGGGGGAAGGGGAGGCTGGGCGGGAAAAAGATTGCCTTTCCCGGTGGGAGCGGGTATGATGGTGGAAGAAAACGCTGCGAAAGGAGGGCTTTCCATGCCCCACCTCCCCCCTGACGCCGACCGGAGGGGCTATCTGCTGGAGGACTACCGGCTGTTCCACCTGCGGGAGAGCCGTGCCCAGACCTTCGGCTATCACTATCACGACTTTCATAAGGTGGTGGTCTTCCTCTCCGGGCAGGTGACCTACACCGTGGAGGGCAGAGCCTACTTTCTCACCCCCGGCGACCTGCTGCTGGTGCCCCACCACCACATTCATCAGCCGGATATCGGGCAGGCCACCTACGAGCGGTTTATTCTCTGGCTCACCCCGGCGTTTCTGGCCGGGTATGGGCTGGAGGACTGCTTTGTCCGAACGGAGGAAACCGGATTTCACCTGATCCGCCCTGCCCATCCCGGGGAATTGGTAACACTTTTGCAACGCATGGAGGAGGCGGAGCGGGACGACGGCTTTGCCGGGGAGCTTCTGGGGCGCACCCTCTGCCTGCAATTTCTCATCGCCCTGAACCGGGCGGGGCTGGACAATCAGGCCAGCGACAGCCGGGGCGTCTATGCCAGCGACGGCAAAATCCAGCAGGTGATGGCCTACATCAACGCCCACCTGTGCGACCCCCTCAGCGTGGAGCAGCTTGCGGCGGCCTTCTATCTCTCCCCCTCCTGGCTGATGCACCGATTCAAAGCGGTCACCGGGTGCAGCGTCCATCAGTATGTGGTGCAAAAGCGGCTCATCGCCGCCTCGGAATCAATTCGCTCCGGCACCGGGGTGATGAAGGCGGCGCGGGAGGCGGGCTTCGGGGACTACTCCGCCTTCCTGCGAGCCTTCCGGGCGGCCTATCACACCGCTCCCCGCACCCTGACAGAGGGGGGAAAGGGGCGAAAAGAGGGGTAAAACTTTTGAAAAGTAGCCCCCAAAACTATTTGGGCGCAAAAGATTACTGTAAAGGAATCGGCTTCACACCCATGCCGGGAACCGTCGGGAAATGCGTTATGTAAACGAAAAATGAAAGGGTTTTCCCGCGCCGGTGCAAAACCGGTGTGGAAAACCCTGTGCATAATGTGTAAAACTTTTGCAGAGCTGTGGAGAAGGGGAAAGTCGGGTACTTTTTGCCCGCAAGAAAAATTGCACCATCCCCCCGCCGGAGCGGGACAGAACGGCAAAGTAACCGCCGCCCCTTCCCTGCTGGGAGAGGGGCGGCGAAACCGTCTCTGGCATTTTTTGAGGGAAAACGAAGCTCACCCGTCCAGCCGGTTCAGGATGACACGGGCGGCTTTGATGCCGGAAGCGCCCGCCTGGGCCAGTCCACGGGTGGTGCCTGCCCCGTCTCCGATGGCGAAAAAGCCGGGCAGGGGGGTCTCCAGCTCCCGGGTCAGGGAGATGCGCCCGGAGTAGAACTTCACCTCAGCGCCGTAGAGCAAAGTGTCGTAATTAGCGGTGCCGGGAGCCAGCTTGTCCAGTGCGTAGATCATCTCGATGATGTTGTCCAGATGCCGCTTGGGCAGGGAGAGGGAGAGATCCCCGGGAACGGCTGCCTTTAAGGTGGGCTGCACGAAGGACTTGCTCATCCGGTGGTCGTTGGAGCGGCGGCCCCCCACCAGATCGCCAAATCGCTGCACCAGCACCCCGCCGGAGAGCATATTGCTGAGAGAGGCGATGTGCTTGCCGTAGCGGTAGGGCTCGTTAAAGGGGCTGGTGAACCGGTTGGACACCAGCAGGGCGAAGTTGGTGTTTTCGCTGCGCAGGGCGGGGTCGGAGTAGGAGTGACCGTTGACGGTGTTGATTCCCTCCACGTTCTCCGCCACCACATGACCGTAGGGGTTCATGCAGAAGGTGCGCACCTGATCGCCGTAGCGCTTGGTGCGGTAGATCAGCTTGGACTCATACACCACGTCGGTGATATGCTTGAACACGATGGCGGGCAGCTCCACCCGCACGCCGATGTCCACCTGATTGTTGATGAGGGGGATGTCCAGCCCCTTGCACTGGTTGGCGAACCACTCCGCCCCGGAGCGCCCGGGGGCGGCGATTAAGTAGGTGCAGTCAAACTCCCCCTTGTCGCAGATCAGCCGATAGCCTCCCTCCGGCTTTGCCTGAATCTGCTCCACGGCGGTGTGGAAGTGGAAATCCACCCGCTCCTTCAGATGCTCGTAGATGTTGGCGAGGATACGCAGGTTGTTTTCGGTGCCCAGATGCTTGCACTGCGCCTGCAGCAGGTGCAGATCGTACTTCAGCGCCTCCCGCTCCAGCGCCTTTGCCTCCGGACTGGTGGTGGAAAAGAGTTCGGTGGTGGCACCGAAGCGGACGTTGACGCTGTCCACATAGCGGATCAGCTCCATCACCTCGGCGCTGTCCATGTAGTCGGTGAGCCAGCCGCCGAAGGCGGTGGTAAAGTTGAATTTGCCGTCGGAAAAGGCACCCGCTCCGCCGAAGCCGCACATGGTGCCGCAGCTCTTGCATTGGATGCAGTGGTCTACCTTTCCCTGTACAATGGGGCAGGTGCGGGAATAGATGTCCGCTCCCTGTTCCAGAACGGTGACCCGCAGGGCGGGATGCTCCCGCACCAGCTCATAGGCGGCAAAAATGCCTGCCTCGCCGCTGCCGATAATGGCAATGTCGCAGCATTGATTCATAAGATGTTCTCCTTCCTCTTGGAACGCTCCCTTTATTATACCTGCAATGGGACAAAGGTGGTATCCTTTTTGTGAATTATGTGGTAAACTGTAGGGGATAACGGTAAGGGGGGACGAGTGTGTTTCCGAGAGAACAATGGGAGCTGCGCCGCAGCTACAGCCGGGCGGCCATTGCCCTGCTGGCTTATACCATTCTGTCCCAGTCTGTGGCAGCCCTGGTGATGGGGCTGGGCGGCGCGCTGGGCTGGGAGTGGATCAATGAGGGAATCGGACTGGAGCTTTTGAATACCGTCATTGTCTATCCTTCCGGCATTTTGATGTTTACCCTGTGTCTGCGCAGGCTGCCGGTGCCAAAGCTCACCAAAGCGCCCCCGCCGGAGCCCATGCAGGTGGTGGATGTACTGGCGGCGGCGGTGGGAATGCTGTATGTGGGCAGCTACCTCACCCAGTGGCTCCTGCGCAATACGGACACGGCGGATTTCGCCAACGACTATATCGGCACCCAATCCCTGCCGGTGGCGCTGGTGTTCACGGTGGTGCTGGCTCCGGTGTTTGAGGAGCTGCTGTTTCGCAAGCTGCTGCTGGATCGGCTGCTCTTTCTGGGAGACTGGTCGGCGATTCTGATTTCCGCCCTGTTTTTCGGGCTGTTTCACGTCAATCTGTACCAGTTCCTCTATGCCGTGCTGGTGGGGACGGTGCTGGCCTACATCCGCATTATGACCGGACGGATGGGGTGGAATATCGCCCTGCATATGTTCATCAACCTGTTCTGCGGCACGCTAATCCGGTATGTCCCGGAGGACGGCTGGCAGAGGACTGCCCTGCTGGTGGTCATCTGGGCGTGCATCCTCTATCTCCCCCTGTGGCTGATACGATACAAGCCGTGGCAGAATTTCTACCCCGGCCCCATGAGCTGGTACACCCCCGGGGACAAGCTGCGGGCCTGCTTCACCTCGGTTCCCTTCTGGGTGTGCGTGGCGGTGCATCTGGGTCTGGGCTACGCCATGATTCATCTGGGGAGCGTCACATGACGGACGCCGACTATATGCGCCTTGCCCTGTCTCTGGCGCAGGAGGCGGGACAGGCGGGGGAAGTCCCGGTGGGCTGCGTCATCGTCCGGGAGGGGGAGGTGGTCGCCTCCGGACGCAACCGCCGGGAGGAGCTCCACGACGCCACCGCCCACGCCGAGTGTCAGGCCATCCGTGCCGCCTGCCAGCGGCTGAACCGCTGGCATCTGGAGGACTGTACCCTCTATGTGACCCTGGAGCCCTGCCCCATGTGCGCCGGAGCCATCTGGAACGCCAGACTGGGCAGGGTGGTCTATGCCGCCGCCGAGCCCGTCTCCGGCTGCTGCGGCTCCCGGCTGCATCTGGGGATGGAGGGATTCGCCCCGTGGCCAGGCATTACCGCCGGGGTGCTGGAGGCGGAGGCACAGGAGGTCATGGGCCGCTTCTTTCGGAAATTACGGGAGAAAAATTTTTGATTTAATCCTTTTGTAACATTTTCGTCCTTTGTTTTGTAACATCTTCCGGGTAAGATACAATCACAGCAACGCAAGAGCAAGTAAAATCTTTTTTTCATTTTTCTCCTCCTTTCCAAAATAGCGCCTCCCGCCTGTTTCCTGTCAGGCGGGAGGCGCAATTTTTTTGTCAGAGTCCGGTTGAAGGGCGCTCTCAGTCTGTCTCCACCATCACATGGTCGGTGCCGTGAAGCTCAAATTCCTCCATGTAGGCGTCCATGCGCTGGTTCAGCTCTTCCATATTGTGTTCGTCAATGGGAACGTCGTCCATATCCCGCCGTGCCAGCTCCTCGGCCAGAATCCGGAAGAAAATAGCGTCCTCATAGTCGGCAATGGCATCGTGAATGCCGCCGTTGATGTAGGCCGGACTGGGCAGCGAAACAGGCCCCAGATCCAGCGTCACCTCGCCCATGCCCTCCTTTGCGGCCTTGGCGAAGAGCAGGTTCTGCACCTGATCGTAGTCCTGAAACCGGTCCTCCCCACGGGCGGAGTTGAGAACCCAGTTGCCGATATATGCCATGTCCAGCAGCCGCCGAAACTGTTTGCGGCTCAGCTCCAATTCCATCCAGTGCGCCTCCTTTGCCCTGGTCATCGGGCATGAATCACTCTACAATAGTATATGCTATTTCCGGGCAATGTCAATTGTCCCGCCATGGCAAAAGTTTTCCTTGTTTTCCACCTTTGAATGGGATATAGTATCTTCGTATGAGTATGTGATAAGGAGCGAATGGAAATGGATCAACGCCCCATTGGCGTGTTTGACTCAGGACTGGGCGGGCTGACCTGCGTGCGTGAGCTGGAACAAAGGATGCCCGGGGAGTCTATCATCTATTTTGGCGACACCGGGCGGGTGCCCTATGGCAGCAGAAGCCGGGAGACCATCACCCGCTATGCCATGCAGGACGCCGCCTTTCTTCGTACATTTGACCTGAAGGCGCTGGTGGTGGCCTGCGGCACGGTGAGCACCACCGCGCTGGAGGAGCTGCGGCGGGTTCACGGGGATATTCCGGTGATGGGGGTGGTGGAGCCCTCAGCGGCGCAGGCGGCCGCCCTCACCCGAAACGGGAAAATCGGCCTCATCGCCACCCGTGCCTCTATCAACACCGGCGCATATGAGCGCACCATCCACGCCCGCCGCCCTCAGGCGAAGATTCTCTCTGCCGCCTGTCCCCTGTTTGTGCCGCTGGTGGAAAACGGCCGCACCCAGCCGGGGGATATTGTGATTGAGACGGTGGCGGCGGACTACCTGCGCCCCCTGAAGGAGGCGGGGGTGGACACACTGGTGCTGGGCTGCACCCATTACCCCCTGCTCCGGGAGGTTATCGCCGCCTATATGGGCCCCGGGGTGCGTCTGGTGGACTCCGGGGCGGAGGTTGCCCACAGCATCGGTCAATGGCTGGCAGAGCATGACGCTCTTGCAGGGGAGGACGCGCAGCCGGTGCGCCGCTGGTTTGTCAGCGATGCCGTACAGGGCTTTTACGACCTCGCCCCCCGTTTTCTGGGCAGAGAGATCACCGAACAGGTGGAGCAGGTAGAAATCGAACAATACCTGTAGGGGGGCACAGTGTGCGCCCGCACCCCACGTGCGCACAACCCACACCTTACAGACAATGGTAACATGCTATGGATATGGAACAAAATGTACAACTCACCCTGACCACCGCCCACCGCTACGCCGACAGCGAGGACGACCGGATTGACCTGATTACCGATGGGCTGATGCGTCCCCTGGGAGAGGGCTGGGAACTGGAATATCAGGAGAGCGAGCTCACCGACATGGGGGAGACCCTCACCTCCATCCTGATTCAGGGGGAACAGGTGACCCTGATCCGCACTGGTCCCATCAATTCTCAGATGGTCTTTCAGCAGGGACGGCGGCATCATTCGGTGTACGCCACCCTCTACGGCAATCTGGAAATCGCCGTGTCCACCCAGCGGCTGGAAAACCACATCACCGCCCAGGGCGGGGTGCTGGAAATCGACTACACCCTGGAGGCGGATCACGCCCTCATCGACTCTGTGGCATTCCGGCTCGCTGTGCGGGTGAAGGAGTGAAAACCGCCTATGCCGCCGCCGAAGCCCTGCTGAGGGAGGCCGTCCAAAGGCTGGCGCTCCCCTGCCCGGAGAGAATCCCCCTGCGGCTGGAGGGCAAAACCGCCGTTCTGATGTCCGCCCTGCCAAGGCTGCTGGGGGCAAAGACCGGGGCAGACCCAGAGAAATTGGCCGCCCGGCTGGCAAAAGCGGCGGTTGTGGCGTACCCTTTCGATGGGGTACAGGCGTCCGGGAGTATGCTGCTGCTGCCCCTGTCCCGTCCGTGGATGGAGGATGTGCTGGCTGGCTACGCCGGGGAAATCCCCCCTATGCCGCCCCGTCAGGGGGTGCGCCGCTGCGACCGGGAGGACAAGGGTTTTCTGCTGGACTATACCGCCCGGCGGTGCGCCCTGCTGTCCCGGCAGGAGGGTGGGGGAGATGTCCCGCCCCCGGCGCTGGTCTGCCTTTTGGCGCAGGAGCAGCCGGACGCTGTGGCTGTGGCCAAGGCGTTCTGGGCACTCTCCCCTGCCCGGCGGCGCAATCCTGCCCTTGCAAGGGCGGTGGGAAGGTGCGCCGCTGGTTTTACAAAAAATTCACCCTGTTTCGTCCCGGTGACGATATGATAAAAGCGACGGGCAAATGCCCGATTCCCCGCAGAAAAGAGGTAACCACATGACCAAGGTATTGATCGTAGAGGATGACAGCAATATCGCCCAGCTTTTGCAGCTCTATCTGGAAAAGGAGGGCTTTGAGACCCAGGCTGCCCCGGACGGGGGCAAGGGTGTGGAGCTGTTTCGCTCCTTCACCCCGGATCTGGTGCTGCTGGACATTATGCTCCCGGTGCTGGACGGCTGGGGGGTGCTGCGCAAGATCCGGGAGGAGAGCAAAACCCCGGTGATTATGCTCACCGCCAAGGGAGAGACGGATGACCGGGTGAACGGTCTGGAAAACGGCGCCGATGATTATATTGTCAAGCCCTTTGAGATGAAAGAGGTGCTGGCCCGGATCCATGCCGTGCTGCGCCGCTCCGGGGTGGCGGAGGAATCCAACCCCAAAAAGCTCACCTTCGACAAGCTCACCATCAATATGGAGTCCTACGAGCTGCTGGTGGACGGCAAGCGGGTGGACACGCCTCCCAAGGAGATGGAGCTTTTGTTCCATCTGGCCTCCTCTCCCAACCGGGTGTTTACCCGCAACCAGCTTCTGGACGAGGTGTGGGGCTTTGACTACTTCGGCGACAGCCGCACCGTGGATGTACACATCAAGCGGCTGAGAGAGAAGCTGGAAGGGGTCAGCGACAAATGGAGCCTGAAAACCGTGTGGGGCGTGGGCTATAAGTTTGAGCTGGTGAGCTGAGGATGAACACCCTGTTCAAACGCCATTTTGCCCTCACCGCTGGGATGATCCTCTTCTCCTTCGCCCTGCTGGCCGCCGCCTTTATGGCGCTGAGCTACCAGTTCACCGTCCGGGGACAGAAGGAGGCGCTGGACGAAAAAAGCGCCTATGTGGCTCAATTTGCCGGGCGTATGCTGGGCATGGGCATGGAGGCGGACAGCCAGGACTTTACCTCCGCACTGGACGAGGCGGCGTCGCTGATCGGGGCGGACGTGCTGCTCACCGACGTGGACGGCACCGTCACCGCCGAGAGCGGCAAAAACGGGCTTTCCGAGGGGTGCATCGGCTGTCAGGTGCCTGCCTCCGTGCTGGCGCAGCTGGACGAAAAGGGCAGCCATGTGATGCACGCCGATTTGGGGATGTTCTCCGACAACCGCTTTCTCTCCGGCGCTCAGATTCGGGATTTGGGCAGAGGGGGCAGCGGCGACAAGCTGGGATATGTGATCGTCTCCGTCTCCCCGGCTGCCATGATGGAGCTGTGGCGTCCCCTGACCCATCTGTTTATCCTCACGGCGCTGGTGGTGCTGTGCATCGCCTTCCTGTCCAGCTCCGTCACCGCCCGGCAGCAGGTGAAGCCCTTGCAGGAGATGACCGACGTGGTGCATCGCTTCGGCATGGGGGAATATGACCTGCGGGTGGATCAGCGCCTTTGCAGCCGCAGCGACGAAATGGGCGAGTTGGGCACCGCCTTCAACGCCATGGCGGACTCCATCGCCCTGGCCGAGCGGAAGCGCAGCGAGTTTGTGGCCAACATCTCCCACGAGCTGAAAACTCCCATGACCACCATCGCCGGCTTTGCCGACGGCATTCTGGACGGCACCATCCCCCCGGAAAAGGAGCGGGAGTACCTGAAGACCATCTCCGATGAGACAAGGCGGCTGTCCCGGCTGGTGCGGCGTATGCTGGATATGTCCCGGCTGCAAAAGCACGATGTGGTCATCAGCCAGACGGAATTTGACATGGTGGAGGTGGCCGCCCAAACCCTCATCAGTCTGGAGGGCAGAATCAACGCCAAGGGGCTGGATGTGGACGCAAGGCTGCCCGACGGCCCGGTGTACGTCTGGGGCGACCCGGACGCCATCACTCAGGTGACCTATAACCTGCTGGAAAACGCCATCAAGTTCTCCCATCCCCATACCGTCATCGGTCTTTCCATCACCACCCGGGGCAACAAGGCATACATCGCCATCCGGGACACCGGAGAGACCATCCCGGAGGAGGAGCTGCCCCTGATTTTCGACCGGCTGCACAAGTCCGACCGCTCCCGCTCTCTGGACAAGGAGGGGGTAGGACTGGGGCTGTATCTGGTCAAAACCATTCTCAACGATTTGAAGGAGACTATCACGGTCACCAGCAAAGACGACGTGACAGAGTTCACCTTTACCCTGACGCTGGCACGGTGAGACCCTCACCACACAAAACTCCCTTCAGGGAGGAGGAAAAAGAAATGTTAGACAATGACGATATCCGCTACACCGCCGCCGAGGAACGTCCCCCATGGGAGCTGAGCCCCGGTGGACAGATTCGGGAGTGGTTCTCCTGCCGGAAGGTGGACGACACCACCGCCGGCTACTGCCACGAGGTAGAGGAGCAGAAGAAAGCCCGCACCCGTGCTCAGACCCACCGCAGCGCCTCCCATGCCCGTTTGCAGCGGCAGCGGGAGGAGGCGCAGAACCGTCTGCTGCTGGAACAGCAGCAGGCAAAGCAGCGCATGGCCGAGGCAAGAGAGCGGGTTCAGGCCAACCCGGAGGCGGTTGACAGCGCCACTCCGCCCTCCAAAGACCCCCGGGCTGCCCGGTACACCTATTCAGAAAGCGCCAAAAAGCCCCCGGTCAACCGGGTGAACCGCCGGAGACAGAAAAAGGGCAACAAGGCGGGCATTATCATCGGCGTGGTGATTATGGTCGTCTCCTTTGCGGCGGGCTTTATCTCCGATATGCTGGAGGAGGAGCCGGATATCCAGAGCATTTTTGAGGAGGATACCCCCAGCGTCACCGAAGAGGCACCGGACGATGACTTTGCCAAGCGCTTCGGACAGGAGGACATCCCCTGGGATCAGCTCATTCCCGGCATGAACCAGGAGGACGAGGAGGAGAGCGAAACCACTGCCCTCCCCCGCACCGAGACCGGAGCGGAGCTGAGTCTGGACATCCACTCTGCCGAGGGCATGACGGCGCTGACCTATCAGCAGCTCTATGAGCGCTGCCTGCCCAGCGTGGTATCCATCCGGGTGTACGACGAAGGCGGCGGCGGCACGGGAACGGGCATTGTCATGTCTGAGGACGGATACATCCTTACCTGCAACCATGTGGTGGCAGGGGGCGAGCGGTGCGAGATCACCACCTATGACGACCAGACCTTTGAGGCGCTGCTGGTGGGGGGCGACGTGCAGACCGACCTGGCGGTACTGAAGGTGGATGCGGAGGGATTGACCCCCGCCCAGTTCGGGGACTCCGACGAGCTTACCGTGGGAGATCAGGTGCTGGCCATCGGCGACCCGCTGGGTACCCAGCTCCGGGGCACCCTGACCAACGGCATTGTCTCCGCCATCAACCGCAACGTGACGGTGAAAAGCTACCCCATGACCCTGATTCAGACCACCGCCGCCCTGAACTCCGGCAACTCCGGCGGTCCGCTGATTAACATTTACGGTCAGGTGGTGGGAGTCACCAATATGAAGATGATTTCCGGCATTGTCACCGTGGAGGGGCTGGGCTTTGCCGTACCCACCAGCGTGGTGCGGGATATCGTGCCTGTTCTGGGCGCTGACGGCAAGGTGAGCCGCCCGGTGCTGGGTATCACCTGCTACGGGGTGGATGAGGACATGGCGGAGGAAATGGATCTCCCCACCACCGGTCTGCGGGTTGCCACCATCAACTCCGCTTCCAACGCCAACGAGGCGGGACTGGAAGTGGGAGACTATATCATCGCAGTCAACGGCGAGCATATGGTGTCGGTGGAGCAGGTCAAGCCGGTGCTGAGTGAAGTGGGCATCGGCGGCGAGGTCACCCTGACGGTGCGCCGCTATGCCGACGAGGACGCCACCGAGTGGGAGGACATGGAGATCGTTGTCACCATTATGGATCAGGCGGATCTGAGGTAATCATTGGAATAGATCAAAAGCCCGGTTTCCTGCTGGAAACCGGGCTTTGTAGTCAAATCAGGTTCTCTCGTTATGCCAGAGCGGCGGTGATGATGGCCATGGAATAGACCTCCATGCCGTTGCAGCCCCGGGACAGGTCGTTAATGGGCGCGTTCAGGCCGGTGAGAATGGGGCCATAGGCGTCGAACTTGCCCAGACGCTGGGCAATCTTGTAGCCGATGTTGCCGGCGTTGATGTCGGGGAAGACGAACACGTTGGCACGACCCTGAACCGAGGAGTTGGGGCACTTGGTGCGGGAGACGGTGGGAGACACGGCAGCGTCAAACTGCAGCTCGCCGTCGATAATCAGGTCGGGACGGCGCTCCCGAGCCATGCGGGCGGCTTCCCGCATTTTGTCCACGTCGGGGTCCTTGGCGGAGCCGTGGGTGGAGAAGCTGAGGAAGGCGACCTTGGGGTCAATGCCGAACACCTTGCCGTAGTCGGCGCACTCAATGCCGGTCTCGGCGATTTCCTCGGCGGTGGGGTGGATGTTGATGGCGCAGTCGCCAAAGGCCAGCACTTCGTTCTCGCCGGAAGCGGAGGGGCGCACCAGAATGAAGCAGGAGGACACGCTCTTGTAGCCGGGCTTGCACTTGATGATTTGCAGGGCGGGACGGACGGTGTCGGCGGTGGAATAGGTGGCGCCGCCCAGCAGGGCGTCAGCCATGCCCATCTTTACCAGCATGGTGCCGAAGTAGTTGGGCTGGCGGAGAATGACCCGTGCCTTCTCCTCGGTCATGCCCTTCTTTTGACGCAGCTCCACAAACTGCGCCACCATCTCGTCAAACTGCTCGTAGTTGTCCGGGTCGATGATCCGGGCGCCCCGGACGTTGTAGCCCGCTTCCTCGGCGGACTCAAAGACCTTATCCGGGTTGCCGATGAGGATGGGGGTCAGGAAGGTGCTTGCCAGCAGACGGGAAGAAGCCTCCAGAATACGGGGGTCGGTGCCCTCGGTGAAAACGATGGTTTTGGGAGAAGCCTTCAGCTTCTTAATCATTGCACCAAATCCAAATGCCATAGTGTTTGCCTCCTGTTTTCTATGTAATTGGTTACAAAAGTTTAACACCATCAATGTAACACGGGAAAACCAAAAATGCAATAGTTTCCACCCTCTTTTTTGCCAAATTGGTTTTGTTAAGTTTCTAACAATGTAGAGAGCAGGTGGTCTGCCCTATCTCTGGTTGAACAAGTGAGCCCTTGCAACAAAACAGAAAGCTGCTATAATCAGTCTATCTGAGAGGAAAGTGTGAGCATTTGTGGCAGAGTGGGCGTTACTTGGAAAACTGGACAGAACGCTGCTGGAAGATGAATTTGGAACACTCCACACAGATGAAGTGATCCTGACTGTTGAGCGAATGGAGCATATCTGTCAGCATCACCCGGAAGTGAAAGAAGTGTTTTCACAATACTGCCGACAAGTGGTTCAAATGCCAGACTGGATTTTGCGAGATGAAAGACGAGAGGGAACGGTATTCCTATTGAAAAGACTTCCGGAATCAAATCTGAATTTCGTGATTCGTCTCTCTTTGGAGCAATCCCATGATCCCAGGCATCCTATGAACTCTGTTATGACCTGTTACCAAATCCGGGAACAAAATTTAAAAAAACTGTTAAAAAGGAACATAATTCTTTACAGCAGGGAATAAATGCTGTATAATAATAATACGCTACAGGGGAGACGTTTGAAGTAGAGATTGTGCTGCTACGCACCCTTTGGGTCAAAAGAAATGCGGGAAGGGGCACACCCGCCAAATGTCTCTTCGCGCAGCGAAAACTCGTACGAAGTCTGACCGCCGTGACCACCAGTCAAGGCGGTTTTCTTTTGCCAGCCGTTAAACCAACCCTCTCCCTTTACAACTCCACAAAAAACAGGTATCATAACCTATGACAAAAATGAAACTCTGGTGCAAGGAGTAACACATGAATCAGGATCATATTCGCAACTTTTCAATTATAGCCCACATTGACCACGGCAAATCCACGCTGTCCGACCGGCTCATTGAGCTGTGCGGCGCAGTGGAAGCCCGGGAGATGGAGAGCCAGCTTCTGGACAACATGGATTTGGAGCGGGAGCGGGGCATTACCATCAAAGCCCGGGCGGTGACCCTCCATTACAAGGCGGACAACGGGGAGGAATATCAGCTCAACCTGATTGACACCCCGGGTCATGTGGACTTCAACTACGAGGTGAGCCGCTCTCTGGCCGCCTGCGAGGGTGCCGTGCTCATTGTGGACGCATCCCAGGGAGTGGAAGCCCAGACGCTGGCCAACACCTATCTGGCGCTGGACAGCGATTTGGAGATTCGCCCGGTGATCAACAAGATTGACCTGCCTGCCGCCGACCCCCAGCGGGCCAAGGAGGAAATCGAGAACATCATCGGCCTGCCCGCTGAGGATGCCCCGGAAATCTCCGCAAAGGCGGGCATCAACATCCCGGCGGTGCTGGAGGACGTGGTGGCCAACGTCCCCGCCCCCTCCGGCGATCGGTCCGCACCTCTGAAGGCCCTGATTTTCGACAGTCAGTATGACGCCTACCGGGGCGTGATTGTGCTGGTGCGGGTGATGGACGGTCACATCGCCGTGGGCGACGAGGTGAAAATGATGGCCTCCGGTGCCAGCTACAAGGTGGTGGAGTGCGGCCATATGCTGCCCATTGGGCTGGACCCCTGCGGCGAGCTGAACGCCGGCGAGGTGGGCTACTTCACCGCCAGCATCAAAAACGTCCGGGATACCAGCGTAGGCGACACGGTGACCTCCGCCGCCCATCCCACCGCCCAGGCGCTCCCCGGCTACCGTCCCGCCCAGAGCATGGTCTACTGCGGCATCTACACCGAGGACGGCTCCAAGTATCCCGACCTGCGGGACGCGCTGGAGAAATTGCAGCTCAACGACGCCTCTCTGGTCTTTGAGCCGGAGAGCTCGGCGGCGCTGGGCTTCGGCTTCCGGTGCGGCTTTTTGGGACTGCTCCACATGGAGATCATTCAGGAGCGGCTGGAACGGGAGTTTGATTTGGATTTGGTCACCACCCTGCCCAACGTCATCTATGAGGTGGAAAAGACGGACGGCACCGTCATCCGCATCGACAACCCCCACGACTACCCCGACCCCGGCTCCATCCGGGAGGCACGGGAGCCTTACGTCAACGTGTCCATCATCACCCCCAACGCCTATGTGGGAGAGATCATGCCCATCTGTCAGGAGCGCCGGGGCGAGTATCAGGATATGCAGTATCTGGATGCCACGCTGGTGGAGCTGCACTACACCCTGCCCCTGAACGAGACGGTGTTCGACTTCTTTGACACCCTGAAGGCCCACACCAAGGGATACGCCTCTCTGGACTACACCCTTGCCGACTACCGTCCCAGCCAGCTGGTGAAGGTAGACCTGCTGCTCAACGGGGACAAGGTGGACGCCCTCAGCTTTATCGTCCACAAGGACAAGGCGTACGCACGGGCAAGAAGAATCTGCGAGAAGCTGAAGGAGAACATCCCCCGTCAGCAGTTCGAGGTGCCCATTCAGGCGGCCATCGGCGGCAAAATCATCGCCCGGGAGACGGTGAAGGCGGTGCGTAAGGACGTGCTGGCCAAGTGCTACGGCGGCGACATCACCCGGAAGAAAAAGCTGCTGGAAAAGCAGAAGCGGGGCAAAAAGAAGATGCGCTCTCTGGGTACCGTCCAACTGCCTACCGAGGCATTTATGGCGGTGCTCAAGCTGGATAGTCAGTAAAACAAAAATCGGTTTCCAGATAACTTGGCAAGAGAATACAAACTCCCTCCGTCGGCTCCCTCCGCCCCTTCGGGGCACCACCTCTTTGAGGTAGCGCCTACGGCGCATGATCCCATGCGGCCTGAACTATGCCGCTGGCATAGTTCTTTTTCGGCCTTACCCTCTGAGAGGGAGGACTCCCTCAGTCACGGCTTTGCCGTGACAGCTCCCTCAGAGAGGGAGCCTCTGGCGAAAACTGCTTGTCTTCTGTTTTTTGCCAAAGGCCCCCTCTTTGAGTGAGCCCGTCTTGAAAACGTGCCTGTGGCACGTTTTAGGGCGAGTTGGATCAATGCCGAA
The DNA here is from genome assembly GCA_000421005.1 of Clostridiales bacterium NK3B98. Lineage (GTDB taxonomy): Bacteria > Bacillota > Clostridia > Oscillospirales > Oscillospiraceae > Onthomonas. The sequence goes on from ATWA01000015.1 coordinate 36,351, forward strand.
GGCACTCCTCTGCGGAAGGCTGTCAGCGTAGCTGACTGGGGGAGCCCCCCAAGCGGATTCAAATGGACAACCACAAAAAAATCGGTTTCCCTCAGGGGAAACCGATTTTTTGCTTGATAAACACCTTACCGCTCCTTGCGCTGCAATTGCAGACGGTCGGCAATCATGGCGATAAACTCGCTGTTGGTGGGCTTGCCCTTGGCGTTGGAGACAGTGTAGCCGAAATACTTTTGCAGCGTCTCAATGTCCCCTCTGTCCCAAGCCACTTCAATGGCGTGGCGGATGGCCCGTTCCACCCGGCTGGCAGTGGTGCCGTACCGCTTGGCCACCTCGGGGTAGAGAATTTTGGTGACGGCGTTGATGACATCCATGTCGTCCACCGCAATGAGAATGGCCTCCCGGAGATACTGATACCCCTTGATGTGGGCGGGTACGCCGATTTCGTGGATGATGGAGGTAATCAGCGTCTCCATATTCTGACAGGCCTTGGGCGTGACGGTGGCGCTGTTTTTCAGCAGGCGGATCCGTTCCAGTACGCTGGAGGTCTGGGTGGGCTTGGCCAGAAAATAGTCCGCCCCCAGCTGGGCAGACCGTGCCGCCACCCCTCCGGCCACAAAGCTGGAATACACCAGAATCCCCGGTCTTCTGGCCTCCTGTGTGCTGATGCGCTGGAGCAGCTCCAGCCCGTCCATGCCGTACAGCACCAAATCCATCACCAGCACGTCCGCTCCCGTCTCCCGGAGCAGGGGAATCACCCGGCTGCCCTCTCCGGTGGTACCCGCCACCTGCACATCCGATTCCTGACCAAGCGCCTCCGCCAGAGCGTTGCGGCTCTCCTCGTCGGCGTCGGCGATTACAATTTTGATGGTGCTCATCTATCATTTCCCCTTTTCAGTGAGTTTTTCCAAGACGGTATTCCGCCTGCTGCGTTCGCTGGATTCAATTTAGCATATCCAAAAGCAGTTTGCAACCATTTTATTCAAGTAAAATCCATGTTTTTGTCGACAAAATGCGACGGTTTATAACTTTTCGACAAAATTCGACGGAAGAAAACGTCACAATCCTTCCCCTGCCGACGGGGTGCTTCCCCCTTCGACGGGGATCTCTTTTTGACGAGCGCAGGTCGAATGGAGGGGAACAGAGTCGGATTTGCCGCAGGACTTCCAATAATAGGAAATAATGGAATTAAATGGAAATTACGGGCAGAAGAAAGCGGGCGCAGCGGCCCGGGAGAAAACAGCAGACAAATTGGTGTAGGGGCGGGACAAGAGCGGCTGCCCAAACCCCTGTAGGGGCGATTCACGAATCGCCTCCAACACAAGGCAGGGGGTGGATGGGGGGAAGGCTTTTTGCAAAAGAGTCCCCCCGGCCTGCCTGACAGACCGGGGGGTGTGTTTCTGTTTGAAGGGATTATATCCCTCGTCTTACTTGTTCTCCGGCTCCTTTGTCTCTACCACGGCCTTGATGCCTTCTGCCAGACCGGCGATAGAGGCAATCTCAGAGGGGATGATGATCTTGGTGGCCTTGCCGTCAGCAGCGGCTGCAAAGGCCTCCAGACTCTTCAGCTTGAGCACGGAGTCGGTGGGAGCGGCCTCGTTGAGCAGGCGCAGCGCCTGTGCGGTGGCCTCCTGCACCTTGAGCACGGACTGAGCCTTGGCTTCAGCATCCAGCAGCTTGGCCTCCTTGGCAGCCTCAGCCCGGAGGATCACGCTCTGGCGCTCGCCTTCGGCCACCAGAATCTGGCTCTGCTTCTGGCCTTCCGCCTGCAAAATCTTCTCACGGCGCTCCCGCTCGGCCTTCATCTGCTTCTCCATGGCGTCCTGAATTTCCTTGGGGGGCAGAATGTTCTTCAGCTCCACCCGGTTCACCTTGATGCCCCAGGGGTCGGTAGCCACGTCCAGAATGGAGCGCATTTTGGAGTTGATAATATCACGGCTGGTGAGGGATTCGTCCAGCGTCAGGTCGCCGATGATGTTACGCAGGGTGGTGGCGGTGAGGTTCTCGATGGCGGGCATGGGATGCTCCACGCCGTAGGTGTACAGCTTGGGGTCGGTGATCTGGAAGAAGAGGACGGTGTCAATCTGAATGGTGACGTTGTCCTTGGTAATCACCGGCTGAGGGGGGAAGTCGGCGATCTGCTCCTTCAGAGAGACGGCCTTGGCCACCCGCTCGATGAAGGGGACCTTAAAATGCAGACCCACCCCCCAGACGGAATGGAACATGCCCAGACGCTCGATGACGTAGGCCCGGGACTGACGGACGATGACGATGTTCTTGATGAGCACCAGCAGCACCAGCACCACAAGAACGGCGATTGCAATGAATCCTCCCATAGTTGAAAACTCCTTTCAAATTAAATGAATTTTGAACCGGGCGCACTCTGCGCCCCTACGGACATTTACGGAGAAGGCTCTACGAATACCTTCACCCCTTCGATGCTGCGCACCACCACGGTGGTGCCCACGGGGATGGCCAGACCGTCCACAGAGCGGGCGCTCCACTCCTGACCCAGCACCTCCACGGTACCCCGGTTTTCCAGATTGCAGATCTCTGCGGTGACAATGGCGTTTTGACCTACAATGCGGTCAAAGTTGGTAGGTTCGCTCTGCTTTTGGGAAAAATACCGCTTTGCCACAGGGCGCAAAGCCAGCAGACAGAGCAGCGACACAATGAGGAACGTCCAGATCTGAACCTGATGGCTGGGAGTCACGAAGCTGACCAGCAGGGCAGCCAGACCGCCCACCGAGAACCAGATGGAGGTCAGTCCCACGCTGATACCCTCCGCTACCGTGAACACCACGATCACGAGAGCCCAGATCAGAGTATCCGATAACATACGCACACACTCCTTTCTGCGTCTGTATGGGCACATCATACCACGCTCTTTCTAAAAAGTAAATGAGAGAAAGCGCAGAAATGTACTCCTTCGCAGGGAGTTTTATGAAATCGTAAGGCTGCCCGGTTACCGGCGGACAAGCTGCCGGGCGGTGCGGTAGCTGATGGCCTCGGCCAGATGCCGGGGAGAGATCTGCTCCGAAGCGTCCAGATCGGCGACGGTGCGTGCCACCCGGAGCAGGCGGTCATAGCTGCGGGCGGTGAGCCCCAGACTCTGATATGCCCCCTGCATCACTCTGGAACCGGCCTCATCCAAGGCGCAGTATTGCCGCAGCTCACGCTGCCCCATGTGGGCGTTGCAGTCCACCTCAGTGCCAGCGAAACGGCGGCGCTGAATCTCCCGGGCGTTTTCCACCCGCTGCCGAATGGCGGCGGAGGACTCCCCCGGCTGCCGCTGTTCCAGCTCCTCAAATTTCAGGGCGGGTACCTCCACCTGCAAATCAATTCGGTCCAGCAGGGGGCCGGACAGCCGGGAGAGATAACGGTCCACATCCCGGGGAGAGCATTTGCAACGGCTCTGGTCATAGCCGTACCAGCCGCACTTGCAGGGGTTCATGGCGCACACCAGCATGAATTTGCTGGGGTAGACCACCGACCCGGACACCCGGGAAATCTGCACCTGTCCGTCCTCCAAGGGCTGGCGCAGCACCTCCAAAGCGTCCCGGCTGAACTCGGGCAGCTCGTCCAAAAAGAGAATACCGTGGCTGGCCAGGGAGACTTCTCCCGGACGCAGTGCCGTGCCGCCCCCTGCCAGCGCCGGGGCGGAGACGGTGTGATGGGGGGAGCGGAAGGGGCGAAGCTGTGCCAGCGGCTGCGCCGGGTCCAGCAGTCCCGCCACACTCAGCAGGGCGGTGACCTCCAATGCCTCCGAGCGGGTCATGCGGGGGAGAATGGAGGGAATCCGCTTGGCCAGCATACTCTTGCCCGAGCCGGGCGGGCCCACCATGAGCATATGGTGTCCCCCGGCGGCGGCGATCTCCGCAGCCCGCTTCACCTGCTCCTGTCCCTTCACGTCGGCAAAGTCCGGGGCGTGAGCGGCTGCGTCCTCCGGCGTCCACGCTTCGGCGGGGGTGATGCGGCTGCGAGCGCACAGATGGTCGGCAAGCTGTTCCAAATGCTCCACCGGATAGACGGTGAGCCCCTCTGCCAGCGTGGCCTCCGGGGCGTTGTCTTTGGGGACAAACAGGGCGGTCAGCCCTGCTTTCTTCGCCGCCAATGCCATGGGCAGAACCCCCCGCACCGGGCGCAGCGCCCCGGACAGGGACACCTCCCCCAGAAAGGCGCTGCCCTCCGGCAGGGCGGCAAGCTGCCCGGTGGCGTAGAGCAGTCCCACCAGAATGGGAAGGTCGTAGAGGGTGCCCTCCTTTTTCCGGTCGGCAGGGGCGAGATTGACGGTAATGCGCTGGGCGGGGAAGAGAAAGCCGCAGTTGCTCACAGCCGAGCGCACCCGGTCCCGAGCCTCCCGGACAGCGGCGTCAGGCAGACCTACAATCTCAAAGCCGGCAAATCCCCGGCTGATATCACATTCTACGCTCACCGGATACCCGGAAATGCCGTACAGTCCCAGAGAGGGGACGGTGACAACCATAGTTTCCACCTTCTTTCCCTGACAGAATAAACGAAAAAAGGGAAAATTGCAAGCAGGGAGGAGGGAATCGGTAGTAGGCAGGAGATTGCAGGGGCGCACACTGTGCGCCCCCACATCCTACATTCTTCATTCTATGTCCTGCCTGCCCCTGCTCCCTATTTTGCTCTGGACATTTTCCCCTTCTGCGTATATGATGGGATGGAGCGAAGGCGTCCTTCGCAATCCAAACAGAAAGGAAGATCCGTATGTCAAGAGCAGAACTGAAAGCAAGAGCAAAGGACATGCTCCGGGGCAACTGGGGTACTGCCATTGCCGTGATGCTGGTACAGGCGGTGATTATGGGTCTGGGCAACCGTCTCGGCCCGGTGATCGGCCATGAAACGGTGGCAGGCATAGAGCTGGAGAGCCGTGCCAACCTGCTGGAGCTGGTCATCAGCGGCGCCCTCAGCGTGGGCATCTGCGGGGTGTATCTGTCCTTCCTCCGGGAGGGCAAGGCGGAGTTCTCCCAGATGTTCGACGGCTTTACCGAGTGTTTCGTGGCCTCCCTCATTGCCAATCTGGTGATGGGCTTTGCCGTGGGTTTGGGCTGTGTGCTGCTGCTCATCCCCGGCATTGTGCTGAGCCTGATGTTCTCCCAGACCTTTTTCATCCTCCGGGACCATCCCGACCTCAGCGGCATCGACGCCATGATGGCCTCCAAGGATATGATGGTGGGACATAAGGGGGAATACTTTGTGCTGATGCTCAGCTTTATCCCCTGGTTTATGCTGTGCGTGTTCGTGCTGCCCATCTTCTATGTGGTGCCCTACTTCACCGCCACCATGACCGCCTATTACGACCAGCTCAGCGCGGAAAACGAGTTCTAAACGCGCACCTTGTCCCCTGCCTTGAAAGGCGGGGGACAGCTGTTTTTTCGGCCTGTTATACAAAAAGTTAGCGACAACTAACCGATTTTGTGCGAAAAATTCACAGAAATGGGCGGAATAAACAGTTTACAAAAAGAAGAATAGCTGGTATCATTAGAGCGTTAAAAAGCGTTTGCTTTTTCCATTAGGAATCTAATCTTAAAGGGAGGAATCCAAACCATGGTTGTCAGAAAAAAGAAATCCATGGACGCCAACAATGCGGCCGCATGGGTATCCTATGCGTTCACCGAGGTTGCTGGCATCTACCCCATCACCCCCTCCAGCCCCATGGCTGACTATGTCGACCAGTGGGCCGCTCAGGGTCAGAAGAACATCTTCGGCAACACCGTCAAGGTGATCGAGATGCAGTCCGAGGCCGGCGCTGCCGGCACCGTCCACGGCTCTCTGGCCGCCGGTGCTCTCACCACCACCTACACCGCCTCTCAGGGCCTGCTGCTGATGATCCCCAATCTGTACAAGATTGCCGGCGAGCTGCTGCCTGGCGTGCTCCATGTGGCCGCCCGTGCCCTGACCACTCAGGCGCTGAACATCTTCGGTGACCACGAGGACGTGATGGCCTGCCGTCAGACCGGCTTTGCCATGCTGGCAGAGTCCAACCCCCAGGAGGTTATGGACCTGGCTCCTGTGGCCCATCTGGCTGCCATCGAGGGCCGTGTTCCCTTCCTGAACTTCTTCGACGGTTTCCGTACCTCTCACGAGATCCAGAAGCTCTCCGTGTGGGACTACAAGGATCTGGCTGAGATGGTGGACATGGACGCAGTCAAGGCCTTCCGTGACCACGCCCTGAACCCCAACCACGGCGTCACCCGGGGCTCCCACGAGAACGACGATATCTTCTTCCAGCATCGTGAGGCCTGCAACAAGTACTATGATGCTCTGCCCGCTATCGTGGACAAGTACTTTGCCATGATTAACGAGCGTCTGGGCACCAACTACGCCGCCTTCAACTACTACGGCGCAGAGGATGCCGAGAACATCATCATCGCCATCGGCTCCATCAACGACGTGATGAGCGAAGTGGTGGACTACAAGGTCGCCCGTGGCGAAAAGGTGGGTATGATCAACGTCCACCTGTATCGTCCCTTCTCCGCCGAGCGTCTGCTGGCAGCCATCCCCGCTACCTGCAAGAAGATCGCTGTTCTGGACCGCACCAAGGAGCCCGGCGCTCTGGGCGAGCCTCTGTATCTGGACGTGGTCACCGCTCTGGCTGCTGCCGGCAAGAACGACATCAAGGTCATCGGCGGCCGTTACGGTCTGGGTTCCAAGGACACCAAGCCCGCTTCCGTGTTTGCTGTGTACAAGGAGCTGGAAAAGGACGAGCCCAAGACCCATTTCACCGTGGGCATCGTGGACGACGTCACCTATCTCTCCCTGCCTGAGGAGCCGGCACCCAACACCGCCGCTGAGGGCACGGTTGAGGTCAAGTTCTGGGGTCTGGGCGGCGACGGCACCGTGGGCGCCAACAAGAACTCCATCAAGATCATCGGCGACCATACCGACAAGTATGTTCAGGCATACTTCCAGTATGACTCCAAGAAGACCGGCGGCGTCACCGTCAGCCACCTGCGCTTTGGCGACAAGCCCATCCGCAGCCCCTACTACATCAACAAGGCTGACTTTGTGGCCTGCCACAACCCCAGCTATATCACCAAGCACTTCCCCATTGTCAACGACATCAAGGACGGCGGCACCTTCCTGATCAACTGCCAGTGGAGCTTCGAGGAGCTGGAGCATCACCTCTCCGCCGAGGCAAAGAAGTATATGTACGATCATAAGATCAACCTGTACACCATCAACGCCATTGACCTGGCACAGAAGGTGGGCATGGGCAAGCGCACCAACACCGTGCTGCAGTCCGCCTTCTTCGCTCTGGCTGGCGTGCTGCCCGCCGATGAGGCCATCCAGTACATGAAGGACGCCGCTGAGCACTCCTACCTGAAGAAGGGCCGCGACGTGGTGGAGAAGAACTGGAACGCCATCGACGCCGGCGCTACCGCCTTCGTCAAGCATGAGATCCCCGAGAGCTGGGCAAATCCCGCTGCCGATGCCGCTCCCGCTGAGCTCACCGGCCGTGCCGACACCGTCAAGCTGGTCAAGAGCATTCTCCAGCCTGTCAACCAGATGAACGGCTACAGCCTGCCTGTCTCCGCCTTCGAGCCTCTGGCCGACGGCACCTTCCCCAACGGCGCTTCCGCCTATGAGAAGCGGGGCGTTGCCGTGAACGTGGTGGAGTGGAACCCCGCCACCTGCATCCAGTGCAACCTGTGCGCCTTCTCCTGCCCCCATGCCACCATCCGCGCCTATGCGCTGGACGAGGCGGAGCTGGCTGCCGCTCCTGAGCAGATCAAGACCTGCGACTTCAAGGTCGGCAAGGGCAAGGGCGTTTACAAGTTCGCTCTGGCCGTGTCTCCTCTGGACTGCATGGGCTGCGGCGTGTGCGTGGGCAAGTGCCCCACCAAGAGCCTGACCATGGTGCCTCAGGAGTCCCAGCTGGCCGAGCAGCCCGTATTCGACTACTGCGTGGACAAGGTTACCGTGAAGGACGAGCTGGTGGACAACACCGTCAAGGGCTCCCAGTTCAAGACTCCGCTGCTGGAGTTCTCCGGCTCCTGCGCCGGCTGCGCCGAGTCCACTTACGCCCGCATCATCACTCAGCTGTTTGGCGATCGGATGTTCATCTCCAACGCCACTGGCTGCTCCTCCATCTGGGGCGGCACCGGCGCCACCTCTCCCTATACCGTCAACAAAGAGGGCAAGGGTCCCGCTTGGGCAAACTCCCTGTTTGAGGACAACGCCGAGCATGGTCTGGGTCTGTACTTCGGTCAGAAGACCATCCGTGACTCCCTGAAGGCGAAGCTGGAGGCTATGCTTCCCAACGCCAAGGAGGACGTGAAGGCTGCCATCCAGGCATGGCTGGACACCTATGATTCCTCCGCCGACAACCAGAAGCCCACCAAGGCTCTGATTGCCGCTCTGGAAGGCTGCGGCTGCGATTGCTCCAAGGAGATTCTGGAAAAGAAGGATTATCTGAACAAGAAGTCCTGCTGGATCTTCGGCGGCGACGGCTGGGCATACGATATCGGCTACGGCGGACTGGATCACGTTCTGGCCTCCGGCGAGGATGTGAACATCTTCGTGTTCGATACCGAGATCTATTCCAACACCGGCGGTCAGGCTTCCAAGTCCACCAACATCGGCGCTGTGGCGCAGTTCGCCGCTGCCGGTAAGGCCATTGCCAAGAAGAGCCTGTCTGAGATTCAGATGCAGTACGGCTATGTCTATGTGGCACAGGTGGCCATGGGCGCTGATCCCGCTCAGACCATGAAGGCCATTGTGGAGGCTGAGGCCTATCACGGTCCCTCCCTCATCATCGGCTACTCCCCCTGCGAGCTGCACTCCATCAAGGGCGGCATGACCAACTGCCAGTCCGAGATGAAGAAGGCTGTGGACTGCGGCTACTGGAACCTGTTCCGGTACAACCCCGCTCTGAAGGCAGAGGGCAAGAACCCGTTCAGCCTGGACTCCAAGGAGCCCAAGCCCGGCTATCGCGACTTCATGATGGGCGAGGCTCGCTTCTCCGCTCTGACCCGCTCCTTCCCCGAGCGTGCTGAGCAGCTCTTCCAGAAGAGTGAGGACACCGCTATGGCTCGCTATGAGCATCTGAAGAAGCTGGGAGACCTGTACGGCTAATCCGTACCCGGTTTGACAACCCAATCACACCACCGCCCGCTTCCCGAAAGGGAGGCGGGCGGTTTTGCGTGGGGCACAAGCGTAATAGGGGTGTGGCAAGCCGCACCCCTACAACTGTAATCTGCAAATGAAAAAAACCGAAACAACCCTTGACAAAACTGTATCACTGTATTATTATCTTAATACAACAACAGAAAGGAGTGACCCAAATGGCATGGAGCTTTACCTCTGACGCTCCCATTTACGCACAGGCTGCCCGGGTCATCAAGCTGCGCATTCTGAAAGGGGACTACCCGCCTGGCGGGACGGTGCCCTCGGTGCGTGATTTGGCGCAGGAGGCGGCAGTGAATCCCAACACCATGCAGCGTGCCCTGTCCCTGCTGGAATCGGAGGGGCTGCTCACCACCCAGCGCACCGCCGGACGGCGGGTCACCGAGGAACAGGAGCGCATCACCCATCTGCGCCGGGAGATGGCGGAGACGGTGATTGAGGAATGCCGCAGCCGTCTCACCGAGCTGGGCTATACGGCGGAGGACATCCGCCGCATCTGGAAGGAGGAATTCCAATGAGCGAGCAAAACACCGCCCCGGTGCTGGAAATTCAGGGGCTGACCAAACGCTATGGCATCAAGCCGGTGCTCAAGGGCATTGACCTGACCCTCTCCGGCGGCAAAATCGTGGGTCTGCTGGGACCCAACGGGGTAGGCAAGACCACCCTCATCAAAATCATCTCCGGTCTGCTCACCCCCAGCGAGGGCAGCGTCACGGTGGCAGGCCGTCCCATCGGGGCGGAGAGCAAGGCGCTGGTGAGCTATCTCCCGGAGCGCACCTATCTGGCGGATTGGATGCGGGTAGGGGACGCAGTGGAGCTGTTTGCCGACTTCTACGCCGACTTCGACCCCAACCGTGCCATGGAGATGCTGGAGCGGCTGCATGTAAACCCGGAGGAGCGGTTCAAGACCCTGTCCAAAGGCACCCGGGAAAAGGTACAGCTGGTGCTGGTGATGAGCCGCAAGGCGCTGCTGTATGTGCTGGACGAACCCATCGGCGGGGTGGACCCGGCGGCGAGGGATTACATTCTCTCCACCATCCTCACCAACTACAACGAAAACGGCACCATCCTCATCTCCACCCACCTGATTTCTGACGTGGAGAGCGTGCTGGATGAGGTGGTGTTCCTGAAAGACGGGCAGATTTTCCTCCACGATACGGTGGACCACATCCGGGAGGAACAGGGCAAGAGCGTAGACGGATTGTTCCGGGAGGTGTTCCAATGCTGAGCAAGCTGCTGAAATACGAGTTCAAAGCCTCGGCGCGGATTTTTGCCGTGGTGTATCTGGGCATTTTCGGCCTGTGCCTCAGTCTGGGGCTGTATATGCTGGCCTCCGCCGAGGTGGGGGAGGACTATGTGTCGTATCATCGGGATATGGTGGGCACGGTGCTGATGATGGTCACCGGGCTGTTTCTGGGGGCGGCGGTGATTATCACCACGGTGGTGAATCTCCGGCGGTTCTATCAGGGGCTCTACCGGGACGAGGGCTATCTCATCCACACCCTGCCTGTCCAGCCCTGGCAGATTCTGGCCTCCAAGCTGATTCCCGCTGTGGTGTGGACGGTGGCCACTATGGTGGTCATGGGCTGCTCGCTGCTGCTCACCGTAGTCATTAGCAATCAGGTGACACTGAAGGAATTCTTTGCTGCCGTGGGGGAGTTCCTTGCGGACATGACAGAGCAACACCTGTGGGGCACCTATCTGCTGGTTTGCGTTCTGGGACTGGCCGAATTGGCCGCCACCATATTGCAGGTCTACGCCGCCATTTCGCTGGGGCAGATGTCCACCCGGCGGCGGGTGGCGTCTGCCATCGCCATCTGGTTCGGCATGACCACCCTGCAGGGCTTTCTGGCAAACATTCTGGGCGGGAGCCTGATGTACTATGCGGTGGACTATGTGTTCGCCCCCTACTATGAGCGGTTCACCGGAACCCCCTCCCTCCTGCTGATGATCGGCACCTCTCTGGTCTGGTGTGCGGTCTATTGGGCGGTGAACCAGTGGGTCATCACCCGGAAGCTGAATCTGGAATAAACAGGTCATTGACAGACCGAGGAGAACATATTACAATATAAGAACAAGGGTGCTATCCCGCAAACGGTTAGCCCTCGCCTGTTACGAAAGAAGTAACCGCCAAGTGGCTAGCCGGGCGGTTACTTCTTTTTATCGTTAAAGTACGCGAGGATCATACCGACGAGGGTAATGAGAACCAACGTATACTGAAGGAACCACTGAACAAATCAAGCTACGGCGTCTGAGCGGTCTGTTTTCTGCCATCCGGGTCTAAAATCCCTTGAAATACGTCGGTATTCCTGCGGTCTTTTATCCCCGGCTGACAAAAAACATCCTCGCTCATCCATCCGAGAGATTTATTCAGTGTTTCCTGAAACAGTTCAGCGTATGTTACCATATCGCCGCACCCCCTCTCGTAAGGGGGTGAAAAAGAAGGATCACCCCCCGAAAATAGAGGGATAACCGCCTGCTGTTTGGATAGCACCTTTGTCATTCTACCAGAGCAAAGTCTGTAATGCAACAAAGATTATGCCGCTTCTTGCCCTTTTGACAAAGGGCAATTCCTGTGCTATGATACACCCATCAAAATTTG
>ATWA01000016.1 GCA_000421005.1 Clostridiales bacterium NK3B98
CTGAACAAATCAAGCTACGGCGTCTGAGCGGTCTGTTTTCCGCCATCCGGGTCTAAAATCCCTTGAAATACGTCGGTATTCCTGCGGCCTTTTATCCCCGGCTGACAAAAAACATCCTCGCTCATCCATCCGAGAGATTTATTCAGCGCTTCCCTAAAACTGTCTTATACACACACTTCGTCGAAAAATGCCGCATAGAATATTGCGGGTATAATCCCGCCCCCGCTGGGGAAAATGATAGTACCTGCCAGCGCTGGTGCAAGGTACATTTTATCGGCGGAGTGTGAATTTTTGTGGACAACAACGTAATCAAAAGAGGAGACATCTACTACGCAGACCTGAGCCCGGTGGTGGGAAGCGAGCAGGGTGGCGTGCGCCCGGTGCTGATTATTCAAAACGATATGGGCAACCGGCACAGCCCTACTGTGATTGCCGCCGCCATTACCTCCCAGATGAACAAGGCGAAGCTGCCTACCCACATCGAGTTGATCGACCCTCACTGTGGCCTGACCCGGGATTCGGTGGTGCTTTTGGAGCAGATTCGCACGCTGGACAAACGCCGGCTCCGGGAGCGGATGGGGCATCTGGACGAGGATCAGATGCAGATGGTAGACACTGCCATTGCCGTCAGCTTTGGACTGCGCAGCAGAACCAGAGAGGTATAAGCAAATCCCGCAGGACTGGTGATTTCAGCCCTGCGGGATTTCTCACATTTCGATGGAATATTGGTCCTTGAAACCCTCGCCGTAGACCTCGTTTGCGTTGGTAATCATGGTGAAGGCAGCGGGGTCTTCCTCCCGGATGATCTGGCGCACCTTGGCATAAAGCCGCTTGTGGGCCACGCAGAGCAAAATCTCCTGACTGCGCCCGGAGTATGCCCCGGTGGCGGGGAGAAAGGTGGCACCGATGTTCACCTCGCTGAGCAGCCGCTGGGCAATGCGCCGGTTTTCCCGGCTGACGATGAACAGCATAGTGGCCTCGTCCGTGCGGTAGAGCACCTGATTGAGCACAAAGCCGTAGATGATAATGCCAATGGCGGCAATCAGTGCCTTTTCCATATTGCGGAACACCAGAGCGGAGAGCAGCACCACGGCGGCATCGGTGGCAGTGGTGAACACCCCGGACTTGATATGGGGGAATTTGCTGCGCAGCACCTTCACCAGAATATCCATACCTCCGGTGGTGCAGCCGCAGCGGAAGATAATACCGGCCCCCAGAGAGGTGGCGGCAGAGCCTACCATGGAGGCCAGCAGCTCCTGCTGGGTAATCAGAGGCAGACCCGCCACGGCGGAGGCAATGGCATCGGTGAGCAGAGAGATGAGCAGGGTGGCAAAGACGGTGCCTGCCAGAAAGTCCCGGCCAAAATGGTTCCAGCCCAGCAGCAGCATGGGGATGTTCAACAGCAGATAGATCACGCCAGTCTCCAGCGGCAGCAGGGTGTGGAGAATAATGGACACGCCGGATAAGCCGCCGGGGGCGATGGACAGCGGGTCCAGAAACAACGCCACGCCAAGAGCAAACAGCAGCGAGCCAAAGGAGATAATGCATGCCCGCCCCAGCAGCCGCAGCAGGCGCCGTGTGCTGAGATGTTTCATAGATGATTCCCTCGTTTCATACAGTTCTACCGTATTCTACTCGATTGGACGGGAAAGGGTCAATGCTTTGTCATAATTGTTCAGAAGTGAGGGAGAGGGCAAGCTGTACCAGCCGGGCAGTAAGTCCCCAAATCAAATGCCCCTCATAGTCCCACCAGACACCCTCACGGTAGTTCTCGTAGCCCTGTACCCACTGTTGCATCTGCTCCGGCATGGATGCCTCCGGGATCGCCTGGAGACGGTAGCGGTAGGACATAGGAGGATGGTCATCCAACCAGCGCAGCGGTACGGTGAACACCTGCGCCACCTCGGAGGGGTTCAAGGTCAGATGGTTCAATACATCCGGGGAAATCTGCCCCGCCACGGGATAGATGATCTGTCCTGTCCGGTGAAAGAGATAATCCGTCTCCCCCAGCAGAGAGATTCGGGCGGAGTCGATTCCCAACTCCTCCTGCGTCTCCCGAAGGGCGCACTGGACGGGACTTTCCCCCGGCTCCATCCGGCCGCCGGGGAGACAGATCTCTCCCGGCTGGGTGCGAAGCCCCGAAGCACGCACTTCAAACACCAGACGATCCCCTGCAAACAGAATCAGCACAGCGGCGGAGGGGTTTGTGGTTACTGGCTGAGGAGGGCGGGATAGACGGCGGCGCAGGGCGTCGAAGTTCATGGAATCATCTCCTTTGCGGTAATAGTTTACCCGGAAGGGGAAAAATGGTCAAGCATTTCCCGGCTCGGTCTTGCGAAGCGGGGAAAACTGGGCTATAATGGAAAGCGTATCGCGATTCTCACCGGAAAGGATGAAAATAGATGAACAGAAAGATTCTCATTGGCGGCGCATGGCCCTATGCCAACTACTCCCTCCATGTGGGACATCTGGCGGCGCTGCTGCCCGGCGATGTGCTGGCACGGTACTTCCGTCAGAACGGGGATGAGGTGGTCTATGTCTCCGGCACCGACTCCCACGGCACCCCCATCACCCAGCGGGCCAAGAAGGAAGGGGTAGACCCCTCTGAAATCGCCCACAAATACCACGAGGAATTTGTGCGCTCCTTTGGTTCGCTGAACTTCTCCTATGATATGTATACCGCCACCTACACCGACGAGCACAAAAAGCGGGTGCAGGATATGCTGGTGCGCATGAAGGAGAACGGCTATCTCTACGACAAGGAAAAGCAGCAGGACTACTGCGAGACCTGCGGCAAGTTCTTGGCGGACCGGGAGATCACCGGACTTTGCCCTGTCTGCGGCGCTCCCGCCAAGGGCGACCAGTGCGATGCCTGCCTGTCCTCTTTTGATCCTTCCGAGCTGAAGGACAAGCACTGCATCACCTGCGGCAACGCCACCGTGCTTCGTCCCAATCACGAGATGGTGTTTGCCCTGTCCAAGTTCCAGAACAAGCTGGAAAAGTACTATCAGGACAACCACAAGCAGTGGCGCACCAACGCCATCAACGAGACAAAGAAGTATCTGGAGCAGGGTCTGCCTGACCGGGATGCCACCCGTTCTCTGGAGTGGGGCATTGAGGTGCCCTTTGAGGGCTATGAGGACAAGCGGGTCTATGTGTGGATTGAGGCGGTTATGGGCTACCTCACCACCGCCATGCGGGTCTGCGAGGAGCGGGGCGAGAGCTTTGACCAGTTCATGCAGGACGGGGATGACCTGATCTCCTACTACGTCCACGGCAAGGACAATATCCCCTTCCACACCGTCATCTATCCCGCCATCATCATGTCTCTGGAAAACGGCTGGCAGCTGCCCAAGATGATCGTGTCCAGCGAGTATGTGAAGCTGGGCGAGGACAAGATGAGCAAGAGCAAGGGCAATCTGGTTCCCATCCTGCAACTGGCAGAGCAGTTCGAGGCTGACTCCGTCCGGTTCTTCTTCACCATGAACAACCCTGAGCGCCGGGACATCTCTTACAGCGAGGAAGAGCTGATCGCCGCCCACAACAAGTTCCTCTGCGGCGCTTTCGGCAACTTTGTCAACCGGAATGTGTCCTTCCTGAAAAAGAAGTTCAAGGGCGTGGTGCCTTCCGGTGTAGTGGCTCCGGAGATGGTGGAGCAGACCCAGCGGGCGTATGCCGAGATCGGCGCCAAAATCGAGGCAGGCGAGCTGCGCGCTGCGGTGGAGCAGATGATCGGCTATATTCAGGACGCCAACAAGTTCTACGACACGCAGGCGCCCTGGACTCAGGTGAAGCAGGAGGATCAGACCGACTTTAACAACACCACTGCCACCTGTATGTATCTGATCGCCAATATGTCCAACCTGTTGGCTCCGGTGCTGACCGAGGGTACCGCCAAAATCCGCACCATGCTGGAGCTGGACGAGACCCCCTGCTGGAAGCCCATCAACATCAAAGACGGGCTGGTGCTGGGCGACTGCCCCATCCTGTACACCAAGATTCAGTAATCAACCACCACCGGACGGCACAAGCCGTCCGGTGATTCCGATTTTGGGAGTGAACCGCCGTGAAGAAAAAAGAGGACAAAACCAACGTCATGCGCATTTTGGAGCAAAAGGGCGTTTCCTACGAAATGCGTACCTATCCCCACGGGGACGAAGCGGTAGATGGCGTAGAGGTAGCCCGGCTGCTGGGACAGGATCCGGAGCAGGTGTATAAAACGCTGGTGGCAAGAGGTGCCAGCGGCCAGTTCTACGTCTTTGACATTCCTGTGTCCGCCGAATTGGATTTGAAAAAGGCGGCGAAAGCGGTGGGGGAAAAGAGCGTCGCTATGCTCCATGTGAAGGAGCTGCTCCCGCTCACTGGGTATGTCCGGGGCGGGTGCAGCCCCATCGGGATGAAGAAGCCCTTTTTCACCACCTTTCAGGAGGATGCCCAGCTCTATGACACCATTGCGGTCTCAGCGGGGAAAATTGGCGTGCAGGTGATAGTAAGCCCTATGGCGCTGCTGGAACTGACGGACGGGCAGTTTGCCGATGTGATAAAATGCTGACAGGAAGAAAAAAGCTCTTTACAATTTGAAAAAACCTGCTATAATACTTGTGTTGTGCAGATACGCACAGCGTCTTTGGGCCTGTAGCGCAGCTGGGAGCGCATCACATTCGCATTGTGGGGGTCGTCGGTTCGAATCCGATCAGGTCCATAAAACCGTCTGAAATGGGAACATTTCAGGCGGTTTTTTCTATAGTCTCCCATTCATTGCTTACTTGCATCAATGCGACGTGTGTGTTATGATTTGGGCGTTATCATTCTGGCTGATGGAGAGGGACATATCAAATGCTATTTTCAAGTACAGTATTTATCTATTATTTTCTGCCGTTTGTAGTTTTGATCTACTACACCCTGCTGCGGAACAAGCGGCCGCTTCAAAACCTGTTTTTGCTGGGGGCGAGTCTGGCTTTCTACGCATGGGGCGAGCCGAAATTTGTGTTTGTGATGATGACCTCCATTTTGGTCAACTGGATGTTTGGTCTGATGGTCCATCAATTCCGCAACCGGAAGAAACTGGCCAGAGTGACGGTGGGCATGGATGTTTTCTGTAACATTGCTCTTTTATTTGTGTTTAAGTACCTGACCTATTCTGGCGCATTATTTCAACGCATCACCGGTATTGATCTGCATATTCCCACAATCACGTTGCCGATTGGCATCAGCTTTTTCACCTTTCAGGCGATGTCGTATGTGATAGATGTTTATCGAAACAAAGGGAAAGTACAGACGAACCTGTTAAATGTGGGATTATATATCTCTTTCTTTCCACAGTTAATTGCAGGCCCGATTGTGAGATATGAAACGGTTGCGGATGAGATCAACAACAGAAAGGAAACACTGGAGGATTTTTGTGATGGCTTTGCCAGATTTGTAGTAGGATTGGCAAAAAAAGTCCTGCTTGCCAACAGCTTTGCAATATTGGCGGATCAGGCGTTCGACACGTTGGCGTGAGGAACGAAAATTTCCGTTCTCTTTGCGTGGCTGGGCGCCGTCGCTTACACCTTCCAGATTTTTTATGACTTCAGCGGGTACAGCGACATGGCGATCGGTCTGGGCAGGATGTTCGGGTTTCACTTTCTGGAAAACTTCGATTATCCGTACATAGCTACCTCCATCACGGAATTCTGGCGCCGCTGGCATATCTCCCTTGGCACATGGTTTCGGGACTATGTGTATATCCCTCTGGGCGGAAGCCATTGCAGTAAAACACGAAATATATGGAATCTGTTTGCCGTCTGGGCTTTGACGGGCATATGGCATGGCGCAAACGTGACCTTCCTCGTCTGGGGATTGATGTATTTCTTCCTTCTGTCCATAGAGAAAATAACAGATTTGCCAAATCGGAAAGGCATTCCTGCCATAAAGTGGTTTTATACGGCATTTTTTGTTGTGATTGGGTGGATATTCTTCAGAGCAAATTATCTTTCAGATGCGCTTATCTATCTCAGATCTATCTTTGGACTGAATGGCAATGCTTTTTCAGACGGCCTGTTTCGCGGCTGGTTTGAACAGAATGTCATTCTGCTGCTGATTGGTTCTTTCCTAAGCACTCCGGTTGTGAAACGCTTTTTTGACCGTAGAAAAGAAAACCGCTTGATTGGATGGATCAAAGTGCTGGGCCTGTGCGGGCTATTTGTTCTGTCTATTGCGTCTCTGGTGAATAACTCATACAATCCGTTTATCTACTTTAACTTCTGAGGAGGACAAGTATGAGAAAACTGAATCAAAATGTGACCCTGGTTGTATTTGCAGCAGTCTTCATTTGCTGTGGGATATGGGGAAATAGTTTTACTCATTTCAGATGGGGCACCTTGGATTTGCTTGCAGCGTTGAAGCACTTGAATTACTCAGGAGTGATGGATGCGATGGAAAGGATAGAAAGCTCATCCAATGAGAAATTGAACTATCACGACCGCTTGATCGATGTGGATTCCCTTCGCAATAACCTGCTTGGAACAAGGGTCGTAATAAAGGATGGCTCCGTGGCCGCTGTGAAATGTGACGATGATGTGATATGCGTGCAAGTTGGCTGTAAAAGTGACACAAACATACAGGAAATCGTTGCAAAGATAAAAGAACTTGAAACCGTTGCAGAAGATAACGGAGCACATTTTTTGTATTGTGCCGCACCGAGGAAAGAGGAGCTTGAAACGCTCCCTGAAAATGTTGTGAACTGGAGTAGAGACAATCACATTCGGTTTGTTGATGAGCTGCGTGCGTCACAGGTTCCAACCCTCGATTTAACAAGCATGATAAAAGAGAGCGGGATTCCGGTCACAGAGGCGTTTTATTACACCGATCACCATTGGAGAGCAAAAACCGGATTCTCAGCGACGGAAGCGATATGCGCCCGGCTGGAAGAGCAGTACGGATTTCAGTACGACAGAACATATACAAATTTGGAAAACTATCAAATTACTCATTATCCGGATTGGTTCTTGGGTTCCCATGGAAAGAAAGCCGGGACATATTTCACATGGCGGGGTGCAGACGATTTTGACTTGATTACGCCGAAGTTTGAGACCGGCTTCACAGCGGAGCAGCCGCTCAAGGGAGAAAAACGGGAGGGAGCATTTGAGGAAACACTGCTTTACATGGAGAGACTGGAGAAAGATTACTATAAATCCAATCCATATGCTACTTACAGCGGCGGAAATTACCGATTGAATATCATAAAAAATGAACTTAATCCAGACGGCAAGAAGATACTCATGGTTCGGGACTCTTTCGCCTGCGTTGTTGCGCCTTTTCTGGCACTCCAGACAGGTGAGCTGCATACGTGTGATATGCGGGATAATCAGGACAGTGCAGTAGACAAGGTGAATCTGAAGGAATATATCGAAGAGATACATCCTGACTATGTCATCATATTATATACAGGCGTTCCAGAAACGCAGGAAATTGGATAGTTCGACTTTTTCCCGTATTCGGAGACGAAATAGACACAGGATATGCCCTTTACAGCCACGCATAAACCCTCTGAGCACAGGCTCAGAGGGTGCGTTTGGTTTTATTTCACCTTTGCGGTTACTGAAACAGCATTTCATCCCTCTGTGTTTCCGCTGCCTTTTTTGCGCCCCAGCTTCCGCAGAGCCATGCCTGCCAGGTGCCGGGCATGGAAATATCCCTCCCGGCAGCGAATCAGCGCGGCCCGCAGGGGAAAGGCATCGCACCACAGGTGGACATAGGCAAGATACCCCGGGTCGGTGACACGAATGGTCTTGCCGTCCCGCTGAATTTCGGTGAGAATGCCCAGAATATGCCCGTCGTCCACATATTCCTTCTGACGGCAGTTGTCGCCTACAATGAGATAGTCATGCTCCCGAACCTTGAGAATCCGGTGCAGAACATAAGCGCCGTTATCCCGCTTGAAGAGCACAGCGTCGTATTTCTTCAGCCGCTCCGCCCCACGCTTCCGGATGACCATCACGTCTCTGCCCTGCCGGAGCAGAGGCATCATGCTAACCCCTTTGTTGGTGTATACCAAATACCCGTTTTTGTCCAGCTGTTCCTCAAAGGTGGAAGTCTCTGCCATCAGCAAATCCCCTCCTCTGCGCCAAGGGCGTTCCAGGCAACGCTGGCCGCCTCGTCCTCCATGTTGCATCCCAGACGGTACAGCGCCACCTGCTGCCCCAGCTTTCCCGCCAGCTCCATGGACTTCAGCATCCCCTCCGTCTGCTGGGGGCGATAGCTCTGTTGCAGCAGACCGGGCAGCGCCTGAGCAAACTCCAATGGCACAATCTGATTCGTGGGGCTGCGTTCCAGCAGCACAACCGCCTGCAAAGGCACCTGTGCATTGGTGCCGTAGTTCTCCTTCCCCTGCCAGGGAGAGCCGCAGGCAATCACCCCCTGCCCGGTCACCTTGAGCAGCGGCTTGTCTCCGTTGACCACATAGGCGCCGGGGATGTTCTTCAACCAGAGCCGTGTGTGGGTGGTCTTGCCCACGCCGGAACGGGCGGTGAACAGAAACGCCCGGTTTTCCACCGCAACCACCGAGCCGTGGAACAGCAGCACATCATAGTCCAGCAGCCTGTCCGCAATCTTGCGATACACCGCCAGCGTCTCCAGATAGGGGTCCCGGAACTGCCGCACCGGAATGCCCTCCAATGCGTCCTCCTGCGCCGATCTGTCCCGTTCTAAGTCAATGTCCTGCTGACGGACGGTCACGGAAAACAGGGGAGGCTCCGAGGTGAGATAGGAGCGGCAGAACTGCTCTGTGCTGGCATAAAGGGCGTTGACACGGATGGAAATACCTGCCAGAGAAAGAAGGAAAGAGGTCATAAAAATGCTCCATTCAGCGTAATGTTCCCCCATAGTATATCGGTTTCCTGTAAAAACGTCAAGGGGAGGGGGGACGGGTTGCGGCGCTGGGGGAAGTGTGGTAGAATGGCCGGGATGAAAACGGCTCCCCCAGTCGGCTGGGGCTCCCCCAGTCAGCTGGGGCTCCCCCAGTCAGCTTCGCTGACAGCCCCCTCTAAGAGGGGGCCATTGGCAATGACAGGAAGATTACAGGTTTTGCCAAAGCCTCCCTCTCAGAGGGAGGTGCCCCGAAGGGGCGGAGGGAGCCCCCCCGCAAAGCCGTGACTGAGGCAGCCGTCAGAGGGAGTAAACACCATGTCACTACCTTATCACAAAAATCTGATCTCCAGAGCCAAGGAGCTGCGCAAGGAAATGACACCACAGGAACGAAAACTGTGGTATGGATTTCTCAACCGGTATTCGGCACGATTTCAGCGCCAGAAGACGATTGACAGGTTTATTGTAGATTTTTATTGCCATCAGGCTAAATTGGTCGTAGAAATAGATGGAGCACAGCATTACACAGACGAAGGCACTGCATCTGACGAGGAAAGAACTGCCATATTGGAAGGCTATGGACTAAAGGTCATTCGGTTTACGAACCGAGAGATAGACCGGAGGTTCTATGATGTCTGTCAGGCGATTGACAATGAGGTAAGAAAACGTATCCCCTGACGGCTCCCTGCGTGGGCTCCCCCAGTCACTTCGTGACAGCCCCCTCCCAGAGGGGGCCATTGGCAAAGACGGAAGATTACAAGTTTCGCCAGAGCCTCCCTCTCAGAGGGAGGTGCCCCGAAGGGGCGGAGGGAGCCCTCCCTCCCAGAGGGGGCCATTGGCAAGGACGGAAGACAAACAGGTTTCGCCAGAGGCTCCCTCCCTGAGGGAGCTGTCAGCGCAGCTGACTGAGGGAGCCCCCCCGCAAAGCCGTGACTGAGGGAGCCCCCGCAGCAAATCCACCCAAATCACCCCCCAAAAGAAAGGAACCATCATGAAACTAAAACAAAACTACATCCTCCAACAGGTGGGCACCGAAGCCATACTGGTACCAGTCCGCGACGCCGCCAGAAAATTCCGCGGCGTGGTGCAGCTCAATCACACCGCCGCCTTTCTGGTCAGGACGCTGCAGCAGGACACCGACGAGGCGGGACTGCTTGCCGCCCTGCAGGGGGAGTACAACGGCACAGAGGAGCAGTTCCGCGCGTCCATCCGGAAAACGCTGGACGCCCTCCGCCAGATTGACGCTTTGGAGGAATAGCCCCCCAAAAACCCCATGAAAAAAACCGCCGCCCCGTTGCCTTTTCCGGGGAAACGTGCTAGAATGACCGTGGGTAGGGATACCCGTGCCCGCCGGGAACCTGCAGCCCCAGCGGAGCAGACAGCATCCGCAACAGCAGACGAATGGGCGCGCCAACCTTTGGCAGCCGGCGCGTAGCTGCTGAAAACCGGCAGCCGAATCGCCTGCACGGTGTTCCCACGGAGGTGGTCGGAAGAAAAACCTGTGCGTAAGGCATACACACCCCCTGCTGCCCCACAGGGCGGCAGTACAAACAACACAAAAGGAGGTAAAAATGAAACACAAAACAAAGCGGCTGTTATCATGGCTGCTGGCGCTGGCTATGGTCTTCTCCCTGATGCCGGGGATGGGGCTGACGGCGCTGGCTTGGGACGGTGATCCTTATGCCAGTCTGCTGAACACCACAACAGTCGTAACCTTTGACGGCAAGGGCTGGTATCTGATCGAGGATAACTCCACAGCAGCGAATGCCGGGACAGTCACCCTGCTTTCAAAGGAATGTGTGGGCGCGTCAGCGTTTGGCTCAAACACTACATACGGTGGTTCTACGGTGGAAACTTATGTGAACAACTGGTATTCGGGTAATATCTCAACAAATGCAAAAACAATGGTCAGTGGAGGAATGTTCCTTCTGACACTTGAACAGGCGAATACAATAGCGAACGCAAATTCGAATGTGTTAAAATGCGAACAACCCGCTGGAGCCTACTCAAATAGGTGGTGGCTGAGCACGCCCGGCCAGGGTGATAACTGCGTGTCGTTTGTGTACGGTTGGGGCGAAGTGTGGCATTATGGCGAAGTAGGCAGTTATTCGCTTGGCGTTCGCCCCGCGTTACAGCTCGACCTAAGCAAAGTGTCGTTTGATTCTACGTCAAATACATTTATGCTTCCCCCCGTCACCGGCGTGAACCTCAACAAGACTGAGGCCGCCCTGACCGTGGGCGGCAAGGAGACCCTGACGGCCACGGTTGAGCCCGGGGCCGCGGACCAAACCGTCACATGGTCTTCCAGTAACACAGACATTGCCACGGTTGACGACAACGGCGAAGTCACCGCTGTTGCGCCGGGATATGCTACAATCACTGCTACCAGTAGTACCAACAGCAGCCAAACAGCCACCTGCAGAGTGACGGTGACCTGGAAAGATGTCACTCTGCAAGAGGGAACTTATACTGTGACAATCGGAGGGACAACGAAACTCGGCTACGATAGTAACAATCAACTAACCTATGACGGCTCCGGCACCACAAGTTGGCAGCTATATAATGCTCTGGGACACGATAGAGATTCCAGTACTGAATGTTCTTATTACCTGCTTGGCACGCTGGAAGACAAAAATGTCTGTCTGGATGCAAGCGGATGGCTTAGAGATGATACCGCCAGTGGCTTTGTTGTCGTTAATAGTGGCGATCAACAAACTTATAGCAATGTGGGCGCTTCCGCTATGTTCAGAGTGAGCGATCAAGGGTATCTCTATACCATGTATGATCATACTGAGCCTCGGTATGGTATATCAGGACCAGCCTGTTTTGCGGTATATATGCAAGATGGAAAGCTGGTTTATAAAAAATATGATGGCACCGATGGTTTGGCGATCTTCAAATTTGAACTGTCGAAGGACATTACTGCTTTGACACTTGACCCGCCCACGGCAACGCTGGGCGTGGGCGAAAAGGAGACGCTGACGGCTTCATTAGTACCCGCAGATGCCCCAAACAATACCATCATCTGGTCAAGCGACAATGAAAGCGTAGCCACAGTTGTGGACGGCGTTGTGACCGGTGTAAGCGCCGGCAGTGCAACAATCACGGCAACAGCCACCAATGGTACGGCCGGGACAAATGACGATAAGACTGCTTCCTGCGCCGTGACGGTGAGCCCCGCCACCGTAGCCGATGTCGACGGCACCCCGTACACCACGCTGGAGGCGGCATTTAAGGCGGCAGCAACAGGCACGAAGACGGTTAAGCTGCTGGCCGACGTAGAGATAAACTCCAAGATTACTCCTGTAACCAGAAGCAATGCAGTAGTTACGCTGGATTTGAACGGCAATACGATTACTGCAACTGCAGATTCAACTGCAGATTTGTTTGTTTTTAACAGAGGTAAGCTGATCGTCAAAGACACCAGTGCTGAACAGACTGGCGAAATCGTAGGAGAATACGGTAACACCGCCAGAAGGCTTTTCCACGTAGCGCAGGTCGACGTAGCGCAGGCCGGTACGCTGGAAATCGATGGGGGCAAATTTACCGTAAACAGCACAAATGAAGGCGCTATGGTGGTGTACGTGCACGGTGGAGAAGGTACTCCTGTGGTCGACGTAAAAGGCGGCAGCTTCAAATGCAACTACAACGGCAATGACACCGGCAGTGCAGTGACCATCAGCAAAACGGGCAAGCTGAACGTGACCGGAGGCACCATTGAGTCCAACGGCATCACTATCAAGATGAGCGGCAATACTCCGGGTGCTTCGGAGGTGAATGTGAACGGCGGAACTGTGAAGAGCACAGCGTCCCATGCGGTGTATGTAGCAGGCGGCACACTGACTGTTACAGACGGTCGCATTGAGTCAACAGCTGCAAACGCTGTGACTGTAAAAATAAAAAGTGCTTCCGGCGGCAATGCGGTGTTTAACGGCGGCACCATCGTTTCCAATGGCAATACGTCTGTCTTTGCCTCTACAGGAAGTGCTTCCATTAACAATGGCTGCTTCGAGGGCAAGGTCTTCGGAAATGAAGAAGAAGAAAGTGGAACCCCGACCATCACTGGAACCCTGAACATCACCGGCGGCTACTTCAGCAAGCCGCCTGTCGCCAATGCGAACGGTGTAACGATTGCAGCTGGCAAAGTCATTATGACCAACAGCGGCGACAACAAAGCGGTCTATCCCTATGCAGTGGGCGAGGCAGCTGCAAGGATCAGCGAGATGAATTTTGACTCGCTGGAAGCAGCGGTTGCTTATGCAAACAATAAGCCGGGGAAGACGATTACGCTGCTGAAGAATACAGAGATTGACGGCTCTCTGGACATTCATGCTAAAATGACCCTTGACCTGAACGGGAAGACCCTGAAGGGCGGCGTTGATGTATACGGAAATGTAATTACCATTACAGACAGCAGCGATGGGCAGAAAGGTGTCATTGAAGTGAAGGACTGGGGCGTCTATTTGAACGACGAAGGCGCCGGTCTGGTGTTTAAGGGCGGTACTATTACCGGTACCCCGACACAAAAAATTAACAACACGATTACCGCAGTTAAGGGAGCAACTGTCACAATTGACGGCGGTACAGTTGATGCAAAGACAGCTTATGGTATTGCTATCTTTAACGAATCCAAAGTGTATGTGAATAGCGGAACAGTTCAGGCGATGGAAGGCACTGGATCTACTGCCATCTCCTCCAATGGTAATGCTGAGAACAACGGTCTGATTAAAATCAGAGGCGGTACTGTCAAAGCTTCCGAAGCTGCAATTTACTGCCCCTCCGGCACGCTGATTGTCTCTGGTGGTGATATCAGCGGCTACACCGGTATCTATTTCAAGTCCATGAACCTTACCATTACCGGCGGCACGATTAAGGGCACCGGAGCAATCAAAGCCTATGAATACACCGGCAACGGATACAACGCTACCGGCGACGCACTGGTCATCGACTCCTGCGGCTATCCCAACGGCATTGAGAAAGTGCGTGTTACCGGCGGCACCTTCGAGAGCGAAAAGAATGCGCCTGTTGCATGCTACAATCGGAAGAACAATATCCCCGTTCTGAACTTCATTTCCGGCGGTACATTCAACAAAGCACCTGACGCAACCTACATTGCCACCGGCAAGGAGGCCAAAGCCAGCGATGCGACTCCCACCACCTATACCATCGGTGCGAAGACGGCGCACACTCACAATTACGTAAAGGATGCGGGTCACGCCTTCTGGAGCTGGGAGAAAGTGGCAAACGGCAATTGGACTGCAAGTGTTTGCTTCACCTGCGCAGAATGCGGCGAGAGAAGCCAGATGTATGCAGCAACCGTAGCCACACCTGTTGTTAATGGCGATGATAAAACCAGAACCTGGAAGGCTACCTATGGTAATCTCGATTCCACCAAGGTGGAGAGCTATGTGGCTAAGGTCAAAGTGGAGCTTGGCGCTGGAAGCGTAACGGTACAGGGAACCGGTACATATAACTACGGCTCAATCGCTCATCTCTCCGCTGCTCAGAGCTGCGACTGGAAGATTGACGGGAAGGATTTTGCTAAGAATGCCACCGAAATCTGGGTGCCCGCCAAGACGACGGATGGAAGCGAAAAAATGACTGTCACAGCAACAGCAGCGGCGGACGAAACTCTGGTGGGTTCTGTGGTAATGACAGGTGAGAATCTTACCGAAAAGGTTTCACTGATTGCCACTTACCGCCTGCCTGATGGCGCACAGGTAACATCTGCTGTCATGTATCGCGGCTTTACCGATGCAGGCGGAAATGTGGTGAACCCGAAGACAAAGGACTTCAAAGACAAGATTCAATCCACCAACGGACGGTACACGCTGAATATTAAAACTTCGCTGACTGATAAATCCTACGGTGGCTTTGCTGTGATTGAGTTTAAGCTGGGCGAAGAATCCTATGTTGTTAAGTCAGACGTTGCGGTAGTTGCACCCACTACAACTCAACCCTGAGAATGAATCATTGAAGAAGAGGTGAACAATCAATGAAGCAATTTGAAGAAGCAGACGTGAAAATCATTCTGCTCAACAACGACGTTATTACTGATTCTTCGTTTAGTGAAGCTGATGACGAAGTAGATGGATAAGAACCTTAACTCTATACGCAACCATTGACCCCCGGCGGGCGGCGGCAACGCCGCCCGCCGGCTGTTTGAAGAGGTGAACGCATGAAGAAACTACTTGTTTTGCTCCTGGTGGCCGCTATGGTAATGACGGCCGGATGTAAGGGGAAGAAGGAGCCTGAGCAGGCGCAGCAAGATTCTTCCGTGGAACAGGCCAGTCAGGAGACAGGCGTGCAGGCGGATGCCGAGGCAGCTCAAAAGCAGGCGGAAGAAATCGCAGAACAGGCAGCTCAGGGCGCAACGGCTGACGCAGAGGCTGAGTCAGCGCCGGAAACGGAGTCAAATCAGACAGAGGAAGCTCAGGAAGGGCATGTTGTGCACGAAGGCTTCGATATCATTGAAGAAGAGGAAGCAGAACCTTAATCGATCAGATGCAGGCAATTTGAGTCATGAAAAACTGCGGAACCAGAGAAAATCTCTGGAACCGCAGTTTTTTATATTCCCGCAGGAAAAGTATGGAAAACACCTTTTGTCTATGATATAATAGGAAAATAGAATGGAGGTGGGTATATGCACAGCCGCAGGCTCAACTTTCAGATAGCAGCGATTTTCATCATTATCATTGCAACTTTTTTCGGCAGCGCACTGTTTTTCTCCACCCTGAACAAGGATACCCTGCGCACCTCCATTGAAAACGAGGTGGACCTTGCGGCGTCGCTGCTGGAAAAGGACTTCTCCCGGTATGCCACAGCGGAGGAGATTCTGGACGGCAAATTGCAGGAGAACATTGTGCAGCGGCTGTTTTCCCTTCAAAAGAATCCGGATAAGGATTTGTCAGCGTGGGTCGTCTCCCCGGAGGGTAAAATCTGTCTGGACGACCAGAGCGGAGACGAACGGCTGTTCTCTGAGGGGAGTATGCGCCCGGAGCTGCTGAACATGCTGGAACAGGCGGCAGAGGGAGAGGTCTACACCCAGTGGATTGGCGATTCCGGGCTGTTGCTGCTGCGTCAGGACTGCTGCGGCGTGAAAGCGCTGTACGAGGGCAGACTGTATTTGATTCTGGTGGATCATTGCATGGCAGAAAAGGCGTTGCAGCGGCAGCAGTTTACCCTGCTCATGGGCATTGACTTTGTGCTGCTGCTGGTGATGTCGGTGCT
This sequence comes from Clostridiales bacterium NK3B98, assembly GCA_000421005.1. Taxonomy (GTDB): domain Bacteria; phylum Bacillota; class Clostridia; order Oscillospirales; family Oscillospiraceae; genus Onthomonas. The sequence continues at coordinate 16,078 of ATWA01000016.1, forward strand.
GATCGCCAATATAATCTCCAATTATCGCAGTCAGCTTCTTCGTCTGGCAACCACGGACGAATTGACTGGACTGGCCAATCGAAAGTATTTTAACGCAGAGTTTAGCAACTATTTCAGCCAGAAACACAATGAGGAAGCCTGCCTGTTTCTGCTGGACATCGACTACTTCAAGCAGATTAACGACAACTTCGGACACGGTGCCGGAGACCACGCCCTGCGCTATCTGGCAGAGCAGATTCATGAGATGGTGAAGCGGTGCAATGGCTTTGCAGGGCGCTGGGGCGGCGACGAGTTTATCGGGGTGCTGCCCCTGTCTCCGGAGCGTGCCTATGGCGAGGTGGAGCAGCTTTGCCGAAAAATCGAAGGCAGCAAGATGGAGGAAGGGTTTCAAATGACCATTAGCGCAGGGGTAGCGCCTGCGGGGAATGAAACCGTTCTCTCCAAAATGTCGGAAAAAGCGGATTTGGCTCTCTACGAGACCAAGGAGCGGGGCAAAAACGGAGTCAGTCTGTTCCGGGATGATATGTCCCCCGCACCAAGCCAGCCTGTAGTGGTGCGAACAGCCGCAGAGCGGGCGGTCGCCCAGGCGGAGCATTTTGAAATCCAAGACCATCCCCAGCAGGAAAAAACAAGCAGCCAGCCAGCCATCAAGGAATCCTTTGCCGCCAGATTGGCCAGCTATGTGAGAGAACGGCTGATTATGAGTACCATTCTGGGCGTGCGGTGGATGGCGCCCTTTGTGGCAGGCGGCGGTATCCTGATTGGACTTGCCTTCCTGTTTGACGCTGCCTCGGTGGACCTGTCCACCCTGACGGTGGATGCCCGGGCGAATTTTGGCTCGCTGACACCGCTGGCGGCAACCCTGAAAAGCATAGGCGGTGTGACGTTTAACTTTATGCTTCCCGTCTTTGCGGGCTTTATGGCCTACGGTATCGCAGGCGAGGACGCCTTTATGGCTGGCTTTGTAGGCGGCTACATGACCATTGACAGCAATTCCGGGTTTATTGGCGCAATGATTGCGGGATTCGCAGCCGGAGTGATTGCCAATGAAATTCAGAAATTTACCCACCGCCTTCCCAAGTTCATCCGAAAGGCAGCCCCTATTATTATCTACCCGGTGTTCAACCTGCTGCTGATGCAGGGCATTTGCTGGGTGGTCATCAAGCCCATTTCCGCAACCCTTGGGACAGCCTTTACCGCCCTTTTGGACGCTGCTTCCGCCCGCAGCCAACTGGCAGCAGGGGCGCTGTCCTCCATGATGATGGCAACGGATATGGGCGGCATTATCAATAAGGTTGCCTATAACTACGGAGTATCCGGCTTGGCACAGGGACACACTGGGATCATGGCGTCCGTTATGGCAGGGGGAATGGTTCCGCCGCTGGGCATCTGCCTGTCCATGGTGCTGTTTCGGAAGAAATTCACCGACGGCGAGTGGGAACGGGGCTATGGTACCCTGTTTATGGGATTATCCTTTATCACGGAAGGCGCGCTTCCCTATGTATTTACAGACGTAGTGCGTGTGATCCCCACCTGTATGGCGGGTTCCGCCGTCGCAGGAGCCCTTTCCATGCTGTTTGGCTGTGAGCTGCCCGCTCCCCATGGCGGAATCTTCGTTTTGCCGGTAATGACCCATCCCATTGCCTATCTGGTGGCGCTCTTCTTGGGCTCGCTTGTCACGGCATGGTTTTTGGGCAGTTGGAAGAAAGAACCCACTGAGGAATCACAGGATGAAATCCCGTAAAGGGCGTGCAACAAAGAAAAAATCCCGGGACTGAATTGCCAGTCCCGGGAAAACTTTACCATTTTTTCTTTTTTCCAAAGATACCGCCGTCCCTGTGCTGGGCGGGCACGTCACCCATGGCGTTTTCAAACGCCCGGAGGGTGGCTTTTTGGTTGGCAGTCAGGTTGGTGGGCACCTGAATGTTGACGGTCACATATTGATCGCCTCTGCCGTAGCCCCGGAGAATGGGGATGCCCTTGCCCTTGAGCCGGAAGGTAGAGCCGGGCTGGGTGCCGGCGGGGATATTGTACTTCACCTTGCCGTCGATGGTGGGAATCTCCACCTCTGCGCCGAGGGCTGCCTGCGGGAAGGTAATGTTCTGCTTGTACAGCACATCGCTGCCCTCCCGGACAAAGAAGGCGTGGGGGATGATCTCCACACTGACCACCAGATCACCGGCAGGGCCGCCGTTGCGTCCAGCATGACCCTGACCGGAGCGGGAAACCGCCTGACCATTGTCGATGCCCTGCGGGAACTTGATGGTGATGCGTTTGTTGCGCCGCACTGCACCCTTGCCCTTGCAGGTCTTGCAGGGGTTTTTGATAATTTTTCCGGTGCCGTTGCAGTGGCCGCAGGTCTGGGTGGAGGACATGACGCCGAAGGGGGTGCGCTGCTGCACCTGCACTGTGCCGGTGCCGTGGCAGTTGGGGCAGGTGTCGGGCGTAGAGCCCTCTGCACAGCCGGAGCCGTGGCAGTCAGGGCAGTTCTCAACACGGGAGACGGGAATTTCTTTCTCGCATCCAAAGGCGGCCTCCTCAAAGGTGAGGCGCACCGAGGTATGAAGGGTCTGCCCCTTCTGAGGCCCGTTGCGGCGGGTAGAACCGGAGAAACCGCCCCCGAAGCCTCCGCCGAAGAAGGAGTTGAAAATATCACCCAGATCAATGTCCCCGTCAAAGCCGTAAGCTCCGCCTGCGCCGCCTGCGCCGAAGTTAGGGTCAACGCCCGCAAAGCCAAACTGGTCATACCGCGCTTTCTTCTGCTCGTCAGAAAGCACCTCATAGGCCTCATTGACCTCTTTGAATTTGGCCTCCGCTTCCTTGTTGCCCGGGTTCATATCCGGGTGGTACTTCTTGGCCAGCTTGCGGTAGGCCTTTTTAATCTGGTCCTGAGAGGCGGAGTTATCCACCCCCAGCACCTCGTAATAATCGCGTTTCTCTGCCATATAGATCACTTCCTCAATGGCGATTCATTCAACCAGCCGTGGCGAAAGATGCTCCGCCACGGCTGAGGTGTTTTTTGTGGGTGGAATTACTTGTCGTCGTCCACGACCTCGTAGTCGGCGTCCTGATAGTCCTGACCGTTGCCGCCCTGAGCGCCACCCTGTGCGCCGCCCTGATAGGCGTTGGGGTCAAAGCCCTGAGCGCCGCCCTGAGGATTAGCCTGCTGGTAAATCTTGGCAGACACGTCATAGAAGGCTTTCTGCAAATCTTCCGTAGCGGTCTTGATGGCTGCGGTGTCGGTACCCTTGAGGGCGTCCTTCAGCGCGTTGACCTTGGCCTCGATGCTGGCCTTTTCGTCAGCGGAGACCTTGTCGCCCAGCTCGGTGAGCGCCTGCTCGGTCTGATAGACCATCTGGTCGCCCTGATTGCGGGTGTCCACATCCTCCTTGCGCTTGGCATCCTCGGCGGCAAACTGCTCGGCCTCACGGACAGCCTTGTCGATGTCCTCCTTGGACATATTGGAGGAGGAGGTGATGGTGATGTTCTGGCTCTTGCCGGTGCCCTTGTCCTGTGCGGACACGTTCACGATGCCGTTGGCGTCGATATCGAAGGTGACCTCAATCTGAGGCACACCACGGCGGGCGGGAGCAATGCCGTCCAGATGGAACATACCCAGAGTCTTGTTGTCGGCAGCCATCTCACGCTCGCCCTGCAGCACATGCACCTCAACAGAGGTCTGGTTGTCAGCGGCGGTGGAGAAGATCTGGCTCTTCTTCACAGGGATGGTGGTGTTGCGCTCAATCAGCTTGGTGAACACGCCGCCCATGGTCTCAATACCCAGGGACAGGGGAGTCACGTCCAGCAGCAGCAGACCCTTCACGTCGCCGCCCAGCACGCCACCCTGAATGGCAGCGCCCACAGCTACGCACTCGTCCGGGTTGATGCCTTTGAAGCCTTCCTTGCCGGTGATCTTCTTCACAGCCTCCTGCACAGCAGGGATACGGGTGGAGCCGCCCACCAGCAGAACCTTGCTCAGGTCAGAGGCGGACAGATGGGCGTCGCTCATGGCCTGACGGACAGGACCCATGGTGGCCTCCACCAGATGATGGGTCAGCTCATTGAACTTGGCACGGGTCAGGGTCACGTCCAGATGCTTGGGGCCGGTAGCGTCAGCGGTGATATAGGGCAGGTTGATGTTGGTGCTGGTGACGCCGGACAGCTCAATCTTGGCCTTCTCGGCGGCCTCCTTCAGGCGCTGCATTGCCATCTTGTCGCTGTGCAGATCAATGCCGTTGGAGCGCTTGAACTCATCTGCCAGATAGTCCATGACGCACTGGTCAAAGTCATCGCCGCCCAGACGGTTGTTGCCTGCGGTAGCCAAAACCTCAATCACGCCGTCGTCAATGTCCAGAATGGACACGTCGAAGGTGCCGCCGCCCAGGTCATAGACCATGATCTTCTGGGCCTCTTCCTTGTCCACACCGTAAGCCAGAGCGGCAGCGGTGGGCTCGTTGATGATACGCTTGACCTCCAGACCGGCGATCTTGCCTGCGTCCTTGGTGGCCTGACGCTGAGCGTCGGTGAAGTAAGCGGGGACGGTGATGACTGCCTCAGTGACCTTCTCACCCAGATAAGCCTCGGCGTCTGCCTTCAGCTTTTGCAGGATCATGGCGCTGATCTCCTGAGGGGTATAGCGCTTGCCGTCGATGTTCACCTTGTAGTCCGAGCCCATCTCACGCTTGATGGAGATGACCGTCCGGTCGGGGTTGGTGATGGCCTGACGCTTTGCCACCTGACCCACCATGCGCTCGCCGTCCTTGCTGATGGCCAGCACAGAGGGGGTGGTGCGGTTGCCTTCCGCATTGGTGATGACAGTGGGCTCGCCGCCCTCCATTACTGCCACACAGCTATTGGTAGTACCCAAGTCAATACCGATAATCTTAGACATAACAATTTCCTCCTAAATCTATAAAAAGATAAGTTTTAACAAATTTGGATGCGGGGCGCTCAGTTTGCCACCTGCACCATGGCGAAGCGGATTACCTTATCGCCCATGATGAAGCCGGTCTGAAATACCTGCGCCACCGTATTTTCGCCCAGAGACTCATCCTCCACGTGCATCACTGCGTTGTGGAAGTTGGGGTCAAAGGGCTTTCCCAGTGCGTCAATGGGCTTGATGCCCAGACCCTCCAGCACGCTGAGCAGCTGGGTCATGGTCATTTCCACGCCCTTGACAAAGGCCTCGTCGGAGCTGCCCTGCTTCAAAGCCCGCTCCAGATTGTCGTACACCGGCAAAAATGCCAGCGCCGCGTCTGCCTTCGCCTTGGAGTAGGCATCGCTCTTCTCCTTGGCGGAGCGGCGGCGGAAGTTGTCGTACTCAGCGGCCAGACGAAGGAACTGATCCTCCTTGGCAGCCAGCTTCTGCTCCATCTCCTGCATGGGGTCAGTTTCTGCTGCTTTGCCCTCCGGCTGCTTGCTCTCGCTCTCGTTGGGGGAATCCGATGCCTCCTCTGCCTTGGCTTCGGTTTCGGGATTCACCGTTTCCTCCGCCTCGGTCTCCGGGGTTTTGCGCTCGGTCTCCTGTTTACTCATATAATTCCAGCCTCCTTGCGGCTAAGTTTCTTCCGGTTCCTCCGGTGGGGGTGTTTTGGGGGCGTTCAGCGCCCGGCGCTCCCGCTGGGGAAGGGCGGTGGTCTGAGGGGCGTTAAACAGCTTGCTCAGATTGTCCGCCAGATAGGACAGCTTGGCGGTGACCCGGGCGTAATCCATCCGGGTGGGACCAACCACGCCAATGACACCTTTCAGCCCCTCACCAATGTCATAACTGGCCAGCACCACGCTGGTGTCCTTCAATTCCTCGGCCACGTTTTCCGGGCCGATGAGAATTTTTGTCTCCTGATCTCCTTCCAGCATGGGAAGGGACATCCGGGAAAATTCCGGCTCTCCGGAGAGATAGGTCATCAGCTTTTTCGCCTTGCCCAGATCCTGATACTCCGGGCTTTCCAGCAGGTGACCCACACCGCTGGTGTGGACGCTGCCTCTGCCCAGATCCTCCAGCACATCCATGGCGAAGGAGACCACCAGAGAGATCAGCCCGTAGGAATCGTTGTCCGCCTTTTCGGACACCCGTTCCAGCTCCGGCCCCAGCTCGCTGAGGCTCTTGCCGGTAAAGCTGGTGTTCAACAGGGTACTGAGCAATTGCAGCTGGGGCTCGGTGATCTCACCGGGGAGGTGGATCAGCTTGTTTTTCACCCCGTTGCCGCTGGTCATCACCACAGCAATGAAGCTCTTGGCGTCCACCAACAGCAGGTCATACCGGACAATGGTGGTCTGACGACTTCCTGCGGTGAGGGAAAAGGCGGGGTAGTTGGTCATCTGGCTGACCAGTCGGCCCGCCTGATCGATGACCCGATCCAGCTCCTGCATCTTGTTCTCCAGCGCAACGTTGATCCGCTCCGTCTCCTGAATGGAGAGCTTGTGCTTCTCCATCAGCTCGTTCACGTAGAACCGATAGCCGGAGGAGGAGGGGATGCGCCCTGCGGAGGTGTGGGGCTGTTCCAGAAAGCCCAGCTTCTCCAATGCCGCCAGCTCGTTGCGGATGGTGGCGGAGGAGCAGTTGAGCTGCGCCTTTTCCGCAATGGCCTTGGAGCCGATGGGCTCCGCTGTCTCAATGTAGTTCTCTACCACAGCCCGCAGAATTTTGCGTCTGCGCTCTGACAGTGCCAAGCCCATCACCTCGTCGCTCTTGTTTTTAGCACTCAATCTCTCTGAGTGCTAAAGGTAATATAGCACCGGAGGGAAAGATTGTCAATAGCAGAAATTATAAATAGTTTGTGAACGTTAGGCACAGGTGATTCAGGAAAAAACCGGCACTCTTTTTTATCAGAGCGCCGGTCAGATTGCCAGTTCTTTATTCTGTTTCAGGGGTCAGGGAGAAGTCCAGCACCGCTCCTGTCTTGCTGTCCACCACAGCGGTGAAGGAAGCGAGCCTTGTCAGCGCCTCATCCTTGGCGGCGGGGGATTTGGAATAGCCCCAGAAGGTATCCGTCTCCCCTTCGCTGCCCTCCGCCACAGCGTAGACTGCGGCGGTGTAGGTAGTTTTACTGCTGAGAAAGGGGCGCTTGGCGGATTCCACCACAGTGACCACGCTCTGGCCGTCATAGTCATGGCGCTCAGCGGCCAGGATGTCCGCCATACGGTGATTTTCCTCCACCCGCTGCTCCTTGGTATAGGAGGCGGAGAGGGAGGTGGTGTTATAATAATAGGTAAGGTAGCCGCAGACGCTGGCAGAGCCCAGCACAAAGAGGGCGGTCAGCAGGACAATCTGCCCCTTTTCGAATTTCAGCGGCTGGTTATTTCCGGAGGTCAGCCCCATCCGGTCAGTGACAGGCAGCACGGCGGAGAGCAGAATGGTCAGCACCACCGACTCAATGGGAAACAGGAACAGGTTTTTCACCATGCCGGGAATGGTGAGCACATAGGGCGCGCCGTCCATAAACAGACGGTAATACCAGATCATAATAGGGGTCTGCAACAGGATGTTGACAAACAGGCAGATGCAGAACCGGCTGAGCATCACCCGCACCGGGGTGATTTTGGTTCGGTAGAGGAACAGGGCGAAGATCACCGACCCGGCTATCTCAGTGAGCAGAAAGGGAGGGAAGTACACCCCCTCCGGGTGGATGAGATAGCCCAGAATGTCGGTGACTACGGCGCACAGCCCCGCCACCACCGGGCCGAATACCATAGCGCCCACGGCGTTTGCCAGAAAGGCGGTGTTGATTTTCAGCCCCGGAGCCAGCGGGATGGATACCAGCTTCAGCGCCAGCCGAATGGCAATCATCAGGGCGGCAAAGACCAGAATACGGGTGTCTTTCAGCTCTGCTGCGGCGTCCTTCCAGTAGGCGGCGGAGAAGGGATGGGGGTAGAGGGTGCGGGATTGTTGCTGATTCATGGGAAATGCTCCTTCCGTGGGCAGTTGCCACAGGAAAAGGAAAGGGGTGAACTGAAAACAGTCCACCCCGCCAGCTTTTGCCTTGTGGCAGCGGGATGCGGTCAAAGCACTGCGGGATAACCCATTCGTCCGGCGGACAACTCCCCGTTCCGCCGGCACTGCACGCTCTGGCCTACTCTGCCTGATTGGCTTATATTATAATGTGTGATTGGGAAAATGCAAGAGAACGGAGAGACAAATTCCAAAATTGAAGCAGATGAGTATTGGCTGTCCTTCACAATTCTTCTAAGAGTTTATGTTTTTTGCGCTCAAAGTCTTCCTGTGAAATAATGCCTGAATCAAGAAGACTTTTTAACTGCTTCATTCTTTCGTAGGGATTGTTTTGGTGCGAAGGGATATAGGACTGTGATTCAGTTTCGTTTTGACTGTTTTCTTGTTGATACGTTAAAAATGCTTGCCTCAAACGTTCGAAATAATGCAAAAACTCATCACGAGGCAGTAATCCCCTGACGATAGAGTGCTGGTCGGTAAATTTTGATTCATACACATCGCCAAAAGACGCTCCGTCGAGGAAAGGGTTACTTGTCTTGTGGTTGGTAGAAGATGTTTTAAGATGCACCGACTTGCTTACAGGTATGTATGAAATGAAATCGGTGCCGCTTTCGTTACAAAAAACTACATCTTTTACAGAATTGTATAACAAGAGAGTCTCGGGAGGCATTGAAGAATGGTCTCGAAGAATGAGTACTCTATCCTGATATACTTTTACAGTTGAATTGTACCTAACAAGAGAGAAAAAGGAACTTCCGGTACGTGGACAAACAAATTGAAAAAGAGGTTGAGTTGTCGTTTGATTGTTCTCCAACTGACGGGTTTCCGTGCGAACGGGAAACGTCTCAGAACTATTTGAGGACAGCATCAGAGCTTTCTTTACATCCTCTCTTTGTGCTTTTCTCAAAGAATACCATTCATCAAACGAATACCCTGTGCTTCTTGCCTGTGCACCGCATTTTGAACATTGAACATTGGAGCCAGAGTTATGTCGTGTAACGGCTCCGCACTTAGAGCATAAAAAAATATAGTCCATTCTGTGTTTCCTCCAGGAGTTCTTTCATTACGATACATTTTATCTGTCTTACAGATATAAGTCAATATCTTAAATCCAGATAACCATAATTATCATGAGGTGATAATTATGGTATTCCCAAACATCCGGGCATTACGGGAGGACAACGACCTGCGCCAGCGGGAACTGGCACAAGTGCTTCATGTCTCGCAGAACACATATTCCCAATATGAAAACGGCGTGATTGAGTGGACAGCACCGCATTTGATTGCGCTGGCTGATTATTATCAGGTCAGTGTGGACTATCTGCTTGGCCGGACGAACAAACGGGAGGTAAACAAGGAACCATGAAATATTTCCCCCCAACAATTGCAATCTCTTTTCAATAAGGCTATAATATTCCCATCACCCCAAAACTGCTATGGAGGGAATTATCATGGAATATAAATTGACAGTCGCTGGTCTGGAACGCACGCTGACGCTCTGCCCCCTGAATGACAACCTGTATATTGCGGGATTTGTCATCTTCGGCGATCAGGAGCTGACCGTTGCCGCCGCTGCCGAGCTTTTGAAGAAGGCACCGGAGTACGACTACCTGATTACCGCCGAGGCAAAGGGCATCCCCCTGATTCACGAGATGGCCCGTCAGCACGGGGACAAGAAATACTTCCTTGCCCGGAAAAAGCCCAAGCTGTACATGCAGAACCTGTTCGAGGTCTCTGTCCAGTCCATCACCACCGCCGGGGAGCAGAAGCTCTATCTGGACGGCAACGATGCCGCTCTGATGAAGGGAAAACGGATCCTGGTGATTGACGACGTGATCTCCACCGGCGAGAGCCTCCGGGCGCTGGATGCACTGGTGAGCAAGGCAGGGGGCACCATCTGCGGCCAGATGGCCATTCTGGCGGAGGGCGACGCCATCCACCGGGACGACATCATCTATCTGGAGCCGCTGCCCCTGTTTGACGCCAAGGGCAATCCCATCGAGGCGTGAGGAATTGATATGATAGGAATTATTGGCGCCATGCAGGTGGAAATTCAGGGCCTTCGCTCCATGCTCACCGATGTGCAGTCAGAGACGGTCAGCGGCATCACCTTTACCTCCGGCAAGCTGGAAGGGGTTCCGGTGGTGCTGGCGGTGTGCGGCGTAGGCAAGGTGTTTGCCGCACTGTGTACCCAGACCATGATTCTGCGCTATCAGGTGGACGCTGTCATCAACTCCGGCGTGGCGGGAACTCTGTGCCGGGAGTTGAGCATCGGAGATGTGGCCATTTCCTCCAGCGTGGTGCAGCACGACTTTGATACCGCCACTCTGGGCGACCCGGTGGGGCTGATCTCCGGGCTGAATCTGGTGCGTATCCCTGCCGACCCCCGGCTCACCGAGCTGGCTCGTCAGGCGGTGGAGGCGCAGGGCGTGAACTGCAAGGTGGGAACCATCGCCACAGGGGATCAGTTTTTGTGCGACAACGGACGGAAAAACTGGATCCACTCCAACTTCGACGCCATCGCCGGAGAGATGGAGGGGGGCAGCGTGGGTCAGGTGTGCTATGTGAACCATGTCCCCTTTGTGGTCATCCGTGCCATCTCCGACGATGCTGACGGACACGCCCCGGACAATTTTGCCAACTTTGTGGACCGCACCGCCCGCACCTCTACTGCGGTGACGGCGGCGCTGGTCAGGGGGATTGCCAATGGAATGGATTGAGGGTCTGCCAAAAATCGAACTGCACTGCCATCTGGACGGAGCGGTACATCCCCAGCGCATCCGGGATTTTCTGGCGGCGGAGGGAACCCCTCTGCCCCAGAACTTTGACGCACGCATCTCGGTAGGGGAGGACTGTCCCAGCCTGACAGAATATCTGCGCTGCTTTGAGCTGCCTCTGCGCTGGCTGCAAACCACCCAGGGTCTGCAAACGGCGGTCTGTGACCTGCTCCGGGATTGCAAGACCCAGAATATCCGTTATATTGAGATTCGTTTTGCCCCTACCCTGCATCTGGATGGCGGCCTGAGCTATGAACAGGTGTTTCAGGCGCTGAAGGAAGGCAGAGACAGGGGAGAGGGCGAGACAGGGGTGCGCTGTGCCTTTCTGGTGTGCGCCATGCGGCACCACAGCATGGAACAAAACCTTGCCATGCTGGAAGCGGCGGCAAAGTGGCATCCTGATCTGGTCTGCGGCTGCGATCTGGCAGGAGACGAGAACGCCTTTCCCACTGCGTCCCATCAGAAATTCTTCTACCGGGCGGCAGAGCTGGGCATTCCCTATACCATCCACTCCGGGGAGACGGGCAACGCCGCCAATATTGAGACGGCGCTGGCGCTGAACGCCAAACGGCTGGGTCACGGCATCGCCATGAAAGACCTGCCTGCCCTTCGTGCCCAGGTGAAGGCACAGGGCGTGGGGGTGGAGCTCTGCCCCACCAGCAACTTCCAGACCAAAGCCAGCACCGGATGGGAGGACTATCCCCTGAAATCCTATCTGGCGGAAGGTCTGGTGGTCTGCCTGAATACCGACAACCCCACCGTCAGCCGTACCAATCTGAACCGGGAATACGCCCGAGCCATGATTGAGGGAGGCTGTACCAAAGGGGAGATTCTGCGGCTGCTGGACAACGCCTGCACCATGTCCTTTGCCCCGGAGACATGGAAGCAGAGCTACCGGGAGGAATTGGCGCAGTTTGCAGCACAGACAGAGACTTGAGGGGAACATACAGAAACGGAACAACTCAGACAAAGCGCCGGAAGACTGCCTTCCGGCGCTTTAGTGCGGAAAAGAGGATTGACAACCGCCTGAGAGGGTTTAAAATAGAAGGAAAGACGACAAAAGGGGGGAGACGGCATGATTCGGATTGCAGTGGTAGAGGACGAGGGCTCTTATCAGCGGCAGATGGAGCAGTATCTGGAACGCTATCAGCAGGAGCATGACGTGCGGTTTCAGGTTGCCGTTTTCTCTGACGGGGTGTCTATGGCCTACCAGTACCACCCCGACTTCGACCTGATTTTTATGGACATTGAGCTTGGTGCCGTAAACGGGATGGAGGTCGCGGAGCAGATTCGCAAGCGGGACGGAGAGGTGGTCATCATCTTTGTCACCAATATGCCCCAATACGCCATGCGGGGCTATGCGGTGGAGGCCATGGACTATGTGCTCAAGCCCCTGTCCTACTACGCCTTTGCCCAGCGGATGGATCGTGCCCTGGAGCGGATGCGCCGCCGGGGGCGGCAGTATATCACTGTCAGCACCGGAAAAGGCAGCCTGCAAAAGCTGGAGGTGGGGGAGATCCGCTATGTGGAGGTGCAGGAGCACACCCTGATTTACCACATGGGCGGGGAAAAACTTGCCGTCTCCGGCAGTATGCGGGAGACGGAGCGCAAGCTGGAGGGCAAGGGCTTCTTCCGGTGCAACAAGGGCTACCTGGTCAATCTGGACTTTGTGGACGGCATTCAGGAGGAAGACGCCATCGTAGACGGGGAAAGGGTGCAGATCAGCCGTGCCAAGAAAAAGGCGTTTCTGGATGCCCTGAACAACCGGATGAACGAGGTGTCCAAATGAGCCGGGAGCTGCAAAACATCCCCTTTTACTGGACCGCCATCGCCCACTGGATGAGCCTCACCGTCTACGGTCTGCTGCTGCCCCGGAGATGGAATTGGATACAGGAAGGACTTTTGGCGGCGGCGACCCTGCTGGGGCTGAACCTGTTTATGCATGTCACCGAGCCGCAAAACGGGGCGGTGTTCAACCTGCTCATGGCCTGCTTTGCCATGCTGACCATGGTTCCGCTGGCGCTGGGCTGTCGCCTGAAACCGGAACAGACCGCCTATTATGCCGCCAACAGCTTTATTCTGGGGGGCTTCACCTGCTCATTGGCGTGGCAGCTCTACACCTACTTCACAGAGAAAAACGCCCTCTATCCTCCCCGGTGGGCGGAGGTGGCGGTGATGCTGGCTATATACGCCCTCACCGGAGGGGCGGTGTATCTGATTCTACGCCGCTGGATGGAGGCGGCGGAGGCGCTGCACCTCAGCCGAACTGCCTGCGTCAGCACGGTGGTGATGGCAGTGGTGATCTATATTCTGTCCAGCCTCAGCTTTGCCCCCATTGACACCCCCTTTGGCGGCTCCACCTACGCCGAGGCGTTCAACATCCGCACGCTGGTCTATTTAGGCGGTCTGGCGGTGCTGTTTGCCCACCATGTTACCCTGTGCGATTCCTATGTGACGCTGGAACGGGACAGCCTGAAAAGCATTTTGGATACCCAATACCTGAACTACAAGCTGAGTCAGGAGTCGGTGGACTTGGTCAACCAGAAATACCATGACCTGAAGCATCAGATTCACCTGCTCCGCAGCGAGGCGGGGGAGGGGATGCGCCTGGACCGTCTGGATCGTCTGGAACAGGAAATCCGGGTCTATGAAGCCCAAAACAAGACGGGCAATCAGGTTTTGGACACCATTCTCACCGGGAAAAGTCTCCACTGCCAGAAGGAGGGCATCTCCTTTACCTGCGTGGCGGACGGCGGCGCATTGGACTTTATGGACGCAGTGGATATGAGCGTGCTGTTCGGCAACGCTTTGGACAACGCCATTGAGGCTGCCAGCCAGATTCCCGACCCGGAACAGCGGCTGATTCATCTCTCGGTCAATCGGCAAAAGGGCTTTGTCCGCATTCGGCTGGAAAACCGTTTTCAGGGCAAGCTGCGTCTGAACCGGGGGCTTCCGGTGACCACCAAGGCGGACGAGCGGTATCACGGCTTTGGCGTGAAGAGCATAGCCGCCACAGCGGAAAAATACGGCGGCTCGGCCACCTTCTCCCAGCGGGAGGGCTGGTTTGAACTGCGGATTCTCCTGCCTGTTCCTCAATAACCGAAAGACCCTCAGGGCTTCCCAAGACATGGGAGGCCCTTTCTTTTGTGCACATCCCCCAACAGAGCAACCGATTATGAGCCGAAAACGACGGATAATGAAAAAATAGTTGCCATACTTTTGAACGGTCATTATAATAAGTGTCAAACAAGATGATGACAAAGGGCAGGAAGAAGGAAGAACTATGCTGAGCGTTTCCAAGTTTACAGTGGAGCATTTGAAGCAGGGCTGTGTCACCGACCGCCGCCGCCCCCGCTTTTCCTTTGCGTTGGAAAGTGACGGGGAGAACGTCACCCTGAAACGGGCCGTTCTCTCCGGTGAGGGCTGGCGGGTGGAGACAGACCGCCAGATCAACATCCCTTATCAGGGCCCGGAGCTGCGCCCCTTCACCAGCTATTCTGTCCACCTTCAGGTGGAGGACAGCCGGGGAGAGCAGGCGGAGGCAGAGCTGACCTTTGAGACAGGACGGATGGAGACAGCGTGGACAGGCAAGTGGATCTCTGATCCCACCTACTCCTTTACCGAGAAGAAGGTCTCGCCGGTGCCTTTGACCTTCCGCCGTCAGCTTCGGCTGGAGAAAGAAGTGGCCAGCGCCCACATCTATGCCACGGCGCTGGGCATCTACGATTTGTATCTGAATGGAAACCGGGTGGGCAATCGTTACTTCGCCCCCGGCTTCACCTCCTATCAGCACCAGCTCCAATACCAGAGCTATGATGTGACAAATCTGCTCACCGGAGCGGACACCCTGACCGCAGTGGTAGCCGGCGGCTGGGCGGTGGGCTCCTTCGTGTTCACCCGCATCAACCGCCACGACGGCGACCGTCAGGCGCTGCTGCTGGAGCTGCGGGTGAGCTATACTGACGGCACCAGCGAGGTGATCGGCACTGACGAACAGTGGCAGGTCACCCGGCAGGGCAATGTGACCATGGCGGACCTTTACGACGGGGAGACCTACGATGCCACGGTGGATTTGGAGCAATCGGACTGGCACAACGCCGCACCGGAGACCCTTCGCATCTCCCCGGAGATTGTGGCGGAGTACGGCGCTCCGGTGATTGCCCATGAGGTGCTGCGCCCCCTGTCCTGCCAGCGGGTGGGCAGCGAGCTGATTTACGACTTTGGGCAGAACTTTGCCGGGGTGGTGCGCTTCACCGTCCGGGGAAAGGCGGGACAGACCGTCACCGTCCGCCACGGGGAGATTCTCAACCCGGACGGCAGCCTGAACACCACCTTCCTCCGCACCGCCAAGGCCACGACTACTTATACCTGCGTGGACGGGGAACAGACCTTTTCTCCCACCCTCAGCTATATGGGCTTCCGCTATGCGGGGGTCAGCGGGGTGGAGGAAAAGGATATTGACCTCACCGCCCTTGCCCTTTACTCCGACGTGGAGCGCATTGGTGACTTCTCCTGCTCCAACCACATGGTGAACCAATTGCAGAGCAATATCACCTGGGGCGCACGGAGCAACTTTGTGGACATTCCCACCGACTGCCCCCAGCGGGACGAGCGGATGGGCTGGACGGGGGACATTGCCGTGTTTTCCCCCACTGCCTGCTTCAACTTTGACATGAGCCGCTTTTTGGAGAAGTGGCTGCGGGATGTGAAAAGCGAGCAGTATTCCAGCGGCGGCATTCCCAACACCGTACCCTCTCAGGGCTACGGATTCCCTGCCACCATGCCCCCTATTGCGGTGGACTGGTGGGACGACGCCTGCATCCTGGTGCCTTGGGCGGAATATCAGGCAAGAGGAGACAAGGAGCTGCTGGAGGAAATGTACCCCACCATGCAGCGGTATGTGAAGGCCTGCCAGTTCTGGGCGGGGCTGCTCAGCTTCGGCAAAAACAGGTATATCTGGGACACCCCGGCGGTGCTCCACTTCGGAGACTGGGTGGCGCCCGACGTACCCCAGATGGCACAGTGGCAGGGCAGAGCCAAATGGACGGCGACCGCCAGCCTGAGAAACACCACAGCACTGCTGTCCAAAATCGCCGCCATTCTGGGCAAGAGCGCCGACGCCATGGAGTATCAGGCGTACAGCGACAAGGTGGCGGACGCCTATATCGACCTGTTCACCGACGGACAGGGTAAGCTGAAAAACGAGTTCCAGACCGGATATGTGCTGCCCCTCTATCTGGATATGTTCCCCGATGGGGAGAGCAAGCGGAAGGCGGCGGAGCATCTGGCAAAGCTGGCTGCGCAGCGGGACTACTGCATCGGCACCGGTTTCCCCGGCACACCCTACATCCTCTTCGCCCTTGCGGACAACGGACAGGCGGAGACGGCCTACAAAATGCTGATGAACACGAAATGCCCCTCCTGGCTGTACGAGGTCAAGTCCGGCGCCACTACCATCTGGGAGCGCTGGGACGGACTGGACGAAAACGGGGTCTGCCCCATCGGAGACGACGGCACCGACCTGATGATCTCCTACAACCACTATGCCAGCGGCGCTGTGGGAGACTTCCTCTACCGCCGGGTTGCGGGAATGGAGTCCACCCAGCCGGGCTGGAAGTCCTTCCGGGTAAAGCCCCTGCTGGGAGGCGGATTGACCTTCGCAAAAGCCAGCGTCAGCACCCCCTACGGCGAGGCTGCTGTCCACTGGCAGCGGGAGGGAGAACGATTTGAGATTCAGGTGAGCGTACCTGTGGGCGCCACCTGCGTTTTGGAGATGCCTGACGGCACAACCGCCACGCTGGGCAGCGGCAGGCATCAATCCCATTGCACCATCCACCAAGCGTGAGAGAAGGAGGAAATCATGTCAAGCGAAAAGAAAAGCCTTTTTGACCGTCTGCCTCCCAGCCAGATCAAAAAAGCCAATGTGACCCTGTTCCCGGAGGGGATTCTGGGTTATCTGGCAGGGCCGACCTTGGCTATGCTGGCCAACTCCATTCTGGCCAACTACTTCAACAAGTACATGTCCGACGTGCTGCACATCAACTCCTGGGCCTCCGGGTTCTTCACCTGGCTGCCGGTGGTGTCGGTGATCTTTGTGGTCATGGGCAATATTCTGGTGGGGCGTCTCATGGACAACAACCAGTCCAGAGCGGGCAAGGCACGTCCCCTGCTGCTGTGCAGCGTGCCCATCAGCCTTTGCGCTCTGCTGTTCCTGTTTGTGTTCTCCCCCTATGACGCAGTAGGCACGGCATGGCATACCGGGGCGCTGGTGTGCATCGCCATCGGCTACAACCTGTGGTTTGCCTTTGCCTATCCCATGTACTACACCCCCCACGCCGCTCTGGTCAACCTGTCCACCCGGAACTCTCAGGACAGAAGCCTGCTGGCAACCATTTCCAACGCCACGGCGCTGGCCGCCATGGGTCTTTCCAGCATGATCCTGCCCTTCTTCCTCAACCTGCTCTTTGTCTATGACATGAGCGGTCAGGGCACTCCCGTCACCAACGACGACGGGGTGATCCAGTACTATGTGGACGAGTCCGGCGCTGCCATCTATGACGCGCAGGCCTCCCACGACCACTGGAAGGTGTTTGTCATCGCCCTGATCGTCATTACCCTGATCGGTGCGCTGATTGAGTTCTTCTTCACCCGTGAGCGTGTCACCGAGGAATCCGCCGGGCAGAAGGGAGAGAAGAAAGCTGCCCTGCCTATGGGCGAGCAGGCGAAGATCTGCTTCTCTGACCGTTACTGGGTCATTATGATGATCTTCTTCTTCCTCTATCAGTTCGGCGGCATGATTAAAAACGTGTCCCAGAACTACTACTGCACCTCTATGTTCCGGGATGCCCTTGGCAACTACACCGTGGCCTACGGCGGACAGCTTCAGGGCACGTTGTCCATTGTGGGTGCCATTCCCACCGCTGTGGGTATGGTCATCGCCCTGCCTCTGGCCAACAAAATCGGCAAGGGCAAGGCCATTCTCTCCGGCGCTGTGCTGGCTACCGTGGGCGGCGCTTTGGGTATGCTGATGCCCGGCAGCTTCCCGGTGGTAGTGGCCTCCTTCGTCATCAAGGCCCTGGGCTCCACCCCTGCCATGTACCTGTCTCTGGCGCTGCTGGCAGACATTTTGGACCATCAGGAGGCGGTTTACGGCGTTCGTACCGACGGACTGTCCATGACCATCTACGGTGCCATTATGGCAGGTATGACCGGTCTTGCCACCGGCGTGCTCAACGGTGTGCTGTCTGCGGTGCGCTATGACGTGTCTACTCTCCAGACCAACGAGGCCATGCGCTCCGCCATGCCCTGGGTGTTCATCGGCGCTGAGACCCTGTGCTATCTGGTCATCTTCCTCACCTTTACCATGATGGGGGTGGAGAAGTACGGCAAGCTGGATCACAAGGCCATTGTCATGGACCAGAAGGCTGCCGCCGCTGCCGAGGGCAGAGAGTACATCTCCGCCGAGGAGAAGATTCGTCTGGAAGAGGGCGAGGAGGCCTATCAGGCGGAGCTGAAAAAGCAGGCCGACGCTGCCAAGGCAGAGCAGGAGCGGATTGCCAAGCTGAGCCCGGAGCAGCGAAAGGCGGAGCAGGAGCGGGAGAATGCCCTGCTCAGCGAATTCAACGCCATGCGTACTGCCCACGGCAGACCGGCGCTCTGAAACGTTTAATCCCTGCCGGAGCCGGCTGTCAATGGAGGGAAAAGAGAGCCGACCCGGCGTGGAATAGAGCATCCATGAGGAGGTAAAACATGAAGGAAAACAAGAGACGTGCCTCACAGAGACTGTGGCGCGGACTGACAGCCCTCACCGCTGCCGTCACCGCCTTTGCTCTTGCAGGCACCAGCATCGTCAACGGCTTCCGTACTGACATCGACAAGTTCCTCGGCACCAGCAGCAGCAAGGTGGTCACCGAGGAGGCGGACCCCAACGAGGTCTATACCTATTCCTCTGACTACGCCAGCACCACCGAATTGGTCAACGCCATCGCCGACGTGGGCGAGCGGATGAGTGAGGAGGGCACTGTGCTGCTGAAGAATAACGGCGCACTGCCTCTCACCGCAGAGGAAAAGGGCAAGCTCTCCCTGCTGGGCTTTTCCAGCTACAACCCGGTGATGGGCGGCATCATGGGCTCCAGCCTGACCCCCGCCTCCGGCACTGAGGCAGATACGGTGAACTTTGTGCAGGCACTGACTGCCCGGGGCTTTACCTACAACAGCGCTCTGGAAGAGCTGTACGCTTCTCTGGCTTCCAGCTATACCACCGAGGTGGAGAGCTGGGGCGGCACCATCACCTACACCACCATCACCGCTCCCGCCAACTCTGACGGCAGCTTCTTCACCAGCAAGGAGCCCTCTCAGAGCGCCATGAGCGGGGCAAACGGCGGCTGGATCGACACTATGAACGACTACAACGTGATGATCGTCACCATCGCCCGGGCAGGCTCCGAGAACGCCAACTATACCCCCGGCACCGCAGGTGTGGACCCCTCCCAGAACCTGCACCAGACCGACCCTCTGGGTCTGTCCGATGATGAGCGGGCGCTGATTCAGGCTGCCATCGACGCCAAGAGCGCCAACGGCGGCAAGGTCATCGTACTGCTGAACAACGCCAGCGCCATGGAGATTCAGGAGCTGGCCGACAACGAAGGCATCGACGCCATGCTGCAAATCGGTCTGCCCGGCGGCTATGGCTTCTACGGGGTGTGCGACATTCTGGACGGCACGGTCAATCCCTCCGGTCACCTGTCCGACACCTACGCAGTCAAAAACGCCCTCTCTCCCGCCGCTCAGAACTACGGCTTCCTGTGGTGGGCAAACGCCCAGCCGGATAAGAACATCAACTCCGCCATCGTGGAGGCAGAGGGCATCTACACCGGCTACAAGTATTACGAGACTCGCTATGCCGACGCTGTTCTGGGTCAGGGCAATGCCTCTTCCGATGTGGGCAGCACCTCCGGGGCATGGAACTATGCCAACGAGGTCACCTATCCCTTTGGCTACGGTCTGAGCTACACCACCTTTGAGCAGAAGATCGACAGCGTAGAGGTGGATCTGGCTGCCAAGACCGCTACTGCCACCGTCACCGTCACCAACACCGGCGCTGTAGCCGGCAAGGATGCGGTGCAGCTTTACGTCTCCGTACCCTACACCGACTATGACCGGGAGCATCTGGTGGAGAAGGCCGGCGTGCAACTGCTGGACTTCGGAAAAACCGAGATCATTGAGCCCGGCGCCTCTGAGACGGTCACCCTCACCGCTGACTTGCAGTATATGGCTTCCTGGGACTCCACCGCTGTGGGCGGCATGGGCAGCTACATTCTGGACGCAGGCACCTACTACTTCACCGTGGGCAACGGCGCGCATGAGGCCATGAACAACGTGCTGGCCGCTCAGGGCAGAACCACTGCCAACGGAATGACCGACGAGGGCGACGCCGCCAACGTCCAGACCTGGACGCTGGACGCTCTGGACGAGACTACCTTCAACCTCTCCAAGAACGGCGTGGGCGTGGAGAATCAGCTGGGCGATCTGGACATCAACTACTGGCTCCCCGGCACCGCCACCTATCTCACCCGTGCTGACTGGGAGGGCACCTTCCCCCAGACCTATGCGGGTCTCACCGCCAGCGACGAGATGCTGGCCGTCATGGGCAACGACAACTATCAGATGGTCTCCACCGGCTCTGATGTGGTTTTCGGCGCCAACAACGGTCTGACCCTTGCCTCCATGAAGGGCAATACCGACCTGAACGACGAGGGCTGGGCCATGCTGATGGATCAGATCACGCTGGAGGAGTGCATGATCCGCACCGGCTTTGGCGGAACCTCCACCAAGGCGATTTCCTCCATCATGTCCCCTGAGGCCATCCAGAACGACGGCCCCAACGGTATCTATTCCTATCCTCTGGCTCAGTACGCCAACACCGACAAGTCCTCCGGCGACCCCTGTGCCATTGATGCCAATGACCCCAACGCCTCCTATCAGGCGGGCACCATGGGCAACGAGACCATTATCGCCCAGACCTTCAACAAGGCGCTGGCAGAGGAGTACGGCAAGGAGATGGGCAACTTCTCCCTGTGGAGCAACCTGACCATCTGGTGGGGCATTGGCGTCAACCTGCACCGCTGCCCCTACAATGCCCGGAACCACGAGTATTACTCCGAGGATCCCGTCCTCTCCGCCTTCCTTGGCGCAGCTACCGTCTCCGGCGCACAGGCTTACGGCGTGATTGCCGCTCCCAAGCATGTGGCCTTCAACGACTCTGAGGTGAACCGTACCGGCGTTGCCACCTTCATGACCGAGCAGAAGGCCCGTGAGGGCGAGCTGCGGGCCATGCAGGCCAGCTTTGAGGACGCCAAGTGCCTTGGCGCTATGACCGCCTACAACCGTGACGGCGTGTACACCGACAACGCCCATCCCACCCTGCTGAAGAACATCGTCCGCGGCGAGTGGGGCTTCCAGGGCCTGATGAGCGAGGACTTCATCATGGATCCCAGCTACGTCACCCTGAAGGAAGCTGTTATCAATGGCGTGACCATGAGCTGCAACACCGGCGATAACTCCATGGACGCTGTCTCCGGCTACTATCCCTACTGGACGGTTGCCAACGTAAAGGACGACCCCGAGCTGACCGCCGCTCTGAAGCAGGCCATGACCTGGCAGGCCTACGCCCTGGCCAACTCCAACGCCATGGACGGCTATGCCGCCACCACCCACATTGAGACGGTTCGTACCTGGTACGACAATATGCTTACCGGCATTGAAGTGGCCTTCGCCGCTCTGACCATCCTGAACGTGGTCATGTACGTCAAAGCCGGCAAGAAGAATGACTAAGGCAAGGAGGGAACTTCAAATGGCAAGAAAGAAATCCGCCGGTCTGTTCCTCACCGCCCTGACGGTGATTGCCGCCGTGGTGGGCATTGCGTCCTACATGGTGAATACCGGCACCAACTATTACGCCAAAATGGGCGTGGATTCCACCGTAGTGGCCTGTCTGGTCATCGGCATTGTGGCTGAAATCGCCGTCATTCTGGTGGGGCTGAAAGGCACCCCCCAGTGGGCGGACATCCTGCCCGTCTGCGGCAGCGTAGTGCTGATGGTGGGCGTGGTCATGCTGCTCAACGCCCGCATCAACAATCTGGCCGCCGTGTTCACCTTTGAAAACAGCGCCGCCAACATGTCGGACACCACAAGCTGCATTGCGGCCATCGCCGCCACGCTGATTGCTGCCCTGTTTGCCATCGTCAGCGCCTTCTTCGATGTGACGCGGGAGTAATTCCATCACCCAGCCTCAGGGCGCCGTTTCCTTCGGGGGCGGCGCTCTGTTTTCGTCTCGGTCAGGAGAAGGTTGCTTTTTCAGATCCCATGGAATAAAGTAATAGTGACAGAAAGGGGGTGTATTCCACCGTGAAGCGCATCACTGGCATTTTCCTGCTTTTGATTTTTCTCACTTCCTGCGCCGCCAAAGACACAGAAACCCACTCCTTCCCCGTCCATCTGGCACTGGAACAGTCCGAGGGCTATACCGCTGACCGGTACACCGCCCAGGTACAGCCCGGCGAGAGGGTCACCTTCACCCTCACCCCGGCGGAGGGGTACAACCTGACCACGGCCCAAGGGGGCGACCTGCAGCGCAGCGGCGGGGCATACACCCTCACCGTCCCGGCGGCGAAATATTCCCAGACCCTCTCGGTGGAGGCGGTCAAAAGCGAGGTTTCCATCACCTACCACCCCAACGGCGGTCAGGGGGAGGAAGTGTCCCTCCCGGTGCTGCCCACCCATCTGCGGCTGAACACCTCCACCGGACAAGACCTGTTTGCACGCCCCGGCTGTACCCTCATGGGCTGGAACACCGCCCCGGACGGCAGCGGCACCGCTGTGGGACTGGGCAGCCGGGTGGACTGGCAGCCGGGACTGACCCTCTATGCCCAGTGGGCAGCGTGGACGGATGCTGACTGTTTTGACTGGACAGAGTACGGCTCCGGGGTGATGGTGACCGGGTATCACGGACAGGATACCACCCTCACCGTCCCGGCAGAGATTGAGGGCAAGCCGGTGTACGCCATCGGCAAAAACGCCTGTGCAGGGGCGGAATGCACCACCCTGATTCTCCCTCCCGGCTTACAGCGGGTGGAGGAGAACGCCTTTGCAGACTCCGGGGTGGAGACGGTGATTCTTTCAGACGACATCAACAGCATCACCGACTATGCCTTTTCTGGATGCAGCAACCTTCGCACCCTGCGGGTGAACGCCGTGGAGCCCCCCGCATACAGCGGCAGCTACTTTTCCACCTTTGCGGATAAGTATGACCGATTGCTGTCTCTGAGAGAACGGCGCAAGCTGGTGCTGTTCTCCGGCTCCTCCACCCGGTTCGGGTACGACAGTCCGGCGCTGGAGGCGGGGCTGGAGGGGTATGAGGTGGTGAATATGGGGGTTTTCGCCTACACCTCCGCCACACCTCAGCTTCTGCTGATTTTGGACTGCATGGGAGAGGGGGACATCCTGCTCCACTCCCCAGAGTTTGATGCCGCACAGCGGCAGTTCTGCACCCGTGCGGACTTGGAAGACCACTTTTGGGCCATGATGGAGGCAAACTATGACATGGCGACGGCGCTGGATTTGCATCAGGTTTCCTCCGCCTTTTCCGGACTGTCTGCCTATCTCAGCGAAAAGTCAGCCATGGAGCCGAAACGCTATGACCTGTCTCCCGCCGACTTTGACGAGGACGGCAATCCGGTGTCCACGCCCAGCTACAACGCCTATGGAGATTACTGCCTCTACCGTCCCAACGCAGCGGAGGATGCACCGGTGTACGGTCTTGGTGTGGACTACACGGTTGCCGCATTTCCAAAGGCACAGTACATCGACTCGCTGAACAGAATGTATCAGCGTTTTCTGGATCAGGGGGTTCAGGTGTTTTTCACCTACGCTCCCCGGAACCGGGAGGCAATCAGCGAGGACTCTACCCGCTCAGCCCGGAAAGCGCTGGACCAGTGGTTTCGGGATAATCTGAATGTGCCGGTGATTTCGGACATAGAGGAATCCCTCTATCCCGGACGGTACCTCTCCGGCACGGATAACCACCTCTCCACAGAAGGAGTGGCAATCCGCTCCCGGCGGATTTTGGATGACCTGCACCGGGCGATGGAACAGGAGGGAGCACCATGAATCTGCCCTTTGGGATGGTACTGCTGCTGGCAGTGGTGTTTGCCCGGATGACCCTTCGTCCCCGCTGGCAGGTGTTGGGCTGGCTGGGCTGCATGACCTGTACCGTGTCTCTGCTGCTTTTGGGATTGGTACAGCGGATGGAACACGCCGCCGTGGTTGCCGCCCTTCTGCTCATTGGCGCAGCGGCGCTGGCAGAGAGGGGGACGAAAGGATGAATTTCACTTCCCCTGCCTTTCTACTGGGCTTTCCGGTGGTGGTGCTGCTCCACTGGCGGCTGCCCCATCGCTGGCGGTGGGCGCTGCTGCTGGCGGCAAGCTATCTGTTTTATATGGGACACACCCCGGCACTGGCGTTGCTGCTGCTGGCGGTAACCGTGTCCACCTACGCCGCCGGACTGGGACTGTCCCGCCGCCCCGGTCTGCGACCCCTCTGGCTGCTGCTGGGGATGGGAGTGCCGCTGGGGACGCTGGCGCTGTTCAAATACGGCGACTTTTTCCTCTCTGTTGCAGGCAGTTCCTCCACCCTGGGACTGCTGCTGCCGGTGGGCATTTCCTTTTACACCTTCCAGACCCTCTCCTATGTGCTGGATGTCTACCGGGGAGAGGTACAGCCGGAGGGGCACTTTGGCTATTACGCCCTCTTTGTCTCCTTTTTCCCCCAACTGGTGGCGGGACCCATTGAACGTCCCGAACACCTGCTGCCTCAGCTTCACATGCAGCAAACGCTGACTGGCGAGGACATAGAGACAGGGCTTTCCTTACTTGCAGAGGGGTTCTTTCGCAAGCTGGCGCTGGCGGACGTGCTGGCACAGGCGGTGGAGCCGGTATACCAGCCCGGTGCTGCGGTGAACGGCACCGGGGTGGTGCTGGGAACGGTCTGCTTTGCCCTGCAAATCTACTGCGACTTCTCCGGCTATTCCCTGATTGCCCTTGGCGCTGCACGGCTGCTGGGGGTGCGTCTGTCGGTTAACTTCCGTCAGCCCTACGACTCTGCCACCATAGGGGAGTTCTGGCGGCGCTGGCACATCACCCTGAACCAGTGGTTTGCGGACTATGTCTACCGTCCTCTGGGGGGCAACCGAAAGGGACTTATGCGGCAGCTTTTGGCTGTGGCAGTGGTGTTCGCCCTCAGCGGACTGTGGCACGGGGCGGCGTGGCATTTTGTGGCATGGGGCTGTCTCCATGGGCTGTACCGTATTGGCGGGATTCTCTGGGAGCGGCTTGGACTGAAATGGCATCTGCCCGTTTGGCTGTGCCGATGCCGCACCTTTGCGCTGGTCTGTGTGGGCTGGCTGCTGTTTCGGGCGGACTCCCTGTCCCACGCCGGGGCGCTGCTCGCCGCCCTGACAAAGGGGTGGAGCCCGTCGGGACTGTCCGCTGCCCTCCGCCTTACCGGTCTTACCGGGACAGGGGGACTGACCGCAGCGGCGGGGGCGCTGTGTCTGCTGCTGTTGGACAGGCGGCAGAGGGATGACCGGGAGGAGAGCAAATACCTCTGGGCACTGCGGTGCTTCCTGCTGGCAATGGGTGCGCTGTTCAGCCATCTGCTGCTCTCCGGGGGCGGAGAGAGCGTCTTCCTCTATTTTCAATTCTAGGGAACCGCTGAACAAATCAGGCTACGGCGTCTGAGCGGTCTGTTTTCCGCCATCCGGGTCTAAAATCCCTTGAAATACGTCAGTATTCCTGCGGTCTTTTATCCCTGGCTGACGAAAAACATCCTCGTTCATCCATCCGAGAGATTTATTCAGCGCTTCCCTAGCGTTATTCTGAAAAATGTTCATGAATATGAGACGAAATGCACATATCATCATTACCATACTTTTCCTCCTTGCCGCGCCGGCTATTCTGCTGGGGTGGGGCTTTGCCCTGCCTGCCCAGTATGGGGATACCTTTCCCGCCGCCCTTGCTGACAAATGCCGGCGGTTAGAGGAAGCGCCGGGGCAGCGGCT
>ATWA01000017.1 GCA_000421005.1 Clostridiales bacterium NK3B98
CGGGGATAAAAGACCGAAGGAATACTGACGTATTTCAAGGGATTTTAGACCCGGATGGCGGAAAACAGACCGCTCAGACGCCGTAGCTTGATTTGTTCAGTGGTTCCCCAGAGCAATGGTCATAGAGGACGCCCCACAGCGCAAGCTGAGCAGTCTGGACGAGGCGCTGAATGACGCTGACGCAAGGCTGAGCAAGGCAAAGAAAGCCTATGAGAAGCTGCGATTGAACATTCTGAAATCGCTGGACAGTGACGGCACCATCTCCCAGGACGTTTTGAACGACCTGCTTGCCGATGCAAAGCGGGACATGGAAGCGGCTGACGCAGAAATGAAAAAGCTCCAGCGCAAGCTGGAGGAAACGGTGGATATGATCGAGGAGGTGGAATCCACCCTTCGCCGCTATGTGTACTGGGCAAAGACCTTCGACCACTGCGAACAGGCCACCAGAAAAATGATCTGCTGTTCCTTGCTGCGAGAGGTTCGGGTGCGCCGGGGGTACGAGATCGAGGTGACGTACAGCGAGCAGCTTCAGCGGACGCTGGAGGGGGTGAAGGAGATTCGGGGGAATTCCGATGTTGTTGATCACTGCTCCAAGGGTGAATGAACTTGGTCCTGCCGGAGCCGTGGTAAATCAGGTTGGGACGTAACAAGTGACGTTATTGATTTGCATGGATTCCCGCAGAGCTGGTCTCTTACTGGCATAATCCTGCAAATTAGCATATTTGAGAGAGGTTTTACATAGATGATTTTCAATTAAAGCTATGCGACATTCAGGGACGCCTTTTTAAGCTCTCAAAGGACTACAGTAGCTCCCATTTCATACGCAGTTTTATGGTATCGAAAACGGCGGCGTATCTGGATATGCGGTATCACAAATTACAGTGGATGGGTGAGGAGTATCTCTTGGAGGAGTTGCTGTCTGAAAGAGAAATACCCAAGGACGGGGAGAAGTACAGTCCCGATGTTTTATACTGGATTGGCTATCTGTATCGCTATTGGGCGTGCACGAGAGGCGAGTCCAGCAAAAAGATCTACAGACAGTCCCCGGCAAAGACCATGAAACAAAACTATTTGATGTTCCACACCCTTGACCCAGAGCTTGCCATTGACAATCTGATCGAGCTGGGACAGCAAAAAAAGAACCGAAGCAAAAAAGGATGCCATTCGATTGAGTAACAGCCCTTCCGGCTTCAGCCATACCCTTATTCATGTTACAAAGCGAGATATTTTAGTCACTTTTTTGGAGAAAAGGCAGTGCCTGCATGGGGGATGCCAAGCGTATCAACTGGGAGAGCGCCTGCATGGCATAGTAGGAATCGTTATAGCGCAGTTCATCCGGGGTTTCAGGCTGCGTCTCCTTCAGCTCGCTGGCTATGGACTCCCGGGTAAGCAGGGAAATGCCGTAGGTCTCCGTCGCTTCCTCCAGCTTGTCCAGTTTGGTCAGACAACTGAGGGCATAGGTGCCCAGCTCAGAATAGGCATCCGCCGCCGTCTGGACAGCCGCAGCTTTTTTGTTGGCGCTTGCCGCATCAATGGCGTCAATCAGATCGTCCACATACTTGGCAGCCGCCTGACTGAGGGCATGATCCGCCGCTTCCAGAATGCCCGCAGAGGAATAGGAGGCACCGGAAACGCCGTCTACATTTGTGCTCTGCGCCTGCAAAATGCGGTTGTGCAGCTCCGGGGCGGCATCTCTGTAATATGCCTTTGTGTCCTTCATGTTTTCTCCTGTCACGGCGGTGATTCTGCCCTGCTCCACGGTGATCGTGACCGATACAGAGCCGTCTCCCCCGTAGCCGGAGCCCGTTGCGGTTATAGGTGCCGTCCGCCCAGACCACATTCCCGTTCCCGGCGGTGTTCACCGGTTCGGTATGGGCATCCGGGTAATACCCGGTGGTCAGAATGATACCGTCAATGCCGCCGTGATTGTCCCATGTGGGATAGCCGAACTTGCCGTTGGACTCTCCCACGGCGATGATCTCACCGTCGTCCGTAATGGCGGCGCCGTTGATCCAGTCGCCCTTGATGGTGCCGTAGTTTTCTGCCCAGAGCACGGTATCCTCGCTGCTGTACTTCACCAGAATGGCATCCTCGCCGCCGTAATTCCCCCAGCGGTAGCCCTTAGACAGCAGGCTGTTCTCCTTCATCACCCCGGCCTGCGCCCCGCACAGGAGATAGCCTCCGTCCGGAGCGGCAACAATGGCCTCGGGGCGGCTGTTGTTGTCGTCAATGGTTCCGAAGTTCTCGCTGTGAATCAGGCTGCCCTCCGGGCTGTAGTGAACCACCAGCGTGTCCTTGGTTCCGGTGATCTGCCAGCCCTCCTGCGTGGAGGCGTCTCCGGTGGAGGTTCCGGTTGTGACCACAGAACCGTCATTCAGGACAGTCACGCCGCTGTAGGTGGCCTTGATGTAGTCCGCACTGTTTTCCGGCACGGTGGTCATATCTGCCCGGCCTGCGCTGCGGTGCCAGATGACGGAGCCGTCTTCTTTGCTGAGCTTGGCGATGAGGGCGTTTTGCACGTTCTTTGCCACGGCGTTGTATCCGGTGATGTAGAGGTTGTCCTCGCTGTCCACCGCAATATCCTCCACCCGCTCGGAGGGAGAGGACACATTGTAGGTGCCCTCCATGCCGCAGTAGTTGTGCAGGGCGGTATACTCCACCTGTGCGCTGCTGTCAAACTTGATGATGACGGTGTCCGAACCGCTCTTCACCAGTCTGCTGGGAAGATCGCCCTGCGTACCGAAGGAAGTCCAAAGCTGGACAGGCTCCGAATAGTTTTCCCGGTCTGTGGAGGATGTAAGATAACCCTCCTTGCTGCCAGACCAGCCCACCGCATAGAAACCGCCGTCGCTGGTGGCGGCAACGCCGTAGCCCTGATCTCCTGCGGTTCCACCGATATGGATGTCGGTATAGCTGTCCGGGTTGTCCGGGTCAATGATTAGCAGATACCA
The DNA here is from genome assembly GCA_000421005.1 of Clostridiales bacterium NK3B98. Taxonomy (GTDB): domain Bacteria; phylum Bacillota; class Clostridia; order Oscillospirales; family Oscillospiraceae; genus Onthomonas. The sequence goes on from ATWA01000017.1 coordinate 2,952, forward strand.
GCATACCCCCTTCAGCTTTCCACTCACTTCATAGGGAGAACGTCCCAGTGCGACAATGCGTCCGTCCTCCAAAACGTCAATGCTTTCAAACAGGTCGATGCCTGTTCCTCCGTCTGCGTAAGCCTTTGCCCACTGCAGCCGGTGCTGGCTGTCGAATTTCATCAGGACAGCGTCATTGTCATTTCCGCTCTTTCCTCCCGCATGACTCCACACCGGGTCTTCGCTGGGGCCGAAGGAATAGCCGGAAACCACAAAGCCGCCATCCTTTGTCAGTGCAATGTCGTGCAGGGCATCTGTATACGCCCCGCCATAGTTTTTGGCACTCTGAAACACAGGTGCGCTTTCCACTTCCGCATCCGCGGCAGACGCACCCATGGTGGGAACAGCGCCGAAGAGCATCACAGCACTCAGCGCCCCGCTGAGGATTCGTTTTGCCCTCCGTCTCCAATCCGTTTTCATTCTGTTTACCTCCTGTCAGTGATTCCTTTCAACGATAACCGAAGCCCGAAAACACGCTCCGGTGCTGGGGCGATAACAAACAGGGCAGCACCTCCTGACATCATAGAAACCATTTGTTAGTTAGTATGAACTAACGCACAGGTTCAGTATACCGGAGTTCTCCCTTTTTGTCAATCCAGTTGGATAGATGCGGGAACCCGGGTATTAGACTTGACAAATATAGTTATAAGTCCTAAACTTATAACTATTAGTTTGAAATTACTAACAAATAACATAACGCAATCACGAAAGGGGTTATTACAATGTTTGGTTGGAAAAGAGCCAGATTTTTGGCCTATGGTTTTCTGCTGGGAACTGCGGGTGTCAGGGCGCTGAGCAGCAAGGACGCAAAGCGTGTCTATACCCATGTCACCGCTGCTGTAATGCGGGGCGTGGATGACGTGGTGAAGACCGCCGCAACGGTGAAGGAAAACTGTGATGACATTGCCGCCGAGGCAAAAGCCATCAATGACCGCCGCAATGAGGAGGCACGGAAGCTGGAGATTGAGGATGCAAAGGCATTGCTTGCCTCATCCGAACAAGAGACGAAGTAAACCATGAGGTGTCGAATTCTGCATGAATTGCCCGGGCGTCTCCGGATTCACATGGAACAATCCTATATGACCATTCAGGAAGCAGACCTGTTGGAAGCATATTTGAAGGAAGTTCCCGAAGTCACCACGGTGAAGGTCAGTGAAAGGACGTCCAATGCAGTCATTTGCTTTAACGGGCAGGTGCGAGAGCGTATTCTGAATGCCCTTGCGGACTTTGACTATGACACGACTGCTGTGTCTGTTCCGGAACACTCAGGCAGGGCATTGCAGCATGAATATATGGATCAAATGGCACTGCGGATTCTGGGCAGGGGCGTTTCCAATCTGTTTCTGCCCAGCCCGGTTCGTGCCGGAATCTCCATCCTCAAATCAGGTTCTTTTCTTCTGCGGGGCATTCGCTGTCTCCTGAACAGGCAGCTGAGGGTGGAGGTATTGGATGCCGCTTCTATTTTGGTCAGTCTGCTTCGTCAGGACTATGATACTGCGGGTCAGGTGATGTTCCTTCTGGGCATCGGTGACCTCATGGAGGAATGGATCCATCACAAGTCTGTGAACGATCTGGCAGCAGCCATGGCGCTGAATGTAGACAAAGTCTGGCGCAAGCTGGACGGCGGAACGGAATTGCTCACCGACATCCGCTCCGTTGGAGTAGGCGACCGCATCGTCGTGCGAACCGGAAACATGATCCCGCTGGACGGGGAGGCAGTCGAAGGAGATGCCATGGTCAATCAGGCATCCTTTACCGGAGAACCTCTGCCGGTACACAAGAGCACAGGCAGTTACCTCTACGCCGGTTCGGTGGTGGAGGAGGGCAGTCTGGTGATCTGCGTCCGCAAGGAGAGCGGCAGTGGGCGGTATGACCGAATTGTCAGCATGATCGAGTCCACGGAAAAGCTGAAATCCAGTGCTGAGACGAAAGCCTCCCGCCTTGCGGATCGGCTTGTGCCCTGGACCTTTGGGGCAGCACTGGCAGCCTGGCTGACGACCCGGGACGTCACCCGGGCAAGCTCCATTCTTATGGTGGACTTTTGCTGTGCTTTGAAGCTGTCGATGCCCATTGCGGTGCTCTCTGCCATTCATGAAGCGGGCAACCATCACATTTCTGTCAAAGGCGGGAAGTTTTTAGAGCCCTTTGCGCAGGCAGAGACGATGGTGTTCGACAAGACCGGCACCCTGACCGTGGCATCCCCCACGGTGAAGGCCGTCATCCCCTTCGGCGGACAGGATGAAGCGGAGGTACTGCGCCTTGCCGCCTGTCTGGAAGAGCACTATCCCCACTCTGTGGCAAGAGCGGTGGTGCGTTCCGCCCGGGAGCGGGATTTGGAGCATGAGGAGCGGCACTCCAAGGTGGAGTATGTGGTCGCCCACGGGATTGCCAGCAGCGTGGACGGTGTGCGGGTCTGCATTGGAAGCCATCACTTTATTTTTGAGGACGAGGGCTGCACCGTACCGGAGGGAGAAGTGGAACGGCTCGCCTCCCTGCCGGATGAATTCTCTCACCTCTATCTGGCGGTGGGGGGCGTTCTGGCTGCGGTGCTGTTGATCGAAGACCCCATGAAACCAGAGGCGGCTCAGGCGATTCAGGCGCTTCGGGCACAGGGGATCTCCCGTCTGGTGATGATGACCGGAGACAACGAGCGCACTGCCCGGGCTGTGGCAGCTCAGGTTGGCTTGGACGAGGTTTATGCGGAGGTACTCCCGGAAGACAAGGCCCAGTTTATTCAGCGGGAGCATCAGCAGGGGCGGACGGTTATTATGATCGGAGACGGCGTAAACGATTCCCCTGCCCTGTCTGCATCCGACGTGGGTGTTGCCATCAACAGCGGGGCTGCCATTGCCAGAGAGATTGCGGATATCACCATCTCCGAAAATGACCTGATGTCATTGGTCACCCTGAGGCAGCTCAGTGAAGCGCTGATGAATCGAATCAACCAGAATTATCACATCATCATCGGCTTCAATTCTCTCTTGATTGGGCTGGGTGTTTTGGGCATCCTGCCGCCTGCGGTGACAGCCCTTGCCCATAATACATCCACCATTGCCATCGGTCTGAAAAGCATGACCAATCTGCTGCCGGAAGCCCGCTTTTCTCCTGATGCAGCTTCACCTGACAAACATAAACAGTAACGATAAAGGGATGCTCAAGCTGAACCCATCTTTGTCCGGATTATCGACAAAGAATACTGAATCAGGATAGAAAGAACCGTGTTCCTGAGGTATGATACCCTCATCAGGAACACGGTTTTACTTGTTGAGGAGGCGCAGAGCATGAAACGAAAACCCATTCTGGACATCCGTATTGAGGCCAACGGCCCCGCCCTGCACATGAAAGGCGAAAACGCCGAGGTGGACATGATTCCCTTCAAGGGGACGGTGGAAAGCGAGCTGTTCACCGGCATCGTAGAGCCCTGCGGGGTGGATACGCAGATTGTCAATGCGGTCCACATCCGGCATATGTCCGCCCGCTATCTGCTCACGGGAAGGGACTCTGCCGGAGCGGAGGCTCACATCTATGTGGAAAACAACGGCTGGTTCGACGACCTCACCAAGACCATGCCCTTCCACACTGTGCCCACCTTCTACACGGATTCTGCGGTGCTGGCACCCTATCTGCACAGCAGCCGCTTTGAGGGCGAGGGTGTGATGGAAGAGGACGGATTACACATCTACTTCTATGAGATCGGAGGGCATGGCGATGAATGAACGTTTTTTCGGCGTGGGTGAGCCCCTCATCCAGCGCCAGCGGGATCAGGGCATTGACGCCTCCGCCTATCTGGAGCTGGTAAAGGGTCTGGGCTGCAATGCCTATCGGTCATGGATGCACCTGACCGAGCTGCTCCGCGACCCGGTCACCCCCAATCTGGAGGAAGTGGAACGTCACCGGCGGCTGCTGGACAAGGCGCAGGAGCTGGACATCGAAGTGACCGGTATGAGCCACGAATGGTTCCTCCCGGTCGGATGCCGTCAGCACAAGGGACACGCCATGCCAAAGCGTGACCTGACCCCCGGCAGCCTCTATATGCAGGCGCTGGAACTGCTGGAGCAGAGCTGGTACACCATGGTCTCCCTGTTCCCGCAGGTGAGCATTTGGGAGGTAGGCAATGAGTGGAACCTGAACGCCTTCCTTCACCCGGACGGGTTTTTGGATTCCGATATGTCCGCACCCTTTACCGCAGATGAGAAAATGGACATTGCGGTGGACATGATGTACTTTGCCGCCAGAGGGGTACGCAGAGCCAACCCGCAGGCAAAGGTAGCCTCCTTCTCCCCGGCGTTATCCACCCCGGGACTGGGCGGGGATATGCCGGATTATCTTCCGGTGATGTACGGCGTGGCGTGGACGCTGGACAAGGTCTATTCCCGGATCAAAAGCGGGCGGTTCTGGTCGGACAATACCGACGACTATTTTGATCTGGTGGCATGGCACCCCTATGTGTTTACCAACAAGGAAGTGCCGGATGCCGACCTGTTTCTGGACGTGGACGAGCCGGATCAGCTCTGGAAGAGCTACAACGACGCTGCCTATAAGGTGATGAAAAAATACGGCGACGGACACAAGCAGGTGCTGCTCACCGAGACCGGGTTCACCGACTGCGGCAATCCGGATTGGGAGCGGCGCTACGCAGGTTATAACGAGAAGCTGCTGCGCATCGCACAGGGACTGCCCTACGTCCGCACCCTCCACAACTTCCGCCTGCTCAACGAAAACGCCATGCTCCGCCGGGGCGGTATTGAGCAAAACCAGATCGGCGGACTTACCGAGGTTTACTTCGGTCTCTTCACCGACCCGGAGGAGGACTGCCAGCCCCGGGCAAGGGCAAAGGCCATTCAGCGCGTAACGGGCAGTAAAGTGGATTTGGCAAAGCTGGGAGCAGAGGTCTCCCGTCAGATCATTGGATAAAGGAGGAAGCATCATGGCAGAGTATCTGGTAAACACCACCACCGGCACCGTCCGGGGCTATGAACGGGAGGGAAAAATCGAATATCTGGGCATTCCCTATGCGGAAGCGCCGGTTGGTCCCCTGCGCTTCAAGCGCTCTGTGGCCATCTCCCCGTGGGAGGGTGTCTTTGACGCAAAGGATTACAGTCCCGCCCCCATTCAGTACAACAATGGTCAGGTGATCGGTGACGAGGACTGCCTTACCGTCAATGTCCAGCGCCCCCTCACCGGGGACAAGCTGCCGGTGTTCATCTGGATTTACGGCGGCGGCTATAACACCGGCTATTCCGCTGACGAGATGTACCGGGGGGATGCCTTTGTCCGGGACGGAATCTTGTTTTTCTCCTTCAACTACCGCACCAACATTCTGGGCTTCTACGACTTCACCACCTACCCCGGCTGTGAGGACTTCCAGTCCAACTGCGGTCTGTCTGACCAGATTCTCGCCCTGAACTGGATTCACGACAACGTAGAGGCCTTCGGCGGCGACCCTGACCGTATCACCATCGGCGGCGAGAGCGCAGGGGGTGCCAGCGTGGTGAATATGCTGGTCTGCCCCGGCGTGAAGGGCTGCTTCCAGCAGGCGATCATCCAGAGCGGTCTGCCCAACTGCGTCATGACCCACCAAATTGCGCGGGAGAACATTGACCTGTTTCTGGAGGGGATGCACTGGACAGAAAAGGAGATGTCCGAGCATCTGCGCCGGGACGACCCCCGTCTCTTCCTCTTTGGTCATGAGTATGTACAGGCAAAGCACCAGTACAAAAATCCCGGTATGTTCCTCCCCGGTCCCGTCATTGACGATCTGCTGCCCCAGCGCCCCATTGACGCACTCCGGGCAGGGGCGGCAAAGGGCATTCGTGTGATTATCGGCACCAATATGCACGAGGGCACCATGTTCGTCCACCCGGAGAACACCGGCTTCCCCAACAATTGGACCATGGTGACCCAGATGATGGAGCGAAACGGCCACAGCGATGCCCTGCCCCAGATTATCGGCTTCTATCATGAGGACGGGAGAGACTACTTCCGCCTGTTCAAGACCTCTGCCAAGTCCCTGTCCTCCTCGGTGCCTCCGCTGGAGGGGGATATCCGTCAGCTGGGGGGCGATGCCTTCATCCGCTTTGCCACCGACTATGCCTTTGAGATGCCTGCCATCAAGGTGGCGCTGGCGCAGAAGCAGTTCTCCGACGACGTTTGGATGTACCGCTATGAGCTGGTCACCAAGAGCGGCAGAGTTTCCGGCTGGAAGGCCAGTCACGCCTTTGAGCTGCCCGCCGTTTTTGAGCGTCCGGACCATCCCTTCAGCCACTTTGCCTTTGACGGAGAGCCAAAAGAGCTGTTTGAACAGATTTGCCGGGATATGCACGGCGATTGGGTGCGGTTTATCACCACCGGTGAGCCAAACCCGGACTGGCAGCGCTTTGAGGGAGAGCATTCCCCGGTGCGCATCTACGACCGGGAGAGCCGCACCGAACAGCTGGACCGCCGCCATCTCATGGAGGTTTGGGGCGATATGCGGTTCTATGAAAAATAAGCTGATTTTGGACAAATAGGACAGAATCAAGATATAAGAAACGGTTCAAGCGGATTACAATAACAGCATCAAAGGAAGAAATCACCAACCAAAAAGCAAAAGCAAGGAGGTTCAAGAGAATTTCAGCTACATCATTACAGGAAGAGACCACCAGCCAAAAAAGACGTAAAGAATAGGAGGAAAATCAAATGGCAAAGAATCTCGGATTGGATAAAGACGGTCAGCAGAAGCACCTGAGTGGCTTCGACTATTTCGCGGACTCTCTGGGTCAGTTCGCCCTGAACTCCATCAACCAGCTCACCGGACAGCTCACCTACTTCTACACCACCAAGGTGGGTATGGCCGCCGGCACGGTGGGAACCGTGCTGCTGGTGTCCAAAATCTTCGACGCATTCACCGACCTGTTCATGGGCAAGATCGTGGACAAGACCAACACTAAGGACGGCAAGGCCCGGCCCTGGCTGCTGCGGATGGTAATCCCCGTGTTTCTGGCCTGCGTATTGCTGTTTACGGTTCCCGCCAGCATGGGCGCTTTCCGGTACATTTACGCTCTGATTACCTCGGTTTTCGCCTCCGCTATCGTCTACACCGCCATCGCCGTTCCCTACTACACCATGATGAGCTACAAAACCCGCAGCAGTGAGGAGAAGGGTCAGATGGGCACATGGCGTGCCGCTGTGGGCTATGCCATCGGCGTGGGCTGCGGCATTGGACTGATCCCCATCACCGTGGCTCTGGGCGACGATCAGGCCGCCTGGATCAAGTTCGGCGCCATTCTGGGCGTGCTCTCCGCACTGTGCCTGTTCATCACCTACAAGTTCTCCCGTGAGATCTACCACGACGAGGGCGAGATGGCTGAGCGGGAGAGCAAGGTCTCCATCCTTCAGGGCATCAAGATGCTTCTGGGCAACAAATACTGGATTCTCATTACGCTGGTGGGCGTGGCCATGAACATCATGTACGGCATCATTCTGGTGGCTCCCATGTTCTACGGCTCCATCATTCTGGACAACCCCGCCTTCTACTCCACCGTCAACACCGTGAACATCTTCCCCTCCGTCATCGGCTTCCTCACCGTGGGTCTTTGGATTAAGAAATTCGGCCTCACCGGCACCGCAAAATGCGCCTCCATCATCGGTGTGGTGGGCTGCATCATCCGTATGTCCATGCCTATGAACTCCGTCATCTTCCTTGCAGGCGGCTGCCTGATGATGTACGCCACCATTCCTCTCATCTCCGTGCTTCCCGCCATGACCCTGAACACTTCCGAGCAGAATATGCAGAATCACGGCGTTCGCATCACCGGCATGACCAACGCCTCCAACTCCTTCGTCGGCAAGCTGGGCGGCGGCGTGGGCGGCTCTCTCATCGGCTGGGTGCTGGCCGCCGGCGGCTACGATGCCTTCCTTGGCGCAGGCGGTGGTCTGGGCAATCTGACCGACGCTCTCAAGGGCTCCGTGTTCGCCCTGAACAGCTACATTCCTCTGGCCATGTTCGTCGTCATCTTCCTGTTCTTGTTCAAGTATGATTACGAGGAGAAGCTCCCTGAGATCATCAAGGACAACCAGCGCATCGAGGCAGAACTGCTGGCCAAGGGCGAGTAATTTTACATAATACGCCGGGATGTGGAAACACATCCCGGTCGTTTTAGGGATTGTTTTGTATCGAGTTGAGGAGGTTTTTATGAACTATCTGTTTCCCGAGCATTTTGACTGGGGTGTTGCCACCGCTGCGGCGCAGATTGAGGGCGCAGCCTTTGAGGACGGGCGGGGTCCCTCCATCTGGGACGTGTTCTCCCGCCTGCCGGGAAAAATCAAAAACGGCGGTATTCCCGACGTGTGCTGCGACTCCTACCACAATATTGACCGTGACGTTGCCATGCTCAGGGAATTGGGGGTAACAGCCTACCGTATGTCCTTCTCCTGGTCCCGGATTCTCCCTGACGGAACAGGTGAGGTCAACCCCGCAGGCATCGCCTACTATCGGCGGCTGATTGATGCACTCAAGGCAGCAGGCATCAAAATCAACGCCACCATCTACCACTGGGATTTGCCCTACGCCCTGCAAATCAAGGGCGGCTTTGGCAACCGGGACATTATAGCGTGGTACAAGCACTATGCCAGCGTGCTCTTTGACCACTTTGGAGCAGATGTAGACTTCTGGGTCACCTTTAACGAACCCATTGCCACCTATGTGGGACACGCAAAAGGCTTTTTCGCCCCCGGCTTACAGGATGAGCGTTACGCCCGGCAGTGCATTCACCACTTGCTCCTGTGCCACGGCGAAGTGGTAAAGCTGTTTCGTCAGAATCTCCCCAAAGGTAAAATCGGCATCGTGGTGGACGTGTGGAAGCACTTCCCTGCCCGACCCGGCAATCCGGAGGACGAGGCCTGCGCTTTGGAGAACAACGAGATTCAGGGCTATGGTATGTTCCTCCACCCCCTGTTTCTGGGGGGCTACAGCGAAGTGCTGCGTGCCTACCTGGATGAGCACCACATGACTCCCATTATGCAGCAGGGGGACTTTGACACCATCTGTCAGAAGCTGGATTTTTACGGTCTGAATTTCTACAACGGTCTCTATGACAACGCCGAACAGCTTGCCGCCGCTGCAAAATCCGAGGCCGCAGGGGGCAACTATCAGGACCGCCCGGAGGCGCATCTGGAGGCAGTTCGTGACGTGCTCCACATGCTGGTGGAGGACTATCATCTGGACATCCCCATTTACATCACGGAAAACGGCGTCCCTCAGGACAACAGCGACGACGTGGCGGCCATGCTGGACGATCAGGAGCGCATCGACTACGTCTCTGAGGTGCTGCGCTGGGTGCATCAGGCCATTCAGGAGGGCATCGACGTGCGGGGGTATTACCTGTGGTCGCTGATGGACAACTTTGAATGGTCAGCCGGGTTCGCCGCCCGGTATGGCACCTACTACACGGACTACAAAACACTGAAATGCACACCAAAGAAGAGCGCTCTCTGGTATCGCTCTGTGATTGAAAACAACGGTTTCTGGAAGGAAGGGGCAGAAAATGAGAATCGGTGCCAATCTCTTCGGTCTCGGCGACGCAGGCGGGAAGAATTTTGAAAAAACCGCCCCAAGGCTGGCCGAATACGGCTACCGGCGGTTGGAACCGCTGGTGATGTTCCAATGTGACCGCAGGGAAATGGAGGGGCAGCCCTTTGTTCCCCGCTCCATCTGGCAGCAGGATGAACTGGCAGAGCGCAGCCAATGGCTGAGAGAGCGTTTTGGCATCACCATTCCCAGCATTCACTTTGGGGGTCTGCCGGGGGAGGATTTCTCCGTTAAAACGGACTGCATGATTGACATTCTGCAAACAACCGACGTGCGGGATTTCGTCATCAGCCGGATGCTCACCAGCCCTGAGCAGTGCCGCCGGGACGCAGCGATCTGCACCAAAGCTGCCAAAGCAATCGCATCCTACGGCGGTCGGCTGCTCTACCACAACCATGAGTCGGAGCTTGCCCCCATCACCGTGGACGGGAAAGAGCAGACCATTTTGGACTACTTTCTCTCTCTGTGCCCGGAGAACGTGCTGCTGCAAGCGGATGTGGGCTGGGTCATGTTCGCAGGGGCGAACCCTGCGGCCTTTCTGCACAGGTACAGTGACCGCATTGCCTGCGTCCATTTAAAGGATTTCCGTCCCGGTTACAGCAAGGAACGCCGGGAAAAGGACATTGTGGCTGTGGGAGAAGGCGCTTTGCCCCTTGCAGATGTTCTCGATGCTGCCCGGGCGCTGGGTTTGTGGGAAAACCTCATCGTCGATCAGGATTGCAGCGTGGGCGATCTGATGGATGATTTACGGAAGGGCTTTGATCACGTTACCGACATAATGGACAACAGCCGGAATTGAGAGACCGCACAGAAGGATGCAGGCAGGAAGGAGGCAGCGATGCGTTATTACATCGGACTGGACAACGGCGGGACTGCTACAAAGGCCGCCCTGTTTGACGTACACGGCAAAGAAATCGGCAGCTACGGCATGGCTACCCGAGCTATCACCCCAAGACCCGGCTTTGTAGAGCGGGACATGGATGAGATGTGGGAGGCCAACTGCGCCGTCATTGGGGTGTGCTGGATAAAACCGGCATAGACACCTCAGACATTGCGGGGCTGGGCATTTCCGTCCACGGCAAGGGGCTCTATCTCTGGGGCAAGGACGAAAAACCGGTTCGCCACGGCGTCATCTCCACGGACAACCGAGCCTATAGGTATCCCCTCCGCTGGTGTCAGGACGGAACCGAGGCAAAGGCGTTTGATCTGTCCTGTCAGCACGTCATGGCCTGCCAGCCGGTGGCATTGCTGGCCTGGCTGCGGGACGAGGAGCCGGAGCACTACCGCAACATCAAGCATGTGTTTGAGTGAAAGGACTAAGTGCGCTTCCGTCTCACAGGGGTCGCCGGGGCGGAGCTGACCGATTACTCCGGCTCCGGGCTTTTGAATCTTCACACAGGAGACTACGACCCGGAGCTGCTGGATCTGTTCGGTCTTGACGAGATTCGCCCCGCACAGCCGAGAGCCGGGGAGAGGGAAACATCGGATGGTTCCTCGGCGGCAATTATGAGTACAGAAAAACGCTGTTTGTGCCAAAGGATTGGGACGGGAAAGCTGTACTCTTTGAATTTGAGGCGGTTTATCAGCGGGCAGAGGTATACATCAACGGCGAAAAGGCTGCATTTCGTCCCTATGGGTACACAAATTTCTATGTAGATGCGGCTAAATATCTGAATTACGGCGCAGAGAATGAGATAAGGGTCATTGCCCGCAACTCTGACCAGCCCAATTCCCGCTGGTATTCCGGCACCGGAATGTACCGTCCTGCGTGGATTTGGCTGGGCGATGAGGCGCATATCCCGGTAAACGGTGTCAGGATACGCACTGTCGCAGCGGAGCCGGAGGCGGTCATTGAAGTTGATTTGTTTTGCAGCTACATTATACCACAAAATGGAGGAATATGCTATTTTTTACGCAAATTGTTCCGATCTTTTGTACAAACAGAAGATAATTCGACAACTTCCCAAGTAATTCTCAAGTGGGAAGTATTAGTAAAGGACGAAACCAGCGAATACTCGGTAACATTACTCTGCGAGGTGTGAGAGATGAAAAAGGGAGAGGGAAAGCGTATGCCCATGATGATCATTGCAGTAGTTGCTGCCATCATTCTTATCATTGCGGTGCCTATTGTGACAAGCCTGAACTATCAGGTGAACAGCTACCCCTATGCAGCGGAGCTTCCGAAGCCCGGTCTGGGTGTTGACATTACAAACAGCAGCCTTCCCATGCGTGCTTTCATCGCTTGGAATAAATTCTATAATAATACGGCCAGCGCCATGTGGAAAGCACCTCAGGGCGTGGTAAAAAATGAGCTACGGGTCACCGCAAGGGACGGAGAAGTCATCGGGGGCTATATGCTTGAACCGGAGGGAAGCCAAGGCGAACGGATGGCCACCATGCTCTACTGCCACGGCGGAGCGTTCTTTATGCCAATCCTGCCCTCCTCGCTGGAGCTTGCCGCCCACTATGCCAGCGAGCTCCACTGCCGTGTCTTTATGCCGGAATACCGGCTGACGCCCAAGTATCCGTATCCTACTCCGGTCAATGACTGCTATGATACGCTCAAATACATCTCCGGACTTGACACCGTAGATACCGGGAAAGTCATCATCTACGGGGAGAGCGCAGGCGGCTGCCTTGCTGCCGAAACCCTGCATATGTGCCGGGACGAAGGACTTCTGAAGCCCATCGCCGCCATGCTGATCTATCCGGTGGCAGACAATGGTCAGGACTACCCCTCTCTGGTCAACTACGAGCACGCCACCTGGTCCAGAGAGGCAAACCTGAATATGTGGGAGTTGTATCTGAAGGGCGTGGATCTGAATGCAGCGCCCTATGCGGTACCCATGCAGCAGGAGGATTATTCCGACTACCCCCCGGTTTATATTGAGCCGGCGGAAATGGATACGCTCTGCGATCAGGACATCGCTCTGGCCGACCGGATGCGAAAGGCGGGCGTGGAAATTTCGGGAGAAGTCATCCCCGGAGCATATCACGGCTTTGAAGGAGATCTGCAAAGTGAACTGGTCAAAAGAGTTCTGGATGTTCGGGATGGTTGGCTGAATGACATTGTAAACAGCGTAGGAAAGTAGTATCATATACCCATCCAAGCTGGAAGACGGTAAGTTTGATGTACAGAATTGCCATAGCAACACCGCTGCAATTCAAAAGCTGAATTGCAGCGGTGTGTTTTATCGTTGATTCTCTGTGGAATGCTTCATCAGGAAGCAAGTTTCCGTAGCCGATTCTTTCTCAGATATCCAGTGCCGCATGGTAGCCCCAGTAAACGGCATTGGTGATGGTAGACACTCTGGAGGCATCGCCGATCACCCGGACAAAGGGAGCCGTTCCCTGCAAGTCCTCCACCACGTCGGTGCGGCTGCGCTGACCCAGCGCACAGATGACGCTCTTGCCCGGCACCAGAACCTCGTTGTTGTCCCTGTCCGCACAGATGACACCCTCGGCAGTCACTCTGAGGGCACGGTAGCCGGTGTGGACATGGACATACTTGTCAATCTCCGCCAGCAGCAGGGGACGGTGACGGACATTGGCATCGGGAGCCAGCATATCCCGCATCTCTACCAGATGCACCGTCTTGCCCTCCTGACCCAGATGGATGGCGCACTCAGAGCCGGCAAGTCCGCCGCCCATGACAACCACATCATTGCCTACCTTGTCCTTTTCCAGATAGTAGTTGTTCACCACTACTACATTCTCTCCGTCCAGTCCGGGAATGGGAGGAACCAGCGGCTTGGAGCCAACAGCAATAATGAGAGCATCCGGGGCTTCCTTCTCCACATACTCTTTCGTGACCTCGGTGTTCAACCGAATCTCCACGCCGGACTCACGGGCAAACTTGGCATAGGTGCCGGCAAGCTGATACATTTCATACTTGAAGGGCAAGGCCTGCTCCGATTTCAGAATGCCGCCCAGCTCACTCTCCTTTTCGCAGAGAATGACCTTGTGACCACGGCGAGCAGCGGTATAGGCGGCGTACAGTCCGCCGGGTCCTCCGCCTGCCACCAGAACCTTCTTCCGCTCAGGAGCAGGATAGACCACGTCCCCCTCGCACTCTCTACCGATCAGGGGATTGACGGTGCAGCGGCGTGTGGAGGTGGCGGCTCGCTCTGCCATACAGGTGAAGCAGCGCAGGCAGCGGACAATGTACTCGTCTTTGTTTGCCATGATTTTATTGGGCAGGAAGGGATCCGCCAGCAGGGCGCGAGCCATATACACCACGTCCGCTTTGCCGCTTGCAATGATCTTCTCCATCTGGGCGGGGTCATTCAGACCGCCGATGGTGGCAACCGGCTTGCTGACGTGCTTTTTGATCTCCGCCGCCAGAAATACATTGCGCCCATGCTCGGTGAACATGGAAGGATGGGTGATACCGAAGGTTTTCTGGTAAGTACCTGCAGAGACGTGAATCAGGTCAACGTAAGGCTCGATCATCTGGGCGATTTTCACGCCCTCCTCAATGTCGTAGCCGCCCTCCACGAACTCGGCGCCGCTCATGCGAAACTCAATGGGGAAAAATGGACCTACTGCCTCCCGGACAGCCTTCAACACCTCAATGGCCAGTCTGCAGCGGTTTTCCAGACTTCCGCCGTACTCGTCCTCCCGGTGGTTGAACAGGGGAGAGAGGAACTGGTTGATGAGCCAGCCGTGACCGCCGTGAATCATCAGCATCTCAAAGCCTGCCCGCTTTGCCAGTCCCGCCACATGACCGTAGGCGGCAACGATTTCGGCGATCATTTCTTTTGTCATTGCTTTCACCTGCACGCCGTCATGGCGCACGGTATCGCAGGGACCCCACTGGTGCATGGACTTCTGCCTGCTCTTGTCCGTCATGTAGGTGCCGGCGAACATACCGGAATGGGACAGCTCGATGGAGGGAATGGCCCCGTGGCGGCGGATGGCGTCGGCGGTGTAGGTGGCGCAGGCCAGAGAGTTCAGAATGCTCTCGTCCAGATGGTAGGCGTGGGAGCCGTCGGTGGATGGATGCACCATCAGCTCGGAGACGGTGACAGCGCCAGCGCCGCCCTTGCCTCTCAGTTCATAGAAGGCGGTGGACTTAGGGCCAATGCAGCCGTCGTTGGTGATGTCGGTGCCGCCCATGGGAGCGGAGAACATCCGGTTGCGGAAGGTGGTGCGGCCCAGGGTGATGGGCTTGCAGAGGTTGGGGTACTTGTAGTTCATCAGCGGTTCCTCCTATCTTTGTACGCTTACGCTTCTATGACCAGCCGCTCCCGGAGAGAGTCGGCACAGTTGACGATCAGCTTGAGTTCCTCATCTTCTTTTCTCCAAGACACCTGCACATCCCCCTTTGGCGTGTGGACGGTGCCGCTGGCGTAGGTGAGATAACCGGGAACGGGTCGCACCAGTATTTTCTCATAGCCGGGTGCGGCTGGGCGCACGCCCAGCACTGTGGAGGGCAGCTCATAGCAGATGAGGGACGCCCATGCGTGGCAGTCGGAGCGCTCGTCGGTACCGTTTTCCACACAGGTGGTCAGATGATGGCGTACCATCCCCCGCCAAAGCTCCCAGAGCTCGTCAGTTTTCTCGTACCAGCCGCAGATTTCCAGTGCCCGGAAGAGGTAGAACATAAACGCCACGGAGGACTGTGCCTGTTCCCGGTTTCCAATGGTTGCACAGAGCATCTTTTTGCCTTCCTCCGGTGTCACCAAACCGGTGAGCACAGCGAACACCTGAGCATGGACAGAGTATTCCTCCATGCCTGGCCCGTCCTGCACCATGGGAATGCCATGATAGACGCCCATGGCATGGCTGCGGATGGCCGCTTTCAGAGAATCCGCACGCTGGAGGTACTCCGCCGCCTGATCGTTTCGTCCCACAAACCGGGCCAGCTCCGCTCCCTTTTCCAGCCCGTAGAGGTAGAGCAAGCTCTCCATGACGATGGAGCCGTCCCCTGCGCTGCCGGAGTTAGGCATACCCGTATCCCACTTTTCGCTCCAGTCGATGTAGGACCAGTAGCGGTGGTGGAAGAGGGTTCCCCCCACCTTGCCCACCAGCCCCAGCGGGGTGAGATGAGCGTCAAAAAAGCCCAGTATCCGGTCAATGGCAGAAAGATGAAGCCGAATAAGCGCCTTGTCTCCAAAGTACATCATGTGGTCATGCACCATCAGGATGTAGTAGATGGAGAAGCCGGGAATCACGTTGCTCTGCACCGTGGGAGCATCGCAGTTCAAAAGCCCATCCGGACGCTGGGAGCGGCGGAACGCCTCCATGGTCTGCCGGGCAAGGCGGTCGTCTGCGCTGAGGGCGTAGGTGTACAAAATCTCGCTGCGGGAGTCCATGGCGTATTGCAGCTGCTCGTAGAAGGGGCAGTCCATGTAAGTGTCGTGCATACACCTACGAAGGGTCCGCACGCTGATGTCCCAGATGGGAGCATGGGAGGGGTCAGAGGTTTCAACCTGAGTGACTACCTCCAGCGGGTAGCCGGTGGTGCGGAAGGAGAAGTCCAGAATCGTCAGCGGCTCCTCCCCTGTCTCCACCGTCAGGCGCACATACCGGAAGGTACGCATCCAGAAGGGCTCATAATGCTCGCTGCGCTCCATCGTTCCGTATCCCGCCACAGTGTAGGTGGAGGTGTGGCCAAGAAGCACGCCGTTGACTGCATCGGTTCGGTCCCCCTTTCGTGGGGAAACCTCCACCCGCTCGCCTTTTTCGTTGACCGCAGGCTCCTGCGGATAGCAGTAGCACTCAGAGCAAAGGGTGGTCACCCGTGCGTCCTTGCCTCCGGCAAAGGCGTAGAGCAGGTAGGCGCACTGCTCCTCCCCGGCAGAGAGCTCTACTGACGTGGTGGTGTGAGCCGGGATGGTGACGCTGCCCTCTCCCGAGAGGAGAGGGGCAAAAGCCTTGTCCCCGGAAGAGATGTCCTGAAACCTTCCTGCCCCCAGACGCATATAGGGTACGGTTCTCTCCACCAGATTGCCCGGGGCATCCGCCACAGGAATATCCTGCACCGGGAGGTAGGCACGCACCTTTTGCCATAGGCTGTCATCATAGCCCGGCTCCTTCCAGTGGGCATAAGTGCCGCTGGCGTTTACCTCCTCCTGTGCTTGGATGGGTGCGGGGTCGGTGGTCTCCCCCACGATGCGGATTTCCCGGTTCACGCTGCACTTCCACTCCTTCCCACAGGCAAGGGAAAAAGCGTCCGCCTCCAGATAGAGGCAGGGAATCTTGGTACGCAGAAGGGAGTCGTTGACCTTGCCCTGAGCGCCATAGCGCAGCACCTCCACGGCAAGGACATTCTCTCCCTGTTTCAGATATGGAGCAAGCTGCGCTGTGTCCACAAACCACTCCCGCAGATCCAGCGCCTTCTGGGGTCCCTCCTGCACAAAGCTGCCGTTGACATAGAGCTTATAGCGGGAATCCGCACTGATACGCAGGGGGAGCGTTTGGGGAACCCTCTCCAACGTCAGCGTCCTGCGGAAATATACGATATGGGCATGGGAATCGTCCTCTGCGCTCCAATCCCATGTCCAAAGCCAGCTTCTTTCTGCGTTCATAGCGGCACCTCCGTCCGTTTTCTATTGGACACAGTCTAGCACGCCCTCCCAGAAAAATATAGCAAGAATCTGCCCTTTTTGTTTTCTTTCTGACATAATTCTGATATACTGAAAAAAACACTTCTCCCATGTGGAGCAAGGGCTAGGAGGGATACCCATGGCGCGCAGTCTGCTTCACCGTTTTTCCAACCTGTTGAAAGTGGATCTGGTCTATGAGGCTCAGGATGGAGCCCTGACCGCTTACTTCAGCAATGTGGAGAGCAGTCCTCTGATGCAGGACGCAGCGCTGCGCTCCGATCTGCGAAGCGCTGCGGAAGGTCACAACAGACTTTGCACCCTGCGCCACACGGATGGAGCTTACTATCTGGTGCAATCCTTCCGGGAAGGCTGGCTGTACCTTGGCCCCATGTGCAACAGCAAGTTGGACCCCCTCCAGCAAGCAGAATTCTATCGCAGCCACGGTATCGCCGCCCAGCACGCCCTTCCCCTTCGCACCTTCACCCTGCGGAAAATCAAGGACATTTCCGTCCTCGTTGCCTCCATGATTCGGGGCACCGTCATAGACGAGGAGTCCCTGTTCGCCGCCTCCTTTGAC
This sequence comes from Clostridiales bacterium NK3B98, assembly GCA_000421005.1. Classification (GTDB taxonomy): domain Bacteria; phylum Bacillota; class Clostridia; order Oscillospirales; family Oscillospiraceae; genus Onthomonas. The sequence continues at coordinate 20,686 of ATWA01000017.1, forward strand.
GAGGCGGCAGCGGAGCGGGAAATGCGTCAGGCGCTGGATTCCAAATGGCGCACGGAGGAAGCGGAACGGGAGGAAAGTCTGTACCGCCACACCTATCAGGACGAGCAGAGGATGATGCAGGCGGTTCAGGAAGGGCGAAGCAAGGATGCCATCGCCCTGTCCGAAGAAATGGACAGTGACACAGGTCGTTTTGCCGCCCAGGAGCTCTCCCATTGGCGCACTTTGGCAACCATCAGCATCACTCTGGTGGCAAGAGGTGCCATTCACGGCGGTGTCTCCCCTGCCAACGCCTATCGGCTCAGCGGTTTTTTCATCTCCAAGTGCGTAGAGGCCAATGACTGTCAGGAACTGCTCTACTACCGCAACAGCGCCATAGAAGAGCTGTGTGCCAAGGTGAATAAGGTGCGCCAAACCCCCAACAGCTCACCCTATACCGCCAAGTGCAAGGACTACATCCGCAAGCACTTCCGGGAGAAAATCTATGTGGAGGACATTGCAGATTCGCTGGGCATCAGCGAGGGGTATCTGTCCAAGCTCTTCAAAAAGGAGACCGGAAGCACCATACAGGATTACGTCAACCGGGTACGGGTGGATCGAGCCTCTGACCTGCTCATCTACTCTGATATGTCCCTCCCCGCCATCGCAAGCTACGTCCACTTTCCCACCCAAAGCTATTTCGGGAAGATTTTCAAGCAGTTCAAAGGCATGACCCCTAACGACTTCCGAAAGAGGAACAAAGTGGGAGAGGTTTGGAAATAAGGAGAACACGCACTCTGCGCCGGTTTATTCTGGTGCGGAGTGCGTGTTCTCCTTTTCCCTGATGGAAAGACAGCGGAATGCAAAGTACGGGATAAGAACAAAAAAAGACAGAATGACGGTATCCGTGTTTTTCCGTATGTACTACAATTTCATCAGGATAAGAGCAGACGCTGGTGATGGGAGGATGCCGGATGAAACAAAGCATGAGATGGCTGGAACGCCATGACCCGATTCAGGAGGTTGCGGCGGAGCACTGGGAACAGGGACTGGCTCTGGGAAACGGGAAAATCGGCGGGATGGTTTGGGGCGGCAGCAAGGCGCGGCCCCTGACGATCTCTCTGGATCAGGCAGAAATCTGGGATTTGCGCGCCTTCACCCCTCCCGCCCATAAGACCTGGACGGACTATAAAGCACTGCTGGAGCAGGGACGGGGAGACGAAATCGAGGGGTTTTCCTACACTTCTGAGGATATCCACGCCATGCGCATCCCTGTGGGCAGGGTGGAACTGCTCTGTGACGGGGAAATCGTCGCTCACACTGCGCGTCTGAGGCTGAGAGAGGCTCGGTGCGAAGGAATGCTTACCACAGACCGGGGAGAAATTCCCTACAGTGTTTGGACAAGCGCCACCCGGCAGCTCATGGTGATCGAGCGGGCAGAAAACACGCTGCGCCTTCGCTGGAAGCTCATCTGCCGGGACGGTGACTACACGAAAGAGGACATCTCCGCCTCCACCGTCTATTCCTGCTACGCAGGTGTGCGGCCCACCCTGACGGAAACCGTTCGCAGGTGGGGCTATCCCCAGCCGGAGGAAGCAGAGCTTGACGGCATCACCATCCTCCGTCAGGAAATTCCGGAAAGCGGCGGCTTTGCCCTTGCCTGCGGATCATTACAGGATTGCTGGCTGATTTCCATTCAGTGGAGTGCTGTCTCCTCTCTGGAAGCGGAGCGAATGGCGCTAGAGGAAGTGCGCCGGGGTATGGCAGATGGTCTTGCCGTGCTGCAGGCAGAGCATGAAGCGTGGTGTGCGGACTACTTTGACGCCTCTGCCATTACCATTCCGGACACCCGTCTGGAGGGGTACTATTACCTCCAAACCTATATGCTGGCCAGCTGCACAAGGCCGGAAGGGCCTCATATGACCCTGTGCGGTCCCTGGAGCGATGACACCAACTACGGCCCCATCTGTGACAACGATTATCACTGGAACAACGAGCAGGAGATGCAGATTTGGCCGGTGTACACCGGGAACCGTCTTGCCTTTGGAGAGCCCATGTTCCGCATGATGGAGGAGCATCTGGACACCCTCAAGCAGGTTTGCGCCATTCATTTTAAGATCGACGGCGCTTTTTTGACCCACAGCACCGATCCCCTGCTGCGGCCAACCTACGCCTCTCTGGACAACTATGAGCTCAACGGTCTGCTTCCACTATTGGAAGCATTATCGCTACACCCTTGACAGGGATTTTCTGGAGCATCGGGCCTATCCCATCATGAAGCTGGCGGTCAAACCCCTTTTGGGCGAGCTCCGGGAGGGAACAGACGGCTGCCTCCACCTGCCCTGGACCAGCTCCCCGGAGTACCACGGAGTCAATGAGACCCTCCGCTGGATAAAGAAAGAGGGGCCGGACTGGAAGCACCGCTTCGGCCCAGAGTTTTCTGGCGGGGGAATCCACCCCAATTGCAGTTTGCGCCTCTGGAAGGCGTCAAAAGTGAGGAACACTTCTGGGGCGTGAAGCGGGTCAATCGGTTCTAATGCTGCATCAATAACGAAGAAACAGAGTTAATCTAACATGAAAGTGACAGACCTTTTTCCCCTGAAGCAGGCAGCGGATCAGGAGGAGCGCACGCGGCGGAACCTGCTGCCGGTTCGCATTGTGGAGCAGCGGGGCAGCGTAACAAATGCCCGGCACCTGCTCAGGGATAACCCCTTGGCAGTTCACAACACCCTCTCGCCCTCGGAAAATGTGGAGCGGGAATATCTAAACGCCATGGAGGATATCCTCTCCGCCTCCGGCTGCACGAAAACGAGGCTCTTTATCACTGAATGAAACAATACGGTCTCCACCCGCAATTTTCTCAACGACAGTTCCTTCCGGAGCGCTTACTTTGTCCGCACACTCCCCGAGCTATCCCGGCGTGCAGATTTGGTGATTCCATGGGTGGCGACTGACCTCATCAGCAGCCACTACGACGTGAGGGGCATCGCCAACGGCGGTGCCGGTTTGCTCACCCGGGACGGCATTCCCAAGCCTGCCCTCTTTGCCCTCCAATTTCTGGGGGCTAATGCTCTATACGCTGGTCAACATTCCCTACTCCTCTCTGGCTGCTGTCATGACGGAGGATCCCAAACAGCGCAATTTGATCGGCACCTCCCGCAGCGTGGGCATGAATATCGGCATGATTATCGTCAACTCATGCTCCGCCGGTCTGGCGCTCCACTTCTCCGGCGAGGGCGCTGAGATGGCAACCGGACACGGCTACATGATGACTGCCATTATTTACTCCATCATCGCCGTACCCCTGTTCCTCATCGTATTCTTTACCTCCAAAGAGGTCATCATGCCCGAGTACGAATCCCGGAAACTGAATCCCGCAGAAACCCTGAGCGGTATGGTGAAGAACAAATACCTGATGACCATTTTCCTGGTCTCCACCACACAGATGGTAGCCTTTATGGGTCGTATCTCCATCACCACCTACTATGTGATTTACTGCTTACTTCATTTTTCATCTTGCTTAAAACCTCCTATGTATTGTTCGTGATGCGGTCGCCAAACCATCACTTACTATACTACGGAGGTTTTATTTGCCAAGGCTTTTTTATTCACCCCTGGTAGAACCAGGGGTTTTTCAAGCTAAAAGCGCCAAAAAGAGAGCTGCTTACCGGTCGCAGTAAGCAGCTCTCGGTCTTATTATCCATTGGAAAGTCAGTCTTGCTCCAAAGGGGCTATACCCCAGCCAGAGTTAAGGCTTCACCGTTCAGATGGTGTTCCCTTGTCAACAGGTCTCTCCTTCCACGGTATTTTCCAGTGCAAAGAAATCAAAATCGGCGGTTTTTTCGTGCTTCAGCCGGTCAGCGCAGGTGATGCCCACAAAGGTGCCGGTAAACTCCCCGTAATCGGAATACTCGTCGGACAGCAGGCTGGTGTCCAGCACAGGACCGATGCTTAGATAATCCACCCCGTCCAGCGAATAGCGGAACCGGGTCTCTCTGCCGCTGACGTTCAGCCGCAGCCAAACGCTGCCCTCCCCGTGCAAAGGAACAATATGCTCCGGATACTCCCGCTTGGTGCCGTTTTCCAGTTGCAGCAACTGGAGTACCCCGCAGTCATGCTCCTCGGAGAAGGTCTTGCACAGGTAAAAGAAGTTCATATTGTCGTAGTAGAGAATCAGTCCCGCAGACTGCTGGTAGTATTCCGGATTGAAATCCAGCTTGGTGGTGGCAGCGGCGTGAAGGCTGGTCAGCTTTCGTGCCAGCAGGCTCACCTCATGGAGGGAACAGCCGGATTCCTGTCCCCGCAGTCTCGCCCAGCCGGGACGGGCTTTCAGGTCTACAAAGCTGTTGGGTTCGATTCTGGGGGCGTAATACCACGGTGCAAGCACTGGACGGTCAAACTCATCCCGGTCAGGGATTTCGGGCAGCAGCACTTCGGGCAGTGTGCTTTCCTCCACCCATTCGTCTGCCAGCGGATTTCCATTGGCTTTTCGCAGCCAGCCGTCCTCTGTCCAGCGCATTTTCTGGATTGCCGTCTCCCGCCCCAGCGTGCAGCGCAGCTCCGGGGTGAAGGGTCTGGCGCAGAGATGCACCAGCCAGCTCTCCCCGTTGGGCAGGTCTACATAGCTGCCGTGACCGGATTTCTGCAAGACGCTCTCCGGGTTGAAGTACCGGGGTTTCAGGTGATCCCAGTCGTGGCGCTCGTTCACGTCCACAGGGTTAGAGGTGAGGATGGGGTTGCAGGGGTCAGGCTCGTAGGGGCCGAAGACATTCTGAGCGCGTCCCATAGTCACGCTGTGATAATAGCCCGTGCCGCCCTCGGCGCACATGATGTAATAATAACCGTTGCGGCAGGTCAGGTGGGGTGCTTCGATGCAGCCCCGGTCAGTGCCGCCCCGCCAAATTCGTTTGGGTTTGCCCACCACACGCCTTTGCGCCGGGTCATACTCCATGATGCTGATGGGACCGGGCTTTTCATGCTCCAGCCGGGTCTCCCATTCCAGCGCCACAACGTACTTGCGTCCGTCCTCGTCGTGGAACAGGGAGGCGTCAAAACCCATGGAGTGGAGATATACCGGCTCACTCCACGGTCCCGCCGGGTCTTTGGCGGTGATGAGATAGTTGCTGATGTCGAAATACCGGGCGTTCATGGAGTACATCACCCCATAGACCAGATAGAACAGGTCATCCGCCTCGCAATAGGTCAGGCAGGGCGCCCATATCCCTTTGGCTGAGGGCAGTCCCCGCAGGTCCAGCGTGCGGGGATTGTTCAGGGCGTTGGCATACAGCTCCCAATGCTTCAGGTCTTTGGAATGGTAGACAGGCACGCCGGGGAACCACTCGAAGGAGGAGACGGCCAGATAGAAGTCGTCCCCCTTGCGGCAAATGCTGGGGTCCGGGTTGCAGCCCGGTAAGATGGGATTTTGAATCATTTTCGTTCACTCCGCTTCTCTTTCATCACTTTAGAAGTTCGGCATCCAGCCCTCGTTCCAGCAGCGGCGGAGATCCCAGCTATCCTTCCATTCCTCATCCATATGGATAGACAGGTCTCTTCTCAGCTGATAGTTCCAGTAGATGAATCCGGCGCTGACCGACCACGCTTCCAGCTGTTTGTTGGCCAGCTCCATGAAGCGACGGTTCTTTTCCCCTTCCGTTTTGCCGGCAAGGGCGTACTTATTGGAGATACACCACTCCCCTACGATCACCGGCGTATACTGTGCCGCCTTTTCCACCAGCTTGCGCTGAGAGTTGATGTACATCTGATATACCCAGGGTTTGTGGATGGGGACGAAGTTCTCCATGGCGAAGACGTAAATGTGGGTGTCCAGCACCACATTTTCCATGCCCTCTTTTACGAAGAAGTCTTTCCACGCTCCCAGACGGAAGCCGTCATGGAAGACGACGACCTTCTCCTTGGGCAAAATCGCCCGCAGTCGGCGATAGGCGTCCCGGTAAAGCTGCTTCAAAAAGGGCATAGGCACATGACCGGAGCCCTTTGCCTCCTCCTTGTCCAACGCTTTTCCGGTGGAGGGGGCGCTGATATAGACCAGCCAGCTGATGGGCTCGTTGAGTACCTCAATGCCGTAGAGGTTGGGGTGGCTTCCATAGCGCTGCGCCAGACGCTCCAGCACGGTCAGTTCAAACTCCACCTCGTCCGGATTCTTGCACCATTTACACACCCCGGTGAGACCGCCGTTGTCATAGCCGTTTTGACTGCCGGGGCAAGTGTGCAGGTCGATCATGATTTGGATGCCGTGCTTCCCTGCCCAATCAAAGGCCTTGTCCAGATACGCCACGCAGCCGATAAAAGGCGGTCTGTCTCCGAATATAAAATAGGGTACTGGAATACGGGCCAGATTGACCCCATGCCGTGCCAGTTCGGCAAAGTCTGCCTCGGTGACATAGGTGTCTCTGTGCTGACGCATCCGCTCCGCCAGAGCGTCCGGGTCCATCTTGCGGACAAGCCAGGTCTCGTCCTCCACGCCCATGTCCTCAAACAGCTCCGGCTCCATCCACTTTTCCAGCACCAGCCAGTTGCCCAGATTTGCGCCTCTCACCTGTGTCATGGTCTTCACTCCTTGATTCATAAAAATAGCATCAGCGGTGGCAGCAGATTGCTGCCACCGCCTTTTGTCGTAAGGATTACACGGTCTTTTTCGCAATGCCGGGGAAGGCTGCGATCACACTGAGCAGCCATGCGGCACAGCCCACGCCTGCAAAGATCAGATAGCCCTGTGCGCTGGACATGGGGCTCATCCCCATGAACACAAAGACCACCGTAGAGGCCATGGGGCCAAAGGAGACGGCGATCGCCCCCATGCACAGCGCCGCACAGGCCACAGGCAGCAGATTGCCTCCGGGCAGCTCGCCCTTTGCGGCGGTCAGCGCCAGCACGATCACAGACAGCACTGCACTGATGATGAACAGCGGGCGCACCACGGAAGCGGTTGCCAGCACGTTGCCGTAGAGCACCACGCAAACCACGGCCAGCACTGCGGAGAGTGCGGAGAGGTAGAATCCAAAGGTCTTTTTCATGTCAAATCCCTCCCTGTTACTGTGCGTTTTCGCGCTTGCGTCCAGCCATGACGCAGCCTGCAAAGCTCAGCACCGTCAGAGCGCCAAAGACTACGTTGGCAGCGGTAAAGGCATTCTGCCACCATGTGCTGACACGAACAATCTCGCTGTCAGGCGATACGCCGTTCATAGCGTTGCTGCTGGCAAAGGTATACATGAAGTGCTTCAGGGCAAGCTGCATCTCGTGCTGGAAGGCAGCATCACTCTTCACGTTCTCGATCACGTCCGGATCGCTCATAGAGCCGTGGGCAGAGGAGCTGTAGTTGGCAGTGGTGCAAAGCAGGCCGCCGCCGCCAGCATAGATGTTGTCCGTCCAGTTCATGTAGTCAAATCCGGCGGCTGCGTAGTCGGTTTCCACCCAGCCGTCAAAGCCCCATTCGTTGCGGAGGATCTGGGTCATCAGACCGTCATGACCTCCGGCAAAGGTGGTGCCCACACGGTTATAGGCGGACATAATGCCGCAGAGACTGTCACCTGAAGCGGCACCTTGGAAGGCACGCAAACCGTTCTCACGGGCGGACTGCTCGGTGACAAAGGTGGACAGGCCGGAGCGGTTGTACTCCATGTCGTTGATGGCAAAGTGCTTCATCACGCCAAAGGTGCCCTTGCTCCACAGGCCGTTGACCATGTTCACCGCCATGCGGTTGGTGAGCATGGCATCCTCGGAGTAATACTCGTGGTTGCGGGCGCAGTAGGCGGCGGTGTGGAGATTCACGCCGGGGCCAATCAGGCCGGAGATGTTTGCCCACAGACCGTCCTCACCGATGAGCTGACCCTCTCTCAGTGCCAGCGCCTGATTGTAGGTGGCTGCCACCACAGGCTCGGTGGGCATACAGGCCAGCGTCCATTTGGCATAGGGGTCATCCGGACCCACATAGGTGGGCTCATCGCTCAGGGAGGGATCCCACTTGGCGGAGTAGCCGGGAACCTGATCGTTTACAAAGCCCAGAGGGCCGTCGTTGGCGTACACGTTGCTGATGCCGATGGAACCAATGGCATCAAATTCGTCGGTGCAGTTCTCCAGGAAGTTGATGGCCTCTTCCAGCGTAATCTCCGAAATCAAGCTGTCCCACTGGGGATCATCAAAGGCAATGGCACCCTGATAATTGCCAGCCTCGTCAAACTGCATCATATCCGCAAGGGTCAGACCGTTGTCTGCGCCCCAGACGATTTCATAGTCGCTGTTTGCCTTGAGCTGGTGGCTCACGTTTTTCAGCGTGGGGAGCATTTCTTCGGTGGCGGTGATCTGTGCCACCGGCGTCCAGCCCTTAGACCAGTCGGTACGGGTGGTGTACTCCACAGCGCCGGGAATCAGGTTGTTCAGGTCTGCATCCTGCATGGCGTTTTGGACACCTGCGGAATAGGTTTCGCTGTCCGTGGCGTCCAGCGTCCACCTGATCGCATTGGCCGGGTTGATGCTCTCATCGTCGTTGATGGAGATCAGGCCGTTGGCACTGCCTGTCTTAGCGGCAAGCACATTGTTGATGGCATTGTGAGCGCCGTTGCCCACGGCAAAGTAGTAGTCCCCGGCATCCAGCACCCATGCGCCTGCGGTGCCGTCTGCCTTCACCAGCGTTTCATCATAGCTGGCGAAGTAGCGGGCATCAAACTCAATGGTGACCTCCTGAGAGGCACCCGGCTCCAGCACATCGGTCTTGCCGAAGTTGACAAGCTGGATGGCAGACTTTTCCAGACCGCCGGCGGTGTAGGGAGCCTGTACATACAGCTCCACTACATCCTTGCCTGCCACAGCGCCGGTGTTGGTGACCTTCACCTTTGCGGTAGAGGTGCCGCCCACCTGAACGTCCACGCTCTCAAGCTCCTGAGTGAAGGTAGTGTAGCTCATACCGTAGCCGAAGGGATAAGAGACCTCGTCGGCATAGTTCCACGCGCTGCCTGTGGTGGAACCATCTGCGGCAGTGGCGTTGCCCTGCTTCAGGATCTGATCCTCATAGCGGGTCTCGTAGTATTTGTAGCCAATGTAAATGCCCTGGCTCTCCACATAGTAGTAGTCCGCCAGATCGTCTGCGGTCAGGGGGCTGCCTGCGGTAGCAGAGCTGTTGGCATAGGTGTTCAGTCCGAAGTTTACCATAGCGGGAGCGGATTTGGTATTCACCGCATAGGTGTCCACCATGCGTCCGGAGGGGTTGGCGTTGCCTACCAGCACGTCAGCCACGCCCTCCATACCGTACATACCGGGCAGACCGGTCCACAGGATGGCGTCAATATCTGCATCCTGTTTCAGCTCCTCTACCTCCATCACACTGTCGGTGTTCAGGAGAATAATCACCTTGCCGTTGCTGTGCTCCTTGGCCAGCGCAATCAGGTCACGCTCATAGGCGGAGAGTGCCAGCGGACGCTCAAAAGTGTTGTCGGAGGGGTCGGTCATGCTGTCGTTGAAGTCCGCAGCCTCGGAGCTGTCACGGGTCAGCAGGACGATTGCGGTGGTGTCGTCTGCGGTGGCGAGGATGTCGGGGGTGTAGGTGTCAGCAGAGAGCTCGCCCACCTGGAAGGTGTCCACCGGCTCGGAGATGGTGGCAAAGCTGGCGGTCAGGCTGTGACCGGGGATTTCTGCACCAAACAGGTTGCTCTTGCGGACCTGATCGAAGAACTGTCCGTAGAAGCCAGCCATTTCCCCGTTGATCTGCACGCCCTTCATGCCCAGTGCGTCCAGAATGCCCACAGCACTCTGTCCCGCATCGGTGGTGGGATTGCTGGGAGAACCCATCATGCCGCCCAGCGTGGGGAACAGGGAGTTCAGACCCCAGACCGTGACGGCCTCAGAGCCTGAACTCAGAGGAAGGGCGCTGTCCGTGTTTTTCAGCAGCACACTGCCCTCTGCGGCGATGGATGCGGCCAGCTCACGCTTGGCTGCCTCCACTTCCTCAACGGAGTTGAACTCCGGTTTGAAATAAGCAGTGTCAGTAACGGAATCTCCGGTTTTCCTGGTGATGTAGTTGGTAGTGCCCAGCTGCCGGTTCAAAATGGCAGCGTTGGCGTTGGCCACACTGGTCAGGCACATGGTCAGGATGAACAGGGAGAGAAAGATTGCGCTCAGCCCCCTGAACAGCCCTTCTTTGGTATCCTTTTTCATGTTTTCCTCCATTTCATATAAACTGTGTGTCGCAGTTGATTGGGTATTCTATTCTGACCCCCTCTCTTTCTGTTAGCAAAATCAATTTATCACATTCCCATGCCTCTCGGCACATTTTGGCGCAGATGTCGTTTTGGCGGCGTAGATGACAGTTTCACTGATTCATCTGCGCTTTTCTTTGTACCATGTGACGAAACCGCAGAACCAGTGGCAGCTCTGCGGTCAGTCGATTGGATTTATGCTGTGGGCAGCGGAATGAGAAAGTCCAGCGAAAAGGTATGGTCTTTCATTCCGGCGTTCATGTAGCCGTTATACCGCTGGGCAATCCGTTTCATGCTCAGCATACCAAAGCCGTGATAGCGGGTATCCTCCTTGGTGGTCACAGGCAGACCATTTACGATCTGGACGGGTTTTCCCACATAATTCTCCAGATGGATGGCCAAAAACCCCTGTCTGGTGCCAATACGAAGGCTGATGACTCTTCTGGCGATATCCGGCTCTTTGGATACGCTTTCGATGGCGTTGTCCAATGCGTTGCCAAACAGGGCATAGAGATCCATGGTGTCCAGATAGTCCAGTTTTGTGCCGTCCGTCACGCAGGATATCTTGATCTGGTACCGTTCCGCAGTCAAGAGCTTGTCCATCAGGATCAGGTCCAGCGTTTCGTTGCCCGTCCGGGCAGAGGCGTCAAAGAACAGCACTGCCCGCTCGATCTCCTTCAGATGATCCTCCCGCTCCTGCTGGGAGTCCATCCGGCGCAGCCCGGCAATCTGGTGCTTCAAATCGTGGCACTTGCGGTTAATCAGCTCCGCATTTTCCGCCGTCATACGCTGCTTGCGCTGTTCGGCATAGAGCAGCTGCTCCATCACCTCGTTGCGTCTGCCCAGTCCGGACTCGGTGAGCAGCCCATACTGCATCAGCAGCGCCAAGGCATCCCCCATCACATAGGACAGGCAGATCAAAACCTCTCTCTCCGCTCCGGTGGGACGGGGATTGCCAAAAATCACATAGAGCATCACGGCGCCTGCATACCAGGTCAGCCGCAGGCGCATTCCTTCCATCTCCTGCCAATCCCGCATTCTTCTGGCAAAGGTGAAATAGATCACGGTATAGACTGCCAGCATGATGGGGATGGAGACGGTCATGGCGGTAAAGCTGCCCTCCTCAAAGCCCATCCCTATTTTTGCAATCCAATAGAAATTGAACAGGATATTCTGGGCAGGATGGGCGGAGGCGGTGGCATAGATGGCGTCGGCGGGGCTGCATTGATAGCAGAAATAGATGCCCAGCATGGTGTAGAGGACCGGCAGCAGCATCGTGGAACGGTCTGCAAAGAAATTCTCCATTCTGGGCAGGGTCTGAATGCCGATGCTGTAAACCACCTGCATGGGGATGCCGTGGAGCAGCACCCGCAGGTAGAAATGAGATCGCTTGGGGAAGAAATGGGCAAACATATGAGAAGCAAGTAACAGCTGAAGGGGGTATCCGTCCAGAATCTGCGTCAGTATATTCATCAGATATTTGCCCCCATATAGGCGGTCAGCCGCTGCATAAACTCCTTTTTCTTGGTGCGTCCGATGGGAATGACCTGATCTCTCACCATCACTGTGCCAGCGGTGACGGACTGCACATAGCGAAGGTTCACCAGATAGCTGTTGTTGCAGCGGGCAAAATCATATCCTTCCAGCACGGCGCCCCGTTCTTTGATGGAGCCCCGCTCGGACAGCGCTCCCTGCCGGGTATGGTAGATCAGGGTGTGGTTCATGACCTCCACATAGAAGATGTCATCAATCTCAATCCTTCGCATACCCTCCGCCGTGTTCAGGATCAGTTCCTTTTTCCGCGTCCGTTCCCGATAGTCGATGGCTTTTTTCAGCTTAATGGAAAAGTTGCCGTATTCCACCGGCTTGAGGACAAAGTCCAGCGCACGAACCTCGTAGCCTTCAATGGCATACTGTGCCATTTGGGTCACAAAAATCAGGCAAACATCCTGATCCAGCTCTCTCAGATGACGGGCTGTGTCCATTCCGTTCATGTGGGGCATCTCGATGTCCATGAGTACAATGTCCCAGTCCGCTTTATAGTCCATGAGAAACGCCATGCCATTGGGAAAGAGAACGGTCTGAAATGCCACCTGATGCTTTTGCTCATAAGTGGTCATAAACTCGCACAGCCGCTGGGCGCATTCAGGGTCGTCCTCTACAATAGCCACCCGGTACACAACCAATTCCCCCGTTCGCATATCATTCTGCCTTCCATTATAGCAAACAGGATTATTTTAGCAAGCGTATTTCTCAATCTTTTTTACGAAACAGCGGCTCATTTGGGTTTGATCACAAGGGTGCAGATCGCCTTTTCCGGTAGCACGGTTGTTGACACCTGATGATGAAGCCTGAAAACCGCAGGCGTCGGTTTTCTGCCCTTATCATTGCAGCATGCCTTTTTGTCGTTTGTCTGCACAGTACGAAAGGCGCATTGTTACGAATCACTCGGAATGAATCCCATCAGGATTTGTCACAATTCTTTTTCTGCCACCAGAATGGTGCCTTCCTCCTGCTCCACCTCCCGGATCACAGAAAAGCCGTTCTTTGCCCAAAAGTGATTGGACTGGGGATTTTCTTTGTCGATTCCCAGCTGAACCCGCTTCATGCCCGTTTCTTTCAAATACAGGCACAGCTCCTGGATGATATGAGTCCCGGTCTGGCGTCCCTGAAGCTGCCGATTCATCATAAAGAAACCGATAAAGGCCGTATCGCTTTCTGGATATCCATCAATCAAATCCATGATCGCCACCAGAATATCCCCATCATAAAACCCGACGTAGTATTTGGCATCCACGGAAGTGTTCGGCGGCGTGATATGCAGGTCCTGAAGAATCAGCTCTCTGGAGGGCTGCTTGCCGCAATACCGATAGTACTGATCGTTCTGTACGCAGAACTCCAAAAGAGCATCGGCGTCTGAATCCTTCATCGGACGAACATGATACTGGGTGCTGAATTTTGAAAGATCAAACATGGCTGTTTCTCTCCCCTTCTTTTCCTGTGATTCTGTTTTGCAAGAGCCGGTACACCGCTGAGGATGTACCGGCTCCCGCTTTGGTCCGCTATTCCGTTTAGAAAATCTGTCCCGGAAGTCTCAGCTTTTCTTTCGGGGGAAACAGTTTGTCGAATGCCTCCACGTCCCCATCGTCCACATAATATCCCTGAGGTGTCTGGTATACTCCCGTGATACCGTCCAGATAACCGGGAATCAGTTCCCTGCAGAGGAAGAAGGAATCATCTGCCCCCTCCGGGAGATCGTGATAGCGGATGCCGAAGTTGCGGGCATAATCAAATCCGCTATGGCCGTAAAAGCCGATGTTTCCCTCAAAAAGCACTGCACCGAAGCCCATGGCAGCCGCTTTTTCCAGCGAATAGTCCAGCAACTTTTTCCCGTAGCCATGGCGCTTCAGTTCCGGTGTGATGCAGATGGGTCCCATGGTCAGCACAGGAATCACCCGTCCGTCGTCGGCATTGATGACGGTGCGCATAAACATGTTCTGCCCAATCAGTGCGCCGTCTTTTTCTGCGGCAGAATGGTCCACCGGACCATGCTCCTGCACGCTAAGGCGCATGACGAAGTCCAGCTCCTTCACAAAAGCCGGATCATCCCGAAGCACATGGATCACATAATGTTCGCTGCATCCCGGACGGTACACGTTCCAGAAAGCCTCACGCACAAGGTGCTCCACTTTTCTGTATTCTTCTCTCTTTTCCAAGCGAATGATTGTATGATTTGTATTCATTGTACTACCTCAATTTCATGATTCCTATTGTTTTGATGATTAACAGCGCAAAAAAGAGGATTCCAGCGTAGGGCTGTCTTGCCAAAGTAAAAATGGCAACGCCAAAAATGGACAGCGCCATTCCTGTAACCACACGGTGCCTGTTCCAAATCAGTTGATTGAAATGGGTGATCATCGCTCCACAAATTCCATTCAGGATTGTAACGCCTGTGATCACAATAAAAACGCTCTTCAGCCACGGGCTGATCCCGTTCAGCTCAAGCAGGGATACTGTCTCGGAGGAAGCTGTTCCGTTACTCTGGGATTGGAGGCCCAGTTTTGATACATCGCCTCTGCGTCTGCGATGGAGAATTTTCTCAATACAAGTCTCTCTGTCTCAATTCTTTGTGTTCCACAATGCTTCACGCTTTCCACTCCTTCCACCGACAAACCGTTTCAGCCAGCTTCTGCATTCCTGAAACCGTATGTTTGAATGAAGTGGCGGCTGAATGCCTCCACTTGCCTGATTGCTTCCCCTGTTCTCTCAGGCTCACGGTCACACAGATGGATCAGGGCGGAAATCGGAGCGGTATAGGCAAAAGCCAGCATCTGGGGGTCATCCTTCCGAAGCAGTCCCTTTTCCATCATGCCGGTGAATACATGTGTGAACATTTCGGTGAGACCGGTGAGGAAGTGCTTTGTTGCCAGTCCCCGTGCCCGTTCATCCCGGAACTGTTCCAGTGTCAGCACCTTGCGGGTCTTAATGACTCTTTCATCATGAACCGTGAAATGCACCATTCCCATGGTCATCTCCACCAGTCCCTCCAGAGAATCCGGCACAGGTGGAAGATGCTCCGCCGAGCCGAAATGCTCTGCGTAATAGGCAATCATCTGATCCAGCAGCGCATTCCAGATTGCTTCCTTGCTCTCGAAATGCTTATAGACCCCGGACTTTACAAGTCCGAGGGATGCGCTCAGTTCACGGATGTTTGTCCCTGCGTAGCCGTATTTTGAGAACATCTCCAATGCCGCAGCAAGGATTCTCTCCTTTGTGTCGTTCGCCATAAGTACCTCCAAAAAAGTTCAGTGACCTCTCGCTCACACATTATAGTGAACGATAGGTCACTTGTCAACATCTTGATGGGCGCTTCCTGCCTGTTGCAAAGACGCAGGAATCGCAGGTGAGGCTGGCACAACGCCTAAACAGATGCTTTGATTTCCATATATGCTTGCACTCCCTTCACTTACACGGTGATGCTCATGAACAGATTCACAGGAACGCTGTAAAGCGTGTATTTCCCCTTCACAGCAGCCACTCCCTCCTGATTGATTACAACGAATACTGGCTTTTCTTTCGCAAATCATTTCACCAGAACGGTTCCGTTGTCACCACATGATTGCGCCGATTGTCATTGACAAACGTGCAATGATATAGTATGGTTATCTCCACAGTGATAACGAAAGCAGGGGGAAATATGACTTTTTCACAGTGTCTTTCAGCGTATATGGACAAGGTTTCCTGCAATGCGGCGGAGCTTTCCTCTGCCGCTGACATTGCGCCCTCCACCATAAGCCGTTATCTGAATTCATCCGTGACGCCCAGTGAAAAAACACTTCTAAAGCTGGCAAAAGCCCTGTCCAGTCTTTCCCGGCAGAATGGTTCCGAGCTGTCAGAAGCAGAAATCTTCAGTGTATTTAGCGAAGCGGCATCCGGTATTGAAATTGATTACGAGCATTGTGTAGGCAATCTGAAGCAGCTTCTGTCTGTTTTGAATGTGACCAATCATGAACTGGCACGCTCCCTCTCCTATGACCCATCCTATATCTCCAGGATTCTTTCCGGCAGCCGCAAGCCTGCAAATCTGCCTCAGTTTCTTTCTTCACTCTCCCTCTATCTTGCAGGAAAATATTTCGATACCCCATATCAAGCTTCTATTATGAAGCTGACGGGCAATCACGAAAAAGCCCTGAATGCCAATGAGCTTGCAGCCGTCATCCGAAGCTGGCTGGGTAAGACCGCAAAGGATGAGCCGCCCCAGATCGCCCGTTTTCTGGAAAAGCTGGACGCTTTTGACCTGAACGAGTTTATGGCGTCTCTTCATTTTGAGGATTTAAAAGTACCAACCGTGCCATTTCAGCTTCCCACTACCAGATTCTATCGGGGAATTCCGGAAATGATGCAGGCGGAGCTGGATTTTCTCAAGTCCGCCGTGTTGTCCAAATCCAAGGAGGATGTGATTCTTTACAGCGACATGCCCATGGAGGAAATGTCCAAGGACCCGGATTTCCCGAAAAAATGGATGTTCGGTATGGCGATGCTGATTCGGAAGGGACTTCAGCTTCAGAATATTCATGACGTTCACCGTCCGATTTCAGAGATGCTGCTGGGTCTGGAGGGTTGGATTCCCATGTATATGACAGGACAGGTGTCCCCCTTCTATCTCAAAGAGCCAACCAATCACACCTTCCTGCACTTCATCCGCTCGGCAGGTGCGGTTGCCATTGCCGGTGAGGCCATTTTTGGACAGCAGGGCAACGGCCGGTATATTGTGACAAGGAACAGGGAGGATGTGGCATATTACCGCACCCGGGCAGAAGACCTGCTCCATCGGGCGCTGCCTCTGATGCAAATATATCGGAAGGAGCAGAAAGAAGCCTTTCAAAGCAAGATCACCGTTCTTCTGGAACAAGGCAAAAGCTATCGCAGAATCAGCAACGCCCCTCCCCTCTTTACCATGTCCTCTGAGCTGTTAGCAGCAATCTTAAAGCGAAATGCTGTGCCGGAAGAGCGTGGAAAAGCCATCCTGTCCTATCATCGGCAAGAGACGGAGCGGGCGAGGGAGAAGCTGCAAGATACCGCTTACCTGCTGGAGCTTCCCGAAATGACACCCGAGGAACGGGAAAAGAACCCGGTACGTCTGCCCATCTCTGAGCTGTTTCCGGATATGGATATCCGCTATACGGAAGATGAGTATTTGCAGCATTTGGAGGAAACGGAAGGTTTCTCCCGTGATTATCCGCTCTTCTCCCTTTCCAGGGACCCCCACGCCGCCTTCCGAAACATTGATATTACCATTTGTCCCGGCAAATTTGTGCTTGTGTCCAAGAGCAATCCGCCCACGATACATTTTCTGATCTATCATCCGAAGATGGTGGAGGCATTTGAGCAATTTGTACCGCCTATTATAGAGGAACGGCAGTGAGAGAACTGTCTATGCCCGTCTCGCATTCTTGGAACCGCTCTGTCGGTTCAATGGATGATAATAGGTATCATGTATCTTTTAGGAACCACTGAACAAATCAAGCTACGGCGTCTGAGCGGTCTGTTTTCCGCCATCCGGGTCTAAAATCCCTTGAAATACGTCGGTATTCCTGCGGTCTTTTATCCCCGGCTGACAAAAAACATCCTCGCTCATCCATCCGAGAGATTTATTCAGTGTTTCCTTTACTTGGTCGAGGTGTTGAACATTGGGATTTTGGGACGTGATAGAGTTTTTCCAGATTTTTCTGCCTCCCGTGCTGCTCACTGGAAGTATCATCGCATTGGTACAAGCAATAAAAAAGAAGAGGCAGACCAAAACGAAGGTGCTGTTCATCTTTGCAGTCGCTGCAACAGGTATTG
>ATWA01000018.1 GCA_000421005.1 Clostridiales bacterium NK3B98
CGGAGCATTGATGATAGTAAGACCAAAGGGACGGCATTCGAAGGGGAAGACCAGACCCAGTAAGAAGCGTTAAAGTGTGGAGAGCATAAAAAAAGAGCCGCCCTGCAGGACGGCTCTCAATCACTCCTCTGTATCAGAATCAAAGGAATAGGTATTCAACTCCGGGAAGTCCAGAAACTCCGCCGGGGTCATGCTGAAGGCCAGCGCTACCTTGTGCAGCGTCTGGATTCTGGGATTCTTGGTCAATCCCCGCATGATATTGTCCAGCGTGGACTGCTTCACATCGCTCATCCCGGCCAGCTTGTTGATGCTGATGCCACGTTCCTTGCAAAGCTGACGAATTCGATTCACAAAAAGCTCTGAATACTCCATAATGACACCCTTATAATAGGATTACCCGTTTCCGGGTTATGATTATCATAAGGGTGTTTTGATGCGGAATTACCCGAATACGGGTTGACAATGGAAAAGGCCTTTCTTAGAATCTGATTAACCCGAATATGGGTAATCAGATCAGGAGGGATGGCTTTGAAAACCTGCTTTTTCCTTGGACACAGAGACGCCCCGGAAACGCTGATGAAGGCATTGGAAGAAAGCGTGTTTCGGCATATCACAGAGTACGGCGTGGATCATTTCACTGTGGGGCGGTACGGTAATTTTGACCGAATGGCATATCAGACTGTCTGTGAGATGAAAAAACGATATGACGTGACCCTCTCATTGCTGCTGCCCTACCATCCCTTTGACTGTCCGGTTCAGATGCCGGAGGGGTTTGACCATACGTTTTACCCGCCGGGGATGGAGACGGTGCCCAAGAGGGCGGCGATCATACAGGCGAACCGGTACATGATTCGGCATAGTGACTATTTGATCTGCTATGACAGGGGGCAGATTGGGAATACAAGGGTTTTGGTGGAGGAGGCGAGGAGGAGAGAGGGAAAAGGGCTGATAAAGGTGGAAAATCTCAAGCAACTGCTGTGAAACTCTGTTCTATCCTCTAGCCAACTTTCCGAAAGTATGCTACACTGAAATGGATTATAAAGATAAAGAGAGTGACCCCCATGTCCAACGATAAAATCACCATAGTCGGCACCAACATTGCCGAAAAAGCCACCATGATCTGGAATGTGGCAGATATGCTCCGGGGCCCCTTCAAGCCCCACGAATACGGGCTGGTCATCCTGCCCATGACGGTGGTGAAGCGGTTCCATGACTGCCTGCTGCCCACCCATGCCGCCGTGCAGGAGGCATACGCCAAGGTGAAGCATCTGGCGGTGGTGGACGGCTTTCTCACCCGTGCCTCCGGCTACCAGTTCTACAACATCAGCCGCTTTACCTTCGACACCCTGCTCAGCGACCCGGAGAACATCGAGTCCAACTTTCGGGACTACCTTGCCGGGTTCTCTCCCAACGTGCAGGACGTGCTGAGCAAGTTCGACTTTGACAACATCATCAGGCGGATGGTGGAGAGCAACACCCTCTATCTGGTGGTGAAGGAGTTCAACAGCGCCAAGGGCTATCTGGGTCCGGACAAAATCAGCGCCGTGGACTGCGGCTATATCTTCGAGGACTTGGTGCGCCGCTTCTCCGAGTCCTTCGGGGAGGAGGCGGGAGCCCACTTCACCAGCCGGGACATTATCTATCTCATGACCGACCTGCTGCTCTCTGACGCAGACCTGACGGACACCGGCAATCTCACCGTGTATGACATGGCCATGGGCACCTCTCAGATGCTCTCCTGCATGGAGGAACGGATTCACGACCTGAACAGCGAGACAGAGGTGACCTGCTTCGGGCAGGAGTTTAACCCCTCCACCTTTGCCATCGCCAAGGCGGACATGATGATCCGGGGCGGCGACCCCAACAATATGCGCTTCGGTGACACCCTGTCGGAAGACCAGTTCAGCGGCTATACCTTCCAGTACATCATCTCCAACCCGCCCTTCGGCATCGACTGGAAGCGGGAGCAGAAGGCGGTGGAGCAGGAAAACAAGCTGGGCGAGCTGGGACGCTTTGCCCCCGGACTGCCCAAAATCTCCGACGGACAGCAGCTTTTTGTCCTCAACGGTCTGAGCAAGCTGGCGCAGGACGGCAAAATGGCGATTATCCAGAACGGTTCGCCTCTGTTTTCCGGGGACGCAGGCAGCGGCCCTAGCAATATCCGCCAGTACATTCTGGAAAACGACTGGCTGGATGCTATTGTGCAGCTCTCCACGGATATGTTTATGAATACGGGCATCAGCACCTATATCTGGATGCTCAGCAAGGACAAGCCGGAATACCGGGCGGGCAAGGTGCAGCTCATTGACGCCTCCCACTGCTTTGAACCCCGGCGCAAGAGCATCGGCACCAAGCGCAACGACATCACCGACCTGTGCCGCAGCCTGATCTGCCGTGCCTACGGGGAATTCCGGGAGGGCGTGTATGGCGACAAGGGCGGCATCTACTGCGAGAGCAAGATTTTCGACACCGTGGAGTTTGGCTACAACAAGATTGTGGTGGAGCGCCCCCTGCGGGACGAAAACGGGGAGATTGTGCGGAAAAAGGGCAAGCCGGTGGCGGATTCCGCCTTACGGGACACGGAAAACGTGCCGCTGGTGCAGGACATTGACGCCTATTTCGCCCGGGAGGTGCTGCCCTACGCCCCGGATGCGTGGATTGACCGGAAAAAGACCAAGGTGGGCTATGAGATTCCCATGACCCGGTATTTCTATGAGTATCAGCCGCCGGAGCCGGTGGAGGAGATCGCCGCCCGGCTCCATGCGCTGGAACTGGACATTCAGAGCAGTCTGGATGCGCTGTTTGGAGGGGAATGAGATGACCCGGAAGATGAAAGAAAGCGGGATTGAATGGATTGGGGAGATACCGGAGGATTGGAATATAAATACTGCATTCCAAGTCTTTACTCAGGTCAAAAACAAAAATACAAATCTACAGGAGCAAAACCTGCTTTCGCTTAGTTATGGAAAAATCAAGCGAAAGAGTATCGACACAACAGATGGACTTCTTCCAGAGAGCTTTGATGGGTACAATATTATTGAGGCAGGTGATATAGTTCTGCGACTAACCGATTTGCAGAATGACCACAAAAGCCTCCGTGTTGGATTAGCGACAGAACGAGGAATAGTGACTTCTGCGTATTTGACTATTAGAAATCGCAGTAAATCATCGGAAAAGTACCTGTATTATTATCTGCACTCTTTTGATGTTGCAAAAGGGTTTTATGGTATGGGAGCTGGGGTACGGCAGGGGCTAAATTGGGACGGTCTGAAATGGCTCAAAATTCTTTCACCCTCTGTACAAGAGCAGAATAGAATTGCCACCTACCTCGACACCCAATGCGCCAAAATAGACGCCGTTCTGGAACAGACCCGGCAATCCATCGAAGAATACAAGCGCCTGAAACAGGCGGTTATCACCCGTGCAGTCACCAAGGGCATTCGTCCGGGACGGAAGATGAAGGATAGCGGGATTGAGTGGATTGGAGAAGTGCCGGAGGAGTGGTCTGTTTGTAAGCTTAGACATATTGGTGCAACACAAAATGGAATAAGTAAAAGCGGGGAGTATTTTGGCGAAGGATATCCGTTTGTAAGCTACGGAGATGTTTATCGTAACTATTCATTGCCACTCAATGTGGAAGGTTTGGTACAGTCTACGGAAATGGAGCAAGAGTTGTACTCTGTAAAAAGGGGAGATATCTTTTTTACGAGGACATCTGAAACTATTGAGGAAGTTGGATTCTCAAGTGTATGTGAACAAACCATACCAAATGCAACTTTTGCAGGCTTTTTGATTCGTGTTCGTCCTTATGATGACACTTTGGATGTAGGCTTCTCAAAATACTACTTCCGCAGTGATCACCATCGGTATTATTTGGTCAAGCAGATGAACCTCGTTACAAGGGCTAGTTTGGGGCAACAGCTGTTAAAAGGAATGCCAGTGCTTGTGCCAAGCAAATCCGAACAAGTGGAAATAGCCTTATATCTGGATAGTAAGGTCAATGAGATTGATGCATTAATAAAGAAAAAGAATCATGTAATTGATGAACTAGAATCCTACAAAAAGTCTTTGATCTATGAGTGCGTGACGGGGAAGAGAGAGGTGCCAATATGCTAAACAGAATTGTTGAAGAAATCAACAAATCATTAAATAATGAGTGCTTTATCGCTGCTCTTGCGCTGGCGTTAACCATCCCTGATATGTGCGGTAAAGCTGAGTATCCAAAAGAAAAAAATACGACAAAAAGGTATATCCAGTGGTACAATACTTATGTGGGAAAGTACGAAAAACCACCTAAACCCGATGAGCCTGAAATGCCATATCCGAGTGGTGAATTGATTTTCAATCTCAGAAATTCGCTGTTCCATCAGGGAACACCGAACATTAGCTCTAATAAGATCAAGGAGGAACGGTGTAAGGTGGACAGTTTTGAACTTGTAATTGCCCCTTTTATTGTTGGAGGCTCCAGTTGTGTTTCATATGGAATGGATAAGCAGATAGATAAGCGGATGCTGGAAATCAATATCGTCAATTTATGCCAAAAGCTATGTTTAGTTGCCAAGGCTTACTACCGCGATAACTTGGAGAGATTCGATTTCTTTAAATACACACTGAGAGACGAGCGCCATCTATTCAACCAGATTCAAAATGATATGGAGAACGAATAAAATGGATACCACCGAAAAACAATTTGAATCCGACATCGTCTACGCCCTCCTTTCTCCCTCAGGCGGCTACACCCGCAACGCCGACGCCTACGACCCCAAAGCCGCCCTGTTCACCGACACCCTGATCCGTTTCGTGCAGAAAACCCAGCCCCGGGAGTGGGCAAGGTTTGAGAACCAGAACAAGGTGGACCCGGCTCAGAAATTCTGCGCCGCCTTTGACAACGCCTGCGACCGGGACGGGCTGGTGTCCGTACTGCGCCACGGGTTCAAAACACGGGGCATCACCTTCCGGGTCTGCTACTTCAAGCCGGAATCCGGGCTGAACCAAAAGGCGGCGGCGCTGTACGCCCAAAACGAGATCACCTGCAACCGCCAGTGGTTCTATTCGGCGGAGTGCAACAAGTCGGTAGATGTGGTGCTTGCCGTCAACGGCATTCCCGTCTTTGCCTTTGAGCTGAAAAACCAGTACACCGGGCAGAACGTGGACAACGCCAAGCGTCAGTGGATGGAGGATCGGGATTCCAGAGAGCGGTGCTTCCAGTTCAACCGGCGGATTCTGGGCTTTTTCTGCGTGGATCATATGGAGGCATGGATGGCCACCAGACTGGACGGAAAGAACACCTTCTTTCTGCCCTTCAATCAGGGTTCAGCCGGGGCGGGCAACGATGGCGGCAAGGGCAACCCGCCAAACCCGGAGGGCTATCCCACTGCTTACCTGTGGGAAGAGGTATTCCAAAAGGACAGCATGATGGACATCGTGCAAAAGTTCATCCACCTGCAGGTGGACAAGAGTACCGGGAAACAGACGCTGATCTTCCCCCGGTATCATCAGTTGGACGTGGTGCGAAAGCTGATTGCCGACGTGCGGGCAAAGGGCTCCGGGCGGAATTATCTGGTGCAGCACAGCGCCGGGTCTGGTAAATCCAACTCCATCGCATGGACGGCGTATCGCCTGGCCTCCCTCCACAACGAGGAAGACAAGCCTATATTCAGCAGCGTGGTGGTGGTCACAGACCGCACCGTGCTGGATGCCCAGTTGCAGGACACCATTTCCGGGTTTGACCACACCATCGGCGCTGTGGAGACCATCGGGGAGGACAAAAACTCCAAAGACCTGCGGGATGCCCTGAATAACGGGGTGCGTATCATTGTGACCACCCTGCAAAAGTTCCCGGTGATCTATCAGGAGGTGGACAAGGCGGCAGGCAGAAGCTACGCCGTGATTGTGGACGAAGCCCACTCCTCCCAGACGGGCAGCTCCGCCCTGAAGCTGAAAGCGGCGCTGGCAGACCTGAGCGACGCTCTGAAAGAGGCGGCGGAAATCGAGGGCAAGGAAGAAAAAGAGCTTGACCCGGAGGACAAGCTGCTGCGGGAGATGCTCACCCACGGGCGGCACCAAAATCTTTCCTTCTTCGCTTTTACTGCCACGCCCAAGGATAAGACCCTTGAGCTGTTCGGCACCCAGTACCCGGACGGCACCTTCCATCCCTTCCACATCTATTCCATGCGGCAGGCCATTGAGGAAGGGTTTATTCTGGACGTGCTGCAAAACTACATGACCTACGACACCTGCTTCCAGATTGCAAAGAATATCCCGGACAACCCGGATCTGCCCTCCAGCCGGGCGGCGAAGGTGATCCGGCAGTATCAAGAGCTGCACCCCTATAACATCAGCCAGAAATCCCAGATCATTGTGGAGACCTTCCGGGACACCACCCGGCACAAGATTGGCGGGCGGGGCAAGATGATGGTGATCACCTCCTCCCGGCTGGCGGCGGTGCGGTACTATCATGAGGTGAAGCGGTACATCCGGCAGGAGCATTACGACGATGTGGACATTCTGGTGGCCTTCTCCGGTGCCGTCAAGGACGGGGAGGACGAGTGGACAGAACCCAAGCTGAATGTACGCCGGGACGGCACCCATATTGCGGAGACTCAGACCAAGGCAGAATTTCACGACAACTTCAACGTGCTGATTGTAGCGGAGAAGTACCAGACCGGATTTGACGAACCTCTGCTCCATACCATGATCGTGGACAAAAAGCTCCGGGGCGTGAAGGCGGTGCAGACTCTCTCCCGGCTGAATCGTACCTGTCCGGGGAAAAATGACACCTTTGTGCTGGATTTCGTCAATACGAAGGAGGATATTCTGGAAGCGTTCCAGCCCTTCTATCAGGAGACCTATCTGCAACAGGAGGTCAATACCGACCTGATTTACCAGACCCAAAAGGAACTGCGGGGCTACGGAATCTACAACGAGGATGACATTGAGCGGTTTATCAAGGTGTGGGAAAGGGCGGACAGACGCAACGGCATGGGACGGATGAGCAGCGCCCTGATGAACGTGAAGGAGCGCTACGACAAAAAGACGGTGGACGAGCGGTATCAATTCCGGCGGCAGCTTCGCAGCTTGGTGAAGTGGTACGGGTATATCTCCCAGATTGTGCGGATGTTTGACCGGGAGCTCCACAAGGAGTATCTGTTCTGCTCCTATCTGGTGCAGATTCTCCCGGCGGACCCGGTGGAGGTCTTTGACTTGGAGGGCAAGCTGAAGCTGGAATACTACAAGCTGGAAAAGACCTTCGAGGGGGAGATTCGGCTGGAGGAGGCAAAGGGGGTCTACGATCCTGCCAAAGCCAAGGGAGCAGCGGGAAAAGACCCGAAAGAGCCGCTGGACGAGATCATCGAAAAGATCAACCAGCGGTTTAAGGGAAACTTCACCGACGCTGACCGGGTGGTGCTGAGTATCCTCCAAAACGAGCTGATGAAGGATGACAAGCTGCGAAAACGGGCAGCGTCTTCTGATCCGCAGATTTTCGTGGAGAGTATTTTCCCGTCGGTGTTTGAATCGGTGGCCATGGAGAGCTACATCAAGTCTCAGGAGACCTTTGCGTCTATGTTTGAGAATAAGGCGAAGTATCAGGCGATTTGCAGCGCACTGGCGGAGTGGGTGTATCGGGAGTTGAGAAGAAAACAATAACATAGACAAATCCCCTGCCACCTTGCGATGGCAGGGGATTCTTACGCCCTCAGATATAAACCTCTACTCGAATATCTCTCCAGCGAAGCACTCTTCGGCTGGTAGAATCAGCCCTCAGAAACGCCTTTGCATCGTTCTGATTTAAGCTGAATTCAAGCAGTTTTGGGAACTTTTTCAGCTCCGAGGATTGCGGATGGCAGCCTGTGCCGCAGCCAGACGTGCGATAGGCACACGGAAGGGGCTGCAGGAGACATAGGTCAGGCCGATCTCATGGCAGAACTCGATGGACTGGGGATCGCCGCCGTGCTCGCCGCAGATGCCCATGTGCATATTGGGACGGGTCTCCCTGCCCAGCTCCACAGCAATCTTCATCAGCCGGCCAACGCCGCGACGGTCCAGACGCTGGAAGGGATCATGCTCGATGATCTTCCTGTCCACATAGGTGTCCAGGAACTTGCCGGCATCGTCACGGGAGAAGCCCCAGGTCATCTGGGTCAGGTCGTTGGTGCCGAAGCAGAAGAACTCCGCTTCCTTGGCAATCACGTCCGCCCGGAGAGCGGCACGGGGGATCTCAATCATGGTGCCAACCTCATAAGGCAGCTCGATGCCAGCCTTGGAGATCAGCTCGTCAGCCACCTTGGTGATGATGGCCTTCACATACTTCAGCTCGTGATCGGAGGCGATCAGAGGAACCATAATCTCAGGCAGCACCTTGGTGCCGGTCTCCTGATAGACATTGATGGCAGCCTCGATGATGGCACGGGTCTGCATCTCTGCAATCTCCGGCCACTGGATGGGCAGACGGCAGCCGCGCATACCCATCATGGGGTTGACCTCCTGCAGGGAGACCACAGTGGCCTTCAACTGCTCGAAGGTGAGACCCATGGTCAGAGCCAGAGCGGCAATGTCCTCGTCCTCCGTGGGCAGGAACTCGTGCAGAGGGGGATCCAGCAGACGGATGGTGACAGGCAGTCCGGCCATAGCCTTGAAGATGCCCTCAAAGTCACCACGCTGCATGGGCAGAATCTTGTCCAGAGCGACCCGGCGCTCGCGCTCAGAGGGAGCCACAATCATCTCACGGACAGCGGGGATACGATCCTCAGCGAAGAACATATGCTCGGTACGAACCAGACCCACGCCCTCAGCGCCGAAGTCACGGGCGACACTGGCGTCATGGGGATTGTCGGCGTTGGTGCGCACCTGAAGCTGACGGTACTTGTCCGCCCAATCCATAATGGTGGCGAAGTCGCCGGCGATGTGCGCTTCCTCGGTCTCCAGCTTGCCCAGATAGACATTACCGGTGGAGCCGTCCAGAGAGATGAAGTCACCCTCATGGATCACGTTGCCAGCCAGAGAAGCAGTCTTGGCTTCCTCGTCCACAATCAGGGATGCCACACCGGCTACGCAGCAGCGGCCCATACCACGGGCAACCACAGCAGCGTGGGAAGCACGTCCGCCGCGGGCGGTCAGGATGCCCTGAGACACCTGCATACCCACGATATCCTCCGTGGAGGTCTCCTGACGGACCAGAATGACAGGACCGTTGGCGGCAGCGGCCTCGGCCTCTTCAGCGGTGAAGTAGACTGCGCCGCAGCCTGCGCCGGGGGAGGCAGGCACGCCAGTGGCCACGGGAGTGGCGCTGGCCAGAGCGGCCTTGGTAAAGTTGGAGTGGAGAACGGCGTCCAGAGAGTTGGGCTCCAGCATGAGCAGAGCCTGCTTCTCGTCGATCAGACCTTCCTTCACCAGATCCACAGCGATCTTCAGAGCGGCGGCAGGAGTACGCTTGCCGTTACGGGTCTGGAGCATGTACAGCTTGCCCCGCTCGATGGTGAACTCCATGTCCTGCATATCGTGGTAGTGGTTCTCCAGACGGGTGGCGATGGCCACGAACTCGTCATAGACAGCGGGGTTGATGCGCTTGAGCTCGGAGATGTCGCTGGTGCGGCGGATGCCTGCCACAACGTCCTCGCCCTGAGCGTTCATCAGGAAGTCGCCGAACAGACGCTTCTCGCCGGTGGCGGGGTCACGGGTGAAGGCCACGCCGGTGCCGGAGTCGTTGCCCCAGTTGCCGAAGACCATGGTCTGCACGTTGACGGCAGTGCCCCAGTCGGCGGGGATGTCGTTCATCTTACGATAGACCTGCGCACGGGGGTTGTCCCAGGAACGGAACACCGCCTTGACGGCCTCCATCAGCTGAACCTTGGGGTCCTGGGGGAAGTCGGCACCCATCTTCTCCTTGTAGTAAGCCTTGAACTTCTCCACCAGAGACTTCATGTCCTCGGTGAGCAGCTCGCTGTCCAGCTTCACGCCCCGCTCTTCCTTGGCCAGGTCGATGAGGACTTCGAAGTTCTTCTTGGGCAGCTCCATCACCACGTCAGAGAACATCTGGATGAAGCGGCGGTAGGAGTCGTACACGAAACGGGGGTTGCCGGTGAGCTTGACCAGACCCTCAGCCACGGTGTCGTTGATACCCAGGTTCAGGATGGTGTCCATCATGCCAGGCATGGAGGCACGGGCACCGGAACGGACGGAGACCAGCAGGGGGTTCTCGGGATCGCCAAACTTCTTGCCGTTGTCGGCTTCCAGCTTGGCCAGATTTTCCAGAATCTCAGCCTGAATGTCGTCATTGATCTTCCGGCCATCCAGATAATACTGGGTGCAGGCCTCGGTGGTGACGGTAAAGCCCTTGGGGACGGGCATACCGGCGTTGGTCATCTCTGCCAGGTTGGCGCCTTTGCCGCCCAGCAGCTCACGCATGTCCTTGTTTCCCTCATAAAACTGATAAACAAACTTCTTGCTCATACGCAGCTCTCCTTTTCACATAGGGCGCTCCGCTGTGGAGATTGCCCACAAATTTGCATGGTCTTATGCATACCCCTATTATAGAGCATTTACAAAAATAATCAATAGATTGCTCGGAATATTTTCCAAAAGTGAAGCATCTGTTTTGCCCTGCTGACATGAACCGATGCAGGGACGCATAAGCTGTGGCGTACCGGGCGCGCGCCGTCCCATGGAAAAAACCCCTGTCCGGGGAGGCGGACAGGGGAGAGGGAGAAACGGGAAATGGAGTTGTTGCCGATGAAAGGGAACATCGAAGAACGTGCCCAGACCCTTGCAGCCTATATGATCGAACACAAAGCCACCGTCCGTTCAGCGGCGCAGGCCTTTGGGGTGAGCAAGTCCACCGTCCACAAAGACCTGCGGGAGCGGCTGCCCGCCATCAACCCGGCGCTCTACCGTCAGGTGCTTCCGGTTTTGGAAGAGAACAAGGCGCAGCGCCACATTCGGGGCGGGATTGCCACAAGGGAGAAATACAAGGCCATCGTCACAGCATTCCCACCAAAAGGCGGCGGAACAGCTGGGAGAAGGTGAGCCGCTCCACGTCGGCGGAAGCAACCAGGGGAACCTCACCCACCTGCTGCTCATTCACATAGGCTCGCAGCATTCCCATGGGCTGCCCCTTGGAAACCGGAGCTTGTACTTCTTCTGCCAGCTCTGTGGTGACGGTGAGCTGCCCTGCCTGATCCTTGGGGAGGAGCAGCCGGGTGACGCATTCCGGCTCTACCGGCACAGATTCATTCTGACCCAGTGTCACCTGCACCGGGGGCAGGGGCTGATCCGGGGAGATGTCTGCCATGCCCCACCCGGCAAAGCCGTAGTTCAGCAGCGCCTTGGCGCTGTTAAAGCGGTCTTTGGAGGTCTCGCTGCCCAGCACCACGGCGATCAGCTCCATCCCTTCCCGCTGGGCGCTGGCAGAGATGCAAAAGCCTGCGTCCTGAGTGAAGCCGGTTTTCAGCCCGGTGGCACCGTCAAAGCCGTGAATCAGCTTGTTGGTGTTGGCAAGCTGGAATGCCCCGCCCCGGAGGGTGTCCATCCATGTGCCCACAAAGGGACGAATGGTCTCGTGATCCAAAAGCTGCCGGGACATGAGAGCGATATCATAGGCGGTGGTGAGATGCCCTTCGGCGGGCAGACCGGTGCAGTTGACAAAATGGGTATCCTCCATGCCCAGCTCCTGCGCCCGCTGGTTCATGGCATCCACAAAGGCGGACTCGCTGCCCTTCAGATGCTCTGCCAGCGCCACCGCGGCGTCATTGCCGGAGGCGACGGCGACCGCCTTGAGCATATCTCCCACGCTCATGGTCTCCCCTTCCTCCAGATAGACCTGACTGCCCCCCATGCTGGCGGCATAGGCGCTGGTGGTCACCATGTCATCCAATGAGAGACGGCCGCTGTCCACCGCCTCGGTCACCAGCAGCATGGTCATCACCTTGGTCACAGAGGCAGGGGGGAGGGGCTGGTGGGCGTTGTCCTCATAGAGTACGCTGCCTGTCTCCCGCTCCATCAGCAGCACGGACTTTGCCTGATAGTCCACAGGGGCTGCCTGCTCTGCATCTATCGCAAATACAGGGGAGAGCAGCAGGGACAGGGCAAGGGAGAGGGCCAAAAGGAAGATCAATTGTTTTCTCATGGTAGTTTTTCCTTTCTCTTCCGTTGGAGATGGTGCTATTGTGCGCACAAAGCAGACAAATATGCTGGGAGAATTTACCATGATTCGGAGAATAAGTGGCAAAACATGCGCTAAAACTGACAAAATCAACCACTTTCCCGGAAACTCGACGGTGTAGAGATTGACATTGAGCGCCTTGTGTGGTACTCTTTTCGAGATATGGTATGGGTATCAGGGGGGCGGATGCAGACCTCACTGCCCCTTTTCAAAATTGAAATGGAGGATCATACATGAAGGAATACACGAAGGAAGAGCTTCGCACCCTCATCGAGGGCAAACTCCGCCGGAACTTTGGCCGCATTGCCGCCGAGGCCACCGAGGCGCAGGTGTTCAAGGCCTGTGCGCTGGTCATCCGGGACCTGATGAGCGCCAACCGGATCGACACCTCCCGCCGCATTGACAAGACGCAGGCCCGTCAGGTGCATTACCTGTCCATGGAGTTTTTGATGGGCCGTTCTCTGGTGAAGAATGCCTACAATCTGGGCGTGCTGGAGCCTCTGAAGGCCGCCATCAAGGAGATCGGCTATGAGCCCGGCGACCTGTTTGAGATCGAGCCGGATGCCTCTCTGGGCAACGGCGGTCTGGGCCGTCTGGCTGCCTGCTATCTGGAGTCCATGACCACCCAGGAGATTCCCGCCACCGGCTATTCCATCTGCTATCAGCTGGGTCTGTTCAAGCAGAAGATCTCCGATGGCCGTCAGATCGAGCTGGCGGACGAGTGGCTGGAGCTGGGCGATGCATGGCTGATGCCCCATGAAGAGGAGAGCGTCACCGTTCACTTCGGCGGCTATGTGGAGAGCAGCTGGGACGAGGACGGCAAGATGATCTGCACGCAGAAGGGCTGCACCGACGTTCTGGCGGTGCCCAAGGATATGATGATCGCCGGCTACAAGACCGACCATGTGAACAAGCTGCGCCTGTGGGATGCCAAGAGCCCCGCTGCGGTCAACATGAACCTGTATTCCTCCGGCGAGTATCTGAAGGCGGTGGAGCAGCAGATCACTGCCGAGACCATCGCCAAGGTGATCTATCCCGCTGACGACCACTACGAGGGCAAGACCCTGCGTCTGAAGCAGCAGTATTTCTTCGTCTCCGCCACCGTGCAGTCTGTGGTGCGCAAGCATAAGAAGCTGTACGGCACCCTGAAAAACTTCCATGAGAAGCATGTCTTCCAGATCAACGACACCCATCCCACCATGGTTATCCCCGAGCTGATGCGCATCCTTATGGATGAAGAGGGCATGGGCTGGGACGAGGCATGGTTCATCACCACCCACGCTGTGGCCTACACCAACCACACCGTCATGGCTGAGGCACTGGAGCACTGGCCCCAGATTCTGATTCAGGGTCTGTTGCCCCGTATCTTCATGATCCTGTGCGAGATCAATGACCGCTATCTGAAAGAGGTTCGCACCTTCTTCCATAACGACGAGAACAAGGCCCGTGAGCTGGCCATCCTGTGGGACGGCGATGTGCGTATGGCCAATCTGGACGTGGCTGCCTGCTATGCCATCAACGGCGTGGCTGCCCTCCACTCCGAGATTCTGAAAAACGATGTGTTCCATACCGCCTATCTCCGCACCCCCCAGAAGTTTACCAACGTCACCAACGGCGTGGATCACCGCCGCTGGCTCAGCGAGATCAACCCCAAGCTGGACACTCTGATCCGGGATGTCACCGGCACCGACGACTATCTGCTCCATCCCACTGCGCTGAAGCAGTTTGAGGCCGGACGTGACGACCCCAGCGTGCTCAAGCAGCTTGCCGCCATCAAGCGGGAGAACAAGGAGAAGTTTGCCGCCTACGCCGCCAAGGAGTACGGCTTTAAGCTGAACCCCGATGCCATGTTCGACGTACAGGTGAAGCGTCTGCACGAGTACAAGCGTCAGCTGCTCAACGTGATGCACATCATCCACCTGTATCAGCGCATCCAGAACGGCGAGAAGATTCAGCCCAGAACCTTCCTGTTTGGCGCCAAGGCCGCTGCCGGTTACTACACCGCCAAGCGGATTATCGAGCTGATTGTCTCCCTGCAGCACCAGATCAACAACGATCCCCGGTGCGAGGGTCAGCTGCAGGTGTTCTTCCTGGAGAACTACCGTGTCTCTCTGGCCGAGAAGCTGATGCCCGCCGCCGAGCTGTCCGAGCAGATCTCTACGGCTGGTAAAGAGGCCTCCGGCACCGGCAACATGAAGCTGATGATGAACGGCGCTCTCACCATCGGCACCGAGGACGGCGCTAACGTAGAGATGCATCAGGTGGTGGGTGACGAGAACATCTTCATCTTCGGCCTGAAGGCAGACGAAGTGGCTGACAAGCTGCGCTATGGCTACAACTCTTATGAGTACTACAACCAGTCTCAGGTCATCCGGGACGTGCTGAACAATATTGCGCAGGGCTTCTCCGACGGCAAGAGCTATTCCGACCTGTCCAACGGCCTCATCTTCGGCAACGGCGGTCAGGCAGACCCTTACCTGCTGCTGGCGGACTTCGAGAGCTACCGGGCCAAGCAGGAGCAGGTGGCGCAGGCCTATCTGGATCAGAAGCACTGGAACCAGATGTCCATCTCCAACATCGCCCGTTCCGGCATCTTCTCCTCCGACCGCTCCATCGCAGACTATGCCGAGCGGATCTGGCATGTGGATGTGCGTAATAAGGAGTAATACTGACAAACGAAGGGGCTGCCTCATTTTTGTGAGGCAGCCCCTTTTACTATGGACAAAGAGGAAAAAGACGCAAACAGGGGTTCTTACTCCTCACGTTGTTCCGGCCACATGGGACGGGGATCGTCGTACCGCTCCAAAAAGGAATGCTCCTCTCCCCGGGTCTTAAAGCCCAAAAGCGTATCCACGCAAACAGCGTGAATGGAGTTAAAGATGCTCTTTTCCACAATGGGATTCTCTGCGGTGAGGGTGGCGATGAGCTGCTTCATCTCCTGCCGCTTGCTCTTGCCGATGCCGTCCCCGCTCATATGGGTCTGCTCGGTGAAACGGCAGGCGCACTGGATAAATTCCAGATGGTTGTACCTTGCCCAGGCGATGATGTACTGCTCGTGGACGCAGTACAGGGGGCGGATTAGCTCCATGCCGGGGAAGTTGGTGGAGTGGAGCTTGGGGGGCATGGCCTGAATCTGGGAGCCGTAGAACATCCCCATCACGGTGGTCTCGATCACATCGTTGAAATGGTGCCCCAGCGCAATCTTGTTGCACCCCAGCGCCTGCGCCTGACTGTACAGATGCCCCCGGCGCATACGGGCGCAGAGATAACAGGGGCTTTGCCCGGCGGCGTTGGCCACGGCGAACACGTCCGACTCAAAAATCTGAATGGGTACCCGGAGTAAAGCGGCGTTTTCCTCGATTTTCCTCCGGTTTACCGGGTTATAGCCCGGATCCATCACCAAAAAGACCAATTCAAAGGGCACGTCGGTGTGGCGGTGCAGCTCCTGCATCAGCTTGGCCAGCAGCATGGAGTCCTTGCCGCCGGAGATGCACACGGCGATTTTATCCCCCGGCTGAATCAGCTCATATTTTTTGATGCCGTAGACAAAGGGATTCCACAGCTCCTTGCGATACTTTTTGATGATGCTCCGCTCTGCCAATTGGCAGGCATCCAACTCCCGTGGCATATCAGCGCTGCTCCTTTTCTCCGGTGGTGGAGAGGATGGTGCCGCCCCCTACCACGTTGTCCCCGTCATACAGTACCACTGCCTGACCTGGGGTGACCGCCCGCTGGGGCTGGTCGAAGTCCACCCGCACCTGACCGCCTTCCAACGGCGTGACCAGTGCGCTCTGCTCCTGCTGACGGTAGCGGGTCTTTGCCGTCACCCGCATGGGGGCGGTGAGGTCTGCAATGGCAATCCAATTCATGTCCTCTGCCAGCAGGGAGGAGGAAAACAGCGCCTCGTTGGGCCCCACGGTGACGGTGTTGGCAACCATGTCCTTTCCGGTGACATAGACCGGTTCTCCCATGGCCAGACGTAGCCCCCGGCGCTGCCCCAGCGTGTAGCGCACCGCCCCTTCGTGACGGCCCACCACATTGCCCTGCATATCCAGATAGTCTCCGGCGGGGTAGGTTTTTCCGGTATAGCGCTCCAAAAAAGCGCCGTAATCCCCGCCGGGAATGAAACAGATGTCCTGTGAGTCGTGCTTCCGGGCGTTGACGAAGTAGTGTTCCTCGGCAATCTCCCGCACCTGCGCCTTTTCCATCTCCCCCAGCGGGAAGATGATCCGGGCAAGCTGGGACTGAGACAGACGGCAGAGCATATAGCTCTGATCCTTCTCGCCGTGAAGCGCCTTTTTCAGCAGCCAGCGTCCGGTGTCCGGGTCATAGGCGGTGCGGGCGTAGTGTCCGGTGACCACATGGGACAGGTTGTGCTGATCCGCAATTTCCAGCAGGGTGGTGAAGCGCATATACCGATTGCAGTCCACGCAGGGATTGGGGGTGCCGCCGGACTCGTAGACCCGGACAAACTTGTCAATCACCCGGGTGCGGAAGGCGGCGGAGAAATCCATCACCTGATAGGGAATGTCCAACTGAAAGGCAACCTGCCTGGCGTCCTCGATGTCCTGAGGAGAGCAGCAGGTGGGAAATGCCGCCAGATGACAGGTATCGTCCTGATACTGCCGCATGGTCAGCCCCATACACCGCCAGCCCCGCTCTACCATCAGCCATGCCGCCACTGAGGAATCCACCCCGCCGCTCATGGCAATCAATGCGCCGCCTGTCTCGCCCATGATGCCGCACCCCTTTCTGTACCGTCAGAATAAACGTTCCCCTTTCAAAGAGAGAACGTGAGAAAACGCTAACAGTATGACAGCATTTCTCCAAAAAAGCAAGAGCCGCGGGGATGTTGTACGCAATCCCCAAAATTCCGCTGAAAAGTGGTGCAAAAATTTCCTGTCGGAAATTGACATCTTTAGCAGACTAATGTAGAATGACGTTAAAGCGCAAAAAGCGGGAGACCGGGCGCTTGGAAAAGAAAGAGAGAGGAATGAGTGAATCAATGTATGCGACCTTTTGGGCGCTGGTGCCGCCCATCGTGGCCATTGCACTGGCGCTGATTACCAAGGAGGTTTACAGCTCCCTGTTTCTGGGCATTCTCATGGGTGCCATGTTCTATTCCGGCTTCAGCTTTGAGGGTACCTTGACCCATATGCTGAACGACGGCTTTATCCCCTCGCTGGCAGATGCCTACAACGTGGGTATTCTGGTCTTTCTGGTGATTCTGGGCGCTATGGTGGCGCTGATGAACCGGGCAGGCGGGTCTGCTGCCTTCGGACGGTGGGCGCAGGAGCACATCAAGAGCCGGGTAGGGGCGCAGCTTGCCGCCGTGCTGCTGGGCGTGCTGATTTTCATTGACGACTATTTCAACTGTCTCACCGTGGGCAGCGTCATGCGTCCCCTCACCGACAAGCACCGCATCTCCCGGGTGAAGCTGGCCTATGTCATCGACGCCACTGCCGCCCCGGTGTGCATCATCGCTCCCATTTCCTCCTGGGCTGCCGCTGTCACCGGATTTGTGGAGGGGGAGAACGGCTTCAACCTGTTTATCCGGGCGATTCCCTATAACTACTACGCCCTGCTGACGCTTGTATTTATGATCGGCATGATCGTCATGAAGATCGAATTTGGCCCCATGGCCAAGTACGAAAAGGCCGCCCGGGAGGAGGGCAACCTGTTTGCGGAGTCTGCTGAGGAAGAGCCGGTGAAGACCGGAGACACCAACGAGGGCAGCGTCATTGATCTGGTGCTCCCGGTGATTACCCTGATTTTCTGCTGTGTCATCGGCATGATCTATACCGGCGGCGCTTTCTCCGGCACCGGCTTTGTGGAGGCCTTTGCCAACAGTGACGCTTCGGTGGGTCTTGCGCTGGGCTCTGTGGTGGCCATCATCCTCACCATCGTCCTCTATCTGGTGCGCCGGGTGCTGTCCTTCAAGGACTGCATGAACTGCCTGCCGGACGGATTTAAGGCCATGGTGCCTGCCATTCTGATTCTTACCTTCGCATGGACGCTGAAGGCCATGACCGATTCGCTGGGTGCCAAGGAGTATGTGGCCGCTGTGGTGGACACCTACGCCAAGGGAATGCACAACTTCCTCCCCGCTATCATCTTCGTGATTGCCACCCTGCTGGCCTTTGCCACCGGCACCAGCTGGGGCACCTTCGGCATTCTGATTCCCATTGTGGTCAACGTGTTTGAGAGCAGCGACCCCACCCTGATGATTATTTCCATCTCCGCCTGTATGGCAGGCGCCGTCTGCGGCGACCACTGCTCTCCCATCTCGGATACCACCATCATGTCCTCCGCCGGTGCTCAGTGCGTCCATGTGAACCATGTCTCCACCCAGATGCCCTACGCCATGACAGTGGCGGGAATCTCCTTTATCACCTATCTGGTGGCGGGATTTGTGAAGAACCCGTGGGTCAGCCTGCTGGTGGGCGTGGTGCTGACGGTGGGCACGCTGCTGCTGCTCAAGTTCACCGGAAACGGCGAGAGCGCAGAAAAAGCATAATCCAATTCAACCACGAAAAGGGGAGCGTTCATCGAAAGGCTCCCCTTTCCCTTGTCCCAACGGGAAAAGGGTGGTATACTGCTTGAAAAAGGTAACAATCAGGAGGAAATGAGATGGAGTTGAAGAAGCTGCCCTTTTTGTTTAGTGTGTGCAAGGTGCGGACAGCGGAGTGCATCGACCTGACTGCCCCCTTTTGCTTTGTGGGCAAAACGGATGAGGAGCTGTCGCTGGTATGCCCCACGGAATACGTCCCGGAGCAGACCGTAGCGCGGGAGGACGGCTGGCGGGGCTTTCGGATTCAGGGGGTGCTGGACTTCTCTCTGATTGGCATTCTCTCCAAGCTCTCCGGTATTCTGGCACAGGAGAAAATCGGTATTTTTGCCGTCTCCACCTATAATACGGATTATATTCTGGTGAAGGAGCAGCAGTTTGACAGAGCCATGGACGCACTGGCTGCCGCCGGGTATGCCGTGGTGGAATAACCGCTGAGATTTGTGCTTGCTCTCCCGCCTGCGCTGCGCAGGCGGGATTTTGTCTGCCGCCGGGATGTTCCGAGAGCAAACGGTTGATTTTGCTCCCTCTTTTGTGTAGAATAGACTGGATAAAATGGAGATTGTGCCGGTATGGCAGATTTCCCACAATTGCCACAGATAACCCGGAGCTTTGCCCGGGGAGGAGGAACCACAGTGACAAGAGAACAGGTCATGATTCCCGCCGAGGAACTGGAACGCCAGCGGGAGATTCGTCAGGAGATTTTTCAGCGTCTTTCCCGTCTGCCCCAACAGCCGCTGGCCATGGTGGACACCTACGGCTGTCAGCAGAACGAGGCGGACAGCGAGCAGATTCGGGGTATGCTGGCAGAGATGGGCTACGCCTTCACCGAGGACGAGGGGGAGGCGGATGTGATCGTCATCAACACCTGCGCCGTCCGGGAACACGCGGAAATGCGGGTGCTGGGCAACGTGGGCGCGCTGACCCACACGAAACGCCGCAAGCCCAGTCAGATTATCTGCCTTTGTGGCTGTGCCATGCAGGAGCCCCACATGGCGGAGAAGATTAAAAAATCCTTCCGTCATGTGGATTTGGTGTTCGGCCCCCATGTGCTGTGGAAGTTCTCCGAGCTGCTCAGTCAGGTGTTGGACAAGCAGAAGCGGGTCTTTGAGACCCCTGACTCTCCGGGGCATATCGCCGAAGGACTTCCGGTGGTGCGCCGGGGCGGTTTGAAGGCGTGGGTGTCCATTATGTACGGCTGCAACAACTTCTGCTCCTACTGCATCGTCCCCTATGTCCGGGGCAGAGAGCGCAGCCGGGAGCCGGAGCGGATTCTGGAGGAAGTGCGGCAGCTGGCAGCGGAAGGGGTGCGGGACATCACCCTGCTGGGGCAGAACGTCAACTCCTACGGCAAGGATCTGGACAGAGAGATCGACTTCGCCGACCTGCTGCGGATGGTAAACGACGTGCCGGGGGATTTCCTGATCCGGTTCATGTCCTCCCACCCCAAGGACGCCTCCCAGAAGCTGTTTGACACCATGGCGGCGTGCAAAAAGGTAGCCCCCCAGCTCCATCTCCCTGTCCAGTCCGGCAATGACCGGGTGCTGAAAGCCATGAACCGGCACTATACCCGTGCGGACTATCTGGACGAGATTCGCCGTCTGCGGGAACTGATTCCCGATATTGTGCTCACATCGGATATTATCGTGGGCTTCCCCGGAGAGACTACGGAGGAGTTTGAGGATACCCTGTCCCTGCTGGAGGAGGTGGAGTACGACGCTCTGTTCACCTTTATCTATTCCCCCCGGGAGGGCACTCCGGCGGCAAAAATGCCTGACCCCATGAGCAAAGAAGAGAAAAACCGCAACTTCCAGCGGCTGGTCAACCTGCAAAACCAGATTTCCGCCAAAAAGCACGCCGCCTATGTGGGCAAGACCCTGCGGGTGCTGGTGGACGGGGAGAATACCGACGGCAAGCATACCCTCACCGCCCGCACCGACGGGGGACGGCTGGTGCATCTGGACGGGGATAAGCGCCTGATTGGCACATGGCAGCAGGCGAAGATCACCGGGTCATCCAACTGGGCGCTGTTTGGGGAACTGGAATTGTAGGGGCGATTCACGAATCGCCCGCCGACCCATCACATATCCCACAGATCAATTCAGAAGGAGCCAAAATCATGGCAGAACTCACCCCCATGCGGAGACAATACCTGCAAATCAAAGAGCAATACCCGGACTGCCTGCTGTTTTTCCGGCTGGGCGACTTCTACGAGATGTTCGACGAGGATGCCAAAA
Organism: Clostridiales bacterium NK3B98; assembly: GCA_000421005.1. Taxonomy (GTDB): domain Bacteria; phylum Bacillota; class Clostridia; order Oscillospirales; family Oscillospiraceae; genus Onthomonas. The sequence continues at coordinate 20,963 of ATWA01000018.1, forward strand.
CGGCGGCGCAGGAACTGGACCTGACCCTCACCACCCGTGACCGGGGTAAGCCGGAGGAGGAGCGCACCCCCATGTGCGGCGTGCCCTACCACTCCTACGAGTCCTATCTTGCCCGGCTCATTGCCAAGGGGTATAAAGTCGCCATCTGCGAGCAGACGGAAGACCCGGCGCTGGCAAAGGGACTGGTAGAGCGGGAGGTCATCCGGGTGGTCACCCCCGGCACGGTGGTGGAGTCCTCCATGCTGGAAGAGGGACGGAATAACTATATCGCCTCCGTCTGTCTGGAACAGGAGGGGGCAGGGGTCTGCTTTGTGGACTTGTCCACCGGCACGGTGGCAGTCACCGCCTTTGCCGGGGAGGGGTCGCTGGTGCATCTCTGCAACGAGCTTGCCCGGTTCGCCCCCCGGGAGGTACTGCTCTCTCCCAAATGCGAGGGAAACAAGGCACTGAACGACCTGTTGAAAGAGAAATTGAACTGCTGCTGCGAGACGGGGGGAAACCGCTTTGCCTTCGACCCTGCCAGGGAGACGGTGGAGGGGCAGTTTGACAACCCCGGCGCTCTGCCGGATGACCGCCCCTGGGCCATGCAGGCGGCGGGGGCGCTGATGTCCTACTTGCAGGAGACGCAGAAAACCGACCTGAGCTATATCAATACGCTGGAATACTACGCCGCCGAAGGGTATATGGAGCTGGATTTGACCGCCCGGCGCAATCTGGAGCTCACTGAGACCCTGCGGGGCAAGGAAAAGAAGGGAAGCCTGCTGTGGGTGCTGGACAGAACCCGTACTGCCATGGGCGGGCGTAAGCTGCGTCAATGGCTGGAGCGCCCCCTGCTCTCTCCGGTGGAGATCAACCAGCGCCTCAACGCCGTGGCCAATCTGGTGGACGCTCTGGTGGTGCGGGAGGAGCTGCTGCTCACCCTGCGGGAGATCACCGATTTGGAGCGGCTCATTGGCCGCATTGTCTACGGCAACACCAACTGCAAGGACTTGCAGGCGCTGGGGGTGGGACTGAGCAAAGTCCCCCGCATCATGGAGCTGCTGGAAGACCAGACCGCCCCTCTGCTGCAAAACCTGAGAGGGGAGCTTTGCCCGATGGAAGAGCTGCGGGTGAAGCTGGAAACCGCCATTGTGGACGAGCCTCCCTTTCTGGTGCGGGAGGGCGGCATGATTCGCCAGGGCTACAACGAGGAAGTGGACTACCTGAACCACGTCCTCACCGACAGCAAGGGCATGATTGCTGACATTGAGGCCAAGGAGCGGGAGCGCACCGGCATCCGTACCCTTCGGGTGCGGTACAACAAGGTGTTCGGCTACTATATCGAGGTGCCCCGGGCGCAGGCGGACCATATGCCGGAGGACTACGTCCGCAAGCAGACCCTTGCCAACAACGAGCGATTTATCAACAACGAGCTGAAAGAGCTGGAAAACACCATCTTCAACGCCCGGGAACGGATTGGAGATTTGGAATACCGCTTATTCTCCGAACTGCGGGACGAGTGCGCCCAGCACGCCGAGGAAATTCAGCGCACCGCCGATGCCATCGCCCGGATTGACGTATTGGCGGCGCTGGCTGACGTGGCAGTACGCAACCAATACTGTATGCCTACCGTGGACGACTCCGCCGCCATTGAGATTGTGGACGGGCGGCATCCGGTGGTGGAGCGGGTGCTGAAGGACAGCTTTTTTGTCCCCAACGACACGCTGATGGACGGCAAAAAGGAGACGCTGGCCATTATCACCGGCCCCAACATGGCGGGTAAATCCACCTATATGCGTCAGGTAGCCCTCATCTGTCTCATGGCGCAGATCGGCTCCTTTGTCCCCGCCCGCCATGCCCGGCTGGGGGTGGTAGACCGGGTGTTCACCCGCATCGGCGCTTCTGACGACCTTGCCGGGGGACAGTCCACCTTTATGGTGGAGATGAGCGAGGTGGCGGAGATTCTCCACCACGCCACCAGCCGCTCCCTGCTCATTCTGGACGAGATCGGACGGGGCACCTCCACCTATGACGGCATGAGCATCGCTCGGGCAGTGCTGGAATACTGCGCCGACCCCAAGCGTCTGGGAGCAAAGACCCTGTTTGCCACCCATTACCACGAGCTGACCGTGCTGGAAGAGTCCATTCCCACGGTGCGAAACTACAACATCGCCGCCAAAAAGAAAAAGGACGACATTGTGTTTCTCCGGAAAATCGTCCGGGGCGGGGCTGACCAGAGCTACGGCATCGAGGTTGCCAAGCTGGCGGGGGTGCCCCAGAAGGTCATCACCCGGGCGAGAAAGATTCTGGATGAGCTGGAGCACGGGGAGGGAGTCATTGTCCCCGCCGTGAAGCCAAAGGAGGAAGACCAGCTTTCCATGGGAGACATGGCAGGGCAGGAGATTCTGAACCAGCTCCGCATGACCGAGGTGAATGCACTGACCCCCATTGAGGCCATGAATCTGCTCTTTGAGTGGAAGAGGATGCTGTGAGGGACGCTGGATTGTTCTTGACAGCGATTCTGAATGGATGAAGGTGCTATTATGAGCAATGGCGACAAGCGTGGAAAAAGCTCCTCTGGATTACCAATCGGAATGTGCATTGGATTGTCCATTGGAACGGCAATTGGAGCAGCAACAGATAACATCGGATTGTGGCTGCCGATTGGTCTTTCCATAGGCATCAGTCTCGGCCTTTTGTTTGGAGACAAAGACGGGGAAGAAAACAAGGACGAGAACGAAAAAGAAAACGAGAACGAAGATGACACAGAGAACAAAGAGTAGTCATTAGATAGGAGTACCCCATGCCAACCATCCAACAACTATCCCCCCACGTAGCCGACCTGATTGCCGCCGGCGAGGTGGTGGAGCGTCCCGCCAGTGTGGTGAAAGAGCTGGTGGAAAACGCTATTGACGCAGGCGCCACTGCCCTCACCGTAGAGATCATGGGAGGCGGTATGCACTATATCCGGGTGACGGACAACGGCTGCGGCATTCCCCCCGAGGAAGCTCCCACCGCCTTTCTCCGCCACGCCACCAGCAAAATCCGCACGGAGTACGATTTGGAGGCCATCGGCACGCTGGGATTCCGTGGGGAGGCGCTGGCCGCCATCTCCGCCGTCAGCCGGGTGGAGCTGCTCACCCGCACCGCCGGGGCTGACTTTGGCACGTCGGTGATGCTGGAAGGGGGCGTTGTCCAGTCTCAGGAGGAGACGGGCTGCCCGGAGGGCACCACCATGATCGTCCGGGACCTGTTCTTCAACACCCCGGCACGGCTGAAATTCATGAAGCGGGACTCCGCTGAGGGGGCCGCTGTGTTCACTGTGGTGCAGCATGAGGCGCTGTGTCACCCGGAGCTGTCCTTCCGGTTCATCCGGGAGGGCAAGGAGGAGCTGCTTACCCCGGGAGACGGCAAGCTGGCCTCCTGCCTCTACTCTGTGCTGGGCAGAGAGGCCGCCATGGGCTTTCTGGACTGTCCGGAGAGCGGAGAAGACATCCGGGTGGAGGGCTATGTATCCCGCCCCGCCTGCTGCCGGGGAACCAGAGCTATGCAGTTTTTCTTTGTCAACGGACGGTATGTGAAATCCCGCACCATGACCGCCGCTCTGGAACAGGCCTACGCCAATACCAAAATGGTAGGCAAGTTCCCCGGCTGCGTGTTAAAGCTCTCCTGTAAGCTGAACGCCGTGGACGTGAACGTCCACCCGGCAAAAACCGAGGTGAAGTTTGTAGACGAGCGGGCGCTGTTCGATGCCATCTATTATGGGGTGAAATCGGCGCTGGAACGGGAGCAGGGTCACATTCAGGCGAAGGTAGACAAGCCAAAGCCCCAGCGGATGGATACCGTCACCTCCAACCAGACCTTTTTCAAGTCCATGACCACCCAGCAGTACCGGGATGAGGGGAGCAATCCGCCCCTGCTGCGCTCCACAGCACAGGTGGGCTATCAGAAGGAAATCAGCCCATGGCAGGCGGCCACCAGCCGCAACGCCGCCCAGCTTCTCCAAAGGCAGAAGGAGCGGGAGCAGGCACGCCGGGAACAGGCGCAAAAGCAGGCGCAGGACGTGCAGACGGTGCTGAAAGCGTTGGAGCTGCAAAACGCCGGAAAGGTCGTCCCGGTGGAAACCCCGGAGACCGGGGAGGAACTGGTTTGGGCAAAGGAGCCGGTACAGGCGGAAACGTCTGTCTCTGCACCGGAAATCGTGGAAATCCCGAAACCGGAGACAATTCCCCCGGAACAGGAGCTGACCACCGCTGCGGAAAACACCGTCACCCCGGATACCCCCACATGGCGCATTGCCGGGGAGGTGCTGGACACCTATATCATTGTGGAGCAGGGGGATACCATCACCTTGATTGACAAGCACGCCGCCCACGAGCGGATGAACTTCGACGCCATGAAGGCGAGGGATTACACCCCCATGTCCCAGCTTCTGCTCACCCCGGCGGTGGTCAAGCTGCCCCCGGCGGAGAGTGAGATTCTGCTGGAAAACCTGCCCCTGTTGGAGCGCTTTGGCTTTGAAGGGGAGGACTTTGGCGGGGGGGACATCTTGGTGCGTCAGGTGCCGGACTATATCGCTGCGGGAGAGGTGGAGCAGACGCTGGCTGAGCTGGCGGAAAAGCTGCTTTCCACCGGAACGGCTGACCCGGAGGCGCAGCGGGACGAGCTGCTGCATACCATGGCCTGTAAGGCAGCCATTAAAGGCGGCTGGAAAAATGATGTCTCCGAGCTGGAACGGGTGGCAAAAGCGGTGATGTCCGGTCAGGTGCGCTACTGCCCCCATGGCCGCCCGGTGGCGGTGGAAATGACCCGGAAGGGACTGGAAAAGCAGTTCGGACGGATTCAGTGAGAAAAGTTTACATAATTTTCATTTGCCATTTTTGCCGTTCTGGTATAAACTGTAACCAGAAGGTCAATCTCTGCATGATGGAGGTTTGTGATGAAACAGAACAAGAAAGACCTGCCTTTGATTTTTTCTGTGACGGCGGTGGTGTTCAGCGCAATCGCCCTTGTTTTAGCCGTGCTTCGTGCCATGGGGACGGTAACCGTGGGCAAAAAAGAGCCCATTCACCGCAGTTTTCAGAATGATGATGTGCTGCGCCGGGGCAAATACGCCAATCGCCATACCAAATGGCCGTTGTAAATGACGGTCACCATAAGCATACAGGCAGCCCGCTGTCCTTGAAAGGGACGGCGGGCTGCCTGTTCGTACCGGGGTTTATTCTGCCTGTTCCAGCAGCGCAATGGCGGATCGGTACTTCTCCCGCCGCTGCAAATCCTGCTCTGTGACCCGGTCCAGCCGGGACAGGTCGCTGTTGTGGCGCAAATCCGCCAGCTTGACCTGCCGGGCGATGGGGTTGGGGCGAATTTTGGCCACATAGTCCAAATAGGGCACGGATTTGTCGTGGGTGAGCAGATGAAGTGCTGTCAGTACATCAGAGGGGAAGCCCATCTGTTCCAGGTCGTCGAAGGTAAAGAAGCTGTCCTCCACCACGTCGTGGAGCAGGGCGGTGACGGTGGTCAGCTCATCCGGCATCTGTTCTGCCAGATGGAAGGGATGGAACACATAGGGCAGACCGTTTTTGTCCCGCTGGTTTTTGTGCGCCTCAAAGGCGAGACACAGGGCTTTTTTGGTCATTGGCGTGTAAATCATTTGCTCAATCCTCCCTGCAAAGCTGGGTTAAAACCTCCGCCGCCACGCTGCCAGCCACGGAGCTGCCCCAGCCGCCGTTTTCCACCAGCACCACAAAGGCGTAAGGGTGGGCGGGGTCGTCCACAAAGCCCACAAACCACGCATGGGGGGACACATCCGGTCCCACCTCCGCAGTACCGGACTTGGCGCACACAGGCAGGGTGCCGAACTGCTCCTGACCGTAGTGGTCGGTGACGTTGCGGCGCATCATCTGCTTGAGCATCCGGCAGGTGGAGGGCTTGTATGCGATGGAGCTGTCCCCGGTGGAGAGAAACGCCCCCGGCAGCCCCAGACTGGTGGTGACGGATTTCAGCAGAGTGGGGGTTTTTGCGCTGCCCTCCCCGGCGATGCAGCCCAGAAAGACCAGCTCGGAACAGGGATTCACCAGATTGGTGTACTGTCCGACACCGCTCCAGCCCAGTTCTGAGGGATTGGAGGAGGGGGTAAAGCTGCCTTTGGCGGAGAAAATGCCGTTCATCTCCACGCTGTCCAGCAGCCCGGCATCCTTGGTATAGCGGAGCAGCGTCTCTCCACCCAATTCAACGGCAAGCTGGGCAAAGGCGCAGTTGCAGGAGTTGGCCAGTGCATCAGAGAGATCCTGCGCCCCATGGACAGAGGGGCAGGTGATGGTGCCGCCCTCCAACTCCAGCGAACCGGTGCAGGTAAAGGAGAAATCTGCGGCGCTGTTCAGCTTGTCCAGTGCTGCCGCCGTGGTCACCAGCTTAAAGGTGGAGCCGGGGGTGAAGGCGGCGGAGAAGAAGTGATTCAGATACACCCCGTTGTAGCGGGTGTCCCCGGCGTTCACCGCCTCCAGAACCTGCTGAGAGTCATAGGGGTCAAAGGTGGGAGCAGAGACCATGCAGAGGATTTCGCCGGTATTGTAATTATATACAGCCACCGTGCCGTTGCGCCCGTCCAATGCCCGGAGAGCGGCGGCGTTCAGCTCTGCGTCAATGGTGAGGGCCACCGTGTTGCCCTCGCTGCCTGTGCCGGTGACCGGATTATAGGCGGCCATATACTGCTTGAACAGCAGCTTTGCCCCGGTGGCGATGTTGCCGTATTGGTCGCCCACAGCGTGAAGGGTGGCGGTACGGGTGGTTTTATCCTCAGCGTAGTCCCCGGAGGGGCCGTCATAGAGCAATACGCCGTTGCGGTCAGTGATAGCGCCTGTGGCAATCCTGCCCTTGGTAAACAGGTGGGAGTTGGCGGAAAAGGAGGCCCACTCCCGCCCCTGCGTGAAATACTGCCAGACCAGTACCAGCGTCCCCGCAAGGAGCAGCAGCGTAAACAGCAGCACGAACCAGGTACGCCCACGGAGTCTTTTCATGGCACATCCTCCTCTCTGTGAATGTGAACCTGTGCGCCGAAGCCCTCCCCGTTCCACCTTTGGGTGGCGTCACCCATTCCGGGAGGCTCCGGGAAGGGGGATGGGGCATTTGGAGCGTTTTCCGGGTCAGGCTTGGGGTTGCGCTTGGGCAGACGGACGGCGATGCCAGCGTTTTGCCGGGTATCTACGGCTTTGATGTAGGCCAGCAGACACCAGCAGGAGAGCATACTGCTGCCGCCTACCGAGACAAAGGGGAAGGTGACTCCGGTGAGGGGGAGCAGGTCGGTGGAGCCGAACACGTTGAGCATGGTCTGCATGAGAAAAATCATGGCGGTGGTACAGGCGGCAATCACATAAAAGGAGGAACGTCCTGTTGCGGCGGATTTTACGGTAAACAGAGCCAGCAGCACAATGACGCTCACCGCCAGCAGGGCGAGAATCAGCCCCAGCTCCTCCCCGATGACCCCAAAGACCAAATCAGTATTGGCGGCGCCGATTTTTTTCAGCCAGCCGTTGCCCAGCCCCTGCCCGAACAGACCGCCGCTGGCAAGGGCGGAGAGGGTACGGGTCTGCTGATAGCCCAGCCCGGAGGGGTCCTCCCACACATGGCGGTAGACGGAGAACCGGCTGGCCACATAGGGCTTGAAGCGCAGCACCAGCATTCCGGCAAAGACGGCCGCCGCCGTCATAAAGGCTACCGAGGGCAGGTCGCCGGAGCGGAGAAAGGCGATGGCCAGAAAGGCCACGAAGAACACCAGCGCAGTGCCAAAATCGCTCATCAGCGCCAGCGAACCGACACAGAATGCGGAAAAGACCAGTGTGCCAATCAGGTTGCGCCGAGTGAACATCCGGTCCAGGGTGGCGGCGCCTACCAGCACGAAGGCCACCTTGACCAGCTCCGAGGGCTGAAAGGAGACAGGGCCGATGACCATCCAGTTTTTGGCGCCGAACAGCCGCTGACCCAGCAGCAGGTTGAAGGCCAGCAGGATCCCCGCCCCGGCGGCAGCAGGCCAGCGCAGCTTTGCGGCAAGGTCCACGTCCCGCAGCACCATGGACAGGGCGAAAAACAGCACCAGCCCCAGCACCATAGTGATGGTCTGCTTGTACAGGGCAGAGGGAGCGGAGTCCGCAGTGACGGTGAAACACAGTGTGGTGAGGAAAAAAGCCAGCGTCTCAATTTCAAATCCGGTGCGCCGGAGAATCCGGTACAGGGCGTAGACCACCCACATGGAGGCCAGCAGCACCCCAAAGGCGAAGAGAACCGCCTGCCCGTAATCCGGGTCAACCACGTTGACCAGCGTGGCACAGAGCAGAGCCTGAAACAGACTGAGCAGCAGCAGCGTCACTCCGGGGGAGAACACCTTGCCCGGGCGGGTGCGGCGACGTGCCTGTTCTGCCTCCTCGGTGGGAGAGATGGGGCGAAACGCCGCCTGCACCGCACCAAAGCCCAGCACCGCGCCGCTTTGGATGGGGGTGGGCTGAAGCACCACTCTGCCGTTGAGGGTGACCGGATTTTTACTGCGCAGCGGGTAGAGCGTCCATGCGCCCCGGTGGTCCCGAATCAGGGCGGCGTGGTTGCGGGAGACGGTCCGGTCACTGTACACCACGTCGCACCGCCGGGAGCGGCCGATGAGCACCTCCCAGTGATCCAATTCGGTGTGTTTGCCCTCTCGGGTAGAGAGCCAGCCCCAGGTTTCGTGTTCCAGTTTGCCCTGAAGCAGACTCCGGGCGCATCGAACCACCACCAGAAAGCCGAGAAGAGGCAGCAGCAGTCTGCATATCCCCGCAGCAATCCCCCCCACAGCCCCGGTGAGCGGATTTTCCTCGGCGAGGAAGGACAGCAAACGGAGCAGCAGCTTTTGCACCCCGTCTGACAGAGTGGAAAACAAGGCTACATTCATGAAAACCACTCCTTTCTCATTGAGCGTTGTTCCGGAAAAACAAAACTCCTCCATAGCACGAAGATATGGAGGAGAAGAGGGCGGTCAATCGTCGCCCATAAAGTAGTTGTAGGCGCTGACCACTTCGTCGCAGGGACCAATCATGCGGATGTCACCGTCATGAAGCCAGATGGCGCTGGTGCAAAGCTGCTGAATGGTCTTGGAATCGTGGGAGACAATGACTACGGTGCGGTTTCGCTCGCTGATGAGCTCCATCATCTTTTTGAAGCTCTTCTTTTTGAACTTGGAGTCGCCCACGCTCAAAACCTCATCCACCAGAATGATGTCCGTTTTCAAAATGGCGGAGATGGAGAAGCCCAGCTTGGACACCATGCCGCTGGAATAGGTGCGCACCGGCTTCTCAATAAACTCCCCCAGTTCGGAGAACTCGATGATCTCGTCGATCTGCTCGTCGATTTCCTTTTGAGAAAAGCCCAGCAGCATGGCGGAGAGATAGATATTGTCCCGCCCGGAGAGCTGCTTCAAAAAGCCAACACCCAGCGCCAGCAGGGAGACGGTGCAGCCGTGAAGATCCACCGTGCCCCGATCCGGCTCAAAGATGCCTGCCAGCACCCGGAGAAGGGTAGACTTGCCGCTGCCATTTCGTCCGATCAGCCCTACAATCTCCCCCTGCATGATCTCAAAAGAGATGCCGTGGAGGGCTTCAAAGTGCTCCACCCGTCCGGTGCGCTTGGTGGAGCCGGAGGTGGGAGCCTGCTTGCGTTTGGATACGGGGACAATACTGCGATAACTCAGATAGACATCCTTTGCTGTAATGGCAGGTCTGTCCTGATTGACTTCGGAAACTTGTTCGCTCATATCTGTTCCATCCATAGAGATTAAAGTGATACTCCGCCCGGAAGGGAGAGAAAGATTTCAGAATAATATAGCATATCCAAGGGAGAAAAGCAAGAGAGGGGAGGATAACCGGGTGGAGCGGACGAAAAACTGTCCGGGAAAGGGATAGTTTTTGTCAGAAAGGGTTATGGACTTTAGCAGAGGGTTATGATATGATTACCTTGGAATGGCTCGCGCGGGCTGATTCCGGAAGAGACAGAGAACGAGCGTACGGAAGGAAGTATTTCGTTATGGTTTATATTCTGCTGGGAGACGGGTTTGAAACAGCCGAGGCACTGGTGCCGGCGGATCTGATGCGCCGTGCCGGAATAAAGGTATCCCTGGTTGGCGTGGACGGCAAGCGGGTCGTCTCCGGTCAGGGCATCGCAGTGGAGGCGGACGTCACCATCCAAGAGGTGAACTTTGAGGATTTGGAGCTGCTCATGCTGCCCGGCGGACTGGGCGGCGTGGACGTGATTGCCAAGAGCATCCCTGCCATCACCCTGATTCAGAAGTGCGCCGAGGCAGGCAAGTGGGTGACTGCAATCTGCGCTGCCCCCACCATTCTGGCCCATCAGGGTTTGCTGGATCGGCGCAATGCCATTGTCTATCCCGGCATGGAGGAGGATATGTACTCCGCCATTGTCAATGTGGGCAAGAAGATTGTCCGGGACGGACGGTTCATCACCGCACAGGCTGCCGGCTCCAGCTTTGAGTTCGGTCTGAAGATGATCGAGGTGCTCCGTGGAGAGGATGCCGCCGAGCAGGTGCGGCAGAGTGTCCATTACAACGACTGAGCAAAAAAAGCGGCTGCGGCGGGAGATCGCCCGCCGGGAGGCGCAGCTTTCCCAGACGCAGCGGCGGCGCAGTGACGATGCGCTGCTGCGCCGATTTTTGGCGTTGCCAGAACTGGATTCGTGCCGGACGGTGCTGCTGTTCTGGGGTATGGGCGCTGAACCGGAGACCCGGCGACTGCTGGAACCACTGCTGGGTCAGGGCAAGGTGATCGGTCTGCCCCGGTGCCTGCCGGAAGGGAAGATGGTCTTTCTCCGCTATTGCGGCCAGGAGCATTTGGCACGCCATCCATATGGCATGATGGAGCCGGAACCGGAGTGTCCCGGTGTGGATGTCGGCGGGGAATCGCTGATGCTGGTGCCTGCTGTGTGCTATGACCGCCGCTGCCTTCGGCTGGGCAGAGGCGGCGGGTATTATGACCGCTTTCTCAGCCGTTATGAGGGCCGGACGGTGGGCCTGTGCCGGGATGCGCTGTTGCAGCGGCAATGCCCGGCGGAGCCCCATGACCGCGGGGTGGAGCTGGTGCTGACAGAGACACGCACCCTCCTGCGCCCGGCGGATGGGTGAAAATGAGCTGACCCAAGAGGGAAGGAGTGAATTCAGTGGCAGAGTACAGATATAGCCGCAGCGGCGGAAGACGGCGGGGCGGAAGGGCTAAGAGTGTGGGCATCAGCCTGCTGGTGGCCGTTTTGTATGTGGTCTGCGTGCTGTCGATTTCGTTTTTGCTGGCGACCTTTGGCTGGCGCTGGGCAGGCGACCTGCTGGCGCTGAACAAAGAGCCTGTTACGGCCAGCATCACGGTTGAAGTGGGAGAGAGCGTTGATTCAGTGGCGGCAAAGCTGTACAACGCCGGACTGATTGAGTACCCCTTCCTCTTTGAGACCTTCGCCGGATTCACCAACAAGGCGGCGAACATCTCCAGCGGCACCTATGAGCTGAACACCAACATGGACTACTCCGCCCTGTTGAGCAATATCAGCGCTTCGTCCAAGGCACGGGAGGAAGTGGTGGTCACCATCCCCGAGGGCTACACCGTGGATGAGGTATTCAAGCTGCTGGAGGCGCAGGGGGCGTGCAGCGTGGAGGAGCTGGTGGAGTCTGCTACCCACGACACTTTCGACTACTCCTTCCTCAACGATCTGGATGTGGACCGAAGCGACCCCAGCTGGCTGGAAGGCTATCTGTTCCCGGACACCTACCACTTCTACAAGTCCGGCGACCCCAAGGTGGCCCTGTCCAAGATCATTTATAACTACTCGGTGAAGTTTGACAGCGATATGAAGACCCGTGCCGAGCGGCTGGGATATACCCAGAATGAGATCATGATTATCGCTTCCATCATCGAGAAGGAGACGGACGGTCAGGATCAGCACGATATTGCATCGGTCATCTACAACCGTCTCAATCCGGATAACAACGAGACGCTGGGCAAGCTGCAAATGGACTCTACCGTCCAGTACACGCTGGAAGAACGGAAGGAGCATCTGACCCAGTCTGATCTGGAAGTGGATACCCCCTACAACACCTATATTCACAGCGGATTGCCTGCTGGCCCTATCTGCAATCCCGGTAAGGCTGCCATCGACGCAGCCCTCTATCCCAACAGCACCACCTATTTCTACTTTGCACTGGGGGAGGATGGGACGACCCATTTCTTCAGTAGCTATTCTGATTTTAACAACTTCCGCAACGGTATCGTTGTGGAGACGGAGGAGCCATGAGTTTCATACACAACCCGCCCCTGCTGGAGCTGCTGGCTCCGGCGGGGGATATGGAGCGGCTGCGCATGGCTGTGGCATACGGCGCCGATGCTGTCTATCTGGCAGGATCGGCGTTTGGTATGCGTGCCTTTGCCGGCAATTTTACACCGGAAGAACTGCGGGAGGCGGTGGCTTACGCCCATCGCCACGGCGTGAGCTGCCATGTGACCATCAACACCATGCCCCGGAACAACGAGGTCTGCGACCTGCCTCAATGGCTGGAAACGCTGGACGAGGCAGGGGTAGACGCGGTGATTGTGGCGGATCTGGGAGCATTTACCCTTGCCGGGCGATATGCCCCCCATGTGAAGCGGCATATCTCCACACAGGCCAGCATCGCCAACTATGAAACCGCCCGGGCGTGGCACGACCTGGGGGCAGACCGGGTGATCCTTGCCCGGGAGTTGAGCTTGGAGGAAGTTGCGGAGATCCGGGCAAAGACCCCAAAAACGCTGGAAATAGAGGCGTTTGCCCACGGGGCCATGTGCGTCAGCTATTCCGGGCGGTGTCTGCTGTCCAACTACATGACCGGGCGGGACTCCAACCGGGGTGCCTGTGCCCAGCCCTGCCGGTATCAGTATCATCTGGTAGAGGAGAAGCGTCCGGGAGAGTATTTTCCGGTGTTTGAGGACGAGAAGGGCACCTATATCATGAACAGCCGGGATATGTGCATGATCGACCATGTGCAGGAGCTGCATGACATCGGACTGAACTCCCTGAAAATCGAAGGGCGTGCCAAGAGCGCCTACTATGCCGCTATTGTCACCGGAGCCTACCGCCATGTGATTGACGATGTGAAGGCGGGAAGACCGGTTGACCCGGTGTGGCGGGACGAGGTGGAAAAGGTGAGCCATCGGCACTATTCCACCGGATTCTGGTTTGGCCAGCCGGGGCAATATTACGACGACTCCCGGTATATCCGTCAGTGGCAGGTGTGTGCCATTGTAGAGGAATGTGACGAAAATGGACTTGCTACCCTGAGTTTACGCAATAAGTTCCGAGCCGGGGATGCAGTAGAAATGGTTGGCCCGGACTGCAAGCCTGTGGCGTTCACCGCCCCGGTGATGCAGGACGAAGAAGGGGTGCAGCTGGACGAACCCCGGCACCCGCAGATGCGCTTCCGGATGCAATTGCCCCACCCGGTGCCTCAAATGAGTATTTTACGCCGTGCAGTGGATCTCAGCGGCACTTGAGTGACGATTTCGCCCTGTCAGCCATGGAAAAGGGGCAAAAAGGGTTGACAGGGCGGAACGGTTCTGCTATAATTACCGTTGCTTGTGAGATGATTCGGAGAGATGTCCGAGCGGTTTAAGGAGCTGGTCTTGAAAACCAGTGACTCCCACAAGGAGCCGTGGGTTCGAATCCCACTCTCTCCGCCACATTTATCCCTCACAACAATTGAATACCCTTGGTGGTTTTCGGCCTGCGGAAGTACTCAAGTGGCCGAAGAGGCGCCCCTGCTAAGGGCGTAGGGCGGGTGACCGTCGCGAGGGTTCAAATCCCTCCTTCCGCGTAGAAGTAATCCCTCTAAACCGTTTGGTTTAGAGGGATTTTTCTGTGGTTGGGGGCGATAATGAGATGGAAAAGTTCGGTATTCTATTTTCGCTGTTTTTGTTTTCCCTTAAGTTTTCCCTTACTGGCCTAAAACCTGGGTGATGTACCGTTCCATGCGCTGAGCACTGGCCTGCTTCATCTGATCGGTGACGTGTCCGTAGACATCCAAAGTGAAGGCTGCGGTCGCATGACCTAAGGTACCCTGTAAAGTCTTAATATCATCTCCGGACCGAATTGCGGCTACGGCGTAGCTGTGTCGCAGATCGTGAAAACGTGCATCCGGCCGGCCAATAGAGGCAACCACCTTCTTGAATGCCTTATATACACTGTGGATTGCCAGATGCTGTCCCGTCTCATTGGTGAACACAAGACCTGAATCCTCCCAAAGTCCACCCGTCTGCAGGCGCTGTGCTGCCTGCTTTGCTTTGTGTGTGTGAAGGAGCTGCATAACCCACGGCGCAGGAGTGATTGTCCGGGCTTTGTCGTTTTTCAACGGAGCAAAGATGTAAGCACCACCTTTTTTCTTCTCGTGCTGAAGCTGCTTGTCAATCAGAATGATCCCTTTTTTGAAGTCCACACAGTCCCACATCAGCCCCAGAGCCTCCCCCTCTCTCATTCCGGTAAACAGGGTCACAGTGAAAAGCGTTTCCAGCGGATGACCTTGGATGGCTTGCAGGAATTGTTTGCTCTCGTCCTCATCAAGAGGTTTGATCTGCTTCTTTTCCATGCGGGGGAGAGTGCAGGCATCCGTGGGATTGGAATGGATATAGCCGATCAGGACAGCTTGCTTCAATGCCTTGTGGAGAACGCCGTGTACATTTTTAACCGTCTTGGGAGACAGTGCAGGTCTATTCTTATCAGGCTGTCCGAGGGTATTATAAAATCCCTGAATGGTGTGAGCGTTGAGTGCCTCCAGCCGGATAGCGCCCAATGCAGGCTTGATGTGATTGCGAATTACGCCAGAGTAAGAGGCAACGGTAAAAGGCTTTACTCCGCACAAATAGTCCCGCTGCCAGATATCCAGCCATTCGCCCACAGTCATTTTATTTGGTGCTATGTATGTTCCTGCGTCAATGGCTGAGGTGACCGCTTTTAGCTTCTGAGCGACTTCCTTTTGTGTCTTGCCGCTGATGCTGCGCTGAATCTGTTTGCCTGTGCCGGGATCGGTTCCAACGGTGTACCGTGCTTCCCAGAATACATAGTCTTTTCCGTTCCGCTTGACGGTTTTCTTGCGGATGGTGCCGTTACCTGCGGCATTTCTTTTTGCCATAAAATCATACTCCTTCCATTGCACCGCTGCGCTGCTTCTGGTACAATGAAGGGGCGCAGGATGCTGAATTTAGTGGGTTTGGTATTTGCGTTTGGCAACGACTGCTGGTAACAGTTTTTGCCGTGGCTGCCTCTGATGCTGGTAACATCGGAGGCAGCCTTTCTATTTGCTATTGTATCATGTATTGCTGAAGACTTCAACACTTTAAAGTGTACTTTCGCCAGTGTTTTTTGTCATCCACTCTTGGAGGTTGCGGAGCGTCACCAGCTTGCGCTTGCCAATGTGGAGCGTGGGGAAATCCGCACGGCTCAGGAGATTGTAGGCTCCGGCTCGTGAAATGTGAAGGTAGGCTTGCAGGTCTTTTGCGGTGAGTACGTTGGGAAGAGTATTGTTCATAGAATTCTCCTTTTGTAATTGAAATGTGATGAATATGATGGGATGGGCTGTCAATTTGCTGATTGCAAGTGCTGTAAGTGGGTCTATCCTCCTTGTCATTGGATTTGCGTCCGTTCATTTGTATTTGTGGGGGAGCATAGAAAAAGCTCCCCATCTTCCTCTGCACACACCAATCCTGTGGATTGAGAATACAGATTCAGTTGAGAAGCATCCGTTCATTCGATATGCAATTTGTGATTGCATGGATAGTATAGTCCAGAAAAGACAAGTTGGCAAGGGGAAAAGTTGTCGAATTGCGCCGTTATGCTCAAAAATATACATAATAGACACAATAGAACAGAATCGCAGAATCATGTAAACTATCCTCACAGACCCCATCCTGCGCAAAACAGGAGACCCCATGAGCAAATTCGCATACATCCGTGTCAGTACCAGAGATCAGAACGAAGACCGCCAACTTTTTGCTATCTCCGATCTGCACATCCCTGAAAAGAACATCTACATCGACCACCAGTCCGGCAAAGACTTCAACCGTCCCGCTTATAAGCGCATGGTGCGCAGAGTGAAAAAGGACGATTTGCTCTACATTAAGAGCATAGACCGTCTAGCCAGAAACTATGAAGAAATCCAGAATCAATGGCGCTTTCTAACAAAGGACAAGGGCATCGACATTGTAGTGCTGGACATGCCGCTACTGGATACCCGCCGAGGGAAAGACTTGGTGGGAACCTTCCTCAGTGACATTGTTCTTCAAGTTCTG
>ATWA01000019.1 GCA_000421005.1 Clostridiales bacterium NK3B98
ATTTCCGAGTGCGCTCGCTGCGGTCAATCAATGCGCTTAATTTCTGGCTTGGTGTGTGTTTGCTCTTTCTTGCAACGCTAAAGGAGAGTGAGAAAACCAATTTGTTGTACCGAGACTGCATCGAGGCCGCAAAGCCGATCAAGGATCAGGTGCATTTCTTCTACTACAGGATTGCTGACGGCATAGGCATGATACTATCGAAGGCGCGCTCTGGCATCCGCGGGTATTTCAAGCCGCTCAGACCAAATCAGGGACAGATGCGTATTCGGGGGTATTGCTTGGCCTGAAATTTTCGAACAGCTGCATCTGGGCCGGGGTGTTTTTTGCGGAAACTCAAATGAACTTGAGAACCTCGACCGCATCCCCGAAGAGGAGGGCGGGGACTTATACCTTATCAACGGCAACATGCTCCCGCTTAAACAAGCAGGTGCTTTTGCAGATACAGAAAACGGAAAGGAGGATTCCGATGAAGAAGTTCTGGAAGTGGAAGGCCAGGACGGTAACGGACCAAGCGGGACAGGAAACAGTGACGGAACGGACGCTGTTCCTGAACGGCACGATCGCCGAGGAAAGCTGGTTTGACGATGACGTCACGCCGAAAGTTTTCAAGGACGAACTGAATGCCGGGAGCGGCGACATCACCGTATGGATCAATTCCCCCGGCGGCGACTGCGTGGCGGCTGCCCAGATCTACAACATGCTGATGGATTACAAGGGCAATGTCACGGTCAAGATCGACGGCATTGCGGCGTCCGCCGCATCGGTCATCGCAATGGCGGGGACGAAGGTGTGCGTATCGCCTGTTTCCATGATGATGATCCACAACCCCGCTACCGTTGCGTTCGGCGACAGCGCGGAGATGCAGAAAGCCATCGAGATGCTTGCCTCCGTCAAGGACAGCATCCTCAACGCCTATGAGATCAAGACGGGGCTGTCCAGGGCGAAGCTGTCGCACCTCATGGACGCGGAGACCTGGATGGACGCAAACAAGGCAGTGGAACTGGGCTTTGCGGACGAGGTCATGAAACGCCCTGAAGCGGGGGCGGAGGATGCAGGACCGCCGGAAGTATCGATGCTCTATTCCAGGGCGCAGGTGGTGGACTCCCTGATGGACAAGATCGCCGGACGCTGCAGGATAGACCGTAAAACAACTGAAGACAGTACCAAAGTGAAAGCCGATTCCCTCATGGACCGGCTTTATTTATTGAAAAATTGGAGGTAAATACCATGAGCAAGATCCTTGAGATGATCGAAAAGAGAAACCAGGCGTGGAACGCGGCAAAGGCATTTGTGGAGAGCCGCCAGGACAAGGACGGCCTGCTTTCCGAGGCTGATGCCCAGACCTACAAAGAGATGGAACAGAAGGTCATGAACTATGGCAAGGAGATCGAACGCCTGCAGCAGATGGAGGCTATCGATGCACAGATGTCCATGCCCGTAAATACCCCCATCACCGCGAAGCCGATGAAGGGCGGTATGGAGGACAAGCCGGTGAAGGCCGGCCGCGCGTCCGATGAGTACAAGAAGGCGATGCTTGACGCGCTCCGCTCCAACTTCAAGCGCGTGAGCAACGTCCTGCAGGAAGGCGTGGACGCTGACGGCGGTTACCTTGTTCCGGAGGAGTACGACAAGAGGCTCATCGATGTCCTTGAGGAAGAGAACATCATGAGACGCCTCGCCACCCGCATCACCACTTCCGGTGAGCACAAGATCAACATCGCGGCCACCAAGCCTGCGGCAGCGTGGATCGAGGAAGGCGGCGCACTGACCTTCGGGGATGCGACCTTCGACCAGATCCTGATGGACGCACACAAGCTGCACGTTGCCATCAAGGTGACCGAGGAACTCCTGTACGACAATGCCTTCCATCTGGAAAGCTATATCCTTACCCAGTTCGGCAAGGCCCTCGCCAATGCTGAGGAGGATTCCTTCCTGAACGGTGACGGCAACGGCAAGCCCCTGGGACTGTTTGCGGAGGCCGGCGGCGGCCACGTGGCAAATACCGTGGCATCCATCAAGGCTGACGACATGATCGACCTCGTTTATGCGCTGAAGCGCCCGTACCGCAAGAAGGCAGGCTTCATCATCAACGACAAGAACCTGGCGGTGATCCGCAAGCTGAAGGACGGCAACCAGGCCTATATCTGGCAGCCTTCCTATACGGCGGGCGAGCCTGACCGTATCCTCGGCTACCCGGTCTATACTTCCGCATTTGCACCGGAAGACGCCATCTCCTTCGGCGACTACAGTTACTACAACATCGGCGACAGGGGCAGCCGTTCCTTCGCAGAGCTTCGTGAACTGTTCGCCGGGAACGGCATGATCGGCTACGTTGCCAAGGAGCGCGTGGACGGCAAGCTGATCCTCCCGGAGGCAGTGCAGATCCTGAAGATCGGCAAGGCGTCCGGCAACTGATCTAACCGGCACGGCGGGGCATAAAAACCCCGCCTTTTATGACTGTGGGGTGGGGTTATGGCTATAACGCTTGATGAAATGAAGAATTACCTGCGCGTGGACTATCCCGAAGACGATGCGCTCATCGAAAGCCTGATATCCTCCGCCGGACAGCTGTGCATGGATGTGGCAAGGGCAACGGACAAAGGGGAGTTTATGGAAAAGCCCGTCTCGAAGATTGCCGTGATGTATGCGGTGGCATACCTGTACGAGCACCGTGAGGAGGCTGACCACCATGAACTTATGCTGACGCTCCGTGCCATGCTTTCAGGTATCCGGGAAGGGGAGTTTTTCTGATGGATATTGCGGCGATGAATGTGCGGGTGGCCATCCAGAAGAACGAGGCCATCACGGACAAATACGGGAATCACAAGAATGCCTGGACGGATTACTTCTCCTGCTACGCCACCATCAGCGGTGAGACCGGGCAGGAACAGGCCGTTGTCGGCGAGACGGTGGAGAACACGGATATGAACGTGACGGTGCGCTACTGCAGGGAGACTGCCGCCGTCACATCCACGAAGTTCCGCCTGGTGTTCATGGGCGAGGTCTACGACATCCTTGCAGTGGACCACCTGAACTTTAAAAGGCACGGGCTTAAGTTCCGGTGCCGGAAAGTGAGGCGGTGACATGGCAGGAAAGAAAGTCGCCGTGGACGGCCTTGCGGATGCCGTGGCGGGGATGCTCGATGAATATGCCCGGGCCACGGAGCAGGACATGAAAAAGGCAGTCAGGGACGCCGGGAACACCGTGAAGAAAGCCATCGGCGAGGGAGCCCCCGTAAAGACCGGGAAGTACGCCAAAAGCTGGGCGGTAAAGACCACGAAGGAAACGGCGAACGCCCTGGAGGTGACGGTGCATTCGAGAAACCGCTACCAGCTGGCGCACCTTTTGGAGCATGGCCATGCCAAGCGTAACGGGGGCAGGACACGGGCCATCCCCCATATCGCGCCTGCGGAGCAGCAGGGCATCGAACAGCTGGAGCGGGACATCGAAAGGAGCCTGAGGAATGGATAAGCTGCTGGAAATGATCGCGGAGATGGGGATTCCTTCCGCTTACGACCACTTTGCGGAGGGTGAATCACCGCCCCCGCCTTTTATCACATACCTCCTCCCCGGGAGCGACAACTTCCCGGCGGACGGGAGGGTCTACTTCCGCATCATGGAAGCCCACATTGAACTGTACACTGACGAAAAGGACCCGGCAGTGGAACGGAAAGTCGAGGCCGTGCTTGATTCGCACGGCATTTTTTATGACAAGACAGAGGTGTGGATAGACACCGAGAAACTGTATGAGGTCCTGTATTCGTTTGAAATGGAGGATTAAGACATGGGTAACAAGGTCAAATACAATCTGAAAAACGTCCATGCGGCAAAGCTGACGGAGACCGTCACGGACGGCGTGGCTGCCTTTTCCTACGGTACCCCGAAGGCCATCCCCGGCGCTGTTTCCATCAGCCTGGATGCCGAGGGCGAATCCAGCCCGTTCTATGCGGACGGCATCGTGTATTTCCGCTCGGTGACCAACAACGGCTATTCGGGCGACCTCGAGATGGCACTCGTGCCGGAATGGTTTCGCACGGAGATCCTGCAGGAGGAACTGGACGCCAAGGGAGTGCTCGTGGAGAAGAGCACCAATAAGGAGAGCGTCAAGTTCGCGCTGCTCTTTGAGTTCGACGGGGACGTCAACTGCATCCGCCACGTCCTTTATAACTGCACCTCCTCCCGCCCGTCCATCGAGTCGGAGACCAAGGAGGACACCATCGAGCCGGGTACGGAGAAACTGTCCATTACGGCAGACCCGAGGGCGGACGGCCTTGTGAAGGCCCGCACCGGGGACACGACAGATGCCGCGGCATATGACAACTGGTACAAGTCCGTTTACCTGCCTGCCGGGACGGCAGCATCCACGAACAGCACCGGCGGTACAGGCAGCAAGGGTTAAGGGGGTACACGGCCATGATCGAACGCACCATTAAGATCTCCGGCAAGGATGTGGCATTCCGTTCTTCTGCAACGGTGCCCCGCCTTTACCGGGCGAAATTCAAGAGGGACATCTTCAAGGACCTGGGCAAGCTGGAGAAGTCATTCTCCAAAAAGACGGATGAGGGGGCGGAACTCCAGATCGACGACCTGGAGATCTTCGAGAACGTTGCCTATGTCATGGCGTTCCACGCCGACCCGTCCATCCCGAAGACCATTGACGAATGGCTCGACCAGTTTGACATGTTCTCGATCTACGAGGTGCTGCCCCAGATCCTGGAACTGTGGGGCGAGAACCTTATGACGGATGTCCAGGCAAAAAAAGGACTGGCAGAAGTGAGCGGGAAATGACCACGCCGCTGTTCCTTCTGCGCTGCACGGAGGTCGGGATCTCTATCAGGGACCTCGACCTCCTTACTATCGGGCTTGTACTCGATATCTGGACGGAAAAGTCCAATGACGGCGTGAAGTACAGGAGGATCGCCGACCAGGGCGACTTCGACAAATTCTAAGCTGCGAGGGAGGTGGGGATCATGGCAGGCAGCAGGATAAAGGGTATCACGGTAGAGATCGGCGGTGATACCACCGGGCTTGACAAGGCCCTGAAAAACGTAAACAGCACGATAAAAAGCACCCAGTCGCAGCTGAAGGATATCAATAAACTGCTGAAGCTCGACCCGGCAAACACGGAACTGCTTTCACAGAAACAGGCAGTATTAAAGGAAAAGATCGGGGCGACAAAGGAGAAACTGGATGCCTTAAAGACCGCCCAGGAGCAGGCAAAGCAGCAACTGGAATCCGGTGATCTCGGAAAGGACAAATACGATGCCCTGCAGAGGGAGATCGTGGAGACCGAACAGGAACTGAAGAACCTCATCCGGGAGGCCGCTGAAGCAAACGGGACCTTAAACAAGATTGATGCAGTTGGCAGGAAGTTCGAGGAAGTGGGCGGCAAGATGACCGCTGTCGGCAAGGGGCTGACCACCCATGTCACGCTCCCCCTTGCGGCGGTCGGCGCGGCAGGGGCTAAGAGTTTCGCCGAGGTCGATAAGACCATGCAGCTCACCAACAAGACGATGGGCAATACCGAAGAACAGGCGGAGATGCTGAACAAGGCCATGAAGGACGCGGCTGCCAACTCCACCTTCGGTATGACCGATGCCGCGACAGCGACACTGAACTTTGCCCGTGCCGGACTGGATGCGGAACAGGCGGCTTCTGCCCTTGCCCCCTCCATGAACCTGGCGGCGGGCGAAGGCGGCAACCTCGATACCGTGTCCGCAGGGCTTGTGGCAACGATCAACGGGTTCCACGGCAGTTTTTCGGATGCCGGGAAGTATGCGGATGTATTCGCGGCGGCCTGCAACAACTCTGCCCTTGACGTGGACAGCCTCTCAAGCGCCATGTCCGTGGCCGCACCGATCTTTTCCGCAGCCGGATATTCCGTCAATGACGCAGCCCTTTACATGGGTGTCATGGCAAACAACGGTATCGATGCGGACAAAGCCGCCAACTCACTGAAGACGGGCCTTGCCCGCCTGGTGTCCCCGGCCAAGGAAGGCGCGGAGAAGATGGCCGAACTTGGCATCTCCGTCACCAATGCGGACGGCACCATGAAGGACTCCGTAACGGTCCAGAGGGAATTGCACGAGGCTTTCGGAAAACTCTCCGAGTCGGAGCAGATCGCGGCGGCATCCGCCATCTTCGGCAAAAACCAGATGGCACCCTGGCTTGCCCTGATCAATACCGCTCCCGGGGACGTGGATGCCCTGAACGGCTCCCTTGAGAACTGTGCCGGAACTACGGAAGAAATGGCGCAGGCCATGATGAGCGGTTTCGGCGGTTCTTTGGAAAAGCTGAAGAGTTCCATCGATGTACTGATGACTTCCATCGGCGAGGCTCTTGCACCGACCATCCAGAAGGTGGCCGATGTGGTGCAGAAACTGGTGGATAAGTTCAATGCCCTGACGCCTGCCCAGCAGGAGACCATTGTCAAGATCGGGCTTGTCGTGGCGGCGGTCGGGCCGGCACTTGTCGTATTCGGCAAACTCACCACTGGCATCGGTCAGGGGATGCAGGCATTTTCAAATATCGGGAAAAGCATACTGGTCTTCAAGGGGAATGCACAGGCCGGGATTGGAATCGCGGGTTCCCTTGCCAATGGCATGAAGGCGCTCTGGGGCGTCCTTATGGCAAACCCGATCATCCTTGTCATTGCCGCCATCGCTGCGGCGGTTGCGGCGCTGATCTATGCGTATAACCACAGCGAGAAGTTCCGCGAATTCGTGAACAAGCTGTGGGAAGGGATAAAGACAGCCTTCGAGGGGATCAAGACTGCCATCCAGGCTGCCATGAATTTCGTGGTGGAGGTATTCCAGGCAGTAAGCCAGAAAGCCTCCGAGATATGGGAAGGCATCAAGACTTTCATTTCCGGGACGATGGACGCCATCAAGACCACGATGGAGACCATCTGGAATGCCATCTCCGGCGTAGTGACCGCGGTGTGGGAAACCATCAAGGGGGTGGTGCAGGTCGCAATCCTGTTTATTAAGGAGATCCTGACGGCGGCATTCAACATCCTGACGCTCCCGTGGCGTTTCATCTGGGAGAACTTCGGCGGAGTCATTACGGCGGCCTGGGAGAAGATCAAGGAGACCGTATCCACGGCCATCGATGCTATAAAAACGGTGATCGAAACCGTGTGGAACGCTATCGTGGCATTCCTGACCCCGGTCCTTGAGGGGATCAAGACGGCATTTACCACTGCATGGAACGCCATAAAAACAGTGGTGACTACGGCCGTTAATGCAATAAAAACCACGATACAGACGGTGTGGAATGCGATAAAGGCATTCTTTACCACGATATTCAATGCCATAAAGCAGCTGTTTACCACAGCCTGGAATGCCATCAAACAGACGGTGACCACTGTGGTGAATGCGATAAAACAGACCGTCACCACAGTCTGGAACGCCATAAAAACGGCCATCTCCTCTGTGCTGAACAGTATCAAGGGTACGGTCAGCAGCATATGGAACGGCATCAAGTCGAATATATCGTCCGTGGTGAACTCCGTGAAGAGCACGGTGACCAGTGCTTTCAACTCCTTAAAGGGCAGTGTGGGCAGTATTTTCAATGGCATCAAAAGTACGGCATCCTCAGTGTGGAACAGCATCAAGACGGCGATTACAACGCCAGTTACCAGGGCGAAGGACACGGTAAAGGGCCTGATCGACAGGATCCGGTCGTTCTTCAATTTTTCCTGGTCACTGCCGCACTTAAAACTCCCGCACGTCCATATCAGCGGCCACTTTTCACTGACCCCTCCCTCCGTACCGCATTTCTCGATCGACTGGTACAAAGAGGGCGGCATCATGACGAAACCGACCATGTTCGGGCTGAACGGTTCGAGCCTGATGGCAGGCGGCGAGGCAGGCGCGGAGGCGATCCTCCCGCTGAAGGGGTTCTACGACCAGTTATCATCCATGCTCGATGAACGGCTGGACATGGCCGGGATGGAGCGGTACCTGGCGATCATTGCAGACAACAGCAGCAAGGGCATCTACCTGGAGGACGGTACGCTTGTCGGCCACCTCCTCCCTGCCATAGATTCCGGGCTTGCGAGATATTCCATGAGGGGAGGGCGCGGAAACCGATGAACAGCATATTTACCGGGGCACTTATCGGTGACGAACACACCCTCCGCGACTGGGGTGCTGCAATCACCAACAGTGACACCATATCCGTGCCGGAACCGAACACGGTGCTGTTGGAAGTCCCGGGCAGGAGCGGGCGGCTTGACCTCTCCGAAGTCCTGACCGGGGATGTCTCCTACGGCAACCGGGAGATCAAGCTGAAACTGGCTGCGGAAACAAACCGTGAGGAATGGGTCGATACCTGTTTCCACATCTTCAATAAATATCATGGCCGGATGGTCCATGTCACCTTTGACGAGGACCCCGGCCATTTCTATGTCGGAAGGGCGTCCGTGTCCGACCCGCAGAGGGTGGCATCGGCAGGACAGCTGACGGTGACCATAGACGCGGAGCCGTTCCGGTATGAGCAGGAGGAATACGAGGTGACCTTTACGGGAACGACTACGGCGGTGTCCGGTACGGTGGAAAACCTGCGGATGCCCGTGAGTCCGGCCGTAACGGTGCCGTCCGCCTGCCAGTTGTTCCATGACAGCAAAATCTATGAACTGAAAAAAGGGACGCAGGTTGTCCCAGGTCTGGTGCTTCATTCCTTTGAGAATGAGATATCGGTCACGGGCGCAAAGAGTATCACATTCAAGTTCCGGAGGGGGTGCCTGTAATGTATGAGATCTACCTTGACGGGCAGCTTTTCTATGACCCCCGTATCCCGGAACTGGCACTTACAAATCTCTCCTGCGAACTGGAAGTGAATAAGACGGGAACCCTGAAATTTACCGTTCCGGCCACGCACCCGCTAAAGGACGGTCTTCAGAAGATGTACTCGGAACTGTCACTCTATCAGGACGGCGAGTGGATCTACTCCGGCAGGGTGCTGTCGGACGAAACGGACTTTTACGGGAACCGGACCGTGGAGTGCGAGGGCGAACTGTCCTACCTCCTCGACAGCATCCAGCGGTACCACGAATACCATGACATTTCCGTGAAGGATTATTTCACCGACCTTATTACCAGGCACAACGCCGATGTGGACAGCCGGAAACGCTTCACGGTGGGTGAAGTGACGGTCGTCGACAGCAACGACAGCCTTTACCGGTATTCCACCTACGAGAACACCTGGAAGACCATTGAGGACAGGCTTATATCCCGGCTCGGTGGATATGTGCGTATCCGGCATGAGGACGGGAAACGGATCATCGACTATATCGGAGATTATGGCCACACCAATGACCAGGTGATCCGGTTCGGTGAGAACATCCTCGACCTGGTATCGGAGGTGGGCTGCGACAGCCTCGCCACGGTGGTCGTACCACTTGGAAAAAGGGACGAGGAGACGGACGAGCGCCTTACCATCAAGTCTGTCAACGGCAGCAAAGACTATATCGAAGATACGGATGCCATTGCCAAATACGGCAGGATCGTGAAGGTGGTGGAGTATGACGATGTGACGCTCCCGGAGAACCTCCTCCGGAAAGGCAGGGAGGTCCTGGACCGCCAGAAGCTGCTGACCGCCAGTATTACGATCACGGCCATCGACCTGCACCTGCTGGACGTGGATATCGAGCGGTGCAAGGTCGGCGACAATATCCGGGTAGTATCCGAGCCGCATGGCATGGACGATTTCATGGTTGTGCAGAAGGTATACATGGACCTGCTGAACCCGCAAAATTCCAAGCTGACCCTCGGCGTGACTGCAATCACCCTGGCTTCTTCCATGTCGAGGGGCACAGCGGCGGTGCTGACTTCCCTTTCCGAGAATTTTACGGCTTTTAAGCACGTGGTGACGGACAAGCTGCAGGCAGCGAATGCGGATATCGGTGCGATCCACGCACAGCTCGGCGAGTTCGACAGCCTCCTCGCACAGAAGGCAAACGTCACCGACCTTAATGCCACCAATGCCAATGTGGAGAAACTCCAAGCGGCAGACGCTGAGATACAGGAACTTGTGGCTGGGAAAGCCGGGATCGCGGAACTCAGGGCCACGCAGGCAGACGTGAAGGAACTGACCGCGGCCACGGGGAATATCGAGAGCTTGCTTGCCGGAAATGCCGGGGTGGGCACGCTCCAGGCGATACACCTTACCGGCGACAATATCGTCATCGAGGATGCCACCATTGCGCAGGCCGTCATGGACGACCTGATGGCAGGCAATGTCACGGCGGCAACGATCTTTACGGATTTTATCAAGATTGGCTCAAAGGACGGTGCGTTTTCCATAGACGGCGCGACCATGCAGATCAGGGATGAAAACGGGACCGTCCGGGTGCAGATCGGCAAAGACGCGCAGGGCGGTTTTTCCTATTACCTGTGGGATGCAGCCGGGAAACCCATCTGGTCCCCGGAGGGCATCACGGCCGAAGGCGTGCCGGACGGGCTTATCGTGGACAGCATGGTGGCTGATGACGCCGCCATTGACGGCAGCAAGCTGAACATCCGGTCTGTCGCAAAGGAACTGACCGATGACGGGACGCTTTCCGTGGATGCCTCCCATGTGGTCATGGACGATACCACGCTCGAAGCGAACTACAAGACCATGACAAAGCAGATATCCGAAAATGCCGAGACCACGGAGACCCTGCAGACGGAGTTCAAGGAAGTCCAGGGCAAGATCGAACAGAAGGTGTGGCAGTCGGATATTACCGAAGCCGTGACCCCGCTCGGCAGCAGCATCACGGAACTGTCGGATAAATACACCTCGCAGCAGCAGACCATCGAGGGGATCACGACCGAGATCGGGGATGTACAGACATCCCTGGAGAGCAAGGCGGACGGGAGCACGGTCCAGGCGCTGACCGGGAGGGTGAACAAGGTCGAAGAAACTGCCACAGGTTTTTCCCGGACGATATCGGAGATCAAGACAGAGGTGGAAAGTTCCGTAAAGGACGTGGCCGTTTACTATGCCCTGAACAATTCCGAAACCGTCCCCCCTGCTGACGATGACCCGGGATGGAGCATTGAAGCGCCGGAGTGGACGGAAGGCATGTTCATGTGGCAGAAAACAGTCACGACCTATGCCAGCGGGAACGTGAAGGCCTCCTCCCCGACCTGCCTGTCCGGTGCGGTAGGTGCTGACGGTGAAGACGCAGTCCTCCTCCGTATCGATTCCAGCCACGGCACGGTCTTTAAGAATACAGGCGTATCCACGGTGCTGTCGGTCATCATCTACCGCGGCGGCCAAAGGATCACGGCAGCGGAGCAGATGAAGGCCGTCTTCGGGAACAAAGCCAGGCTGGAATGGGAATGGCAGCGGATCGACGAAGACCGCTACGGTGTCATTTCCGCTGATGATGTAAGGCTGTCGGACGGCGGCTTTAAGTTTACCCTCGGCGCGGAGGACGTGGACGTCAAGGTCACCTTCCGCTGCAGCCTCATTATTGATTAAAGGAGCGAAAGACTATGGCAATAAAAAGTTCTGACCAGATCAGCATCGTCGACCTGACGGACGGCTTTTCGGTCATCCTTACAAATGATTCCTTCACCTTCCCAGGCAGTACCAGTGCGGCGAAGGCGGGCAGCACGACCACGACCGTTGTGGCGATGTGCGGCGCGAACCAGATCCCGGCAGCAGTGGATAACTCCAAGATCATCGCACCGGCCGGTGTGACGACCTCCGTGGATACAGACGCAACCCAGCCTACTGTGACCATATCCGTCACAACTGCTGTCAAAGCCGGTGGCACTGTTGATATCCCGGTTTCCCTGGACAACGGCAATATCATTATACACAAGTATTTCACCTTCCAGATTGCCTTCACCGGTGCAACGGGAGCTGCGGGCAGCAGCGCACAGTGGTACTCCGGCACCAAGATTACGGGAACCTCCACAACCGCCACCATCTTCTCTGACTCTGGCATCACAGCTGCGAAAGTCGGCGATATGTACCTGAACACGGATACCATGAACACCTACCGGTGTACGGTCGCGGGTGCGGCTTCCGCAGCCAAGTGGGTGTATGTCGGAAACATCAAAGGTGCGACAGGTGCAACAGGCGCAGGCGCGGTCTGGTACACAGGCACGAAGATCACCGGTACTTCTACGACCGCTACCATATTTTCCGGCTCTGGCATAACGAATGCGAAGGTCGGTGATATGTACCTCAACACCAGCACCTATAACACCTACCGGTGTACGGTCGCAGGCGCTGCGGCTGCTGCGAAATGGGTGTACGTAAACAATATCAAAGGTGCCAAAGGAGAGCAGGGTGATGCCGGCGCTGATGCCATCACCATGACCATTACCAGTTCCAACGGCACGATCTTCAAGAACACGGCGATCACGACTACGCTGACAGCCCATGTATATAAAGCCGGGGCCGAACTGGATGCCACTGCGATCGCAGCCCTGGGGACTATCAAATGGTACAAGGACGGTTCTTCCACGCCGCTTTCCACGACTGGCCCGACCCTGAACATCGGTGCCGGGGACGTTGAGAGCAAGGCAACGTACATTGCGCAGCTGGAGGGGTAAACATGGCAGTAAAGGCAAAGGCAGAAATAACCCTGGCGTCCATACGTGACGTCCAGGCAACGACAAGGTATTACCTGCTTCAAAGTTCCACTGCCTCGAAGCCTGCCAAACCGTCAGCCAACCCGCCGGGAGGGAACTGGGCAAAGACCGAGCCGTCCTATACGTCGGGCAGTACCAATAGCCTGTACCTAACGGACCTCACCGTCTTTACGGACGGTACGTTCACCTACAGTGACGTATCCTTGTCCAGTTCCTACGAAGCTGCAAAGGCCGCCTACAATAAGGCCGTGGCAGCGGAAGGGACGGCAAGCACGGCACTTGCGCAGAGCGTGGAGTATATCGTCGGGACGCAGACTGCTGCAACGGGTACATGGACCGGCGTGTCAGCAGACGGGGCACTCTATGCGGGCAAGTCGATAGCATACAAACTCCCTTACGCGGGCAGCGGGAATGCAAGCCTGGTGCTGACCCTGGCAGACGGGAGCAAGACAGCGGCGATCCCGGTATACCTTAATACCACACGGGTCACGACACATTTCGGCGCAAACGCTGTCATCAACATGACCTACGACGGGACGGCGTGGAGGGCGTCCTCCATACCGAATTCGAACAATTATGACCGGAGGCTGCACAATTCGGCGATCAAGGCTGAGGCTGCCATTACAAAGGCGCACCTCATAGCAGGCACGGCAAACGGCTATAAGATGTTGGAGGCCGGGCTTTCCTTCGACCTTGCCTACCCGGTCCTTTATGCATCGGCAGCGATCAGTGAGGGGGCAACGGCCAAAACGACCTATGAGGCATTCCCGGACGTCAATTTTTCAACGACGGGGACGATCGAGGCCGGGGCGGCCAACAAGCTCCTCTGGCTCAAGGGGACTGTAGAAGGAAACCTCTTCACGGTCGCCGGATCCAACTGGCTGACAACCGTGGTCCCTTCAGAAGACGACGGGATGCATTATATCCCGCTCGGCGTTATGGGAAGTGCGGCAGCCGGTTACTTTTCGTCCTCCAACAGGCTTTATGCGTTCGTGGACGGTGCTTTCCAGCCATTGGACAGCGCCTCAAGGATGCTGGCAGAGAAGGCCCGGGGGGAAGTCGTTGATGCGGAGGAGCGGGTCAGGACATATGCGGAGAGCGTCATGGAGCAGAAAGCCGATGAGATACAGATATCCATCAGCACGGTCACGGGGACACTGACCACGGACATCCAGGATACGAAGGACGCCCTTGCGGAAACAAGCGGGAACCTTTCGGAATCCGTGGGGGCCTTGTCACAGAGGGTATCAGACCAGGAGGACGCGCTCCTTGATTATAAACACGAGACGAGTACCTACTTCCGGTTTAACGCCAACGGCCTGAACATCGGAAAGCAGGAAGACGGCGATGAGTCCCCGTACTCTATCAACATCGACAACGAAAAGATGGCCTTCCTGCAGAATGGCCTGGAGATCGCATACGTCCAGTACAACAAAATGCACATCAATGCCATCGAGGCGATGGACAGGATGTCGGTCGGGGCGGCTGCGGACGGCGGGTACTTCGACTTCATCTCCACCATCTACGGCATGGGTGTGAAGTGGCGTGCCGTGGCGCAGACGTCATCCACGGCAAAAGCGGCGGCGAGGCTGGCGGCAAGGACGACACCCTACCAGGCGGTAACAGATGACGAGGGAGTATTTACAGTAGATTTCGGAGGCGGAGAAACATGAGTTTGACAAAGAGGACATGGAGTACCCCGATCGTAAAATCGCACACGCTTACCTTCACGGGATCTGTCAGCGGTGCAACCACAAAGCTGAGTATCGTATTCCAGGCAGCAAGTGCGATCTACGGCATGAAGAACTCCATCAACGTCTATGTGAACGGGACCAAGCAGTCTTGCACATGGACTACGAATAAGACGGAAAGCCTTGTAGGGACTTCCTACAAGACAAAGATGACCAGTTCCCAGATGACTATCAGTAAGCCGTTCTTCACGCTGAAGCTGACGGACTCATCGGATGGGGACACTTTTTATGAGGAGACTTTCTCCTTTTATGAGATCGAGAAGACGCCGACAGCCGCAACCTGTTCCGGGGGCGTCATGGACGGCAGCACGAAGTCGAAAGTGACCTTTACAACATCAGGCACGGATGCGACTTACAAAGCGACATTTACCCTGGGGACATATTCCGGTTCGGCGACGTCTACTACGAAGGAACTGACCTATGCGATCCCCATCGCCTGGTGCAATGCCGTTCCGAATGCCACTACGGGCAAGGCGAACGTGGTATGCCAGGTGCTTTACGGAGGCCAGGTCTATTCCTCAATTTCCACGACGATCACGGTTTCCGTACCTGCAAGCGTGGTTCCGACAGTGTCATCGATCACCCTTGCAGATAAAACGGGCACACCTGTACCGTCTGCATGGAACATGTTTGTTCAGCACCAGAGTGGTGTCAGGGTGTCTGCTATCACGACCGCAGGAGCCTACAGTTCTACGATCAAAACGATCAAGCTGCAGGTCGGCACCCAGTCGACCTCAAAGGATTACTCGGCCTCGGCCCTGCCGCAGATCGATACCGTCACACAAAGCGGTTCGCTGGCCTGCACGGTGACAGTTACGGACAGCCGCGGGCGGACGGCAAGCAAGACGGCCACGGTGACCTTTGTGGCATACTCTGCCCCGAAGTTCACCAAGTGCGTGAGTGAAAGGGCTACCTCCGCGGGGGAACTGGACAATGACGGTACTTATTTCAAAAGCACCACATCGGTCACATATTCCACCTGCAGCGGCAAGAACGCGATCACCCTGACGGTGAAGTATAAGAAAACGGACGCCGTGCTCTATGGGACCGCCACGACAATCTCCCCGGGAACCAACACCTGCGGCGGTGACCTTGACACCGAGTTCTCTTATGACGTGCTTTATACGGTAAAGGACCAGTTCACCACTATCACTTACATCGACTATGTTTCGACAGCCATCTACCTCATGCACTTCCTGCATGGGGGCAGGGGTGTGGCATTCGGGCAGAAAGCAACGATGGAAGGATACCTGGATTGTGCATTCAAGGCGCTGTTCCGTGACCAGGTCTTTTTTATGACCGGGAACGGTGTCCAGGTAGATGTGAGGGATATCATCACCCTGGGGACACAGACGCTGACCTCTTTCGGGAACGGGCTGTACCTGTGTGCGAAGGACGGGAAGATCATCGCCAACGTGCCCACCATCGGGACGGCAACCCCGACATCCCTTACGAACGGGCAGTTCCTCTATGCCAACAACGGGAAAATCGGCAGCAGGACAATCCCGCTGTCTGCCCTGACGGACGGTGTGATCAAGGCCGGGGATTCCGTTACCACGGCAAACATGGTGATGAACGGCTATATCACTTCCTCCTCTACGGAAGTGTTCTTCGAAGCGCCACTCGGGAAACTGATCACGGCTGCATCAGCCACGGTCACGGCAGGCACGGTCACTATCCGTACCATCAACGGCTATGCCTATAACAAGGCTTCCGGGTCCGGCGGGAAATACAGTGGGCTGACAGCCACTGATTACACGCCGGTCGTTGCCTTGAACAAGCCGAGCGGTACGGTCCGTATACGCCTGCTGAACTCGACCAAATGGACGCTGTCAAGCGGGACGGCGATCACCAACAATACCCCGGTCTCCGTAGTGGGAACGCTGACTCTGAAGTTCGCATAAGCATAGAAACACATACTTGATTGGCAGGGGCATCCGGTAACGGGTGCCTTTTTCAATACACTTTTTATCTATGGAGGAGGGTTTTTACCATGAAAGAGTTCTGGAACATGATTCAGTTCATCTTCACTGCCATCGGAGGGTGGCTCGGCTATTTCCTGGGAGGCTGTGACGGCTTGCTCTATGCCCTGGTGCTGTTCGCTGTGGCAGACTACATCACCGGGGTCATGTGCGCTGTTTCTGACAAGAAGCTGTCCAGTTCTGTCGGTTTTAAGGGAATCTGCCGCAAGGTCATCATCTTCATGCTCGTAGGCATCGCCCACATGATCGACGTGAACATCATTGCAACAGGCAGTGTACTTCGTACCGCTGTCATTTTCTTCTACCTCTCCAACGAGGGCGTGAGCCTCCTGGAGAACGCGGGACACCTGGGACTCCCGATCCCGGAAAAACTGAAGGCGGTGCTGGAGCAGCTGCATGACCGTGCGGAGAAATCTGACAGCGAGTAACAGGCAGGCGGGAGCGGGGCATGGTACCCCGTTCCCATTTTTTACGAAAGGACGGAAATGACAATGGCATACACAAACAGTAAACTTGTGGCCTATACGAAACTCAGCCCGAACCATTCCGGGCAGCGGACCCACAGCATTGACCGCATCACGCCCCACTGCGTGGTCGGGCAGTGTACGGCAGAGGGGCTTGGGGACTGGTTCGCCAGGACATCGACCCAGGCATCCAGTAACTACGGCATCGACAGGGACGGCAGGGTCGGCCTTTATGTTGAGGAGAAGAACCGTTCCTGGTGCTCTTCTTCCAACGCCAACGACCAGAGGGCTGTCACCATCGAGTGTGCGTCCGATACATCCGAACCGTACGCATTCCGTGACGCGGTCTACCAGAAACTGGTCACCCTGTGCGTGGATATCTGCAGGCGTAATGGGAAGGACAAACTGATCTGGTTCGGGGATAAGGATAAAACACTGGATTACACGCCGAAGCCCGGAGAGATGGTCCTGACCGTGCACAGGTGGTTTGCGAACAAGTCCTGCCCCGGCAACTGGATGTATGCGAGGATGGGCGACCTGGCCCAGCGGGTCACTGCGCAGCTCGGAAACGGTGCGCCAGATAACTCGCCGGCGAAGGGGACACAGGCATCTTCCCTGAAGGAACTGTCCGAGGCAGACGCGATCAGGAAAGTCAGTGCGCTGTTTACCGCTGACCAGAAAAAGAGCGGAATCCTGGCATCGGTATCCCTGGCACAGTTCATCCTCGAATCCGGCTACGGAAAATCTGAACTGGCGCAGAACGCCAACAACGTATTCGGCATGAAGAAGTCCCTGTCTGGGAATACCTGGGGCGGCTCTTCGTGGGATGGGAAGTCGGTATACACCAAGAAGACGAAGGAACAGAACAGTGACGGCTCTTATGTTATGGTCACGGCTGATTTCCGCAAATACCCGTGTATCGAGGACTCCATTGCCGACCATTCCGCATACCTGCTTGGAGCGGTGAACGGCAGCAAGCCCCGCTATGCAGGGCTTAAGGAATGCACGGATTATAAGAAGGCGGTACAGATCATCAAGGACGGCGGGTATGCCACGAGCCTTACCTATGTACAGAAACTCTGCTCCATCATCGAGCGGTGGGAGCTGACGCAGTACGATGCCGTGCCGGGTGAAAGCACAGTGGAGTGGTACCGCGTACGTAAGGCCTGGGCGGACAGCAAGTCCCAGAAGGGTGCATTCAAGGAGCTGCCCAACGCAAAGAAATGTGCTGATGAGAACCCGGGATACAGTGTTTTCGATAACAACGGGAAAGCCGTCTATACCGGGAAGGGCACTGCCTCCCCCCTGCCGTTCCTTGCCAGGGTCAGCATCGATGACCTCAATATCCGCAGGGGACCCGGGACGGATTATTCCCGTACTGGGCAGTACACCGGGAAAGGCGTGTTCACCATCGTGGAAGTAAGGAACGGACAGGGTTCTTCCTCCGGGTGGGGCAGGCTGAAATCCGGCGCAGGATGGATCTCGCTCGATTATGCTGCCAGGGTCTGACGGAACAGCAGGACACGTGGAACGGCTGAATCCTATTTCCTTATATATATAATACACATATTCTTTATACACTGATTCCCCCGTGGATTTCACAAGGCAATAGGGATTCTCGTGTTCCACGTGTTCCGTGCCCTGGAAACGGTGGCGTCGGTGTAACAGG
Source organism: Clostridiales bacterium NK3B98 (assembly GCA_000421005.1). Classification (GTDB taxonomy): domain Bacteria; phylum Bacillota; class Clostridia; order Oscillospirales; family Oscillospiraceae; genus Onthomonas. The sequence continues at coordinate 18,463 of ATWA01000019.1, forward strand.
TAATTGGCCTGCTGGTGTCTTTGGATGCCGGCAGGCCGCTTTTTTTATGTCCTCCCCTTCCTTCCGCGGGGTTGATTTTTCCGGTAAGGGACAGGGGAAGTGGAACAGTTTCCCCGGAGAGGAGGACGAGGCTATGCAGGTGACGAAGATCACGACCCCACTGGCGGAGGTCACCGTTCCGGAGCACAGGTACACGCAGGAGCAGCTGCAGAATGAATTCAATTACATCCGTGCCGAGAAGGCCACGAAGAAGATGCTCGAAAAGGGGCTTATAACTGTGGATGAATTCAACAAGATCATGGCTGAAAACAAGCGGATATTCTCACCTTATCTTGCAGCAATCCTTTGAATTATAAGTTGCTATTTCCGTGGGTATACGGGAACATGTCACGTACCGAAAGGAGGACTTTGGCATGAAGGTAATTACAAAAATCGAGCCTTCGGATGCCCTTGCGGCAAAGAAGAAAAAGCGTGTCGCGGCTTACTGCCGGGTCTCCACAGGGATGGACGACCAGCTCGTAAGCCTGGAAACGCAGAAGAGCCACTATGAGGACTACATCAGCGCAAACCCCGAGTGGGAATACGCGGGCCTTTATTATGACGAAGGCATCACCGGCACGAAGAAGGAACTGCGGCCGGCACTGATGCAGATGATCGCCGACTGCGAGGACGGCAGGATCGACTATATTGTCACCAAGTCACTCAGCCGTTTCGCACGGAACACGACCGACTGCCTGGAACTGGTGCGGAAACTCCTTGACCTCGGCATCCCGGTCTACTTCGAAAAGGAGAACCTGGACACGGGTTCAATGGAGAGCGAACTGCTGCTTTCCATCATGAGCAGCCTCGCAGAGAGCGAATCCGTATCAATCTCGGAAAACAGCAAGTGGGGCGTCCGGCACCGGTTCGAGAACGGGACGTTCAAGATTGGGTACGCCCCATACGGCTACAGTGTGAAGGACGGGGTATTTTCCATCCGCAAGGAAGAGGCAGAGTGGGTGCGGTACATCTTTTCCGAGACGCTGCGCGGAAAAGGCAGTGCGGCCATAGCCAGGGACCTGAATGAAAAGCAGGTGCCGACCCGCCGGAACGGCACGTGGACGGCATCCACCATCCGGGGAATCCTCAGGAATGAGAAATATACCGGGGACTGCCTGTTCCAGAAGACCTATTCCGATTTCCGCTTTAAGCGCCATGCAAACAGGGGCGAACGGGACCAGTTCTACATGGAAGGACACCACGAGGCAATTATCAGCCGTGAAGATTTCGATGCGGTCGGCTTACTGGTCGAGCAGCATGCGAAGGAGAAGAACATAAAGAAGGCTGACAAAAAGTACCAGAACAGGTACCCGTTCACCGGAAAGATCGTCTGCGGGAACTGCGGGTCGCCGTTCAAGCGGAAGGTAAACTACACCGGGAACCTCCGGTATCCTTCCTGGGTCTGCCGGGAGCACATCGACCACAAGGAGAACTGCACGCTTAAGGCCATCCGGGAGGAAGATATCGAGCGGGCGTTCATGACGGTGATGAACAAGCTGGCATACGGACGGAAGGAAGTCCTGCAGACGCTCCTTGACGCCCTCCGTGGCGAGACCCACAAGGCAAGCCTGCGCAGGATCAACGACATAGACGCACGGCTTGAGCAGAACACCGAACGGCGGCAGACCCTTACGTCGATCATGGCGAAGGGATACCTTGAACCGGCGCTTTATACAAAGGAGTGCAACGAACTTGCCGTGGAGGCTGACAGCCTTGCTGCAGAAAAGGACCGCCTGGTGCAGGAGGTCAACGGCAATATGAAAAAGACGGACGCACTCGGGGAACTGCTGCGGTTCACCAACCACTGCGGGATGCTCACGGAATTCGACGGGACGCTGGTGGAACGGTTTCTCGACCATATCACAGTGCATTCAAGGGACGAGGCCACCTTCCACCTAAAATGCGGGCTTGAAGTGAAAGAGAGGTTTTCCAGATGAGACAGGGACATTTGCCATATGGGTACAGGATCGTGGACGGCATGGCTGTCATTGACGAAGTCCAGGCCGCACAGGTTCGCGGGATATTTGAAGCATACCTTTCCGGCAAGGGCTACGTTGACGCGGCCAGGTCCGTGGGGCTTGAGATGTACCACAGCAGTGTCAAAAGGATGCTGCAGACCAGGCACTACCTCGGCGATGACTTTTACCCGGCGATCATAAGCCAGGAGACCTTTGACGCCGCCGAAGCGGAGCGCCTGCGCCGGATCGAATACTGGGGACGGAAATGGGATAAGAAGCCAAAGGTGCAGAAACCCATCCCCACCAGTTTCCGCTTGGGTGCGGTGGCACAAAAATACAAGGATCCATATAAACAGGCTGCCTACGCTTACAGCCTTATCGAAAGCGGGGAATGAACATGGCAACAGTAACGATGATCCCTGCCCGGCAGAGGGTCGGGAGCAGGAAAAAAGAAGACAGCGCCCCGAAACTGAGGGTGGCGGCTTACTGCCGTGTCTCTACAGAGACGGACGAACAGGCCACCAGTTATGAGGCGCAGATCGAGCATTACACGGAATACATCAGGAAGAACCCCTCATGGGAGTTTGCCGGGATATACGCCGATGACGGTATCTCCGGGACGAACACCAAAAAGCGTGAAGAGTTCAACCGCCTGATCGCCGACTGCATGGAGGGCAGGATCGACATGGTGGTCACGAAGTCGATCAGCCGTTTCGCGAGGAACACCCTCGACTGCCTGAAATACATCCGGCAGCTGAAAGACAAGAACATCGCCGTCTTCTTCGAGAAGGAAGGCATCAATACCCTGGATGCAAAGGGCGAGGTGCTGCTGACCATCATGGCCTCGCTTGCACAGCAGGAGAGCCAGAGCCTCTCACAGAACGTCCGTCTCGGCCTTCAATACCGCTACCAGCAGGGCAAGGTGCAGGTCTGTGCCAACCGGTTCCTTGGGTACGACAAGGACAAGGACGGTAACCTCGTCATCAACCCGGAAGAGGCGGAGGTCGTAAAACGGATCTACCGCGAATACCTCGAAGGCAGGAGTTACTACGACATTGGCAAAGGGCTGACGGCGGACGGGATCAAAACGGCAGCGGGCAAGGATGTATGGCTTGCCAGTACGCTGAAGAAGATATTGCAGAACGAGAAATACATCGGGGATGCCCTCCTGCAGAAGACGGTCACCACTGATTTCCTGACGAAGAAGCGGGTGGCCAACAAAGGCATCGTACCGCAGTACTATGTAGAGAACAGCCATGAGGCGATCATCCCCCGCGAGATTTATATGCAGGTCCAGGAGGAGATCGTCCGCCGGGCACACCTGCAGACGGGGACCGGCAAGCGGCGGGTCTATAGCGGGAAGTACGCCCTGTCGAGCATCGTGTTCTGCGGGCACTGCGGGGACGTGTTCCAGCGGACCCACTGGAGCCTGCCGAGTGGCAAGACGATCGTATGGCGGTGCGTGAGCCGGCTGCGCAAGAAGACGAGCGGGATAGACTGCCCGGCAAGGACGGTAACGGAGGCAGACCTGCACAAGGTCATCGTTACCGCCGTCAATCAGGCACTGGACGAAAGGGACTCCTTCCTCCCTGCCCTGAAAGAAAGCGTCGGGAAGGCGCTTTCAAGTTCGAACAGCAGGCTTATTGCGGAGGTCGATGCGAAACTGGAAAAGCTGCAAAAGGAACTCCTGAAGAAGGCAAACGCAAAGCAGGCCTTCGACAGCATTGCAGACCAGATCGAAGACCTCCGGGAAGAGAAACGACAGCTCCTGCTCGAGGATGCCACGAACGAGGGCGTCATGCAGAAGGTGCGGGAACTGGAAGAATTCATAGACGGCCAGAACGGTCCGGTCAACGAATATGACGAGGCGCTTGTCCGCAGGCTGATCGAGAAGGTTACCGTGTATGACGACCACTTTACGGTTGAGTTCAAGTCCGGGCTGGAGACGGACGTAATGATTTAGACATCTTTTTTGAGCGGCGCTCGGGGAAACCCAGGCGTCTTTTTTAATACTACAAAAAATATGCTTGTAAATGTAGCAATAGTGTAGTATAATCCCTGTAGTGATAAGGAAGGGAGGCCAGACCTATGAAAACGTATAGCGTAAAAGATATAGCGGACATGCTGAATACCAACCCGGAGACGGTGCGGAGATGGATCCGCGCAGGGAAACTCAAGGCTGACCAGACTTCCCGGAAGGATGGAAACATGGTCCGCGAGGATGACCTTTATAAATATCTCCGTTCGACTACAAAATATGCGGCGATTGCCACCGGCCTCGCTGCAACAAACCCTTTCCTCGCCCTGACTACTGCGGTGGGGGCGGGTGTCCTTGGGGCGATAGTCACATCGCTTGCAGCCAAGCCCCCAAAAAACGGGCGTGAAGTACGTATCCTGTCTGATGATGTAAAGCGGACACTGAAAAAGAACATCACCGAGAGCGAGGAAACGATCGAGCGCAAGAAGGCGGCGATTGCCGAACTCCAGGCAGAGATCAATAAGGAACAGCAGCAGATCAGAGACTATGAAACGGCGCTTGAACACTTGTCAGATGCAATGTCGGCCGTAAAGGGGAATGACCCCGGGGAGGTAATCGGTTAATGTCAGAGAATCCCATCGTCAGAAAGAATGATGAACTTGTCCCGCAGGAAGACGGTTCGGTAGAGCCCGTGTATGGTAAAGTCCTGAAAGTCACTCCCGGGACGGAGGGCTTCGATATCAACGGGATGCTCGCCAAGCTTATGCAGTACGCCAATATGGCGGATGCCTTGAGCCACGTCGAGCGGACCCTTGAATATGTAGTCCAGATCCCCATCAAGCACCGGGAGGCCTTTGATGCCGGGGAGGTGTTCCTTAACCAGAACACGAAGACAGGGGTCATGTGGCCGACCCTTTACGAGACCCTGGAGAATGGGAAAAGGAAGTTTGTGGACAACCTGCCCATTAAGCAGGAGGAGATCATCCACGGAAACCCGTTTGAAAGCATGGCGGTCAGCTACCACAACCTGTATATGCAGCAGCAGATTGCTGAACTGGCGGATGCACTGCAGGAAACCTACCAGGCCGTGAGGCGTATCGAGCAGGGGCAGATGGATGACCGTATCGGGCTTCTGATGGCGGGCCGGGATCAGATCCGGTTTTCCCTAAACGCATCGCCGGAAGAGCAGATTGCCGCCATGGCACAGGGACGGGGAAACCTGCTGGTCGCTCAGAAGCAGCTGCTCCAGACCTTTAAGAGCCGTGTCAGCGGGTTTGAACCCCTCCCCGAAGGCAGCTTCTCACGGTTCTGGATGGAATTAACGCATGCTGGGTCGCACAGGAGCAGGGACCGTGAGTTCACGGAAATCCAGAAGTATTATGCGCTGTACCTCCAGGCCACACAGATGGTCGCAGCATCCTACGCCATCTGCGGCCAGATGGATGCCGCTGAGCAGGTGTTCCTTGAGGCGGAGGCGGAAATGAAGGAGATCGACTTCGGGGCATTGCAGACACTCCGTTACATCCATAAAAAGAACACGGAGATGTTCTACTACCACGCGGCAGACTATATCGCGACTGAGCGGGAGATCTGCCTGGAAGATGCACAGGAATACGATGCGATCAGCTTACAGGTAAGCGGAGAAAAATTATTGGAGGTGTTCGAGAATGGAAGAACGGAAGAGGTTTCAGAATCAGACGCTGAACAGTGAGGATTATGAGAAGACCGAGGAAGGCGCACAGGCAGTAAAAAACGGCGGGAAGGTTCTCGCCGCCCTTGCCCTTGCCGTTGGGGTCGGCAAAAAGTATGGCCCGGCCCTCCTGAAGAATCTCAGCAAGCTGCGGAAGATCTGATGCAGGTGCATCGGATTTCCCGCATGTCAAAACATAGAAACAAAGGATAGAGATATATGCTGTTATTTTCAACGCTTCTTGATATCAATGATACGCTGACCAAAGACGCATTCATTAAGCTGGTCATAGAGTGGAACCAGGGCAGCCCCCATGCCAACAATGTCATTCCCGGGATTGAGTGGAACGGTCAAAGGAACATACGTTATGGACAAGAGGGGCTGTGGCTGGATATAGAGGAATACCGTAACCAGAACATCATTGCCGTCCGATATGAGAAAAAGGAAGAAGATGGTGCAATCTGGGATACGGATTATGTCATGAACTTCAACACCATGAAGATGGCGGTGCGCCTCGATCGTAGTTATACGGCGGACGCCCTGGATGCTGACCCGAAGTTCTCCACCCCGCATTTTATAACGCTGCTGATAGACCGCGGCTACATCAAGGATGACCAGCAGCTGGCGGTCCAACGTTCGGCGACCGTCATTGACGAAACCAATGTGGAACTTCTGACGGATGTGATCAACGGGAACGTGCGGTATAGCCTCCCAGTCGTATATGTTTCAAAGACATATTACGATGAGGACCCTGTCAACGTTTCCTTTCTCGCAAGCCGGCTGAAGGGCGTTGCCCATGTCATGGTCGAAAAGGGAAACTGGCTGAACCAGACGATCCGGAACAAATGCGATGGGAAGAACGAATACTACGGGGCAGTAGGCATTTATTATCCGACCAGGGCTCTCGGGCACAGGAAGTACCTATACCGGAGCGCTGTTGGTTATGACAGTTTCCTTCTTGAGAGGGTGTTCAGGGCTGTCATTCAATACAGTAATGCGCAATTGATGGACACGCTGTTTACATGGCAGGGTGTCAATAATGCGTTGTTGCGCGACCGGCTAATAAGCCAGCGTGAAGAGAGGCTTGCCGCTGAAGAGGCACAGAGGGCGGCAGAGGCGGCAGCGACAAAACTGCTTGATACACTGGATGAGGAAGAGCGCAGGATCCGGAAACAAGCCCTTGACGATGCCCGGTCTGAAGCGAATACGCTGTTGGACAGCTTTGACGCTGATATGCAAAAACTGCAGGACCAGGTAGCTGCCCTTACACGGGAAAATGAGGCGCTGCAGGCTGAGAACCAAGGACTCAAAGCAAAACTCGATTCAACAGATTCCGTGCCGGTATTGCTGATGGGGGACGAGTTCGAGTTCTATCCGGGAGAGATTAAGGATCTGCTTCTTTCCACGCTGACAGAAGCGCTGAAGGGCGTCCAACCGAAATCGAGACGGTCTGACGTCATCAGGGATATAATCCGGAACAACGATTACCAGAAGCTGAGCGTGGCAAAGGCGGAGGAACTAAAGCGTATACTGAAAAATTATGATGGGATGTCTGCGAAGACACGGTCGGCGCTGAAGGCTCTCGGATTTGAAATTACCGAGGACGGGAAACATTACAAAGTTTCCTACTACGGCGATGGCAGGTATCAGACGGTATATGCCAAGACGCCGAGCGATGGAAGATCCGGAAAGAACAATGCGCAGCAGACTATCAATATGGCCTTCTGATTACACGACTATTATTTGGAGGAAACACATGGGATTATTAGGTGATATTTTTAAAGCCCTGCTATCTGATTCCCCGTCGCAGCCACGGCAAAGGCAGTCATATGAGCCGCCCAAACGCTATACTCCCGAGGAATTCGTTATCTATGAGCAGGAACAATCCGGGGAGAGATGGCACGGAGTGCCCCTGAGCGAATTAAGCAAATTGGCCCAGACGGTATACCACGGGAAATATGTCAAGGTTGACCAGTGGGGTTTCCTCGAGGTCTATTACACATCGAATTCAAATAAGACCCGGTTTCATGTACAATGTGATCTTGACGAAAATGGAAGGCTACATCGGCTAACGCATAATTATTATCCGGGACAATGGAAGGACTCGGCAGACGATTTCATCGAGAAGGCAAATCAGCAATTCTCATTCCGATGAAAAGAAGAATCTTGGCAAACAGAAGGTACAGGAGATAGAGAAAATGGCATACGAAACCCCATTAACAATTTTTGAAGTCGTGCAGGATATTTCTGCGAACAAGTATATTCTCCCTTCCATACAAAGGGAGTTTACATGGAGCACATCCCAGATTGAGCAGCTATTTGACAGTTTGATGCAGGAATACCCCATCGGCGCTTTTCTGTTCTGGGAATTACCCCAGAGCAAATATGGGGATTATGAGTTCTATAGTTTCCTACAGAATTACCATGAACGTAATGCCCGGCACAATCCAAAGACCAACCCCAGCGGGAGCGAGAAAGTGATGGCGGTCCTTGATGGGCAGCAACGCCTTACTTCGCTATACATTGGCCTGAAAGGGACATATGCATACAAGATTCCTCACAAGCAGTGGAATAATGACAGTGCTTTTCCGAAAAGGAAACTGTACCTCAATGTTGTCGAACCGGCACCAGAGGGGGACAACAAATATGATTTCCGATTCCTGACGGCAGAAGAGGCCAAGATTGATCCGGATGACCAGGGACATTATTGGTTTGAAGTTGGAAAGATACTGAAAATGAGTGAGCTCAGTGACGTCACTGATTTCCTCATTAACAATATCCTGTATGCATATCCGAAAGAGTGCGGTACGTTTGCAAACAAAACCCTTTCGCAGCTTTTTAAGGTCATACATACCCAGCCAATCATCAGCTATTACAAGGTCAGGACGGAGGAACTGGATAAGGTACTGAATATTTTTATCCGTGTTAACAGCGGAGGGACACCGCTCAGTTATTCTGACCTGTTACTTTCAATCGCAACCGCGCAATGGGAGACCCTTGATGCCCGAGAGGAAATAACGGAATTTGTCGATGAACTGAATTCTATCGGCAGGGGCTTTAACGTCAATAAGGATTTTGTCCTTAAGTCTTCGTTGGTGCTGACGGACTTCAGGAACATTGCGTTCAAGGTCGACAACTTCAATAAAGCCAACATGCTGAAAATCGAGGATAACTGGCAGACGATAAAAACAGCCCTGTATTCTGCATTTACCCTGGTATCGAGTTTCGGCTTTAACAGGGACAGTTTGAAATCAAACAACGCAGTCATTCCCATCGCATACTATCTGAAGATGTTGGGGCTGCCCTCAAATTTTGAAACGGCTACAGCCCATGCAGAAAATCGGAAAAAGATAAAGAAGTGGCTGATCATGTCACTCATTAAGCGTACATTCAGTGGACAGCCTGACAATGTGCTTAGACCTTTGCGGGACATCATTGCAGAAAACGGAAAAAATGATTTCCCGATAGAAGCGATTACAGAAAGGCTTCGTGGCACAAGCAAGTCCATAGTATTTACGAACGATGATATCGAAATGCTGCTGGAGCATAGGTACGGAAAGGCAGAAACTCTCACTGCGCTTATGCTGCTTTATCCGCAGTTGGATTTCAACAACCAATTCCATGTTGACCATATGTATCCGAAGAGTAAGTTCACAAAGAAGATTCTGAACAGCAAAGGCGTAGCCCTGGAACTGATAGGTGAATATATGGACCAGGTGAATAACATTGCCAACCTTCAGTTACTTGCGGCCATCCCAAATATCGAAAAGCAGAACGAGGATTTCGACATCTGGTTTGAAAAAACGTATTCGACAGAGGCGGAAAAAATCCAGTACAGAACAGTCAATTACTTGCCGGACATGGAATACTCATATGCGAACTTCCTTAAATTCACTAACGAACGCAGGCGTTTGATTCGGAGAAGATTTGAGGAGCTGCTTTTATAACAGCTGTCTCTTGAAGATATGTTCCCGTGAACCCATCGGCTTAAAAAATAGTCGATATGGTACTGGGGCGTTATTTTACGAACAGGCAGAGGAAATGTATATCTAAATCATTTCCTCGTGCCACGTCGAGACGGTAGTTCTTCTGTCACGTGAAAGCAAATAAGGGGGCTGAAAAAGCCTGAAATACTGGGGTTCCGTCACCGGGAGCAGATCGCGCTCCGTGTGATGGAAACCCTCTTTTTATGTTCGCGGGAACTGGTCAAGAAGCAGGGTCGAGGCTACAAGTTTACTATTTTTGAAAACGAGACTATGAAATTACTATTTTGAAGGAAACGAGTCAACGATTTTACTATTTTGGATAGGTCGAGACCAATCCAGGATACTGCGTGTTTGATGATAACGGGAAGTTGGTCTACGTCGGCAAGAATACGGTGTCCGATGTGCCGTTTCTCGTGAAGGTTAACATCACTGATCTGAATATCCGTAAAGGGCCGGGAACCAATTACGCCAAGACTGGAAAATATACTGGGATTGGGTTATTCACGATTATGGAGGTCAGATCTGGTCAGGGTTCCACTACAGGGTGGGGGCGCCTCAAATCCGGCGCAGGTTGGATCTCGCTTGATTTCGTAGCCAGAGTATAAATACATGCCGCTTGCAGTTTTTTTCAATGCCTGCAGACGGCTATTTTTTTGTTTGAACAACGATCAAACTCTTGCAATTTACAGAGTTTTGTGGTAGAATAATCTCTGTATGTAATAGACATCATAGATGGAGTTGATACAAGAGTCTTAGAGGACCAACCGGAGAAACTAATACAACTCTGGCTGGTCCTTTTATGTTATAGCATTGCGTGCTCATATTGATGGAAAGGGGTAGTTCATCGTGAATAAGTTTGCTGTTATAATCCCTTATTTTGGGAAATTCAAGCCAAGCATAAAGCTCTTTTTAGAGAGTTGTAATAGAAACAATGATATAGATTGGCTTTTCTTCACAGATATCGATGCTCCTGCCGAGGTGATTCTTCAGAGTAACATCTACTGGAGTAAGACAACTCTTGAAGCAGTGCGGGAATTAGCAGTACAAAAAATAGGATTTGACATCAAGTTAGACCGTGCCTATAAGTTATGCGATCTGCGCCCATTTTATGGATTAGTCTTTTCAGATTATATAAAAGACTATGAGTACTGGGGATACGGGGACACCGATGTGATCTGTGGAAGGATTTCCAAGTTTTTGCTACGGGCAAAATATAATGCCTTTGATAAGGTTAACTGGATGGGCCATTTGAGTTTTCTCCGAAATTCGGATGAAATAAATCATGTGGCACTAACTGATATAGAAGGTACGGTAAATGCCAAAGATGTACTTAATAACGAGAAAAATGTTGGTTTTGACGAGCATGATTTTAATCGAAAACTGTTAGCTAGGGGCAAAAAAATATATACCGGTCTTTGGGCAGCTGATATGGATATCTTTTATTGGAGAATGAGATGTGTGGACATCAAAACCTTTCACAAGCTGCTTGGAATAAAGGAAATTGATTTCGCTCCAAAAAACTATGCTAAACAGATATTTGCTTTGGCAGATGGTGCTATATACAGATTCTACATTGAAAAAGGAACAGTTAAAAAAGATGAGTTTGCATACATCCATTTTCGGAAAGAAGCACCCATCGATTTTGAGGACTATTCCCGAGGTACATTTATTATATCCAGAGAGGGTTTTTACAAGGCAACTTCTGAGGAACTCGAAGATTTAAACAGATTAACTGCAGCGATCGAAAAATATAATAATCAGGAAACGCCCTTCCAGGAATGGAAGAATTATATTATCCAGTACTATAGAAAAAATACTGGAAAACGAGGATGGTAAGGAGGTACTGATAATGAAGTTTTCAGTTATTGTGCCTGTATACAACAGGGAAAATATGATTGCGAGTGTAATTGATAGTGTTGTTTCGCAATCGTATAGCGCTTGGGAATTGATTCTGGTTGATGATGGATCTACAGATTCGACCGCTGAAATCTGCAAGAGATACGCCGACCAGGATGAGCGAGTACTCTATTATTATAAAGATAACGGCGGAGTTTCTTCTGCTCGTAACTACGGTATCAGAGAGGCTAAGGGTGAATTTATAGTCTTCCTTGATTCAGATAATTCGTTAATGGCGGATATGCTTGAAAAGCTAAACAGAGCACTTAGCTGTGAAGAAGATGTGGATTTTATTGTGTACGGGTTTAATACATCTACTTCATCTGAATGGATACCCACTGAACGAGAAGATGAATTGCTGATTACAAGACAGGCGGTTCGCGAAAAATATTTGCCGACGCATTTCAATATATATGCTCAAGATACGCATTTTTTGAAAAACTTCGTGTGGAACAAGGCATATAGGGCTTCTTTCCTGAAGGAAAATGGAATTCTATTTGACGAATCCAGACGGACGTGGGAAGACGGGATATTTGTGATTAACTGTCTGGACAAAGCAAACAAGATACTTGTGTTGCCGGAAGCCATATATAATGCTTACTGTAGTCAGCCAGTTGATCATTTGTCGTCCAAGCTGTATGTCGATCAAGTGCTGCAATATATTAACGATGAAAGAGTTTACAAGAACCGTTTTGGGGCAGAGATGGATTTTTCTACCAATCACTATGTAGCATCCAATTTTAATGTCATCAGCTCTATGTTCGAGAGAATGGTGCAGACCTTTGGCAATGATGCCAAGCCGATTATTGACAAGGCGATTAGGGTTGATATTGTCAAATACTGGGCAGAACAGTATAAACCTGAAAACGAGACAGGAAAACGGCTCAAGAAACTAATAATGGATGGAAATTCTGCGAAGATTTACGATCTTTACCATCCGTCGTTATTCCAAAGAGCAGCAAGAAAGGCTTTAAGAAGTATCAGACATTAAATATAAGTTCGTAATGGAGGGAGACTGATGGATAATTCTAGAAAAATCGTTGTGACAAACCATTATGATTTATGGAATTATATGTTCGCTGATTTGGAAAAGAACAATGGTGCCGTGGAGCAATATCCCTTCACTTCATACGGAAAATCTTCAAAGGAGCAGCTGCTCTTTCGGATATGTAACAACCGACTTGCAAAAAGTTTCTTACAAAACATCTGGTTTAAGCATATTTTAAAACGTTGGAAGATTTCTTCGAAGGAAAATGCAAAGATCCTTTTTCTCAGTCCATCCCTACCGCTTTTAGATGTTTCTTTTATCAAGTATCTTCAAAAAGCCAGAATACCGTTTGCGTTGTTGTTTATTGATACCGTTCAATGCATGGGGGAAGACTGGATTAATAAGGTTCGCCCTTATTTGGAATTATTTTGGGAAAAAACATATTCATACGATGAAGCTGATGCTGCGGCATATCATTGGATATTCACAAGAAAGTACTATTCAAAACTAGATTTTCCTAAAGCAGATAAGAATACAGATGTATTTCTCACTTTATATGACAAAGGACGGGCGGTAAAGGCCTTACAGTGTTATGACGTCTTGACTAGCAGGGGTATCTCGTGCAAGTTTTACATTACCGGTGTAAGCGATGAGTTCGCCGAACAAAACAAAAGGCCTGGAATAGTTTATAACAAGATATTAAGCTACTCTGAAGTTATCAAGTTTGTGGTGGAGAGCCGTGTAATAATTGAATTGTGTCAGCAAGGCCAAACATCAAATACGTTACGGGCTTTTGAGGCTGTTGTATATGATAACAGGTTGCTCACAGATAATTCCAATGTTGTAGGATTTCCATACTATGACGAAACTAAGATGAAGTGCTTTGAAGAGCCAGAAGATCTGTTACAAATCCCGCTGGAGTTTTTTAATGGAGAAACGAGCACATATAAATATGACGGAAGGTTTTCACCGTTAGAATTATTTAAACTAATGTGAGGAAGAGAAAGAATTCATTATGATGATCAATCAAAAAAGGATAGGCTATCTGGATGCAGCAAAAGGAATTGCAATTATATGTATTGTGATAGGTCATTCGTACTCTTATCATGTTGGAAACGGCGGCTTCTTGATTCCTTATTTGTATTCCTTTCATGTCCCCATCTTTTTTGTGATATCGGGAATACTTTATGCAAGACGTAATCAAGTGCATATTAGCATATTGAAAAAAGTCAAGGAGCTGATACTACCATATTTTTTCTGGGGAACTGCTTATCAAATCTGCTTAGGGTTCCTCGCTGTAATGGGGGGGGAGAACCTTCAGCAGCAGATCAATACTCGCGTGGCAACTGTGCTCCACTTGACGAGTGGAGCCATGTGGTTTCTTCCGACAATGTTTATTGCTACAATCCTTTTCCAACTTAGTTGTAAGATCAACAGTAATGCCATTAGGTGGGGAATCTGTATACTGGCATTTGTGATTGGTGTTATTGCTCCACATAATTCTGTCCCAGCAGAAGCAGTTTGGAGAGGCCTGGTTGGCTTCTCCTTTATGACTGTTGGAAATTACGGAGGTAGTGTTTTTACGCGTCGAGCAAAATGGTATGTTTGGCTTGTACTGCTAATTGTGGATATCGGACTAATTAATATTTATGGCACTGCAAATCTAGCAAGCAGAAGTTTTGGATTTATTCCTCTCTATCTGGCAGCCAGCCTTTTAGGAAGCTGGCTTTGTATTGCTGCCTGTAATTATATTGAATCGAAAAACGTTGATCGTTTGCGACGCGTGATGGAGCGAATTGGAAAATACTCAATAGTGGTTTTATGCACGCATCAGATCCTGCTTACATTTCTTCAACTGGCAGACTATAGATTTCTGAACTATGGTATTCAGCGGACTGGAGAGTTTGAAGGCATTATCATGGCCGCACTCATTATGGCTATCACATATTTGCTTATGCCGCTTCTGCTCCGTTGTCTGGGATGGTCTTTTGGACTTCATAATCTTAAAAAGGGAGAGGCTTAGAAAACAAGCAGTCGATATTGTACTGGGGCGGTATTATACGAACAGGCAGAGGAAATGTATATCTAAATCATTTCCTCGTGCCATGTGGAATCTGTGGTAAAACTGGTTTGTCAGGAACCATAAGCAAACAAAGAATACATTGCAACTAATTGACAGGAGGAAGCCAAAATGAAATTGATTCAGAGCTTTTCCGTAGACCACACCCGTATCGTACCCGGCATTTTTACAAGCCGGGTGGATGATTTGGGGGGGCATTTTGTCACCACCTATGATATACGGCTGAAGCGTCCCAACCGGGAGCCGGTGATTGATGTGGCCGCCATGCACTCGCTGGAGCATTTGATTGCCACCTATCTACGCAACCACCCGGATTGGAAGGATGAGGTGATTTACTGGGGGCCTATGGGCTGTCTCACCGGTTTCTATCTCATTCTCAAGGGCAGCCGTGCCCCGGAGGAGCTGTACGAGCTGATGCTGGGGGCGTTTCAGTCTGTGGAGGATGCGCTGTCAGTGCCCGGAACTGCTCCCGAGAATTGCGGACACTATCTGATGCACAATCTGGCAATGGCCAAGTGGTACGCAAAGGAGTTTGCCGATTACCTGAAGGCAAACAAGGACAACAGCGCAATCTTCACCTATCCCCAGACGGAGCGGCTTGTGACAGACGACGGGCAGCACTTCTTCGATTCGTAAGTGACAGGAAGCCAACAGGAGGCTGCGTTATGCTCTACCTTATCACCTTTCTGGAGGGGATTCTCTCCTTCCTCTCCCCCTGTATGCTGCCCCTGCTGCCGGTCTACCTGTCCTTTTTCGCAGGTGGAGCCGATGGACGGCAAAAGCAGTTGGGGCGGATTGCCGCCTTTATTCTGGGCTTCACCCTCTGCTTTCTGGCGCTGGGTACCGGGTTTGCGGCGCTGGGAAGCGTGCTCAACCACTACCGCAGGGCGGTCAATCTGCTGTGCGGGGCGCTGATGGTGGTATTCGGGCTGAGCTTTCTGGACATGGTACCTCTCCCCTTCTTCAAGGGGGTTTCCGGGCGGGTGAAGGTCACCGGGCCGGTGTCGGCGTTTTTGTTCGGCATGGTCTATTCTGTCAGCCTGACCCCCTGTGTGGGGGCGTTTCTGGGCTCTGCCCTGCTGTTGGCCACAACGTCGGGCAGTATTGCGCAGGGGGCGTTGATGCTGCTGGTCTACTCTCTGGGCATGGGGATTCCCTTTCTGCTCTCCGCCCTGCTGGCCAGCCATTTGGATGTATTCTTTTCCGGCATCAAGGCGCACTATGAGGTACTGAACCGGGTATGCGGCGGATTTTTGATCGTGGTGGGCATTGTGACTGCTCTGGGCTGGCTCAACGCCCTGATGGGGCTGCTGCGTTAGGAGGATCGCAACATGAATCAGAAAAGATACGGGTTACTTGCTGTGCTGCTGGTGGTGGTGCTGGGGGCGGCTGCCTATGGCTACCGGGCGCTGACCGAAAATCAGGCGGCAGAGGAGGTCTTACCGGATGCTCCGGTGATGCAGGAGACAGCGCCGGAGGACAGCAGTCTCGCCCCGGACTTCAACGTGCAGGACAGAGAGGGCAATCCGGTATCCCTGGCTGACCTTCGTGGGAAACCGGTGATTGTCAATTTCTGGGCCACATGGTGCGGACCCTGCCGGATGGAGCTGCCCGAGTTTGACAAGGCGTATGCCGCCTATGGAGATCAGGTCAGCTTTATGATGGTCAATCTCACCGACGGCGTGGAGGAGACGGTAGACGGCGTGTCCGCCTTTGTGGAGGAGAATGGCTATGACTTCCCGGTTTACTTCGATACGGAGGGCAGCTCTTATGAGCCATACGGTCTCAATGCCATCCCGGTGACGGTTGCCATTGGCGCAGACGGCACGCTGCTTTGGCAGCAGGTCGGGGCGCTGGACGGGGAAACGCTGGAACAGGTGATTTCCCTGATGCTGGAAAAAGAGGAATAAACCAAGCAGGACGCTGCCAACTCTACGAAGGGTGGGTGGCGTCCTGTTTCGTCCTGTGGTACGCTGTACCAAAAGGAGGGAACGCAAATGGACAAGTATGTGACTGGTACAGTGATTCGCAAACTGCGGGAGGCCAAAAAGCTGACACAGGAGGAGCTGGCACAGCAGCTTTTTGTCAGCAGTAAGGCGGTGAGCAAATGGGAGACTGGACAGGGTTTCCCGGACATCAGCCTATTGGAGCCGCTGGCTGCGGCACTGGATATTTCGGTGATTGAGCTGATGTCCGGGGAGGATATCCGAAACCGGAACCGCAGCTCCAATGTATCGAAGGGACATTTCTATGTCTGTCCGATGTGCGGAAATGTGATTTATTCCATCGGCGAGGCAGTCATCAGCTGCTGTGGGATTGTTCTTCCGCCCCTGGAGACGGAACAGCCGGACGAGAAACACCTTCTCCGGTTGGAAGTGGTGGAGGATGAATATTATGTCACCTTAGATCACCCCATGACCAAGGAACACTACATCTCCTTTCTGGCCGCCGTATCCGATCAGGGTTTGCAGCTTGTGAAGCTCTACCCGGAGGGTGGAGCGGAGGCGAGATTTCAGATAAACAGGGTGTCTAAGCTCCATTGGTACTGCAACCATCATGGATTATTTAGCACCCGGATCGCAAAACGGCGCTGAATGCAATACAGAAAACAAAAAGCAGAAGCCTCCCTGAACAGGGAAAGCTTCTGCTTTTGTATGCTCCCCGGAGGCGATGCCGCCTCCGGGGATTTTGGACAACGGGGAGGCTCCGTTATCCCTCTTCGGTGTTTTCGTTCTCCTCAGCGGGAGCGGTTTCATCGCTCTCTGCTTGGACGGAATGCTCCTCGGGCTCCTTCTCGGATTCCTCCATGGTTTTCTCTTTGGAATCCTCGGTCTCCGGCTGCTCCGGCTCCACATCCTTCTGTTCGGGGAGAATGGCATCAGAAATCTGCTCCACTTCCGCTGCCTTTCCTTCTTCTGCTGCTGCCGTTTCTGTCTGTTCCTGCGTGTCGGAAATCTGCTGTGCACCCACGGTGTCCGTCTTGGGTTCGGATGTCTCCCGCGCCGTGGTGCTGACGGTTTCAGAAGCAGGAACCGCCTGTGCAGGCTTTGCGGCAGTCTTTGCAGGGGTGCTGGCAGGGGCAACAACCTTTGCCAATGCCGCAACTGCCTTGGCGGCAGTCTTCTTCACAGCGGAGAGAAGTTTGTTGGTTGTGGGGGCGATGGTCACAGACAATCTGCCGCCGTCATAGCTGTCGTTGCCCTCGGG
>ATWA01000020.1 GCA_000421005.1 Clostridiales bacterium NK3B98
GAAGGTGAGCTGAACGCTATGTTCAAGCTGGTTTCTCAGGACCTGCTTCCCGCTCAGATCGCTGCGGAACAGACCGGCCTGACTGTTGAGGAATTTCACGCGAAGCTGAATGATTACCTCAGCAAGGTAAAGAAAGACTGAAGCTGTTATCCTGCGCTTCTGACCTAAACTCCATAAGCTGCCCTGTTTAGAGCGGCATCAATAACGAGATAACGAAAGCACATGCGATTATGTGATCAGCATGTGCTTTCGTTTTATCTGGTTATTGGAGAAATGCGGGGTTATAGTCAGAGATATAGAAAACACAGGTGCATCAGCCATCGAACTCGCCACTCATATAGAGCTTTCCTAAGTTGTGACCTTCGCGCAGTTCCCTTGTAGTTGCATTTGCAAGAGAGGTCAATTTGTCTCTTGTCAGAATAAAGTAGCAGTCTGGACGCATGATCTTATTTGTCAGTAAGTTGGTGTTGTGAGAGGTCAGCAGAACCTGGGTGTTTTCCAGCTTTTCCAGTAGTGCAACAATACTTTCCGCCAGCTCATAATGATAAAAAGCGTCAAACTCATCAATGAACAAGATGGAAGCATTTTTCGCAGTTTTGTACCAATAGAAGAAGGTATACAGTGCCCGTGTTCCACTGGATGCAACCTTGAAGAATGGGAGAGGCGGAGTGGTATCAAAATACAGCGTCTTTTTCCCATCAACATCCGTTTTCACAACAAGATCTTCATCTACGCCGGATTTGTGCAGAAAAGCTTCAAATTCTCTCAGTGTTTCAGTGTCAAAAATGAAGTCATAGTAGTCACTGCTTTTTGACTTATAGCCGATATACCTGTTCTGGTCGAGGCTTCTAAACCATAGCATATTATTTACGAAACGAATCATTTGACGAAGAGGATGGTCATCAGGCAGGACTGTGTTGTTGACAACATATTTCAAGATGCAGTCGGTGTCTTGGAACGCCCAATTCAGTGTTGGGGCTAAGCTGCGAATGCCATCTGTAGTTCCTGTTTCCTGCACATAGTCGTATGCAAAGAGCAAGGAACCATCGAGAATCAACGCTTCATAGATCAGATTCTGTTTCTCGTCTTTACGATAGCGATAGTCTATGGTATTGTTTCCAAATTGAAAAGAATAGCTGAATTCAGCATACTTATTCTGACTGGAAACATTCAGATAGTATTGGTAGAGATCAGGCTTGCTGTTTTTTGAGGTAAGATGAGACACAATATCAAACAATGCAAGACCGAAGTTAGACTTTCCGACTGAGTTTCGTCCGTAAATGATTGCCTTCGAAATCAATCCATCCGAAATGCACTGTGTATTGAATCTATAATCATGGACATCAGAGAAATCAAGTGTAATTATATCACTGAAATTCTTGAATCCTTTTACTTGAAACTGCTTTAACATAAAGGCGCACCTCCTTCCTATGCATTATAGACAATCTATATGGATACAGTCAATATCTGCCGTAAAAAAATTACGGACAGTTCTCTTTGCTCGTGGTGGTTTTTACCGTCCCCAACAGCGCAGCCTTGATCCGTGCTCCAATTTGCGGATCAGAATCCGATGAGAAATGCAGCGTAACAGGACACCCATTTACTGACATGGTAATGACATGGGGCGGCTCCTTGCTTTGACAACTCGAATTCATGGCACATCACCCCTTCTCCTGATTGTAGTTTGCCATAGACTTATCCGCCTCCCCAGCGACAGCACAGAGGCACATCCATACCACGCCGAAGATGCCGCCCAGAAACAGACCAGCAAGGAAAAAGCATACGCTCTTCATCTCAAATCACCTCCCAACAGAATTAAAAGAAGAAAGAACAACGTCAGGGCAAGCCCCGCAGCACAGCCCAACAGCAGAAAAATCCATAAAGCAGTTTCCATGTGTTATTACACCTCAATATGTTTTCATAAGAATTGTTGCTGTTTATCGAAATTTACAAAGGAATCTAATCTGTATGCAGAGAGATCGTTCGAACTGTAATTCTATCCGCTCTACATGGCATGCGTTTTATAGAAGGAAATGGAAAAGAGTTTACTCGGTATAATGGCAGAACAAAGTCTATATAAAGATTATGGCGAAAATTTTCTGCCAAATAGCGTATAAATGCTGACTCGACCGCAAACGATATGATAGGATAAGACAAGAGCGTGGATCGAAAAATCGTATCGCTGAGAAAGGAAGAGTTGAAATGATCTGTCAATTCTCATTCAAAAATTTTATGTCGTATAAGGATGAGACTGTCTTTGATTTTCAGGCGGCCGCAATTCCCGAGTTTGATGATTCTTTGATTCGGCAAGATAAGGCATCCTCTCTTCTTACCACTGGAGTTGTATATGGTCCCAACGGAGGGGGAAAGACAAATCTGCTGAAAGCAATCAGCTGTCTCATATCAATGGTAGTCAAGCCTGTTGCGGATCTGCAGAAAACAAGCGGTTCTTCGATTTTTCAAATGAGCGTTCCATGCATTCCGTTCTTGCTGGACACTGAGACAAGGGAATCTCCAACAGAGTTTCAGGTTTATTTCCGCACAAACGGAAACGAATACCGGTATTATATTGCTGTCTTGGATGGAGTAATTGAAGAGGAATCCTTAACATGGCGCACCATCGGAGGAAAGAAAACAGGTTTGCTGTTTAGTCGGAATTCAAACGTTGTTACGCCCGGTCCCAGCCTCAAGAAAGAAAGGGTCAACACACAGGTA
This sequence comes from Clostridiales bacterium NK3B98, assembly GCA_000421005.1. GTDB lineage: Bacteria > Bacillota > Clostridia > Oscillospirales > Oscillospiraceae > Onthomonas. The sequence continues at coordinate 2,716 of ATWA01000020.1, forward strand.
AACCCGAAGCTGCCGTATCTTTCGTTTCTTGCCATTAATTATGATTTTTCTGCCATTCGAGAGGTTTTCTCCTGGTTTGAATCCTGCATTATTCGAAACTACGCAAACCCCATCGTTGACCACCGCCTGTATGTACTGGGTAATCCTCAGGAGAAGAACATGCTTCTTCGCGCTTTGCATGATCTTGACATCGATATTGCGGATTATAAGTTCGACAGGGATGAGCAAAAGCTGTTCACAATCAGGAAAGTGAACGATAAACTGTACACCTTTCCTTTCGAGTATGAATCCGACGGAACAAGAAAAATGCTGGTGTCGCTTCCCGTACTTTTGCTTGCCCTCCGGCAGGGGAGATTTGTGGTGATTGATGAACTGGACGCAAAGCTCCATCCGAAGCTGCTTCGATATATCATCAGGTTGTTTCATGACCCTGAAATCAACAAGAACGGCGCACAATTGCTTTTTACTTCCCATGATCTTTCCACGATGAAGAATGATGTGTTTCGCAGGGATGAAATCTGGTTTGCGTTCGAGAATGACGCACATGAAAGCAGTATTTATTCACTCTACGATATTCGTGATGAAAACGGTAAGCACATCAATAATACTGCTGCGTATGATAAGCAGTATCTGGAAGGAAGATATGGCGCTGACCCTTACCTGAAGAATCATTTAAGGGAGGTATGGGATGCGCTTGTGGCTGACTAATATGCTACACAAGATAACCCAAACGCTTAGACCCTGTTTATAGATCAACCATAGAACAGAACAAGCGGTCGTCCTATCTGGATGGCCGCCTGTTGTCATAAAGTCAAAATGGATCAATCACACCTCTTGCAAATCATAATCAGCCGCTCCGTGCCAACCCGGTAGGGATGGCAGGTCAGAAGGGTGAGCAGATCCCGCCCCTCCTGGATCAAAATCGTGCTTATCTCGTCCGGGTCAATGACCTGTACCGATTCCACCTGATAGGTCATCCTGCCCCAAAGATTGGTTATCTGGACGGTGTCGCCCGGCTCCAGCTTGTCCAGATTCCGGAAAAAGGGAATGCCCCGGTAGCCCCGGTGCCCGGCGATCACGCAGTTGGTGTTGGTGCCGCCAATGGGCAGGCTGGTCTGACCCAGCACCGCCCCTCCTTTTGCGAGATTGCCCTCGGATGCCCCCAGATACACCGGAAGCTCCAGGTCAATGGCTGGGATAGAGAGGGTCGCTACGGGAGCATCATCGTCCAGTACATAGTCCGAAAGAGAGAAAGCAGGCTGTTCACAGACGTCCAGCGACGTCAGTCCAGCCTGCTTTTCTTCTGCGATCCTGCGGTTGTAGTCCTTCATCGCTTCATACAGCTCAGAATAGATCATGCCCGTTTCCGGATGCGCTGTGCTTTCCAGTTCAGGGAGTTCTGCCTGTTCCTGCCACTCCTGCAGGATCTTTGTGGTCTGCACCTCATAGACAGCGGTATTCACCTGAGCGAAAAAGACCAGATACAGTCCAAAAAGGGCTATGGGGAGAAGAAAAAGAGCCTTTTTCATCGTCTCCTCCTCATACCATGGGTGATTAGAGACACCACAACACAACACAGGACCACAACCAGCCCCAGAGAAACAGAACGAAGGTATTCCTCCACCCAGACGCTCTGGACGGACTCTGTTTCAGTCAGTTGCTCCTTTGGAACCATTGTTTCTATGCGCTTTCCCCGCACCAGAAGGCGGTGGGTGTTGATGCCGTAGGGGACGCAGGTGAGAAGGGTGCAGTAATCCTCACCCGGTACGATGGCGAGCTGGCTGAGATCCTCCGGGAGTACGGTGGTGATCTGATCCACCTGATAGGTCAGTACCTCGCCCAGCACATTGATGGAAAAACAGCCGCCTGTCTCCATGAGGGTCAAGTCTGAGAACAGCTTTGTGGTGGAAAGCCCGGAGTGGCCGCAGAGGACGGAATGAGTGCCCTCGCCGCCCACCGGGAGAGAGGACTGTTCCCACAGTCCCACACCCCGCTCCAGCGTCTCCGTGTCTGTGCCAAAGTACACAGGAAGCGTCAGGGACAGGGACGGTATCTCCACCGTTGCGATCACTCCAGTTCCGGTGATATCCAGCAGAGACTCTGCCTCAGACCTGTCCCCGGTCTTCGTCAGAAGCTGACGATTGTACGCTTCCGCTCTTTCCAGAGCGTGCCGCCTCCGGGATTCACTGTACACATCCGCAACGCTGGTCTGATAGGACAGCACCACCCCGTCCTGCCGCCTGTCATACAGATAGTTGCTGACCAGCGGGTAGAGGACCAGCCCCAGCCCGATGATGCCTGTAATCAGAAAAATCAGGAGCTGATGCAGGGGGAGGCATACCTCCCCCTGATGTTCAGACGCGGCGTTTGCCCTTGGAATAGATGACATAGCCAGCCACTCCTGCCAGCACGAGGATACCGCACACGGTGGTCAGGGTCGTCCCAGAGCCGCCGGTTTTGGGCAGGGTAAAGCCGTGGGTATTCAGGACGGTGAGGGGTACCAGCGCATGGTCACTCCCGCTCTGGGACTTCATGGTCACGCTGTCGCCGTTCACTGTGGCGGAGGCAGTCAGGGTGCCGCACAGGTCGCCGGGGGCGTAGGTTGTATTCACGGCAATCTCAATGGGGTCTTTCAGCAGGGTGTAGCCGCTGGCAGTCTTGATCTCCGTCAGCGTGTAACGGTCTTCCTCCAAGCCGTAGAGGACGAGATGACCCTTGCTGTCCGGGGTAAACTTGGCGGCGTCTGCTTTCTTTGCGCTGTTTCCAGTGACGGCATAAACGCCATCGCTGATCTTGTCCGCTCTCAGGAAGTACGGTTCGGTGACGTTAGAGCTGTTCTGAAGGGTGAACTGCACTTCGCTGAACGCCGTCCCACCTCCGGACAGCACCTTGGTCAGGTCGATGCCGTAGGTGTAGACTCGTGCCGTGTCGGTGAGGGTGTGGAAATACGCGTCCGAGGTACGCCGCCAGGTCAGGGTCACGTCGTTGGGATTGCCTTTGTCTCCGTAGGTGACCGCCTCTCCCGTCTGAACGGTAGCGTTGTAGTAGATCACCATGGTCCAGCCGGAGTATTTGCCCTGCTGGTCGTCCTTGGTCACAGGCTGGTTGACTTCGGCAAGCCCCGCCTTGGTCAGCTTCACCGTCATGGTGGAGCCGTCGGACACCGTTCCGTAGGTCACAGAGAAGAACTCTGAGCCGTAGTTCCAGACGGCATCGGCGTGGGTGCCGCAGACGGCGGGAGCGGATTCTGTGGCGGCGGCGTAGTCCTTTTGAGCAGTCTCTTTGTCCCGATACCAGCAGATTTTTACATCCTGCTGGTTGTATTTCATACCCTTGGACAGCTTGTCCACGAAGTCATACTGGGTGAGGTAGGTCGCCGGGGAGAACATCTGGGGAACCGTGGAGAGGATGCGGAAGTCAACCCGCTCATTGGTGCTGGCGGTTGCCACATCCGCAAAGCCAGCGGCACTGCCGGAAAAGCTGATGCCGTGGTCGTGGTCGGCCACTTCCTTATGCAGGTCGGCAGTTCCGGACAGGTTTTTGGGATAGCAATGCACCTTGTACAGCCACTGGTTGTGGTTGATGCGGTCAGTGGTGGGAAGGGTGACAAGGAAGGGGTCTACGGTGTAGGTCACGTTCTCCGGCACTTTGGTCTCTACCACCAGATAAAGCCCCAGCTTGAGCCCCTCTGCACCTGTCTTTCCGGTTCTGTCGGTGAGAGGGAGAACCTTGGCATTGGGGTCTTTTGCCACGATGGCCTCCAGCCGTGCCTTGGTAGAGGTGTTGTTGGAGGTCAGCTTGTCCGACAGGGCATGGATGAGCGTATCGCTTTCGTAGTAAGGTACGCCATTGACTGCCGTTACAACATTGTTGGAGGTCATGCCAAGGGCGCTGATAAACTCCTGATCCTCCACACCGCAGACAACTTCAACCGTCTGGTCTGCGGCGTTTCCGGAGGAGTAAGTATCCACATTCCCCAGCCATTTCATGGTAAACTCAGCGCCGGGGATGGCGTAAGGTGCCCAAGCCGCCGCCGCTTCTTCGTTCTCCTGTCCGGTGGACAGGTAGACGGAATCGGTGAGACCGTCCTTCTCCGCTTTGGTGAGGTCGTACTTGTAGATCTCAATGGAGCCCGTGCGGGAGGTGTCAATGGTGGGCAGTTCTGCGGCCAAAGACGGGACGCACATCATTGCCAGCGACAGCAGGGAGAGCAGGACAGCGATCATTCGTTTCATGGGAAGAATCTCCTTTATGATGATTTTTTGTGAGCATCCAAGCGAGGGCGGAGAGCATCAGCACGCCGAACAGGACAGAGGCAAGGGTGCCGTGTCCTCCGGTTGCGGGAAGCTGATACTGTGCGCCGTTGGTGATGGTGTAAGTAAGGTCATAGAAGTGGTTGGCGTTGTCAAAGTAGACGTTACCGGGCTGGTCGGATTCCTCCCCAGACTGCACCAGCGGGAGAGTGATCTCCACAGGTTTTGTCAGCAGGGTCTGACCCGCTATCGTTTTTGTTTCTGTGAGGGTATAACTGCCCTCCGGAAGCTGGGTGAGTTTCAGATTGCCGTCTGCATCGGTGACCAAATCGGTGGTCGTGGGCTTGCCGCTCTCAGCGGCGGGAATCCAGTCGCCGTTGTCGGCTTTGAACGTTGCGGCATATTCGTCGCTGTCCATCAGCACAAATGACACCGGGTGACCAGATGTGTCCGTCAGTTCAAAGTGAACGCCAGCCAAAGGTTGCCCTTTGGCATCCTGTTTGTGGATGGTGACATTGCCTTGAGAGACGACATTCAGCGCATCCACGTCATGACAATCACCCTCGCCGCCTCCGGGAGTTTTGGTGACGGTTCCGGTGGTGCCGTTGGTTTTGTGGTAGGAGTACAGATACACATCGTTGGGGAGGTTGTTCCGGTTGACGTTGGAGCTGTTCAGGATGGAGCAGGAAATTTGAATCCGGAAGGAATCACCCACTGCCAGACGGTCAAAGGAGATGGAAAAAGTGCGTTTCTCCATGTCGTAGCTCACTTTAGTAACGGTTGCCTTGCCGCCTTTGGCTGTGGACACCTGACTGCCCGTTACCAGTTCTTTACCCAAGGCAAGGGGCGTGTCATTGACCTCACGCCAGCGAATAGGCGTTCCGTCCTTGTTCACCACTGACCACAGCGAATCAGACATAACGTCCTTTACTTGAAGGTCGTACAAATCCACGTCTCCGGTGTTGGTGACTGTCACTGTGAATTTGGCGTTCTGGTTGTTGTAATATGTCCCAGATACCTTGCCCTCAGTATATCGTCCGGTATTTGCGTCAAAGGCAACAGCTTTCCCGTCCCGGTTGGTTGTCCGTTCCGTGAGTTTGGAGACTGCCATATCCGGGTGAATGGGCGTGTTGCCAACGGTCACATAGCGCAGTCCGTTTGCGGTGGTGACCGCCATCCCGGCGGGATAGGTGGCGTAGCCAATCATGGGGTTGGTGTAGACCTTGCTGGCAGAGTAGTCAGAGGGAGCGCCTACGGTCACAGTGAAAGACACATTTTCAGCGGCATATCCCTCCGGGTGCTTTGTCTCTGTAACGGTGTACTTGCCATAGGGCAGTTCCTTCACGACCATTTTTCCTTCTGCGTTGGTTTCGCCCTCGGTGATTGCCTCGCCTTGCTCGTAGATTACTGTGGAGCGATTGCCCACCTTTGCCGCAACGTCCTCAGCGGCGGTGACTTCAAAGCCCACCCCCTGAATGGGGGTATTCTTCTCGCTGTCCTGTTTGAGAATGCCAATATAGCCTGTAGGTATTGCATCTTTGGCAGTATAGGAGAGATTGAGGGCGGTGAACTTCTTCCAAACAAAGGTGGGCGATTCCCAGCCGGAGTTCAGGACTTCCTTGGTTGCAGAGGTCTCTATGACTTTGTAAGTACCGCCCTCCGTCATGGAGAACGTCCACTGGTTGTTTTTCTCCGGAATTTGATAGGTTCCGGTGGATTGCTCCACCAGATTGCCCACCTTTTCCCACTTACTGCCATTTTGACGCATGAGGGTGAATGTAATGCCGGATACCGACCACTGCTCGCCGTTCACCATGGCTACCTTTTTCACAGAAAAATGGTGAGGTTCGGGAGGAGCCGCAGCAATTTTCGCAGTAGCCTGGGCGGAAATCTGCGCTCCTTCTGACATGCCAGCCACCAGCATGTTCTGGTAGTCGTCGTCCGGAGCCTGACCCCATTCCACTTCATCCGTAGCCGCCAATTTGGAGTAGGATTTCATGGAGATGCTGATGGTTCGGTCCGCATTGCCTCTGGGGATAGAGGAAAGGGTAAACCTGCCCTCGGCACTGCCGGAGGTTCCCGCCATTCCCCGCAGGACGATGGTGCCGCTGACCGCCTTGTTCTTGGCGGTGTTGAGCGTGCCGTCATCCTCTACCCAGCGGGTGTTCTGGCCTGTGGTCAGCAATGTGCCGGAGGGCAGATTTTTGATGGTGATTTTATAGATGCCGTAGGCTCGATAGGGGACGATGCTCACGGCCACCTTGGAAGTTGTGCTGTCCGTGACAGTCGGTGTGACGGTATACTTTGCCGCCGTCTTGGGGTTGTTCAACAGCTCCATCCCTCTGGTGCAGAGGGCTTTGGAGTAGTCATACACTTCATCATAATCGTCTCGAGCCACCACATAGCGGTTGTAGGTTTCGTTCACCGTCCAATCTTCCGCAAGGGATTTCTGGGCGGCACCGATTGCCGCCTGTGTTGCCTGCTGTGCCTGTGTTGAGGTCAGGTCATAGCCGAACATCTCCTCAATTCGTGCCAGAGAATTGCTGGGATAGCCCAATGCGCAGATGATTTTACCAACCTGATAGTGTTTGCTGGTGGGGAAGGTTCCCGTTTCATAATCCACAGAGCTGTTTGGTGAGGACAGATTCCGGTTCAGACAGTAGGCAACCCTTGTCTCGTCCCCTCTTTCGGCATAGAACTTTGAGTACATACTGCCCTCGGGCGAATAGATGTACCAGATATCCCCCCATCCGCTGTTGCTGAATGTCCACGGGGATGACTTTGATGCCGCCAGAAGGGGCGCTTTTCGCATGGGTATGGGAGGCTGTTCCTCGTCGGGGGTTTCCTCCACTTCTTCCTCTGGCTCATCCGCTGGTGCTTCTTCAACAGTGGGTTCCGGTTGTGCTTCCTCCTCGGTGGACGCTTCCGGCTGTGGCTTTTGGGAAGTTTCCTCCTGCTTCTCCATGGATTCTTCCGGTTTTGCAGAAGCTTCTCCGGTCTCCGCTTCATGCGGGATATCCGGTTTCTCTGGCTGTTCCGTTTCGTTGTCCTGTTCTTGTGATAATTCTGCGTCCTCTGGCGTGATATCTGCTGTGGGTGATGCTCCTTCTGTTTCCGTCTCAGCCGCAAAAGCAGGCGCAAGACAGGAAAAAAGAACAGCACCGCACAGCAGGAGTGCCAGCAGTCGTTTTGTTCTTATATGCAATGGTTTCTCCTTTCACGAAGGAGGTCAGAGATCGCTCTGACCTCCGACAATTGCGTGATCAATCAATCGTCCTATTTCTCTCAGCCCCGGACGAATGGGAACACTGCGGGCCGCTTTTGGCAAGCTGTCATAGCTCCATACTGGCGATTCCCGCTCAGTACAGAGACTCTCCCCTAGTCCTTGGGAAGCTGTGAAGAAGTATCATTGTCTCCTGTCAGGGTCATGGCGGCCAGAGTGCCATCTCTGGTTTCAGAACGGACGTAGATCGCTGGATTTCGCATTGTCTCGGCGGCGTGTCCTGCTCGCTGGACTGACAGGGAATGTACCCGCAGCGCTGCGTATTCAGTTGTCGAGATACAGCGGGGGTAAAAAGTCCCCTCACTTAAAGTCCAAATATCGGGGGTTTGTCAGGGCATTTTCACAGTTTATTTACAAATTGTTCATAAAGCGAGCCAGTTTGCGCCGCGCCACCTGAATGGACTCATGTACTGCCTGTCTGGTAAGGTGCTTCATTCTGGCAATTTCGCTGACCGAATAGCCCTTGGCATACAGCAGAAATCGCTCATACTGAGTTGCAGTCAAGGTTTTGAGCGCATGATGAAGAACAATGCGTCTGGAAATCAGCTCTTCCTGATTGGGGAATGTATGATCGCTGCTTTTCATCTGATCTTCCGGGTAAGTATCCACAGAGATTTCCTGCTTTTTCTGTCTCGTGATAATCCTGATCTGACCATTCCTTCCATTGAAGAAACTCCATTACGCTGGAAAAGTCTTTTTCGGTCAGTGTGATAGTTTTACCGTCCGCAGTTTGGTATACAACGGCTGTTTCGGTTTTACTGTTTTTGCTAAAATCGTTGTTTTTCTGATACATTTCCTCACTCCGTTCAGTTTTTGCTCTGAACAGAGCGAGGAGGAGAACGGCAGTGGGGAGGCAAAAAGCTTGAAAGGACAAACTTTGACAGTCGAAACAGGAAGAAAATTGTCGAAAAAAATAACCGTGCGCAGTGCCAACTGGCACAACACACGGTTAAGTGAAATAGATATGTAATTGAATCAACCCGCAGCCTTTGACGGTAATCAAAAGCAACAGAGTGTCATTTCCATCGCCTGCGTCTTTCTGTATATATTTCGATAGTAACTGTCAAATTATGACAGTTTACTGAAAATATACCACAGACATTTTGTGATGTCACGAAAAATAGTTCGACATAATTCGACCAAGATTCGTTGAGAATAGAATGGTATCAAATGCGATTAGAGACACCAGAATATACAAAAACACTGGCAGAGATGTTTTTCCTGTTATACTGCTTCTCGCACCAGCGTGGGTGCCGCTGATGCAATCATCTCTCTGGCTGCGTCGTAGTCCGTCAGATAGGGGCGCACATCCTCTGCGCCGACAATCACCGGCATCCGGTTGTGTACCGGAAGCATGGATTCATTGGCGGCACGGGTGAGGATCACAAAACGGCAGCGCCCATCCAATACCTGATACATTCCGTAGAGATAAAGCACCTGTGCAGCGTTCACGGTAAACAGATACTTCGTCCTTCGCTCGTCGTGGCTCCACTCATAGAACCCGGTGGCGGGAATAATCGCTCTACGCTGGCGAAGGCTTTCCGCAAAGGTGCGCTTCTCTGCCGCTGTCTCTGACCGGGCGTTAATAATCAGACGGTTCCCCTGAAACCCGGGCAGACCAAACACACCCGGCACAGCGATGATTTTATTGTCCCGCTGAATCACCGCTGGCGCAGAATCCCCTGGGAAAATCTCACCGGTTTTGTAGGCTCCGGCATAGCGCTTCTCCATTGCCTGATAAATGGCAATCAGATGTTCATCCGTGACGGTGGTGGTAAAGCTGTATCTTCCGCACATAAGGCGCCTCCTTGCAGGCTGGTCTTGGCTTTGCTATTGTAATCGAAGTTGCGTTGGTTTATACTGAGCGAAAGATAGTCTAACACGAAAGTTAAATCGGTATTATTGTGTATAAACCCTGTAGAATAACTGGTAAACCACAGGTCTACCAAACTAAACTGGCAGTCGGTTGAGTAAATATGGAAGGAAGTGATACGATGCAGCAATCAAAAGAAAGGAGCCAAGAACAAATGAAAAAGAAAACACTTGGCATGATGATCGCATCATTCAGAAAAGAAAATGGAATGACTCAGCTTGAACTCGCTGAAAAGATGGGTGTGACAGATAAAGCAGTATCAAAATGGGAGAGAGATCTTTCTTGCCCTGATGTCAACACAATTCCAAAGCTTGCGGAGACATTTGGAATCAGCGTAGATGAATTGATGCAGATCAATGCTGAATCACAGAATGAGAATAAGAAAGATATCACACCTATTGTTCATATGATTATGAAGGCTATCTCGCTTGCAATGGGCGTTGGGGTAGTTGTACTTTCAATACTTAAAGAGCTGGATGTAAATTCTGGAATGGGAATGCTTGGAATAGGATTGGCATGCCTTGCAATCACAGCGCTTGCTAAGGAAGAGGATGAGACCTAAATTCCAGTTTAATGCCCCATCGCCCCAAACATTCTGAAATACTCAACACTGTGCGGAGCCATCCCATTTTTCAGCGGCAATCTTCGCCTGAATCTTATCATACTCTGCCCGTTCTTCCTCTGCGGCAAGACGGACAGCCACCTTCCCGCAATCCGGGCAGCGTTCCGGGAGAGCATCGGCGGGAAAGGTATAGCGGCAATGCTGGCAATCGTAAATCACTGTTGACATCTCTAATCGTACAAAATATCCTGCATTGTACCACGTTTTAGATAGATAGACAATCAAAAACCGATTCCTAAGAAACAGCGAGGAAACATTTGGCGAAAAAGCAGAAGAAAAGCTGGTGGATTACAGTTGACAAGTGACCCTTCGTTCACTATAATAGGTGAACGAAGGGTCACTCAACTGTTACGGGAGGTACTTATGGCGAACGACACAAAAGAGAAAATCCTTGCTGCGGCATTGGAGATGTTTTCAAAAAATGGCTATGCGGGGACAAACATCCGCGAACTGAGCGCATCGCTCGGGCTTGTGAAGTCCGGGGTCTATAAGCACTATGAGAGCAAGGAAGCCATATGGAATGCGCTGCTGGATCAGATGATTGTCTATTACGCGGAGCATTTCGGCTCGGTGGAGCATCTGCCGTCTGTTCCGGATTCGCTGGAAGAGTTTGTACAGATGACCATGCATATGGTGAACATCACCGTTCATGATGAGAAGATCATCATGACGCGCAAGGTGCTGACGCTGGAACAGTATCGGGATGCGCGGGCGTGCGAACTGGCGACAAAACACTTCCTGACCGGGCTTACAGAGATGTTCACGCATATATTCACCGGCATGATGGAGAAGGGCCTGCTCCGGAAGGATGATCCTGAGATGCTGGCCTTTGCCTATACCGCGCCGATCTCCGCGCTGATTCACCTGTGCGACCGGGAGCCGGAGAAAACGGAAGGAGCGATCGCGCAAATCGAAGCGTTCAGCCGGCACTTTATTGCGACCTATGGGGTGAAGTAACCATGTTTGATCTGGACAAATACCTGGCTGATCTGATTCTGAACTGCCGGTCGGCGTTCGGAGAGCGCCTGCTGTACGTGGGGCTGCAGGGAAGCTGGCTGCGCGGTGAAGCTCATGAAAACAGCGATATCGACATCATGGTTATCCTTGATCGGTTTTCCGTGAGGGATATGGATACATACCGTGGAATTCTGAAGGAAATCGGTTCTTATGAGAAATCCTGCGGCTTCATCTGCGGGAAAGACGAGATGAAGCGCTGGAGTCCCCTGGAGGTCTGCCAGCTGCGCCAGACGACGAAAGACCTGGTCGGCAACCTGACGGATTATCTTCCGCCCGCGACTCGGGAAGACGAAATCAACTATGTCAAATTGAGCCTGGGGAATCTGTATCACGAACTCTGCCACCGCTATATTCACGCGGACAGGGACACGAACGCCGCCAGGTTTCGCGGCATCTGCAAAAGCATGTTTTATCTGATCCAGAATCTGCATTTTCTGGAAAGCGGGTGCTTTATCCTGCGCAAGACGGATCTGAAGGAAGCGGTTACGGAGGAAGACCGGATCGTTCTGGAAATGGCTGAGTTGCCGGACGGTTACGATTTCGATCAGGCTTTCACTTCTCTATTTGCCTGGTGCCAAAGCGCTTTTGCACGCATCAAACGCCTTGGAGGAAAATGACATGAACCATAAAGCCCTTGTTGTCATCGATATACAGAATGATATCACCAAGCACTACAGGGACATCATTGACAGACTGAATGCCGCCGTCGAATGGGCGGCGGAAAGCGGCATGGAAATTGTGTATATACAGCACAACAATTTGTCCGCTGGAACCCGTACCTTCAAACCGGATACAAAAGGAGCAGAGCTTGTGCCGGAGCTCAAGATCGTCTCGGATCATATCTTCGTGAAAACAAAGGCCAACGCTTTGACCAGCGAGGCGTTTTCAGAATTCATCCGGTCAAAGGATATCAGGGAGTTTTAAATTACCGGTGCTGATGCCACGGCCTGTGTGAAATCCACTTGTCTCAATATGACCAAGGCGGGATATACGGTGCATGTCATCTCCGACTGCGTCACCAGCTATGACTTGAAGAAGATGCCGGAAATGCTTGCCTACTACACGGACAAGGGCTGTGAAGTCAAGAACCTTGCCATTTACATGGGATGAATTATCAATTGATATGAAAGAAAACATCGTACAGAAGCTTACATCAAAAGAAGATAAATATGCCTGTGCCTTTACTGATAGAATTGTTGCAGAAAGCCGTGATACAGATGAATGGTATGAATACTTTGAGGATGTTGCTTCGTTGCTCGACCATCCAAAGTCATTGGTAAGAAATCGAGCTTTGTATATCCTTGCGGCAAACGCACAGTGGGATGAAGAAAACCGATTCGATCTCATCCTGCCGGATTATCTGAAACACATCACCGATGATAAGCCAATCACCGCCCGACAATGCGTGAAGGCACTTGCTCAAGTGGGGCTGGCAAGGCCGCAGTATATCCCGCAAATTCTGTCTGCTCTGCGCAGCGCAGATTTGTCCAAATACAAAGACAGTATGCGTCCGCTGATTGAAAGGGACATGGAAGAAACGGAAAAGATACTGATAAACTCAGAGCGTGTAAACTTATTTGGTTGAACGCTCTCAGCTATGATATTGCAGCAGCGCTGCAGGACGGCAAAACGGTGATCATCGACCATTCTGGTCAGCTGTGACGTCGAGATGCTGCGTCGGCGGGAGGCCGAACGGGGTGACCGGTGTGTCGGCTCCGCAGAGGTATCTGCCCAATTTCTCTATCCAAAGACTGAATATGACCTGTGTATTGACAGCAGCAACAAGAGTCCTGCAGCCCTTGCGGAAGAGATTGTCAGGTCCTTGACGTGAAATAGAAACTGTTTTGGGAGGATGCGCCAATGAAGATACTTGTTTTGAACGGAAGCCCCAAGCGGGACAAAAGCGATACCATGCACATCACCCGTGCATTTCTGGATGGCATGAAGGAAGCGGCACCGCAGGATATCCATATCATTCACACCATCGATCAGCACATTGAATACTGTACAGGCTGCTTTTCCTGCATGCGAAACGGCGGCAGCTGCATTCATAACGACGATATGAAAGCCATTCTGGAGGAGATCCTGAACAGCGATCTTCTGTTATTCAGTTTTCCTCTTTATTGCTACGGGATGCCTGCATCCCTGAAGGCCCTGATGGACCGCACGCTTCCCCTTTCCAACATGGTGATGCAGAAGGTTGGCGACCGATACGAGCATGTGGGGCAGGTTGATTTCAGCCATTTGAGATACCTCATGATCTGCGGCTGCGGTTTTCCAAACAGCAGGCATAACTTTGAACCAGCGGTCATGCAGTTTAAGCTGTGTTTCCCCGGTGATCACACGATCATCACCGTTCCGGAAAGCCCTATGTTCAACGTGTCGGAAGCGGCAGTTGTGACTGTGCCAAGACTTACGCTGATCAAACAGGCCGGACGGCAGTACGCTGAAAAGGGTGAAATCGAGGCTTCTCTGCTGGCAGAGATCACTTCCCCCATGATTCCCGAAGAGCAATATGCTGCCATCGTGAACAGCGGCGTGTGATCCGGAGAAATGAAAGCGAGTCTGACCGTATTCTTCGAGGATCCGTTCTGGGTTGGTGTCTTTGAACGTATCGAAGATGGAAAGCTATCCGTCTGTAAAGTGACCTTTGGAGCGGAGCCGAAGGATTATGATGTGTGGGATTACGTATTACACCACTACTATGAACTGGTCTTCAGTCCGGCCATCGAAACGGAAATCAGACAGGCGGCTGACAATCCCAAAAGAAGAAGCCGGAATGCCAGAAAGCAGTTGGAGAACACAGGTATCGGTACGAAATCCCAGCAGGCACTTCAAAGACAGCGGGAAGAGATGAAAACGGAGCGCAGACAGATCAGCCGGGAGGAACGGGAAGCGGAAGCCCAGCGCCGATTTGTAATGAAACAGGAAAAGAAGAAGGAAAAGAGGCGCGGACATTGATTAGAAGAGGTATAACACATAAAACAATCATTCTTTCCGCCATCCTGTTGGCGGCGTGTCTTCTTTTGTCAGGGTGTGGGGGAAAAGCGCTTTTGATGGTTCTAGGATCTCCAGCGAGACCTTGTTCCGGATGGAATACAGCATTCTGGACAGAGAAGAATCCGCCGAAATGAAGCTGACGGAAGGCGATCGGATACAGGTGCATATTTCACATACTTCAGGAAATGTGGATGTGATCGTCGGAGAGAATGGCGAAGAACTGATATACAAAGGGACTGAGCAGGAAAATGCAGACTTCATTCTGACGATTCCGAAAACCGGCTGCTACCATATCTCCGGTACAGGCCATCGGGCTAAGGGAGAGATCTCTTTTACCTGCATTCCATTGAAAGAGGAATGAAGGAGAATGGCAAATACCATAACGTTTTTCAGAATTGTTGCCGGTATCGTTCTGCTTTTCTGTCCGGTGTTCTCTCCTGCCTTTACTGTGTTTTACATAGCAGCCGGGTTGTCTGATATGCTGGACGGATTCGTGGCGAGAAAAACGGATACCGTCAGCAAACTTGGGGCAAGGCTGGATACGATGGCCGACTTTGTGCTTGTGGTCGTATGCCTGATCAAACTGCTTCCGATCCTTAGTATCCCCGCGTGGCTGTATGCTTGGATCGGAATCATTGCCCTTATAAAGATTGTGAATATCATCTCCGGATTTGCCGTGCAGAAGAAGCTTGTGGCTGTTCATTCGCTTATGAACAAAGCGACGGGAGCGCTGCTTTTCCTGTTGCCGCTGACGATTCCTGTTCTCCTGCTGAAATACGCTGCGATTGTCGCCTGCGCGGCAGCAACATTCGCCGCCATTCAGGAAGGCCATTTCATCCGGACAGGAAGAGAATAGCAGCCCGGGATATGCGGAGCCGGGATCGGGAGGAAAACAGACCATGAAATTCAAAGGAATCCTTATCGTCGTAAAAGACTGCAAGAAAGCATTGAGATTCTATCAGGATATGTTTGGATACGAGTTGATTCGGGATCATGACGGCAATATGGAACTGTCTGGAAATCTGTATCTCCAGGAAGAGAAATACTGGGAGCGGTTTACGGGGAGGCGCGTTCTTCCGCAATGCAATCATACGGAACTGTATTTTGAAGAACCGGAGATTGAAAGCTTCGTAAAAAAGCTGGAAAGACTCTATCCCGACATTGAATACGTCAATCGCCTGATGACGCACAGCTGGGGACAGCGGGTCGTCAGATTCTATGACCCGGACGGCAATCTCATCGAAGTCGGCACCCCTGTATGATCCATGTATATCTTTTAGGTGAATCAGATGAACAAATATGAATCGTTATGGAAATGGATTATCCGGATGAGGCAAACGGGATTACACATGTGTCGGTGATCTCAAAAGAGGACTGGCTGAGCGAGATCGGCGCAGAAGTTATAAATCAGCAAAAGGAAGGGCTTCAAGATGGAGTATAACAACTCAGTTACACTGAAAGATGGCAGAGCCTGTACTCTCCGTAACGGGACGGCATCGGACGGGCAGGCACTCCTTGATGTTTTTAACCTGACACACGAGCAGACGGATTTTCTTCTTACCTACCCCGGAGAGCACAGCTATACCGCAGAGCAGGAAGCGGCTTTTCTTCAGGAGAAAACGGATAGTGCCGATGAGATTGAACTTCTCGCGGAGTTGGACGGAAACCTTGTAGGCAGCGCTGGAATCGGCTGTGTCGGCCGAAAGGAAAAGATCCGGCATCGTGCAGAGTTTGGCATCAGCGTGGACAAGGCGTACTGGGGTCTCGGGATCGGGCGGGCGTTGACCGAAGCCTGCATCGAATGCGCCGGGGCTGCCGGGTATGTCCAGCTGGAGCTGGAGGCGGTCGCAGAGAACAAAAACGCCCTCGCCCTGTACAGGAGCGTGGGTTTCCAGGAGTACGGCAGGAACCCGAAGGGCTTCCGCTCCCGCCTGACCGGCTGGCAGGAGGTCGTGCTCATGCGGCTGGAGCTGGGCGGGCCAAGTGCTGTGTGAGGGATCGTCATGGGCTTGATTACAGAAAAAGTGGAAAGCCGCTTCCTCGAGAAGATGATGAACCTGTCGGTTTACTGCCCGGATGGTTTTGAAAAAACAGCTCTCCCGGTTCTCTTTTTTCTCCACGGCCGGACAGGAGACGAACGGATGCTGCAGCAGTTGGGAATGGACGCGGCGACGGACGCGCTCATCAAAGCCGGAGAAATCAAACCCTTGCGCATTGTTTGTCCGAACCTGGATAACAGCCGGGGAATCAACTCCGCTGAGCACTATAGGGAACTCAAGGGAAAGCACGGCGTCGTTCACAAAGGGCGGTATGAAGATTATTTGCTCGATGAGCTTATTCCCTTCGTGGACAGCACCTTTCCTACAATCCGGGATCGTTCGGCCCGCTACATCGGCGGCATTTCCTCCGGTGGTTATACAGCTCTGAGCATTGGCCTGCGGCATTCGGAGCTGTTCTCTAAGCTTGGAGGCCATATGCCGGCGGTCGATCTGTCGTACGCGGAGGAGGACGAGTGCTATTTTGAGGATGAGGCCATGTGGCTGCAATACGACCCCGTATCCATTGCGAGGCAACATGCTTTTGAGAAGCTTCAGGTCTTCCTGGACGATGGGAAGGACGACGAAGGACAGTTCTATCGTGCCTGTGAAAAGCTGTTCTGGATCCTGCAGCGAAACGGCGCAGACGTGCAGATTCATCTGTTCGCAGGACGTCACAACGGGGAATATGTTTTGTCGAATCTGAATACGTATCTTCGGTTTTATAACGGATAACGCAGGAAAAAGGACGGTATTCATTCCATGAAAAGAAAAATCCTCATTTTTTCCGCCGCATTGCTGGCGGTTGTACTGGCTTTGCTTCTCGCTTTTCTCCTGCTCTATGGGCCGAACTTCGGCATCTATCTGCGCAAGCCAAGCCCGCAGGCTTACGGGGAACGCGCGCTTGCCTTTATGGAAAATGGGTATTACTCCTCTGCAGAAGAGTGGCGAGAGGCAAAGGCGACGGCACAGGATGCGCTGCGCGCCGCGCAGAGCTATGAGGACACCTGGCCGATCCTGCGTGAAGCGCTCTCCGCTGCGGGCGGCAAACATTCCCGACTGGTCACACCGGCGGAAGAGGAAGAAGCCCGGGAGGCATCGATCAGTCTTCCGCTTGTCAGCACCGACAGCATGGAATCCGGCATCGTGACCCTTGTGATCCCGGAATTCACCCAGGGAGCGGAGCAGGCACAGGAATACACGCAGATCGTGCTTTCCTGGCTGCGTGAACATCAGGACGCAGCCGGTGTGATCCTCGATCTGCGCGCCAATCGCGGCGGCGATCTGGCACCGATGATCTGCGCGCTCTCCCCGCTGCTGCCGGACGGTCCGCTGCTGGGCACCCGGTATGCCAGCGGCCAGATGAACACCATGACACTGGCAAACGGCGCTTTTTCGGGCGGAAGCGGCATGACAGTGGAGAGTTTTAAAATGCCCGAGACGATCCCCATCGCCATCCTGACCGACGAATGGACAGGCAGCTCCGGCGAGGCCGTGCTGCTGGCCTTCCGGGGACTGGAAAACGTGCGCAGTTTTGGCTCCCCGACAGCCGGATATGCCAGCACCAACACCATCTTCCGCCTGTACGACGGAACGCAGATCGTGCTGACCATCGGAGCGGACGTGGCACTGCGCACAGGCGAAGTGTTCTGTGAGGAGCCGATCCCGCCGGATGTCTTGACTGACAGCCCCGAGCGGGAGGCTGCAGCATGGATCCGCAGTCGATAGCCGCGGAAAAATGAGCAGAAACCGTGGGGAATCAGCTGGTTTTCGCCGTGTGTTGGAGAGGGGTTTTCAATTTAGGGGGAAAATGAAAGCAAAAAAGATATTAAAATGGGTCTGCGGAATCGCCGCCGTGATACTCGCAGCGCTGTTGCTCCTGATCGGCAGTTTTATCTATGTCACAAGGTACAAAATCTCAGATATCGATGCAGCGACTTCCCCGGATGGCGAGCATGAAATTGTATTTCAGGCTGTCGGGGAGCCGGACTGGCCGTTTGGATATTCACATGCAAGAATTGTTTTGAAGCGCAATGGCGAGACTGTTACCACACACAAATTTGACGTGGCAAACGACGGGGGTGTCCTTCATCCCGAAAACTGGAGCGTTCGCTGGGAAGAAAACTGCGTGAAAGTCATAATCTCTGGGGAAGAGCAGCCGGATGCTTTCTATACATACTATTTTGACGGTACTGTCCGGCATTGAATACCGATCATCTTTTTAAGCATGAGGTCACGATGAATATAGAAACGGACAGTTCATTTCAGTATCCGTCTAACAGAATTGTCTATCGCAGTGAAAACCAATTGCCTTCTCCGCAGGCGCGAATTGAAGTTCAGCGTTTTGACGTGGATGACTGAGCGATGTTTCGCATGACACGCTTCGTATCGCGGATGTGAAAGGCCGTTTCTTGTGAGATTTACAGAGCTTCGATATCATGGATTCCGTCAGATGTGCAGACAGAAAGGACGGAATGAAGATGAAGCAAAACAAAAAGAAGAACTTGTGGATGGGAATCTGGTTCCTGCTGGCATTCCTGCTGTGGACGGCGCTGATACAATGCGTTGACGTGCAGGCGGCTGGCCCAAACGGAACAAAGATCGGCTTTGCAGCGATCAACCTTTGGTTTCATCATCTTACGGGCGTGCATATGACCATATACACGATTACGGATTGGCTGGGACTTGTTCCCATTGCCGTCTGCCTTGGCTTTGGATTCGTCGGCGTCTTTCAGCTCATCCGGAGGAAGAGCCTCATCCGGGTCGATCCGGACATCCTTCTTCTGGGGCTGTATTACATTCTGGTGATTCTCGCCTACCTGATCTTCGAGATGATCCCGATCAACTACAGGCCGATCCTGATAGGCGGAGCGTTGGAGGCCTCTTACCCCTCCTCCACGACGCTGCTGGTTTTGAGTGTGATGCCGACGCTTGTGTTTCAGGTGGGCAGAAGATGGAAAAGAAAGACAGTAAAGCGGGTGGTAAACCTATTCGTCGTCCTGTTCTCTGCCTTCATGGTGCTCGGCAGAGCGGTGTCGGGTGTTCACTGGGCGACGGACATTGTCGGTTCCGTTTTGCTGAGCTTTGGTTTATTCAAGCTCTACCAAAGCGCGGTAAGTGCGATAGATTTGAGGATTCAAAATGGAGTTCAATGAAAAACTGCAGGAATTAAGAAAAGGCAAAGGACTGACGCAGGAGGAACTGGCGCAGGCGATCTTTGTTTCCAGAGCAGCCGTATCCAAGTGGGAGTCAGGCAGAGGATACCCGAATATCGACTCGCTCAAGGAACTGGCCGCTTTTTTCTCAATAACAGTTGACGAGTTGATCTCTCCCAACGAGATCCTTACTGCTGCCGCGAATGAAAAGCAGGAGTTGATCGGCAAATATACTTCACTCTCATGCCATGTGCTGGATGTTTTTGCCGCGCTGCTTTTGTTTATTCCCGTCTTCGGCAACGGAGAGGGCGGGCAATCGACGTCTTTGTTTGCAATGGGCGACACACAGCTTTGGATCAAGATCGTATTTGCCGTTGTCGTCAGCCTTACCGTATTGAACGGCGCCTGCGGGCTGATCATCAGCCGGTTTGACAAGCCGCTGTGGAATCAGCACCGGTTCGTGACAGGTATCGCTTTATCTGTTACCGCATGCTTGTTGTTTATCATTACCCGACAGCCCTATGCAGGCGTGTTCTGTTTTGCGATTCTGATGATCAAGGGCTGGCTACTATTAAGGAGGAAATCATGAATTACCCACGAAGTGAAAAATATTTGACCGCCGATCTGATGGCAAAGATTATGGGTCCGAATCCCATCAAACTCGAAGAAGAACTCTTAACCAATCATCAGATTCCCAAAGATGCGACCGTATGTGACCTCGGAAGCGGTCAGGGACTGACGAGCGTGTTTCTGGTGAAGGAATACGGATTTAAGGTGATCGCCGCAGACTTATGGAGCGATCCGGAGGAAAACCGTAAGTTCTTCCGCCAAATGGGGCTGACCGACGAGCAGATCGTCCCGGTAAAAGCTGACGCAGAGGCGCTGCCGTTTGAAAAAGAGTTTTTTGACGCGGTGGTTTCAACCGATTCCTATAACTATTTCGGCCGTGATCCGGAATATCTTGACCAAAAGCTGCTGCCGTTTATAAAAAAAGGCGGGTATATTTACATTACCGTACCCGGTATGAAAAAAGACTGCCACCACGATCTGCCTAAAGAATTGCTGCTTTCGTGGACGCCCGAGCAGTTGGAGTATCTGCACGACGCAGCTTATTGGCAAAGCATCGTAAGCTGTTGCAGCGGCGCGGAAATCATTACGGTCGAAGAAATGGAATCCAACGAAAATGTCTGGGCGGACTGGCTCGAACAGGAAAACGAGTATGCCGTAGGCGACCGCAAGGCTATGGAGGCTGGCGGCGGGAAGTATCTGAATTTCATCAAAATTGTTTTACGGAAAAAGGACTGACACAGGGAATATGGGAATCAGCACCATCATTTGAAGCGGTGGTGCTGATTCTCAGTACCATTTTTCTCGAGAAGGAAATGAGTATGCTGAGATTGATAGAACTGACAATGGAATACGATAAACAAAGCCAAGCCTGTCAGAAGATTCTTGCAGTCGAAGGCCCTATGGACGGCTGCGGCACCCTGCGTAGATTTGACAGGACGCAGGACTGGATCGACGTGTGATGGTGAGGTGACATATGAAGCTGCGATATTTGGGATTATTCGGGGTAGTCAGTCTGCTCTCCTATGGGGCAATGGTGGTGTTCTCGCCGTTGGCTTATCCGGGCTATGATTGGCTCAGCATGGCGGTCAGCGATCTGAGCGCAGTTGGGGCCCCATCCGCAGAACTTGCGCAGCGGCTGAATGCGCTGTTCGGCCCCTGCGCAGTAGTGTCTGTGATGGCGGTTTGCGTCGCTGCTGCCGGATGCCGTTCGAAGGCGCTGAAGGCCGGAATCAGCTGCTTCGCCGGGATGGAATGGGTCACCGTGGTGGGGTACAAGCTCTTTCCTCTGGTGCAGAGTCAGGGGGCTGCGTCCTTCCAGAATGCCATGCACATCGTTGTGACAGTGCTGGTGGTATTGCTCTCCATCGCCTCTCTTGTGCTGATCATCATAGGGGGCAGGAAGGAGCGGATGGTTTCCCTGCGCAACTGGGCGATTGCCTGCTTTGCGGCAATGCTGATCGGTGCGCTGGGCACGGGGATTATGCCAAAATCGGTTTTTGGCCTGTTTGAACGCTTCAGCACATTTTCAGCGGTGGTATTCAACGCAGTGTTGGGTGTCTATCTGTGGAAAGGTGCGTTCTCTGCCCAGCAGCGGTACAGGAAGGGCATCTGATCAGAACAGGATTCGGAACACGGCATGACAGCGCCGACAGGTGTGGGCTGTTGTCTTGCAGTGAAAAAACAGCCGTTGATAAGAGAACCAACAGTCTCGTTGCTTGGATGGAGAGCATTTTGTGGGAAAACGATTGGTTGAAATCAGGAGAGAGTCCTTATGAGAAAGCATTATCTTGACAACATCAGGTGGGGCACAGTTGTGATCGTGGTGCTCTATCATGTAGTTTACATGTACAACGCCGAGGGTATCATTGGTGTGGTGGGAAAGATTACAAAACTGAAGGTTCAGTATTACGATGTTTTCCAGTACATCGTCTATCCCTGGTTTATGGAGCTGCTGTTTCTGGTATCTGGCATCAGCGCTCGATACAGTCTGGAGAAGCATACGCACAAAGAGTTCCTGCGCGGCAGAACCCGGCGGCTGCTGGTGCCCTGCACGGTGGGGCTGGTGTGCTTTCAGTTTTTACAGGGCTATGTCAACGTCTCTTTGGGCGGTTTATTTGAGAGGAATCCGAATCTTCCACTTCCGGCTAAGTTGTTTATCAGCGTGCTGAGCGGAATCGGGGTGCTGTGGTACATCCAGTTGCTGTGGGTCTTCTCTCTGCTGCTGGTCCTGATTCGGAATGTGGAGAAGGATCGCCTGTGGAGCATTGTTGGAAAGGCGGGTTTGACGGTTCTGGTCTCTCTAACTGTTCCAGTCTGGTGTGCGGCTCAGGTGTTGAATACGCCAATCATTCTGGTGTACCGACTGGGACTCTATTTCTTTGTGTTTTTGCTGGGATACTATGTTTTCTCCCATGATGAGGTGATTGAGGTACTGAAACAGTGGTTTCTTCCCCTGCTTTTCGTCGCTGCTGCACTGGGAGCGGCTTTCTGTATCTGCTTTTTCGGACAAAATTACGCCGATGCGCCGGTCAATCGCAGCGCTTTGTTCACCTCCTACGGTTGGTTTGCCTGTCTGGCCATCCTGGGCGGCGCGGCGAAGTACGCAGACATCAGCAACGGCTTCACCGAGTGGATGCGCCTGCGGAGCTTCGGCCTGTACCTGTTTCACTATCTGGGTATCTCCGCCGTGGGTCTGTTTGTGGCAAAGCCCGGACTGCTGCCGGCTCCGGCAATCTACCTGCTGAGCCTCGCAGCGGGTTTCGGGAGCGGCTATCTGCTGGGGGCGGTCATCTCAAAGCTGCCGTTCTTCCGGTGGGCGGTGATGGGCATCGGGAACGGGGACGAGAAAGGGTCAAGATAACAATGAAGAACCAACCGGTAACATTTCATCCATGGAAGCAAGGTTGACGGTTTACTTTGACGACCCCTTCTGGGTGGGCGTTTTTGAACGCATTGAGGACGGAAAGCTCTCCGTCTGCAAGGTCACCTTCGGTGGGGAACCGAAAGACTATGAGGTGCATACGTTCATTCTCCGGCACTATACGGAGCTCTCCTTTAGTCAGACGGTTGATGCCGGGCTGCGGAAGAGCGCAGATAATCCCAAGCGTCGCCAACGCAACACAAGGAAGCAGTTGGAGCGCACCGGCATCGGCACAAAGTCGCAGCAGGCCTTGCAGATGCAGTTGGAGCAAAACAAGCTGGAACGTAAGAAAAAAGCCGGGAGCAGAAGCTGGCAGAGGCCAAACGACTGTTTGCGCTGAAGCAGCAAAAGAAAAAAGAAAAGCACAGAGGCAGATAAATCGGGATTGGTAGAGATGATTCAGAATGAACGTGAATGAAATTGAACAGAACGGTTGATTTTGCGTTCCTTCCGGGAATCCGATTATGATGATTTGTTTGAATTCCCGTCACAGCTGGAACCTTCGTATATGCGATTGTGGAAAACGATTATTTTGCCGTTGATTTCTCCGGTTCCACGCGGGGGAGAAGGGATGTTCAGACAACAGGAGGAAATGCCGTGAAACATATTTTCTTTGTGGAAGATGATCTGAGCCTGATAAGCGGTCTGTCGTTCGCGCTCAAAAAGCATGGGTATGAACTGACGGTCGCCAGGACAAGGGAGGAAGCGGAGCGGCTATGGGAAAACGGCACATACGATCTGGTGCTGCTGGATGTAATGCTGCCTGACGGCTCTGGGTTCGACCTGTGCCGGAAGATTCGGGAAAGCTCTAAGGTGCCGATCCTGTTTCTAACGGCGGCAGATGAAGAAACAGACATCATCATGGGGCTGGACATCGGCGGGGACGACTATATCACAAAGCCGTTTAAGCTGGCCGTTTTACTCTCACGGGTCAATGCGCTGCTGCGAAGAAGTGAAAACTTCCATCAGGCCGATACTGAGCTTGTCTCCAACGGGATCAGGGTCAGGAAACTCGAACGGGAAGTCTATAAAAACGGCGCCCTGCTCGATCTGACCGCCAATGAATACAAGCTGTTATGCTTGTTTATGGAGCATCCCGATATGGTTCTCTCACCGGAGCAGATTTTAGACAGACTCTGGGACTGTGACGGAAATTACATTGACGGAAGCACCCTGACTGTCTATATCCGAAGGCTCCGCATGAAGATCGAGGATCATCCCTCCGCACCTCGCTGCATTGTGACCGTGCGCGGCATGGGGTACAAATGGAACGCTCTGGAGCGAGACGTATGAGGAAGATACTTGTCAATCGAAAAAACAGGCGGCTTTTTGTCGGCATCCTCTCGGTACTCGTCGTGTTTGCAATCCTCTCTGCCGCCTGCGCGGGGTTTCGCGTAAGACATGGGGCGCTGTATATCCTGGTGCTGGCGCTCTGTATGGTGGGTGCTGTCGCTGCCCTGTTGGTCTGCTATTTCCAGGAACAGAACCGTATGCTGGAGGATGCCGTGGGGCAGATTCGGGCATTCATCGCCGGAGATCAAGACGCACGGATCGAATGTGACGAGGAGGGGGAGCAATATCGGCTCTTCCATGAGATCAATTCGCTCTCGGCTATTCTGAACGCCCACACGGAGAATGAGAGGCGCACGAAAGAATTTTTGAAGAGTATGATCTCCAATATCTCCCACCAGCTCAAAACACCGCTGGCGGCCCTGAATATCTACAACGGACTGATACGAGAGGAAGGGGAAAGTCTGCCCACGGTCCTGGAGTTTGCCTCGCTTTCCGAACAGGAGCTGGACCGAATCGAAACCCTTGTCCAGAATCTGCTGAAAATCACAAAGCTGGACGCCGGAACGATGGTGTTGGAGAAGGCGGAGCAGAACGTTTCAGATATGATGGGGTACATCCAGCGGCATTTCGCATCTCAGGCCCAGCGGGAGAACAAATCGCTCCTGCTCTCCGGGGATGAGAATGCGGTTTTTTGCTGTGACCGGCAATGGCTTACCGAGGCCATCAGTAATATCGTGAAAAACGCATTCGACCACACGGAGAGCGGAGCTGTGATCCGTGTCGAGTGGGGGTCGTTTGCGTCAATCGTCCAGATCATTGTAAGCGACAACGGAAGCGGCATCCACCCGGAGGACCTGCCCTATATTTTCAAACGTTTTTACCGCAGCCGTTTCTCCACAGATACCCAGGGCATTGGGTTGGGATTACCGCTGGCACAAGCGATCATAGAGGCACACGGCGGCAGCATTGAAGTGGAAAGCGAGCTGGGCGTCGGCACAACTTTTCGCGTCAATCTTCCGATTCCTACAAAAATGTAGGCTGCGTGTCATATCAGAGTAGGCGCGGCGTGTTACTCTTTCTATAACAACACAGAAAGAGGTTTCAAACAATATGGAGTTGTTAGAGGTTCAACATCTTTCCAAAACCTACGGAACCGGCGAAACCGCCGTCTGCGCCTTGCAGGACGTTTCCTTTTCCGTCCCCAAGGGCGAATTTGTTGCAGTTGTGGGGGAGTCCGGCTCCGGCAAGAGCACGCTGCTGAACATAATCGGGGCGCTGGACACCCCGACGTCCGGCAAGGTGTTCATCGACGGCAAAGACATTTTCTCCATGAAGGAGCGTAACCTGACCGTCTTTCGCCGCCGGAACATCGGATTTATCTTTCAGAGCTTCAACCTGATTCCGGAGCTGACGGTGGAGCAGAACATCATTTTCCCTGTACTGCTGGACTATCAGAAGCCGGACAAGGAGTATCTGGAGGAGCTGCTGCGGGTTTTGAACCTACAGGAACGCCGACGCCATCTGCCCGGTCAGCTCTCTGGGGGACAGCAGCAGCGTGTGGCCATCGGCAGGGCGCTGATGACCCGTCCGGCGCTGATTCTGGCGGACGAGCCCACTGGCAACCTGGACTCCCGCAACACCAGCGAAGTGATTACGCTGCTCCGGGAAGCCTCCCGAACGTACGAGCAGACGATCATGATGATCACCCACAGCCAGAGCATCGCCCAGTCCGCCGACCGCATTTTAAGGGTCAGTGATGGAGTTGTCACCGATCTCGGGAGGTACTCAGATTGAAAAACTACCTGGAGCTTGCAGAGATTAACGCACGCCACAACCGGCGTCAGAGCCGAATGACCATTATCTGCATTATTCTGGCAATCTTTCTTGTTTCTTCCGTATTCAGCATGGTCGATTTTGAATACATACATATGAAAGAGAAGCTGATCAGGGATCACGGCAACTGGCACATCGTTCTGAATCATGTTCCCAAAGAAGATGCGGAAGGCATTCAGAATGAAGCGGATGTGAGAGCTGGCTGTTGGTATGATACGTTCAATTACAATCTGGATCAGGATTTCTATCTGGACGGGCATCCGCTGTGCGTGATCGGTACAGAACCATCCTTTTTTGATGACATGATGGTTGGAACGCTAAAGGAAGGGCGCTTTCCTGAAAATGATTCCCAGGTGCTGCTCAATATCAACGCAAAGAACAGCCTGGGGTATGTCATCGGCGAGTCTGTGGCCTTTCAGACGCCCTCCGGCGCATTTTCCTACACGGTCTGCGGATTCGTCGCTGACACATCCCAGAGCCTGGCCTCGGATGCGGTGATTGCTGTTCTGGATTACGCCACGTTTGAAACGCTGGCTGCGGTAAATGGCCAGCAGCGGGAGAGTCAGTACTATATTCAGTTTCAGCAGAGCCTGAAGATCAAAAGCACGATTGCCCAGTTGAAGGCCTCCCACGGGTGGACCAATGAGAATATCGGGGAAAACGCCGCCCTTCTGGGGATCATGGGTATGAGCACCAGCAACTATATCGTGGGGCTTTACGGCATTTCCGCCGTGCTGGTCCTATTGGTGGTGATGGCCGGGGTGTTTATGATCTCCGGCAGCATGAACGCCAATATCGCAGAGCGGACGCATTTTTTCGGGATGCTGCGTTGTATTGGCGCCAGCAAAAGGCAGGTCCGAAGCATCGTCACACGGGAGGCCCTTACCTGGCTGAAAACGGCCATCCCCATCGGTGTTGCCGCCTCCATTGTGGCCTGCTGGGGCATCTGCGCTGTTCTGGCCTACGGAATTGGCGGGGAGTGGGAACAGATGCCAGTGGGTAGAATCAGTCCAATCGGTATTGTTCTGGGAGCCTTGGTCGGTTTTGTCACCGTGCTGTTGTCCGCCGCATCTCCCGCAAAACGAGCCGCAAGAGTATCTCCCATTGCAGCGGTTTCCGGAAATCAGACCGCTGCGTTTTCCGGGAAATCGCTGAGTACGGCAATCCTAAAGGTGGATACTTCTCTTGGTGTACACCATGGGGTGTCAAAAAAGAAGAACCTGTTGCTGATGACAGGCTCCTTTGCGCTGAGCATTATCCTATTCCTGTCCTTCTCCGTCATGATCGACTGGGTCGGTAATGCGTTGACCTCTAACAAGCCCTATACACCGGACCTCTGCGTCTATTACGACGATTATGCGGCAGGGCTTGACAGGCCGTTTGCCGAAAAGCTACGTGCAGTAGACGGCGTGAAATACGCCTACGGGCGCATGTACGTCCAGGCGGATGTGGAATCAGCCAAGGGCATCAGCATCATTGACCTGATCTCCTATGACGACATTCAGCTCCAGTGGGCAAAGAAAGACCGTCTGCGTGGCGATGTCGAAGAAACCCAGCAGGAACTGGGAAACGTGATGGTCGTATATGAGAAAAACAATGCCCTCGACCTGGGTGACACCCTGGAGCTAAAGGGAAAAACGCTTCGTGTCACAGCCCTGCTGTCGGATAGCCCTTTCAGCAGCAGCGACATTCCCACCGTAATCTGTTCGGAGGAGACCTTTGAAGCAGTTTGCGCTACAGCCGATTATTCCGTCATAGATTTGCAGCTTGAGAGTTCTGCAGGTGACGAAACTGTGGCGGAGATCAGAGCGCTGCTGGACGATGGCATGCGCCTGAGCGACAGGCGCACCAGCAAAACAGAGGCGAACAGCACCTATCTGGCGTTTATCGTCCTTGTGTATGCCTTCCTGGCCCTGGTGGCGCTGATCGCCGTATTCAATATTATCAACAGCATATCTATGAGCGTCACCGCAAGACACAGGGAGTACGGCATGATGCGCGCCATCGGCCTGGATCAGCGCCAGCTTATGAGGATGATAATAGCAGAAGCGATGACCTATGCTGTCTCAGGTTTTTTCGCAGGTTGTGTTCTCGGTGTCCCCTTGAATGCCTGGTTCTATAAGGCTGCGATAACAAATTACTGGGGAACACCTTGGAGAGTGCCGTTTGTGCAGCTGCTTTTTATTTTTGCAGTTGTGTTCTGTTCTGCTCTTCTCGCAGTCCGCATGCCAGTAAAGTGCCTGTCAGAAAGTTCCATCGCGGAATCGATAAGTGAGTAGAATCTTACCATCTTTTCGATCTCAGGCACAGAAAAATATCGGTATTCCTCTTCAGAAAGAATTCTGATTGGAACAATATGAATGGAAAAAACTCTTGACTCTCACACTGTGGCAGGCATTATGCTTGACGCGAGCTCAAAAAACAGCAACAGGAGGTACCGCCATGCTGAAGATCGGAGAATTTTCAAAACTGTCCAGAGTTAGCGTCAGAATGCTCCGCCACTATGATGAGATCGGCCTTCTGAAACCAGCCGAGATCGATCGCTTCACGGATTATCGGTATTACAGAGAAGATCAGCTCCCGATAGCAGGTCGTATTGCTGCTTTGAAGGATATGGGGTTTTCTCTTGCCGATATCATCAGAATACTTGAGGTTTATGATGACCGGGAACAATTGGAACAGTTCTTTTCTATCCGACAGAAAGAGCTGGAAGCCCTCTCTCAGGATACGGCGCACAAGCTGACGCTTCTGGACGCAGCCCGGAAAAGGCTGAGAAAGGAAGAAAACATGAGTTATAACGTAACCCTCAAGACCATCCCCGAACGCTATGCCGCGACCATCCGGATGACGATCCCCCGCTATGAAGATGAGGGCATGATCTGGGGCAAGCTGGCAGAAGAGACCTGCCGGATGAATCTCGTGGAGGACGATCCCTGCCTTTGTGCGGTGACCTATCTCGATGGTGAGTACAAGGAAGAAAACGTGGAGATGATGGCCTGGAAGACCGTCAAAGGCAGCTATCCTGACACGGAGCACGTGAAGTTTCGCACGCTGCCGGAGGTTACGGTCGCAAGCTGCACCTACCAGGGCAGCTACACCCAGATCACGGATGTTTACACTGCGGTGATCGCATGGATGGAAGCAAACGGCTACGAGCCTGCTGGGCCGATGTTCAACATCTATCACGTCAGTCAGCATGAGACACAGAACCCAGACGAGTTCGTGACGGAGATCTGTTATCCGGTAAAGAAGAAATAAAGTATAACTTTGTCTCCACGTCCGCCGTTGGCGGACGTAAGCGGGCAATAGCCCGCAGCTGACGCACAACGCGCGTCAGCTGGAGACGACGTTGCAACGGTATCCCCGAAAAACACAGATTATTCTGTGTTTTTCATGCGAAACAGCGTTTCGCATGCGCGCATTTCATGCGCGCGGGGATTTAGTTATTGCAAGGGGATTCGTTGCCCCGGTCTGATAAAGGCCGGGGCCATCGCCCATCCCGGTAAACTTGTCAGAGAAGATATAGCAAACTCGGAGGACAGAGCAATGGCTTTTGATTTCAAAAAAGAATATAAAGAATTCTACATGCCAAAGAACAAACCCGGCATCGTAACCGTTCCGCCCATGAATTTTATCGCCGTTCGAGGACAGGGCGACCCCAATCAGGAGGATGGCGAATACAAGCAGTCCATCGGGCTGCTGTATGGCATCGCCTTTACCATCAAGATGAGCAAAATGGGGGATCACCGTATCGAGGGCTATTTCGATTACGTCGTTCCTCCGCTGGAAGGCTTCTGGTGGCAGGACGGGGTTCAGGGCATTGACTATGCGCACAAAGATGCCTTTCAGTGGATCTCCGTGATCCGTCTGCCCGATTTCGTGACCGCAGATGATTTTGCGTGGGCCGTCGGGGAAGCGACAAGAAAAAAGAAGACAGACTTCTCGAAGGCAGAGTTCCTAACCTATGATGAGGGGCTGTGCGTTCAATGCATGCATGTAGGTTCCTATGACAATGAACCCGCTACGGTTGCCCGGATGCATGAATACATGGAGTCCCAGGGATATGTGCTGGACATAACAAGTCAAAGAATGCACCATGAGATCTATTTGAGCGACGCAAGAAAAGTGGCGCCGGAAAAGCTGAAAACGGTGATCCGGCACCCGATCCGAAAGGGATAACGGCCGGACAGATCCGAGCAGGAAATGACAGGACAATTTCCGTTTTGAGAGATACAATGATCCTATCAAGGGACGGAGGATCTGCCGATGGAGTGGCTTAGCAGTATTCGTACAGCGATCGATTATATGGAAGAGCATCTGACCGACGACATCAGTGCGCAGGATGTGGCTGCCCGGGTGCATCTTTCCCCGTTCTTCCTCCAGAGGGGCTTTTCGCTGATGACCGGCTATGGAATCGGAGAATACATGCGAAACCGCAGACTGTATCAAGCGGCACGGGACCTCAAAGAGACAGAAGACAAGGTGATCGAGATTGCCCTTCGGTACCGCTATGAAACGCCGGAGAGCTTCACAAAAGCATTCTCCCGTTTTCACGGTGCGACGCCTTCGCAGGTCCGTGACGGAGCCGTCGGAAAAGTCTTTCTTCCCCTGACGATCAAATTATCAGTACAAGGAGGCAGTCAAATGAATGTTAAAATCGCTCCCATGTTTCCGTTCAAAGTCATCGGCTTCCAGAAGATTTTTGATAATGAAACGGCTTATGCTGAAATTCCGAAGTTCTGGAATGAAACCTGTGAGAAGTATGCCAACAGTGTTTATGCGGGAAATGCGCCCTCAAATCCCTATGAGCAGGCCCTGGTGGACAACTGCATCGGGGAATATGGCGTCTGCATCGACGATATCGGCGGAGGCAAATTCCGTTATCTGATCGCGGGCAAGTACACGGGTGGCGCGGTACCGGAGGGAATGGTGGTCTACGAGTTTCCAAGGAACGAGTGGGCGGTTTTCGATTGCATCGGTCCGAATCCTCAGACACTGCAAAGCGTAAACACCCGAATCTTCTCAGAATGGCTGCCCGGCAATCCGGATTATGAGCTCAGCGGAAATGCAACGGTTGAGTGGTATGACTGTGTAAACGGAGAAATGACGGACCCGGATTATCACAGTGCGATCTGGGTGCCGGTGAAGAGAAAAAAGTAAGCATATTAACAATTACAGCGCTATACCGTAAAAAAGGAAGATGACCTGCACATGAAAATGCAGATCATCTTCCTTTTTATTGCCAACCCTGCCAGCCAGATGCCCAAATCAGTTTGTCTTTCAAAACTGTCTTATGAACACCCAGCTATTGCGCGTGGGTTCCAATGGATGAGTGAGGATGCAGCACCGTTGATATGAGCCTGTACTTTTCATCGTTCACCATCCGCACCGTCAGTGTTCCCGTACCGCCATTCATGCCAGGGATCGTCACAGGATCGATGCTATTAAAATCAATCCGCATATCACATCGGCAGGTCGGCAATGTGAAGCGCATCGCCGCCGTTTTCCTTTCCAGACAGCATCTGGAGATAGAGCACGTTTTCCGCTTCGATGCCGGAAAGGAGGAGAATGTCGATCACCTGACACTTCACCTCGGCTCTTGCTCCGCTGATCAGAATGGCTCCATCGTCAACGGAATAATCGACACCCGCCAGCTTATCCGTATCAGCGGAATGCTTCTGCAGGTCGCCAAGCTGGAAGGCAATCATCATCTGGGCCTTATTCAGATTGGAAAAGCCGACGATGTCGCCCTTCTCCAAAGCCTGCCCGGTGGTGCTCTGCGGCCCGACACAGCAGATCAGCTTGTCCGCACCGGCCTGCGTACACCAGGCACAGCACATTCCGTAGTTTTTCCCGTTTTTCTGCATGGCAAGGATGTTCACATTGTGGTCAATCGCCTTGATTTCCATAAGTCTAACCCCTTTCTGGTTCCGCTTGACACATTCATCTGAGTTCGATATAATTATGGGTCAATCATAATTTCTATTACAATAAGTTTGGTTGGGAGCCTAGCATCCGGCTGGGCTTCTTTCCATTTCATGCCTAAGCTACAATAAGGGGAGCAACTGGCTGACCTACATTTTATTGGGTTATTATATCCGCCCCACAGACTGTCAGCCATCCCCCTGTTGTAGCATTCGGTTTAAGCAGGTTGAGCCTAAAGTGTTCATGTCACCCAATAGATTGAATCGGCAATGAGAAAAAGATGGTACCCGGTTGCTCAATTCAGAATTGGAGGATTGACAATGAACGCAGTAGGCATTGATATCGCAAAGGGAAAGAGTATGGTCGCTGTAATGCGGCCCTTTGGCGAGGTGGTGCTCACTCCCTTTGAGATTTCTCATACTGACAAAGACCTGATCGACCTGGCTAAGATGCTCAAGTCCCTACCAGGCGAGACCCGTGTGGTGATGGAAGCCACAGGAAGCTACCATATGCCCGTTGCCTGGATGCTCTATAACTCGGGGCTATATGTTTCTGTTGTCAATGCAGTGCTGGTGCATGACTACGGAAACAACAGTTTAAGACGTGCCAAGACAGACAAGAAAGATGCAGTGAAACTGGCCAATTATGCGCTCGATCGCTGGCTCTCACTTCCGAAATTTGCCCCGGAGGAAGAGAATCGGCAGCTATTGAAGACATGCTACCGCCAGTACCAGCAGTATTCCAAGGTTAATACAGCCCTCAGCAACAATTTGATTTCTCTGCTCGACAACGTGTTTCCCAATGTGAATCGGCTCTTCAAAAGTCCTCTGCGTACCGACGGCAGTGTAAAATGGGTAGATTTTGTTGATTCTTTCTGGCATCAAGAATGTGTTAGCACAGTTTCACTGAAGGTCTTTGCCGCAAAATACCAGAAGTGGTGTGAAAAGCATAGATACCACTTTTCACAACAGAAAGCTGAGAAAATCTACACCGCAGCGAAATCCGCCTTCACAGCAATGCCCAAAACCGATGCCGTGAAGTGCATGGTGCGGCAGGCAGTTTCTGCCCTTCGAGCATGTTCCAAAGTATTGGCCGAGTTGGGCAAGCAAATGCTCTCACTGGCCTCCTCGTTGCCGGAATACCCTGTTGTCATGAAGATGTTCGGCGTAGGTCCTACACTCGGTCCCCAACTCATGGCAGAGATTGGCGATGTGCGCCGTTTCCATTCCAAAAAGGCGCTGGTGGCCTATGCCGGAATCGATTCACCCCC
This sequence comes from Clostridiales bacterium NK3B98, assembly GCA_000421005.1. GTDB lineage: Bacteria > Bacillota > Clostridia > Oscillospirales > Oscillospiraceae > Onthomonas. The sequence goes on from ATWA01000020.1 coordinate 35,766, forward strand.
GGATGATTCCGGACAGGTTGTGGGCAAACACAAGAAAATGAGCAAAGTTGGTTCCTCTGCTCTCCGCAGGACGCTGTTTCTCGTTATGTCCATCTACCTTCAGACTGCTCCACAGGACGAACCTGTGTTCCAGTTCATGGACAGAAAGCGAGCGCAGGGAAAGCCCTACAAGGTTTACATGATGGCTTCTGCCAATAAGTTTCTCCGTCGATATTATGCACTCGTAAAAGCGCATCTCAACACGATAGGCTTTCTCTAACCTTTTTCTTCATTATGAGGCTGGCCGCCGCTTCAAAAATGAAGCGCTCAACGGCTTGATTTGTTATACACATCTTTTCTTGTTCAAATTTTTGCTTTGAGGGCTTGACTTTTGTTAGCAGGTCTGTGGGATGGGTAGCATACCCATCAGCCTATGTCAAGGCATCGGCTGACGCATCGCTGCAAGCGGCCTTGACATAGCCTGCTGTGTATGCAATGGGTAAAGAAACGGGATGCAAGCATCCCTCT
>ATWA01000021.1 GCA_000421005.1 Clostridiales bacterium NK3B98
TCAGGGGGCGTGGGCATCTCGCCGCTCTCGCTGTCAAAGTCAGGGGGCGTGGGCATCTCGCCGCTCTCGCTGTCAAAGTCAGGGGGCGTGGGCATTTCGCCGCTCTCGCTGTTGGAATCGGGAGGGGTAAAGGTCTGCTGCTGGTCAGAGGTGGCATCGGTGGTTTCCGTGGTGGTGTCGGTGCTGTTCTGAGCAAAGCCGCCCCGGCCGCCGCCCATTCTGCCGCCGCCCATCATGCCGCCCAAGCCGCTGCTGCCGCCGGTGGCGTTCAGTCCGTCGTCGGTGGGATAGATGGTGATGTCACCGCCGGTCTGCTCAATGGTAAGGGCTTCAATGCCTTCATAGCAGGCGGGGATGCTTATCGTACCGCCGTTCACCAGCACGTTGGTGTCCGAGTGAATGCCGTCGTCTCCCGCCTCAATGGTGAGCGTGCCGCCGTCGATGGTGATGTCCCCGGCGGTGTGCAGGCCGTCATCCGCAGCGGTGATGGTAACGGTGCCGGACTCCATGTATAAGTATCCGTTTTCCTCGTTGGTCACTGCAATGCCCTCGTCCCCTGCTGTCAGGTTCAGGGTGGCGTCGCAGATGCGGAATGAGTCGTTGACGTGGATGGCGTCGCCGCTGGCTTCCACCGTAATGCTGCCGCCGGTAATCACCAGATCGTCGTTGGCGGCGATGCCGTGCTGATTGCCTCCGGTGACGGTGAGGGAGCCGGAGCCGTTGATGGTCAAATCGTCGTGGGCGAAGATCACGCCGTCGGTGTTGTCCTCTAATGCTTCTTCGGAGTATTCGCTGCCGCTGGTGAGGGTGTTTTCGCTGCCCTCTGCAAGGGTGAGGAATACCTTGTCCGCCTGATTCACCCGAATACAGGCATCATCCGAGCAGGAGATGCTCACCCCATTCAGCACCAGATACACCTTGGAGGAATCATAGGCGTCGATCACAATGCTGCCGTCGGTGAGGGTGCCGGAGAGCACATAGGTGCCGCCCCCGGCAATCACCAGATCGCCGTCCAGAAAGTAGGCACCGTTGCCCTGCACGCTGCCCCCGTCCCCGTCCAGTGTGACGGTGACGGCGCTGGCGCTGTCCCAGCTTGCAGAAAGGTCGGCGGAGGTGAAGTAGCTGGAATCGGAGTTGACCTCCGCATCCTCGTCCACCACCGCCTGCATTCCCAGTGCGGTTCCGTTCATAAACAGCAGGGTCAGCACCAGAGCGATCACCAGCACGACAACGCAGATCAGGTCAATATGCTTATGCGTTGACAAGTGGCATCCTCCTTATCCCATGTACTCGCCGTTGTAGCTCACCAGCACAGCGCTGTGAACGCCGTTCAGGTCAGACAGGGCGTTGATGAAGTCGGTGTTGTCGTCCTTCAGGCGGATTTCCATATTCAGCTCCACCGCGCCCTTCTGGGCGGACTTGCTCTTGACTACGCAGCGCTGGGTGTGCTGCTTCAGGAAGTTCTGTGCGGCGGTCTCGCTGTCGTGTCCGTCGCACTGGACCACCACGATATAGGGGTTGGTATGGCTCTTACGGTTGACGAAGATAAGCAGCATCACGCCGATGAGCAGGCTGCCGAACACTGCCAGCGGAATCAGACCCGCAGCCAGCACGATGCCGGCGGCAATGGACCAGAACAGGAAGGCGATGTCCAACGGTTCTTTGATGGCGGTACGGAACCGGACGATGGACAATGCGCCCACCATGCCCAGAGACAGCACCACGTTGGAGGTGACTGCCAGAATGACCAGTGCGGTAATCATGGTCAGCGCCACAAGGGTCACGCCGAAGGAGGAGGAGTACATCACGCCGGTGTAGGTCTTTTTGTACACGAAGAAGATGAACATACCCAGACAGAAGGCCAGGGCCAGGGCCAGCACCATGTCCACGGCGCTGACGGCGGTTACATTGCTGAGAAAGCTGGATTTGAAAATATCGCTGAAAGTCATTTTGAATCGCTCCTTTTTTATCCGTATATTCTGCACTGTGCGTATTTGGAGAAGGCAGTGGCACGTCTGCCCTCCAGTTGAACGGCGTCCCGGATACAGCCGGGCAGCCAGTTGTCCCATTTCACTTCCAGAAGAATGGGGGCCTCGCCTGCCGGAATGGTAATGCAGTCGGCCCGGAGGAAGTGCTTTACGTCCCATCCGGTGCGGATGTTGTAGTCAAAGGTCACCCGGACATTGCCGGGGCCGTAGAGGTAGGGCTCCCGTTGGTAGTCCACAATGGTCTTTCCTCGAAGTCCCTGGGTCACCATCTTGCCGTACAGCTCCCGGATCAGAGGCTGGGGGCTTTCCCGCATCCAATCCAAGTCGCCCTCCGCAATGGCCTGCGCCTGCTCTGCGGTCAGGCTGGCGCTGGCTTTGGTGCCAAGGCAGCCTACCTTGCTCTTTTTTTCCAGATGGATGACTGAGGTGTCTCCGTTGTAAAATCGGATGCGGAACTTCTCCCTTCGGCTGACGCCGTCCAGCTTTTCCCGCAGGGCTTTGTCGGAGAGATTATCAAAATAGAGGGAGCGGATCTGATACCTGCCGTCAATGGCGTGGGGGTCGCTTTTTGCCACCGCCCGCATCCGCTGGCGCAGGGTAATCAGATCGCTGGCGCTGATCTCATGCTTCCACTCGTGTCGGTACTGCATCCTGTTCACTTCCTTTCCCGTCCCGGAGGACGCTGTTTGTTCATGGGGGAGCGGGATTTTCTGTTCCCTTGCTCTGGGAACAGAATACACGCCGAAGCTGAAATGTTGCTGAAAGAATGGGAATTTCTTTTTCAGCTTTGTCCTTCTGTTTTTCAGCTTCCTTTCAGGGTTGGTTTGTATTATACTGGTAACGCTTGAGAGATAAGGAGTGAATCTCATGAAAATACTGGTCATTGAGGATGAGAAGCTGCTGGCCGATTCCCTGAAATCCCTGTTGGAGCGCAAGGGCTTTGAAGTGGAGGTCTGCTACGACGGGGAGAGCGGTGCGGAATACGCTGAGCTGGGGGTCTATGACCTGCTGATTCTGGACGTGATGATGCCCAAGCTGAACGGCTATCAGGTGGCAAGGGAGGTGCGCTCCAAGCGCTGCGGCACGCCCATTCTCATGCTCACCGCCAAGTCAGGGCTGGAAGACCGGATTGAGGGGCTTAACGCCGGGGCGGACTACTACCTGACCAAGCCCTTCAACACCCGGGAGCTGCTGGCCTGTATCAACGCCCTGCTGCGCCGGCAGGGCAATCAGGTGGACGAGGTGAACTTTGGCAATACCTCCCTTGACCTGTCCTCCAGTATGCTGATCTGCGGCGACCAGAGCGTCCGCCTCTCCGCCCGGGAGTTTGACGTGATGCGCTTTCTCCTGCAATCCAGAGAGAACAATCTGTCCAAGGAGACCATTCTCGCCCGGGTGTGGGGGTATGACTCTGAGGCCACAGAGAACCATGTGGAGGTGTATGTGGGCTTTCTGCGGAAAAAGCTGAAGCGGATCGGCTCCAACATCAAAATTGAAGCCGTCCGCCGTCTGGGATACCATTTGGAGGTACAGGATGATTAAGCAGCTGCGCCGCAAGTTCGTGGTCATCAATATGGTGATTGTCACCGCAGTGCTGCTGGTGATGTTCGCCTTTCTCTACCAGTCCACCCGCCGGGATTTGGAGCAGCAGAGCATTACCATGATGCAGTCTGTCTTCCCCGAGGGGCGGATGGAGCGGGAAAACGGGCGGTTTACTCCCCTCAGCCCTCCTGACCGGGAGGATTTGGACGATCTTCCAGACTGGGAGGATTCTTTTGATGACGAAGATGGATTCACCCGCCACCGGGGTCAAAATGATGTACTTCTTCCCTTCTTTACCTTACAGGAGGAAAACGGCACCCTCATCGCCTCCGGCAATGCCGCCTATGATCTGACGGATTCCGACTTTCTCACCGCCCTTGCCTCTGCGGTGGAGGCAGACGGAGGTGAGACAGGAGTGCTCAACGAATACGGACTTCGGTTTTGCGTCCGCACCTCTCCCGGGGGAGATTTCACCGTTTTTACCGACATTTCCAGCGAACAGGCCACCCTGCGCTCCCTGCTCAACACCTGTGCGCTGGTGGGGGCGATCAGCTTTCTGGTGTTTCTGGGCATCAGCATGGCGCTGGCCCGGTGGGCGGTGGCTCCCGTGGCACAGGCGTGGCGGCAGCAACGGCAATTTGTGGCCGACGCCTCTCACGAGCTGAAAACCCCCCTCACCGTGATTACCACCAATGCCGAGCTGTTGAAATCTCCGGATGTCCAGCCGGAGGAACGAGGCAGATTCGTGGACAGCATTCTCACCATGTCCTCCCAGATGCGGGGACTGGTGGAAGGGCTGCTGGAACTGGCCCGGGTGGACAACGGCACCGCCAAAATGACCTTTGAAGTGCTGGATTTCAGCGAGCTGGTAGATGATGCGGTGATGGTATTTGAGCCGGTGTTTTTCGAGCAGGGGCTCATACTGGAAAGCGATATTGCGCCGGACATTCATCTTCGGGGCAGCCATCAGCATTTGAAGCAGGTCATTGACATTCTGCTGGACAACGCTCAGAAGTACGCCTCCCCCGGCGGGGAGACAAAGGTGACTCTGCGCCGGCAGGAGCGAAACCGAATTTTGCTCACCGTGTCCAATCAGGGGGAGGCTATCCCGGCGCAGGATCTGGAAAAGCTGTTTCAGCGGTTTTACCGGGCGGATCAGGCCAGAAGCATGAATCACAGCTACGGGCTGGGACTATCCATTGCCCGGAGTATTGTGCAGGAGCATGGAGGAAAAATCTGGGCAGAGAGCAAGGACGGCTGGAATACCTTCTCCGTCCGATTGGAGGACGTATCATGAAGATAGAAGATCAGGTGTGCCGCTGGGCCATTGAATTGCAGAGCATTGCACAGGCGGGGCTGTACTACGGTCACGATGTGTTTGACCGGCAGCGGTATCAGCGCCTGCGGGAGATTGCCGCAGAGATGATGGTCACCAAAACCGGGCTCAGTGATGAACTCATCCACAACCTCTTTTGCAGCGGCATGGGATACCAAACGCCACGGGTCAGCACCCGGGCCGCCGTTTTTCAGGAGGGCAAAATCCTGCTGGTGCAGGAGAACTCCGGCAAGTGGGTCATGCCCGGCGGCTGGTGTGAGTTGGGAGTCTCCCCGGCGGACAATACCGTGAAGGAGACCCGGGAGGAAGCGGGCATTGACGTGGAGGTCTGTTCCCTGATTGCGGTACAGGACAGGGACCGGCACAATGAACCGCCCTATGCCTTTTCCATTGTCAATCTGTTTTTCCTCTGTCGTCCTCTGGGGGGCAGCTTTACCCCCAACGAGGAAACATTGGATGCAGGTTACTATACCTTGGACGCTCTTCCCCCGCTGGACGAGTCCAAAACCACCATAGACCAACTGCGTATGTGCTTTGATGCGCTGAACGACCCCGATTGGCGCACACAATTTGACTGATTCAGGAGGACACAAGCATGGATATTCGAGACGAGATTGAGTTGCAGGACTGCCCCTACTGCGGCGGCGTGGGAATGCTGGAGGAGGAGCACGGCTGGTGCTGGTATGTGGTCTGCTCTGACTGCGGCGGACAGACCGCCTCCTGTGGCTACGACAACGAACAGGAACGCGCTGAGGCCGCCCGAAAGGTGGCGGAGCTGTGGAACCGGGGAAAGATTCTCCGGGGCGGGTTCACCGACTGAAAACTGCAAACGCAAAAAGGGACTGCCTTTCCTGTCAGGCAGTCCCTTTTTGCAGCGTATTCACTTAGATTCAGTTATTTCCTGCACAATCGCGCAGTTTTCTTCCACCGTAAAGCGCACGTTCCATCCGCCGAAGGTCATGCCGTAGACCCGCTCCGCGTCATTCTGATAGGCAGGGCGGGGGTCTTGGGCAAGCACCTCCCGCAGCGCCTGTGTCTTTTCTTCTCCCAGCTTCGCCGCCATGTCCTCAGGCAGCACCACATCCAGTGTCTTTCTTTCCACTGCGTCGGTGAAGCCCCCGGTGGCAGTTGGCTGGCAATCTGCATAGGGCAGATAGGGCTTGATGTCCAGAATGGGGGTGCCGTCCATCAGGTCGGCGCCGGAGACAATCAGCACCGTTCCCTTGCCGCTGCGCTGCTCTACTCCTTCCAGACGGACGCAGGACAGACCGATGGGATTGGGACGATAAGGGGAGCGGGTGGCGAACACGCCCATAGAGCGGTTGCCTCCCAAGCGGGGCGGGCGCACCGTGGGCTGCCATTTGCGTCCCATGGCCTCGCTGAATTGCCAGACCAGCCACAGGTGGGAAAAGTCCTCAATCCCCCGCAGGGCATCTCCATTGCGGAACTCCGGCTCAAAGACGATCTCTCCCCGGAGACTGGGGGCAAGTCCGCTCTGCCGGGGTACGCCGAATTTGCTGGCAAAGTCGGTGTGGATCCGGGCGATGATATGGACGGTCATCTCTTCCATCTTATTCCCGTCCGTTCCAGCAGTAGGTACACAGCTTGTCCCGGTCGATGCCCAGCGCCTCAATCATGTCATCCAAACGCTGATAGCGCAGGGAGGTGAATTTCAGTTTCTTGCCGATTTCCTCCACCATCTTGTGATAGCGGTCGTGGTCAGGGTTGGCGTAGTCGTCCAAAATGGCACGTTCTACATCCTCTCCCTCCTCCTGGGTGATGATACGCCGGGTAATCAGCTCCATTTCCGAGGTAGAGCGGGAGAAGTTGATATATTTGCAGCCAAACAGGATGGGCGGACAGGCAGGACGGACATGAACTTCCCGGGCGCCGCTGTCAAACAGGTACTCGGTGGTCTCCCGCAATTGGGTGCCGCGGACGATTGAGTCGTCAATGAGCAGCAGGCTCTTGTCCTCGATCAGCTCCCGTACCGGGATCAGCTTCATCCGGGCGATCAGGTCACGGCGCTCCTGTATGGTGGGCATAAAGGAGCGGGGCCAGGTGGGGGTGTACTTGATAAAGGGACGTGAGAATGGCACATGGGCCTCGTTGGAATAGCCGATGGCGTGGGCAATACCGGAGTCCGGAACGCCTGCCACGGTGTCGATGTCATAGTCCCCGTTGTCTCTTCTGGCCAGCGCAGCGCCGCAGTCGCAGCGCATTTTCTCCACACTGACCCCCTCATAACGGGAGGATGGGTAACCATAGTAGACCCACAGGAAGGTGCAGATTCGCATTTCCTCCCCCGGTTTGGCCAATGTGGTCACCCCGTCCGGGGTCATGACCACAATTTCCCCGGGGCCCAGCTCCCGGTAGTCCTTATAGCCCAGATTCAGATAGGCAAAGGACTCAAAGCTGGCGCAGAAGGCATCCTCTTTTCTGCCCAGCACCACCGGGGTGCGTCCCAGCCGGTCACGGGCGCAGTAGATGCCTTTGGCGGTGAGGATAAGAATGGTCATGGAACCGTCGATCATCCGCTGGGCAAACTGAATCCCCTCCACCAGATTGTCCTTCTGGTTAATCATGGCGGCCACCAGCTCAGTGGCGTTGATGGTGCCGCCGCTCATCTCCAAAAAGTGGGTGCGGCTGTCGGAAAAGACCTCCTCCACCAATGCGTCCATATTGTTGATCTTGCCCACCGTCATAATGGAGTAGGTGCCGTGGTGGGAGCGGACGATCAGAGGCTGCGGCTCAAAGTCGGAAATGCAGCCAATGCCCAGATTGCCCTGCATCCGGCCGGTCTCCTTGTCAAACTTGGTGCGGAAGGGAGAGTTCTCAATGTTGTGAATGGCACGGTCAAAGCCGTAGTCCTTATCATACAGGGTCATGCCCGCCCGACGGGTGCCTAGATGGGAATGGTAGTCTGTTCCGAAGAAAAGGTCAAAAATGCAATTGGATTTGGCTGCTACCGCAAAAAAACCGCCCATGAAAAATCCCCCTCTGGTATGCTGTGGCTTTCCTGTTTACTATCACATTTTTTCCGGTTTCCGTCAACAGTCATTTTCCACAGCGTTTGTTATAGATTTCCCCTCTTTTCTCATGTTCCGCATACAGAAACGAGACCCGGATATGCTCCGAGTCTCGTTCCAATTTTGTGACTGTATCTGTTATTTCAGCAGCGAGCAGACCAGATCGGTATAGGCCGCCGGGTCCTCGATGGGCAGGCCCGCAATGAGCAGCGCCTGATTGTACAGCACCTCGGCATAGACCTTCGCCTTTTCGCTGTCGTTCTCCACGGCGTTTTTCAGGGCGGCATAGGCCTCAGAGTCAGCATTCAGCTCCAGCACCCGCTCCGCCTTCATGCCCGCCATGTCAGCGCCCTGCTTTTTCAGGTACTTCTCCATCTCGATGGACATGGGGCCGTCAGCGGTCATGCACACGGCATGGCTCTTCAAGATCTTGGAGATACGGGCTTCCTTGATCTTGTCGCCCAGCGTCTCCTTGAGGAAGTCCAGAACTGCCTTGCCGCTCTCCGCCTTCTCCTCGGCGGCCTTCTTCTCCTCCTCGGTCTCGGGGAGGGCATCCTCGTCGTTGATGCTCTTGAGCTGACACTCGGCAAAGGTGCCGATGGACTGCATCACAAATTCATCCACCTCGTCGGTGAGGTAGAGAATCTCATAGCCCTTGTCCAGAATCCGCTCCGCCTGAGGCAGTTTGCCCAGTTGGGCGGCATCCTCACCGGTGACATAGTAGATATACTTCTGGCTCTCCGGCATACGGTCCTTGTACTCCTGCAGGGTAGTGCCCTTTTCCTCTTTAGAGGAGGTGAACATCAGCAGATCCAGCACCTTGTCCTTCTCCATGCCGTAGTCCGCCACAGCGCCGTACTTCACATTCAGACCAAAGCTCTTCCAGAACTGCTCATATTTCTCCCGCTCGTCCTTCTGCATCCGCAGCAGCTCTGCCTTGATCTTCTTCTCCAGATTCTTGGCGATGATCTTCAACTGGCGGGTCTGTTGCAGCATTTCACGGGAAATGTTCAGGCTCACATCCGGGGTGTCCACCACGCCCTTGACGAAGCGGAAGTGCTCCGGCAGCAGGTCGGCGCAGTTGTCCATAATCAGCACGCCGGAGGAGTAGAGCTGCAAGCCCTTCTTGTACTCCCGGGTGTAGAAGTCATAGGGGGTCTTGCCGGGAATGAACAGCAGCGCCTCATAGCTGACGCTGCCCTCGGTGCTCACCCGCAGGCTGGCAAGGGGCTTCTCCCAGTCGTTAAACTTGGAGGTGTAGAAGTTGTTCAGCTCCTCGTCGGTGACGTCTTCCTTCTTCTTCTGCCACAGGGGAACCATGGAGTTCAGGGTTTCCAGCTCCTGATAGTCCTCCCACTCCGGCTTGTAGTCCTCTCCGGCATCCTCCGGCTTGGGCTTCTGTCTGGAATGGGTTTTCAGCATGGTAATGGGATAGCGGATATAGTCGCTGTACTTTTTCACCAGATCGGTAATCTTGTACTCGCTGAGGTAGTCCTCGTACTTTTCCTCCTCGGTGTCCGCCTTGATGGTCATGATCACATCGGTGCCTACGCTGTCACGCTGCGCCTCGGTGATGGTATAGCCGTCCGTGCCGGAAGACTCCCACAGCCATGCGCTGTCAGAGCCATAGGGGCGGGTCAGCACCTGCACCTTCTCCGCCACCATAAAGGCAGAGTAAAAGCCCACGCCGAACTGGCCGATGATGTCCACATCTCCCGCATCTGCACCTTCTTTGGCGGCCATGTCCTGCTTGAACTGGAGAGAGCCGCTCTTGGCAATGACGCCCAGATTGTTTTCCAGCTCCTCGGCGGTCATGCCGATGCCGTTGTCCGACACGGTGAGGGTGCGGTTGTCCTTGTCCACTGTAATGTGGATTTTAAAGTCAGACCGGTTCAGACCTACCTGATCGTCGGTGAGGGAACGGTATGCCAGCTTGTCCAGTGCATCGCTGGCGTTGGAAAGGATCTCCCGGAGGAAGATTTCCTTGTTGGTGTAGATGGAGTTGATCATCAGTTCCAGCATCCGCTGGGACTCCGCTCTGAATTGACGCTTTTCCATTTTGTATATGCCTCCATAAACAGGGCGGGAGCGCCGCCCTCTGAATTGACGTTTTAGCACTCTTTTCCTCTGAGTGCTAAAATAATATACCCCATTCTTCCATAAATTGCAAGGGGGTTCACAGAAAGTTTTCAATCTGCCCTGTCCTTTTTGGCGAATTACTTTTCTAAATAATTCTTACATTATATTGTCTTCCTGCCATATTTGCGTTATAATGCGTCAAGGGGGAGCGCAGGGAACTCCCCCACCTACACGGACAAAGGAGGAGTACAAATGAACGCATTCAAGAAACGCTTTGCTCTGCTGCTGGCGCTGTGTCTGGCACTGAGCCTGCTCTCAGGCTGCGGCGGCGGACAGACTGCTGCCCCCGCCAACGAGCCGGAGCAGACCACCGAAGATGCCGCTCCTGCCGAGGAAGCTGCCCCTGCGGAGGAAGCTGCTCCCACGGAGGAAGCTGCCCCTGCGGAGGAACCTGCTGCCGTGGAGAAGAATGGAGACATCTACATTCTCTTTACCAGCGACGTTCACTGCGGCGTAGATCAGGGCTTTGGCTATGCCGGACTGGCGCAGGTGCGCGCTCAGTTGGAGGCACAGGGCTATGAGGTGCTGCTGGTGGACGACGGCGACGCCATTCAGGGCGAGCCCATCGGCACGCTGAGCAAGGGTGAGAGCATCATTGACCTGATGAACGCCCTGCATTACGACGTGGCCATTCCCGGCAACCACGAGTTTGACTACACCGTAGAGGGCTTTCTGGCGCTGACCGAGAAGGCCGAGTTCCCCTACATCAGCTGCAACTTCACCAAGAACGGTGAGCTGGTCTTCCCGTCCTACATTATCAAGGAGGTTGCCGGCAAGAAGATCGCCTTTGTGGGCGTCACCACTCCCCAGACGCTCATCAGCTCCACCCCCAAGTATTTCCAGGACGATGAGGGCAACTATATCTATGGCTTTACCCAGGACGAGAGCGGCGAGGCCCTCTATGCTGCAGTACAGACCGCCGTGGATGCCGCCCGTGGCGAGGGTGCGGATTACGTCTATGTGATGGCGCATCTGGGCATGGAGGAGGAGTGCCGCCCCTGGACCTATGCGGATGTTCTGTCCCACACCAACGGCATTGACGTGCTGCTGGACGGTCACCAGCACGACACCGAGCAGGTGGTCATGAAGAACAAGGACGGCGAAGACGTGGTCCGCTCCGCCTGCGGCACCAAGCTGCACTGCATCGGTTACAGCCATATCTCCGCTGAGGACGGCTCTGTGGACACCGGCATTTGGAGCTGGCCCAATGACGACTCCGCTGTCACCCTGCTGGGCATTGACAACGAAGTGGGCAAGGCAGTTGCCGCTGAACAGGCGGAGCTGTCTGAGCTGCTGGACAAGGTGGTTGCCACCTCGCAGGTAGACCTGACCATCAATGACCCGGAAGCAGTCGATGCCTCCGGCAACCCCATCCGTATGGTGCGCCGGGCTGAGACCAATCTGGGCGACCTGTGCGCCGATGCGTACCGGGATCAGGGAGAGGCTGATATCGCCCTGGTCAACGGCGGCGGCGTGCGCACCAACATCGCCAAGGGCGATGTCACCTATGGCGACATTCTCAAGGTTCACCCCTTCGGAAACGAGATGTGCGTCATCGAGGTCACTGGGCAGCAGGTGCTGGATGCTCTGGAGTGGGGCGCCCGTGCCGTGCCGGAAGAGTCGGGTGGCTTCCTGCAGGTCTCCGGTCTCACCTATGAGATTCACACCGATATCCCCACCCCCTGCATTGCTGACGAGAACAGCATGTGTACTGGCATCTCCGGCGAGCGCCGGGTGAAAAACGTATTGGTAGACGGCGAGCCCATTGACCCTGCCAAGACCTACACCCTTGCCTCCCACAACTATATGCTCTTTGACAACGGCGACGGCTACACCTTCTTTGAAGGCGCTCCCGTGCTGCAGGACAGCGTCAAGCTGGACAATCAGGTGTTGATGGACTACATCATCGACACACTGGGCGGCACCATCGGCGGCGATTACGCCGAGCCCACCGGACAGGGCAGAATCGTCATTGTGGAGCAGGCTCCCTGAGCGGTTCTGAATCCAACCCCATAGCAAACAACAGCGGCTGCCCCCGAAAAGGGGCAGCCGCATTTTTGTTTGGTGGAAAGTTTACAGCACCTTGGAGAGGAAGTCCTGTGTTCTGGCCTCTTTGGGATGGTTGAACAGCTCCCCCGGGGTGCCCTGCTCCAGAATATTGCCGCCGTCCATAAACAGCACTCTGGTGGCAACCTCCCGGGCAAAGCCCATCTCATGGGTGACCACAATCATGGTCATGCCCATCTCTGCCAGCTCCTTCATCACTTCCAGCACCTCGCCCACCATTTCCGGGTCAAGGGCGGAGGTAGGCTCGTCAAAAAGCATCACCTTGGGCTTCATGGCAAGGGCGCGGACAATGGCAATACGCTGCTTTTGACCGCCAGAGAGCTGGCCGGGATAGGCGTTGGCCTTGTCCTCCAGATTGACCCGGCGCAGCAGCCGCATAGCCTCTTCCTCCGCCTCCGCCTTGGTCATCCGCTTCAGCTTTACCGGAGCAAGGGTGATGTTCTCCTTGATGGTCAGGTTGGCAAACAGGTTGAAGTGCTGAAACACCATGCCCATGTGCTGGCGCACCTTGTTGATGTCCGTATGGGGGTCGGTGATATCCTGTCCGTCAAAGATGATGCTGCCGCCGGTGGGCTGCTCCAGCAGATTCAGGCAGCGGAGGAAGGTGGATTTACCGGAGCCGGAGGGGCCGATGATGACCACCTTTTCACCGGGCTTGATGTGCTCGTTTACATCGCTGAGCACCACATGGCCGCCAAAGGCCTTGCTCAGATGCTTAACGGTTATCACTGATGTTCATCCTCCTCTCCAACATACCCAGCAGCCAGGAGAACAGGATCACCAGCAGCAGGTAGATCACTGACACACCCAGCAGGGGGAACATAAAGTCGTAAGTTTTCGCCGCCACCGCCTTGGCCGCATAGAGCAGCTCCTTGCCGGCGATGACAGAGATCAGAGAGGTATCCTTCAGCAATGTGATAAACTCATTGCCCAGCGCAGGCAGGATATTTTTGATGGCCTGAGGGATGACGATATGCACCATGGTGGTCATATAGGTCAGACCCAGACTGCGTCCCGCCTCCATCTGTCCCCGGTCAACGCTCATCAGACCGGAACGGATGGTCTCAGACACATAGGCACCGGAGTTGATGCCCAATCCCAGTACGCCCACCATGGTGAAGTTCCGGCTGGACTGGAAGACCACGAAGCCCAGAATCATCAGCTGCACCACCATAGGCGTGCCCCGGATGATGGTGGTATACACCTTCACCAATGCGTTACCGAGGTTGAGCAGCACGCCGCTCACCGTTACCCGGTTGGAGCGCTGCTGATCGTGGGCCACACGGATCAAAGCGGTGACCACGCCCAAAGCAACACCCAGCAGCAGAGCCAGCGCCGTCACTTCCAGCGTTCTGCCCAGACCGGAGACGTAGAGCTTCCAGCGGTCCGCCTGAATAAAGCTCTTGTAAAATGCCTGTCCCAGACCGGTTGCCCAGATCCCGGTGGCTTCATTGGTCAGATACAAAGGTTCCACCCCTCATTTCTCTTTGAAAAAGAGGGCGGCCAGCTCAGGCCGCCCCCGGATTGTTGCGTATTACTCCGCAGTAATGTACTTGTCCACAATGGCCTGCAGGGAGCCGTCTGCTTTCATCTCGTTGAGAGCGTCGTTCAAAGCGGTTTGCAGTTCGGTGTTGCCCTCGCCCACGGCCAGAACATAGTCCTCAACCACATAGGAGGTCTCCAGAATCTTCAGACCCTGATTCTCAGCCACGAAGGTCTCAGCAGGCATCTTGTCGATGACCACACAGTCCACCTGACCGTTCATCAGTGCCTGAACAGCGGCGGCGCCGTTGTCATAGGCGGAGACGTGATCCTCACCGTAGTCGCCGGTGCAATAGATGTAGCCGGTGGTGCCGCGCTGGGTGCCGATCAGGCCGGCGTTGGCCAGATCGTCAGCGGACTGGATGGGGGAATCCTCCTTGACGATAATCACCTGAACACCCTGCGCATAGGGGTCAGAGAAGTCCATCAGCTGGTCACGCTCCTCGGTGTAGGTCAGACCGGCCAGAACCATGTCCGCCTGACCGTGCTGAACGGCCACCAGAGCGGAGTCAAACTCCATATCGTCGATCTGAAGCTCCAGACCCACCTTCTCTGCCAGAGCAGCGGCGATCTCCACGTCGATGCCTTCCAGACCGGTGCCGGCAACGCCCTCGCCGTCGGCGATCATCTCATAGGGAGGGAACTGGGCGTTGGTGGCCATAATCAGCTTACCAGCCTCGATGGTGGGCAGCTCAGCAGCCTCCGCAGTCTCTGCGGTTTCGGCAGCAGCCTCAGCTTCGGCGGGCTCAGCAGCCTCAGCGGTTTCCTCTGCGGCAGGGGCAGCGCTGTTATCGCTGCTGCCACCGCAAGCGGCCAGAGCCAGACACATGGTCAGCGCCAGCAGCAATGCAAGCAGTTTCTTCATGTTACTCACTCCTGAATTCTTCATAATATTACGCTGTTTCTCAGCGTGGTCATTATAGTGCTTTAGTGTAAAAAAGGCAAGGGTTATTCAAATATCCACCGTTGTATTCATCCGATTTTGTATTATTAACCAGACCTCTCCCCCACTTTGCCCCCGCTTTTCGGCAATCCAACAAGGGCGACTTTTTGCAAGGTTTCCTTTTGCCGGCAGCGCCTTGGAAAAAAGGAGGACGCTGCCGTCCTCCTTTTTCAGTCATTTTTGCTGCTGGCACGCCTCGTACACCGCCCGGAAGACGGCATCGTAATCCGGGGCAAGCCGTTTCAGCACCACCGGGTGATAGTCCCGGTTGAGAAAGCAGTGGGCAGTGGTGCCGGTACAGCGCAGCTCGTTGGTTTCTGCATTTCGCACCTGGTAGCTGACCTCCATGCGAACGCCGTTGTATTTCACCAGCTTGGGGTAGATTCGCACCGTCTCTCCGAAGCGGGTCATGGTGCGGTACTCCGCGCTGACCCCCAGCACCGGAATAATAATGCCCCGCCGCTCCATTTCCGGGTAGGGGATGCCCACCTGCTCCAGCCAGTCAATTCTGGCCTCCTCAAACCAGCGGATATAGTTGGAGTGGTGGACAATAGCCATCTGGTCGGTTTCGTAGTATTTCACATTGTGCTCGTAAGGTTTCCAATCCATGCCGCATCCTGCCTTCCTTTACTTGATGGGTACTGCCCGCAGCGCCTCGCCTGTTACCACCGGAGTGACCGTCCCGGCGGAAATGTCCACAATCCGGTCAATATAGTCCTCTCCCCGCTCCTCCGGGAGCAGCACCTGCAAGGTGACATCTGCGCCGTAGACGACCTCCTGTACCAGTCCTTCCATCTGCTCCGTCTCCTGCTGAAAGCGGGCAAAGCGGCTGTAATCACAGGGAACATCCATGCTCACCCATCGGCGCACCGCTGAGGTTCCGGCGGCGTCCATGGCATCCCTGGCGCTTTTCGTGTACGCCCGCACCAGTCCCCCCGCACCCAGCAGCACTCCGCCAAAGTACCGGGTGACCACGCAGACCACATCGGTGATATCCTGCTTTTGAAACACCGCCAGCATGGGCTGTCCGGCTGTGCCCTGGGGTTCGCCGTCATCGGAGTAACGGACAATCCCTTCCTCCCGGAGGATGTAGCACCAGCAGTTGTGCCGGGCATCGTGGTAGCGTTTTTTCATCTCAGCGATAAAGCCCCTCGCCTGCTCTTCGGTGGTGACATGTGCAACGTGTCCAATGAAGCGGGAGCGCTTTTCCGTGAACTCCGTCTCGCTGTTGCTGGTGGGGATATAGTAAGGGGTCATTGTTCCCAGTCCTCCTTGGGTTCCGGCAGCGGCGGCCAGACGTAGGCTCTCAGCTGTCCCAGCACTTTGGGGGTGCAGCGGGCAACTACTTCAATCTCCCCGCCGTACTCCACCGCCTCCACCTTTGCCTCCCGGTAGAGCTGATCCAGAATGCCTCCCTTGTCATAGGGCAGGCGAAGGGTCACCTGCTTCACTCCATTGTCCAGCTTTTTGGCAATGGCGGACAGCAGCTCCGGTATCCCCGCCCCGGTCTTGGCGGAGATGGCGGCGATGTCCTCCCCGTGGGGTAGAATTTCCCCGGTGAAGCGGTCACATTTGTTGTAAACCCGGATGCAGGGAGTCTGCTCCGCTCCCAGCTCCCGAATCAGATCGTCCACTACCTTTGCCTGCTCCTGCCAGTCCTCTCGGGACACATCAATGACGTGGAGCAGCAAATCGGCGTAGCTCAGCTCTTCCAGCGTTGCCTTGAACGCCTCCACCAGTTGGTGAGGCAGCTTGTGGATAAAGCCCACCGTATCTGACAACAGGACGGTGAGGGTGTCGGTGATGTCCAGCGTGCGGGTGGTGGTGTCCAGCGTGTCAAACAGCCGGTCATTGGCGGGAATCCCCGCACCGGTGAGCTGGTTCAGCAGGGTGGATTTTCCGGCGTTGGTGTAGCCCACAATGGCCACCACCGGGATCTCGTTGCGCTCCCGGCGCTCCCGCTGCACCGAACGCACCCGGCGCACTTCCTTCAAATCCTCTTCCAGCTTCTGGATTTTGCGGCGGATGTGGCGGCGGTCGCTCTCCAACTGGGTCTCGCCGGGGCCACGGGTGCCGATGGGGCTTTTGCCGCCGGAGGCGGTCTGGCGCACCAAATGCCCCCACATACCGGTGAGCCGGGGGAGGATATACTTGTACTGTGCCAGCTCCACCTGAAGTCTGCCCTCTTTGGTCTGGGCACGCTTGGCGAAGATGTCCAGAATCACCCCCGCCCGGTCCATCACCTGTACGCCTACCAGCTCGGTAAGCACCCGCACCTGCGCAGGGGACAGGGCGTTGTCAAACACCACCAGATCCGCCCCCAGCGTCTGCACCGTCTCTTTCAGCTCCAGTGCTTTGCCCTCGCCGATGAAGCTGCCCGGGTCGGGGGCTTCCCGGTTCTGAATCATGGTGGCCACACAGGTGCCTCCCGCTGTCTCCAGCAGGGCTTCCAGCTCTGCCATGCTGGTCTCGGTGACCTGCTCGTGGATGCTCTGGCGGCGGGCATTCAGTCCCACCAGCACCGCCCGGTTGATCTCGCTCTCCCGGATGCTGTCAAACTCTGTCAAACTGTCTCCTCCTGCGCCGTCAGCGCCTCCCAATCAATCCGCTCGTCCCGATAGAAGTAGGTTCTGTCATGCTCCCCTACCTCCCGCAGCACCCGGCAGGGGTTGCCCACCGCCACCACGTTGTCCGGAATGTCCTTGGTGACAATGCTGCCCGCGCCGATGACCACGTTTTTGCCGATGTGTACTCCGGGTACGATGATCGAACCTGCGCCAATCCACGTGTTTTCCCCGATATGCACATCTTTATTGTATTGCAGCCCCCGGCGGCGAAGCCCCGGCTCAATGGGGTGGTTGGCCGTGGCAATGGTCACATTGGGGCCGAACATGACATAATCTCCCACATAGATATGCCCGTCATCCACCAGCGTCAGGTTGGAGTTGGCATACACTCCCTTGCCAAAATGGACATGGGCGCCGCCCCAGTTTGCCCGCAGGGGCAGCTCAATATAGCAGCCCTCCCCGCACTGGGCGAAGACCTCCTGCATATAACGGGTCTTTTCCTCCCCCTGAGCGGGACTGAGCTGGTTGAACGCCCACAACTTTTCCATATAGACAGACTGCTCCGCCATGATCTCCGGGTCTGCACAGTCGTAAATCAACCCTGCTACCATTCTTTCGTATTCTGTCACGTCTCTGTCCTCCCCATACGGCTTTCTGAAGCCGGAAAAAGATATGCAAAAACCCGCGCCGAAACATCGGTGCGGGTTATCTTGCAGCTTACTTGCCGAGACCGAACTTCTTGTTGAAGCGGCTTACGCGGCCACCAGTGTCCACCATTTTCTGCTTACCAGTGAAAAAGGGGTGACACTTGGCGCAGACTTCCACGCGGATGTCCTTCTTGGTAGAGCCGGTGGGATAGACAGCACCACAGGCACAGCGAATGGTGGTCTGCTGATAATCAGGATGAATTCCTGCCTTCATGTTGTTCACCTCTTTCGATGTCCATATCTCCGGAGACGTACCGTCTCCCATAAAGCAGTAGTTATGATAGCACACCCCGCTGGAAATTGCAACCGCTTTTTTGTGTTTTTCCCGATTTTTTTCAGTCCAACTGCCAGAGCTGACCCAGACGGAAGTACCAAAGCACCCGTTTTGCCACCGGAACGCCGAAAATCTGTTCCAATGCCCAGGTATAGCTGTCCATCTGCACCCGGTAGCGCTCGCTGTGGGCTGCAATGTCCTCCGGTTTTACCCGGTCGGTCTTAAAGTCCACCACCGTCAGCCCCTCCGGTCCGGTAAAGCAGCAGTCCACCACTCCTTGCAGCATCACCTGCTCCCCCTCAGGCGCATCGGGGTAAATGCGCTTTGCGGGGGCAAAGAGGGAGAACTTGAACTCCCGGCGCAGGTCTGAGGCGCAGCGGGCTTGTGCGCCAAGGGCAGAGCTGTAGAACCCGGCGACCATCTCCGGCGAGACACTCTCCGCTTCCGCCGCCGTCAGCCAGTGTCCTGCGGTGAGGCGAGCCAGCTCCTCCCCCACGCCTTCCACCGTGTCTGCCTTGGTGAGGTCAATCAGCTCCATCACCGCGTGAAGGACGGTGCCCTTTTGGGCGGCGGTGAGCCCTTTGGTCTGCTGGCGGAACCGGGGGGTGGGAAAGTCCGGCGCAGGCAGGGGCTGGGCGGTATGCTCCGCCGCCTCCTGATCCAGCAGGCGGCCTTTCAGCTGAGTGGCGGTAATCTTGGAGGGCAGATCGGCAAGCCCCCGGTAAGGATAGTCCCAATCCAGCAGGGCGGCATCCAGCGGCACTTTTTTTTCTTCCTGAGCCGTCTCCTGTGGGTTGTCCAGCGGCTTTCGGGCAGGAATCAGGCGGATATCCCACCCCTGTGCGGAGATGGGGTGGGGAGCAGGCTCCCCCATCCGCAGCGCCTGCGCGTCGGTTCTGGCCAGCACAGGCAGCAGCAGCCATTTCGCCACGCTGTCCTTTTCCTGAAGCGCCTGAGGCTCCGGGTTGGGGCCGCTCTCCGGCAGCAGGGCGGACAGCTCCTTCCATGCGTCGGCGCAGGAGAAGGTCATAATCAGCTTTTCTCTGGCCCGGGTCATGGCAACGTAGAGCAGCCGCTGTTCCTCCGCCTTGCTCTCCTCCTCAATGCGAAGCTGCACCGCCTTTCGGGCAAGGGTGGGGTATTCCAGCCGCAGCTCCCCATCCACTCCCTTGGGTCCGATGCCCAGCTTGGGATGAAACAGAACCGGCGTGCGCTCGTCGGTGCGGTTGATGGTACGGTTCAGCCCCGCCAGCACCACCACCGGGAATTCCAATCCCTTGGAGCGGTGGATGGACATGATCTGCACGCCCCCGCCTCCGGTCTTGCCCATGGCGGGCAGCCTTCCGTCCTGTTCCTCCACCCGGCGGAACCAGTGGACGAAGTCGAAAAGGCTGCTGCGTCCCTGTGTGCCTACGCTGCGCACCAACTCATAAAAGGCCAGCAGATGGGCCCGCCGCCGGGAACCGCCCTCCATGGCTCCAAAGAGGGCAAGCAATCCTGTCTGGTCATAGATGTCCCAGAGCAGGCGGTGGCAGGGCAAATCTACGCTGCGCAGCCGCAGCTGCTCCAAATCCCGGAGGAACTGCCCGCAGGATTCATCCCCGCCCTCTGCCCGGCGCACTACGCAGGCATAGAGATCGGTTTCCTCCCGGTCCCGGCGCAGGGCAGCCAATTGATCCGGGGAAAAATGGTACAGCGGGGAGCGCAGCACCGCCAGCAGCGGCACGTCCTGCCGGGGATTGTCGATGATTTCCAGCAGGGAGAGCACGCACTGCACCTCGGTGGTGTGTACAAAATCCTCCGCCCCTTCGGTGGACCATGGCACGTTTCGGCTGTCCAGCGCCTGCACCAGATAGCCCATCACCGAGCCGGGAGAGCGGTAGAGAATGGCGATGTCCTCCGGGCGCACTGGCCGGAGCTTTCCGTCCCCCCCGGTGACGGGAAAGCCCTGAGAGAGCAGCTCTGCCACCCGTCCCGCCACAAAGTCCGCCTCCACCTGATCCCGGGGGATTTTCGCCCCCCGTTCCGGCTGTTCCATGTTCTTCAGGTCGATGCAGTCCAGCTCCACCCGGTCGTCAGGATGCTCCGGGTAGACCATGCCGGGGTAGAGCCGCTGGTCGGAGGTGTAGTCCATTTCCCCAAACCGCCGGGTCATGATATGGGAAAAGACGAAGTTTACCCCGTCCAGCACGCTCTCTCTGGAACGGAAGTTCCGGCTGAGGACGATGGTGCGGGGCTGCCCCTCCTTTGCCCCGGCTTCCGGTTTGAAGCTGTGATATTTATGGAGAAAGATGGTGGGGTCTGCCAAGCGGAAGCGGTAGATGGACTGCTTCACGTCTCCCACCTGAAAGAGGGTGCGCCCCTCATGGGTGAGGGCATCAAAGATGGCGTTTTGAACGGCGTTGGTGTCCTGATACTCGTCCACCATCACCTCGGCGTATCGGTCGCTGAGCTGGGCGGATAGCGGAGACATCTCCTTTTCCCCGCTGTACAGCAGGCGCACGGTCAGATGCTCCAAGTCCCCAAAGTCCACCAGACGGCGGCGGCGCTTGGCGGCGGCGTATGCCTCCTCCAAGGACTGCACCAGCGCAAACAGCGCCTCCACCGCGGGCTGAACCCGGCGCATATCATCCAGCAGCACCTGATTGGAGGCAAAAAAGAGCTGGGGCAGCTTTTGCATCTGCTTTTTGCACCGCTCCCGCATCTCCTTTACGTCCCCCTGCAGGCGCTTATTCTGTATCTTTCTGCTGGTACCAAGGCGGGGAAAGGCAATCTCGCAAAGGGCATGGGCGCTGTCCCAGCCCCGGTCAAGAGCGCCGAGAAAGGCATCTATGGAATCCATGGTGTCGCAGAAGCTGGGAGAATAGGCCTGTGCCAGCGCTTCATCCTCCATCATGGCATCCAGCGCATCCACCATCCGTTTGTTCCAGTATTCCGCCATGGAGCGGGCACGCTGGATAATCTGCTCCCCCCATACCGTCTGGGATACGTCCTTCACCCCGTCCAGCCGGAAGGCGTTTTGCTGTTCTTCCAGCCAGCGGCGGGGGTCGGGGTGGGACTGAATCCGGCTGTGGATATCCAGTGCGATGGATTTCAGCCGGCTGTCGTCCCGCCCGGCGGACATGGTGTCCACCAGTTGGGAAAAACCGTCTCCCGGCTGGAGCTGCTCATACCGCTGCTCCATCACCGTGTCCAGCACCTCCCGGCGCAGCAGCTCCGCCTCTCCTTCCTCGGCAACCCGAAAGTCCGGATCCAGATCCAGCAGATGTCCCTGTTCCCGCAGCAGCGCAGAGCAGAAGGCGTGGATGGTGGAAATCTGGGTACGGTACACCAGCGTCACCTGACGGCGCAGGTGCCTGTCCTGGGGGCGCTGGGCAAGACGCTGGTTCAGCGCCTGTAAAATCTTCCCCCGTAGCTCGGCGGCAGCGGCCTTGGTGAAGGTGATAATCAGAAAGCGGTCAACATCCAGCCCCTCCTGCTCTACCCGGTTCAGCAGGCGCTCCACCAGCACCCGGGTCTTGCCCGACCCGGCGGCGGCGGACACCAGCAGCTCTCCGCCCCGGTTGTCCACCACAGACTGCTGCTGTTCGGTGAGTTTAATTGCCATGTCCGTCCTCCTGTCCGGTGTGTTCCCAAAATTCTTTGCCGGTCACGGAATAGAGCCAGCGGCGGCGGTCATTGCCTTTGCCTTCCTCGAAGTGGCAGCACTGGGCGTAGTCGCACCAGTCGCAGGCGTTTTCCCCGGAGGCTTTGAAGAAGGGGTCTGCGTCGATATTGCCCCGGGCAATTTCTCTCCCCATCTCTTCCAGCAGACGGTTCAGCCGGTTTTGCAGCCGTCCCCACTGCTCCGCTGTGGCCAGCGAGTCCCCGGAGATTGCCCCTTTGGAGGACACCCGCAGAGGCAGGAACCGGGGGCCGTTCTCCCCCCACTGTTCCATAGCCCAAAGCACATCCTCATCCCGCAGCAGCAGCCCGGAGCGGCGCAATGCCTTGTCCGCTTCCTTTCTGCGCTGGTCTGCGCTCATCTCCCGCGCTCCGCTGATGAGCACATCCCGGGCAGGCAGGTACAGCACCCCCGCCGGGACGGTGGGCAGGCCAAATGCCTGCTCCCCCCGCTCCTGCAAGGTAAACAGATAGAGCAGCATTTGCAGGCTCAGACCGTGCCACACATCGGTGAGGGAGAAGGACTTTTTGCCCGTCTTATAGTCCACCACCCGGAGGTAGAGCCGTCCATCCTTTTCCCAGCCGTCCACCCGGTCCACAAAACCGGAGACAGACAGGGTAATGCCCTCCACCTCCACCTGCACCGGGGGCAGCTCCTGTCCCCGGCCAAAGCCCAATTCAAAGCGAATGGGCTCAAAACGGCTGTTTTGCAGCTCCTCCACCACGTTGTCCACAATCAGCTCCACCGATTGCAGCATCCGGCGGAACAGATACCGGAACCGGGGTGTCTGCTCCTCCAGTCCCCCCAGCTCTTCCCGGATATATTGCTCTACATAGGCGGAGGTCAATTCCCGCCGCCGCTCTTTGGACAGTGCGGCGGCACCGCCCTCCCCCTTTGCCTGCTGCAAGACGTGTTCCAACACATAGTGGACAAAGGTGCCTGTCTCCGGGGCATCAAAGCCTGCTCTGCGCCGGGGCTGTGCTTTCAGTCCGTACTGACAGAAATAGGCAAAGTGGCAGCTTTTCAGCTTGTCCATCCGGGAGGCGGACATGGCCGCCCGGTGGGTGTACAAATCGTCTACCCCCTGCGCCGAAAGACTGCCCCGGCGCAGACCTCTCGCCTGCTCCACCCGCTGAGGCAGCGTCTCCCAGCCGGGACGCTGGGCCAGATGCTCCAGCAGCGTCCATTCCTCCCGCTCCGCCGCCAGCTCCGCCGCAGGGAGAGGGGCAAGCAATCGGTTCTCCCATCGCTCCTCCCCCCGGTTCAGACCGGGAAACATGGTTTCCAGCCGGTGCCACAGCACAGCCGGACGGCGCTCTCCCCCGCCCACACTTTTGGGGCAGGTGAGCACCAGCAGCTGGTCGGGGCGGGTGAGAATGTCATAGGCCATGGTCTGCTCTCTGTCCAGACGCTGCTCCGCCGTGGGAGAGAGGGTCAGCCCTTTTCCCGTCAAAATCTGCCTGTCCTCATCGGTGAGCAGACCGGGGGACTGAGACACCATGGGAAAATGCTCATCATCCACCCCCATTAAAAACAGCGCCTTGCAGGAAATCCGGTTCAGCCGTCCCATCTCCCCGGCGCTGACCCGGTCAAGAGACACCGGGATGGAGCCTACGCTGTACTGGCTCAGCACCAGCCGGAACAGCTCGGAGAAGTAGTCCAGCTCCATCTCCTGCTCCGCCAGCAGGGTGCCGCACTGCTCCAAAGCGTGCAGCAGAATCTCCCAGAGCTGACGGTATTCCTCTGCCTCCTGCAATGCCCCTTCCTCCCGGAGCCGGGCAGAGCGCTCACTGAGCCGCTGGGGCAGTTGGATCTCTTCCAGAAAGTCGCAAAGCGCCTGCGCCAGTTCTTCTCCGGTGCCGCTTTTGTGCTGCGCCAGCCGTTCCAGCGGTGCCACAATCTCCCGGCGCAGGGTGTCCAGCCGCTCCACCTGCTCCCGCTCCGTGTCCCGCCATGGAAGGGCGTAGCCCATGGGGTGCCAGTTCCAAGGCGCTTTTCTTGTCCATGCGCTGCCACGGATGCGCCAGCACAGCACATAGTTTTCCAGCTCATCCACCTGCGATGGGCTGACCCCCGCCAGCCCGGTTTTCAGGTAGCGGAACACATCCTCGTATTCGTAGTGATTACGCACCGTGTCAAGGGCGGAGGTCAGCAAAGAGAGAACAGGCTTGTCCAGAATGGGGTCCATTCGCCCCAGAAACAGGGGAATCTGATACCGGCGAAACACCGTCTCCAATGCCGCCTCATAATCTCCCAGCGTGCGGCAGGACACCGCAATATCCCGAAAATGCCATTCTTTTTCCCGCACCAGACGCAAAATCTCCCCGGCAACCCACTCCGCTTCCCCGTAGGGGCTCTCGCCCCGGTAGAGGGTGATACCCTGTCCCGGCTGTTCGCAGGGTGTCCCGTCAGAGAACAGATGCCTCTCCATGTGGGTAAGCCAGTCTCCCGCCCCGTCCTTTCTGCCCGGAAGGATTTCGTATGCAAGACCGCCTCTGCCCATCTTGGCCAGTTCCATCAGCCACAGGGCGGTGCGGCGGGAGGCGGTGAATACTCCTTCTCCCTCTCCTTCCAATGTGTCGCAGGTGAGGGCAACGGTGACACTGCGGGCTTGCGCCAGCATGGGGACAAGCACCAACTGCTGCTGAGGGGTAAAATCGGTAAAGGCGTCCAGATATACGTCCTTATCCGCAAACCATTTGCAGTCCCTCAGCGTCTCCGCCAGCCGGGTGAGCCGGTCTCTGGGGTCCAACGCCTGACGGGACACCATGGCCTGATAGGTGGAGAGAATCAGTCCCAAATCGTGGAGCCGTCCCTCTCCCTCGTCGGCGTCCAGCAGCTCCTCCGGGGGAACGCAATAGCTTTTCAGCTCGTCCGCCGTGGCAATGAGCTGCTGCAAAAAGGCGCTTTTCCGGGAGGGGCGGGCATAGACCTGCAAGCTGTCCTGAACCGCATTCACCGCAAGGCACATAAGCAGCAGCCTGCCTCCTGCGTCCAGTGTAGGCTCTGCCAGACCGCCTGCCTGCCGGAACACCCGGTTTGCCAGCCGGGTGAAGGACAGCACCTCGGCATATTGGCTGGACGCTGCCCCGCAGGTGGCGCACAGCAGACGCTCCATCTCGTGGGAGTCCTGCTCCGGCACAATGAGCACCTGTGGGCGGTGTTTGCCCGCTCTGGCTATGGCGCTCATGATCTGTGAAGTTTTGCCTGTGCGGGCACGACCCAAAATCAGCTTGAGCATGGCACTGCCTCCTCAACATTATCTGGAAAGATTATACCAGCTTTTCCGCAACTTGGACAGAGGGATTCCCTTGCCCCGGCGGGATACTTCGTGTAAAATAAAGATACAGGAGGGATGTCCATGGGAAGACCCAAAACCATCTATGAGGAAATCACCCGGGGAGCGGCAAAGCCCTCACCTTTGCCCTATGTGCTGTCCATCGGTCTGCCCGCCGGGTTTCTGGCCATTTTTCGGCTGATTTGCCATGACAGCGCTCTGGTCAACCGCTTTGTGTGGCAGGTGACCACGCCCATCAAGCATGGCATCTCCCGGCTCTGTGCCCTTCTGCCCTTCAACGTGGCGGAAATCTGCTGGACGGTGGGGGTGCTGGGCAGCCTTGCGCTGGTGGGCAGCAGTTTGTTTGTGGTGCTTCGCAGTCTGGTCTACCGTTTACAGGGACGCCAGACCCATCCCCTTGGTCTTTTTGTGAAGCGTGGGCTGGTCATTCTCGCTGTGGCACTGTGGATTTACGCCGGATATACCGCCATGTGGGGGGTCAACTATTATGCGGACACCTTCTCTCAGCGCAGCGGTCTGGAAGGGCGGCGGACCACCGCCGCAGAATTGGCCGCACTGTTGGACGACTTTGCCGGGCGGTGCAATGACCTCTCCGGGGAGGTTCCCCGGGGTGAGGATGGGGTATACCGGGGCGATATCCCCGCCCTGTTTGCCAAAGCCGGCGGGCAGTATGTCAATCTGTATGAACAGTTCCCCTGTCTGAACCTGGACGAGACCCCGCCCCGTCCCATGTTTTATTCCCCCATTATGAGCGCCATTGGCTTCACGGGGTTCTACTTTCCCTTCACTGGGGAGTCGCTGGTGAACGTCCACGCCCCCTATTGTCTGGTGCCCGCCACCATTCTCCACGAGCTGGCTCATCAGCGCAATGTGGCTTTGGAGGACGAGGCCAACTTTCTCGCTGTGGCTGTGGGTCTTTCCAGCGACGACCCGGAGTTTCGCTACTCCGCCGCCCTCATGGGCTACATCCACCTATCCAACGCCCTGTACCGGGCTGACCGGACAGCATGGAAAGAGATTGACGGCAAGCTGAACGACGCTGTCCGGGCAGATTTGCGGGACAACAACGCCTTCTGGGCAAAATATGAATCCCCCGCCTCCGATGCCGCCGAGGCGGTGTACACCTCCTTCGCCCGTTCCTACGAGCAGGAGGACATTATGCGCAGCTATGGCGCCTGTGTGGATTTGCTGGCGGCTTACTACTTACCTCAGGAAGGAGACTGAAATGGAAGATCAAGCATTGGTGGAGCTGGCTTATGCCATGCTGGAAAAGTCCTACTGTCCCTACTCCCATTTCCCCGTGGGAGCGGCGCTGCTCTGCGCCGACGGCAGCGTGTTCACCGGCTGCAACGTGGAAAACGCCGCTTACGGCTCTGCCATCTGCGCCGAACGCACGGCGCTGGTCAAGGCGGTGAGCGAGGGGCACCGGGACGATTTTGTGACGCTGGCCGTGGTGGGCAACAGCGAGGATTACTGCTGGCCCTGCGGCGCCTGTCGGCAGATGCTCAACGAGTTTGCCCCCCATCTCCGGCTGCTGGTGGGCAATCGTGCCCACGATGTCTATGAGACCACGCTGGACACTCTGCTGCCCCACGGGTTTGGGCCGAAAAACCTCAACTGAATCTGCTCAAAGCGCAACAATCCCCGCCTGATGTTCAGGCGGGGATTTTCAGTCTATCAGGTTTTTTTCTGGAACACCGTTCCGCAGTTGCGGCAGGTAATGGAGATTTTGTTTTTGCCCTTGGGCACCCGCAGCACCTGACCGCAGGAGGGGCAGCGGAAATAGGCGTGATCCTTGTCCCGCATCTGGGCACGCTTGCGCATAAAGCCCTGCATTATCGGAGTGCTGCGCTCCACAAACCAGTCGTTCTCCGCCCGGCGCTTGCCATAGTCCCGGCTCCACATACGAAGCACGGTAATCAGCATGGCCACAAAGCCAATGAGCGAAAACAGGGACGAGAGCAGCTTTCCGGGAATGATAATACCCAGCAGATAAAACACCACCCCAACCACGAACAGGAACATACCCAAAACATCTGAACCATATCGTCCGTACATGAGACGGGAGAAGAAATTACGCATAGAAAATGCTCTCCTTGTTATCCCAAAGCGGGAACTTACTGTGGTATCATCATACTCCATACGGCAAAAATCGTCAATGCGCCCAGCCGTAAATTATTTGTGAACGGAAGCTTTGCCCTTCGCTCATGCAGGGATCAGTAGGCCACGCCCCAGACCACCATTTTCTTGGCGGGCTTGCCACACACCGGGCACACGTCCCCCAGATGCTCCTGCTCAAAGGGCATACAACGGCTGGAAACGCCAGCCCGCTCCTTCATGGCGACCTCGCAGGCTTCGTCTCCGCACCACATGGTCTTCACAAAGCAGGTGTGCTTTTCCTCCGCCTCTTTGATGGCCTCCACGCTGTCAAAGGCAAAGGTGTTGGCCTCCATGCGCGCCTTGGCGGACTCGTACAGGTTGTCGTGCACCTCCACCAGAAGCTGCTGCACCTTGGTCTCCAGCTCCTCCAGCGGCACGAAGTATTTCTCTCCGGTGTCCCGGCGGGCGATGACGCACTGATTCTTCTCCATGTCCTTGGGGCCGATTTCCACCCGGAGAGGCACGCCCTTCATCTCATACTCAGCGTACTTCCAGCCGTTGGACTGGTCGCTGTCGTCGCACTTCACCCGCAGGTCGATCGCCTTCAGCCGCTTTTCCAGCTGGTAGGCGGCATCCAGAACGCCGGGCTTATGCTGGGCAACGGGAATCACCACCACCTGAACCGGGGCGATGGCAGGGGGCAGCACCAGACCGTTATCGTCGCCGTGGGTCATGATGACTGCGCCAATGAGCCGGGTGGTAGAACCCCAGGAGGTCTGGAAGGGATACTGGAGGGTGTTGTCCCGTCCGGTAAAGGTAACACCGTAGGCACGGGAGAACTTGTCTCCAAAGTAGTGGCTGGTGGCGGACTGAAGGGCTTTGCCGTCCTTCATCATGGCCTCGATGGTATAGGTGGCCTCGGCACCGGCAAACTTCTCCTTATCCGTCTTACGTCCGGGAATCACAGGCATGGCAAGTGCGTCCTTGCAGAAGTTGGCATAGGTCCAGAGCTGCTGCTCGGTCTCCCGCTCCGCCTCTTCCGCTGTCTCATGGATGGTGTGACCCTCCTGCCACCAGAACTCCCGGGAGCGCAGGAAGGGACGGGTGGTCTTTTCCCAGCGGATGACGCTGCACCACTGGTTGTACAGCATGGGCAGCTCCCGCCAGCTATGGAGCACATGGGCAAAGTGGTCGCTGAACATAGTCTCAGAGGTGGGACGGAAGGCAAGACGCTCCTCCAGCTGGTCGCTGCCGCCCATGGTGACCCAAGCCACCTCCGGGGCAAAGCCTTCTACCAGCTCGCCCTCCTTCTTCAGCAGGCTCTCCGGGATGAGCACCGGCATAGCCACGTTCTGGTGACCGGTCTTTTTGAACTCCCCGTCCATAATCCGCTGAATGTTCTCCCAAATGGCGTAGCCATAGGGACGCAGAATCATGAAGCCCTTGACGCTGGCATAGTCCACCAGCTCTGCTTTCAGGCAGATGTCGGTATACCACTGGGCGAAATCCTCGCTCATGGAGGTAATGGCCTTGACCTGCTTCTTCTCTTTTGCCATGTGACCTTCTTCCTTTCCTGAAAAAGCGCCTGCCCCTCCTCTATTGGACTGGGCGCAGACGCTTTGATGTTTTCTGTGCTATTTTACTTTCTTTGTGTGACTTTGTCAATCCATAGTGTCAAACCGGGTCAATATAGACCGCAAATTCTCCTCATTCAGCTCCACGAACCCGGAAGCAATACACACCGTATTTCCCACAAGCAGCTTTTGTTCCTCCCCAAGGGAGGACACATCCCCTGCAACCAGATTTGCAACAGCGCTCAGGCGGCACTGGTAGAGGGTGATCTCCGCCGCCGTACCGTCCTCCCATCGCTGATAGCAGTCGCATTGCCGCACCAGAAGGGATTCTGTCTCGGAATACCAGCCGCTGCACCTGCCCTCCGGTTCATCCGTCAGCACCTCAGCGGGGAGGACAGGGGTTTGCAGGTCGTACTCCACCGGCTTTACCACCCAGGACAGCACCATGGTCAGGGCAAACAGGGCAAATACGCCGCCTCCCGCAGTGAGCAGCCATGCCTGCCGTCCACGTCTGCCCATCAGCGCCGCCATAGGGAGAATCATGACAAACAGAACCAGCAGCACCAGCCGTATCCACAGCCGGGGCACCGGGTCCACCCAGAGGGCAGCCAGCAGCAAGGCCAGCGCAGCCAGTCCCCCAAGCTGTAATCCCGCCCGGAGCACCATGGCAGCCGGGTGGGGCGGGTGATGGGGTGCCGCCCTTCTCAGCAGACAGAACACCAGCCATACCAGCATCCACAGGCAGACCGCCGCCAGCATGGGCAGCAGGACCAGCGCCGCCATTTTGCTGTCAGAGAGGTACCACCGATCGGTGAGCCTGTCCCAGTTCAGCTTTTCCCGGTTGAGCCAGAGCAGTGCGGCAGTCACCACCAGATTGGCAATCGCATTTTGCAGCCAGAACCCGAACACCCGGCGCATCTCCTGACAGGCGTCTTTGTCCCGGCGAACCTCCGGCATTTGCAGGGGCAGAGATTTGTAGATGTCCATTCCCCAGACCGTGTCCACTGCTTCCCAGCCCTCCCCCTCCCGGCGGCGGGCGGTTTCCTCCAATTGTTGGGAACTGCGCCGGGGCTGCGCTGGCACCACGTCGTAATACAATTCCGTGCGCCGGGTGGGTTGAAAGGTGCCGTGGAGCCAGCCCCTTCGTCCGGTCAGCTCCCAGCCCTGTTTTGCCAAATCGTCCAGTCTGCGCCGCAGCCCCTCATAATCCCCAAAAGAATAGGCCAGAAAAAACCGCTTACTCTCCTGCATTGCTGCTCCCTCCTGTGCCTGTTTATGCGTAGCTATGGATGCCGGGCAGCAGGGTGTTCACCCCGATATAGGTAAAGATGACGCACACAAAGCCCACTACCGCAAAGATGGCGGCGCTTCTCCCCTTCCAGCCCTTGCCGATACGCAGGTGGAGGTAGATGGCGTAGATAATCCATGTAATCAGCGCCCAGGTCTCCTTGGGGTCCCAGCTCCAATAGCTGCCCCACGCCTGTTCCGCCCAGATGGCACCGGTGACAATGACCAGTGTGAGGAACAAAAAGCCCAGAGACACCGCCCGATAGCTGATGCTGTCCAGCTTCTGCTCCTGAGGGATATTCTGCTGCCAGAAGGCGCTGTTCTGATTCCGCTGGCGCAGCAGGAACATGAGGGAGACGGCAAAGGCGACGCCAAAGGAGCCGTAGGAGATAATGGCAGTCATGACGTGAATGGCCAGCCAGCCGGAGCGGAGGGAGGGCATCAGCTCCCGCACCTCACGGCTCTGCATGGCGGCATAGCCAATCACCAGAAATACCACCGGGCTGGCAAAGGTGCCCAGCGCCTGAAAGCGGAAGCGCCAGATAAAAATGAGGCAGCACAGGGCAATTCCCCACGCAAAGCTGGTGGCGAACTCGTACTGGTTGGTCAGGGGCAGCCGTCCCGCACCCAGCCCCCGCACCACAAGCGTGAGGGTATGCACCGCAAAGGCTGCCAGTAAGATACCGTTGGCAGGCTTTGCCAGCTTGTCCCGTTTCAGGGCAAAAAAGACGAAGTACAGCGCCGTGGCCACCACATACAAGGCAAGGGTGACATAGAACAGGACGCTTTCCATCTGCAAAAACTGATTGGTCATAATGTTCTCTCCTTTTGTTCCCCAGCGGCTTCTCTCAGCTTGTCCAGAAAGATGACACCGCCCTTTCTGCTTCTGCCCGCCACCTGCCAGCGCCCGTTCTCTCCCGGTGTCGCCCAGAGCTCCTCCGTGCGCAGATAGAAGGCAATCAACAGGGCTGCCAGCATCACCAGTCCGCCTGCCAGCACCAGTCCGGTGAAGGGGTCATGCTTGGCGGTAATCAGGGTGTAGTGTTGAGGCTGCGAAAAGCGGACGGTGTAGTCGTCAATGGTGATTTCGTCCTCTTCTTCCAGCACGTTCATCCCGATGACCTCTCCGTTATAGTACACGGAGTAGAGATAGCCGGGGTGGTTCAGCTCCGAAGATGCGCTGGTGGGCATTCCGTTGGGTCCGGTGGTCAGGTCAGGATAGAAGGAGTTGAACATCACCACCAGCTCAGGCTTGTCCTCCACCGGAAGAAACTCCCCGGTACACAGCACCTGCGACTGCAATGGCTGGTCATTCTCCCAAATATCCACCTGCGCCGCCCAGCCCATGGAGTTCTGATAGAATTTCATGCCAAACAGGTTGAGGGGATGGTTGACGCTGGCTTCTCCGGTATGGGCTTCGCCGGTGGCGGTGTCGGTGACGGTGAGTGTTGCGGTATACTGCTCCACCGTATTGTCCTCCCGCAGGGTGACGTCAAAGTCCTCAATGGTCAGCGCATACCCGGTATCTCCCACCTGCTTTGTGGTTCCGGGGATGCCGTATACGTTGTATTTCACCGTTTTCATCTGTCCCAGCGCAAAGCCTATCATGATAATCAGCATCCCCAGATGGGTGAGCCACGCTCCCCAAAGACCGATTTTATTGCGCACGGCGTAGCGGAACTCCTTGCCCAGCAGCGTCCGCCGCTCCACCTTGGAAAAGCCCATGCGGCGAAAGAGTCCGTCCACGTCATCTGTCTCCACCTCTCCTTCGCCCTTCCACTGCTTCAACCGCTTGTCCAGCGTATAATCCTCCCGCATCTGCCGGAGAATCACCGGAAAGCGGAGCAGATTGCAGCCCAGCAGATTCAGGCAGAGAAAGGCAGTGAGGACAACAAACCACACGCTGTGGAACACGTCGTTCAGTTCCAGCAGCAGAATGAGCCGGGCGGGGTTGCCGGGGTAAGTGCTGGTGTAGTAGCTCTCTGCTTCCCCCTGTGGGATGACGCTGCCCAGCACACAGGCCACCGTCAGCAGCAGCAGAATGCCTATGGCCGTTTTCATGGAAAACAGCTTTCCGGTTACTTTTTTCAATTGTTCCATTGGTGTTCTTCTCCCTTTTTGAAAAAATGAGGGCCGGAACCCGGCCCTCATTGTTATGCTGGGGAAAATGTTCGCTTAGAACAGGTCGCTGGCCTGCTGGATGTACTGTTCAGAGGTGTCCAGACAATAGTTTGCCAGCTTGGAGTTATGAGCGCCTTCGCTGTTCTCCACATAGTCGAAGTCGAAGTACCACTGAGCGGCCCGGTACAGGCTGCGCAGCTCCTCCAGCTGCTCCTCGGAGTAGTTGCCAGAGGCAACCGCCTCGGTGAGCTTGTCGTTCAGATCAGACAGCTTGTTGCCCACCTCGGTCTCCCGGGCAGTGATGGTATCCTGAAGGGCGTGTACCTTCTCCACCATGTCGGTGTCCTTGTGGCAGTTGGCGCAGACATTCTGCATAATATTCTCGCTCTCGATGGGGCTGACAAAGGCATGGTTGGTGTAGGTGTAGCCCTGATCGTTGGTGACAACCTCCATGTGGCAGTCGGCGCAGTTCATACCCATGCCGGCGTGGACGCTGCCCTCGCCCAGGTAGGTCTCCATCTCGGGATGCTGTGCCTTCAGCAGACGGGCACCAGTGCTCTCCTGCGTCCAGTCCGCAAAGTCCATGGCGTTGTAGTATTCCAGAATGGCGTCAGGGGTCATCTCCGCTACGCTATGGTAGGGGACGGTGGTGGCGTGGGAGTCATCCGGCTTGAAGTAGTACTCGATGTGGCACTGACCGCAGGAGAGTACCACCGGGTCGATGGCGTCCATATTGCTGCCAAGCTGGCTGATGATATAGTCATGGGTGACCACCAGCTTGCCGTTGTCCCCGGCCTGATTCTCATGGCAGGTGTAGCAGCCCACATTCTCGGTCATCTGGGGAAAGACTTCCTCAAAGTCCAGTGCGTAGGCAGTCTCCGCACCCATCTTGTTGACCATAGCGGTGAAGTCTGCCGTCTTGCAGGTCAGGCAGTTAGACAGGGGATGGGGACGGGCGATGGCGTTCACATCTTCCAGACAGTAGGCGTGACCCCGGGCGGCGTTATACTCCTTGGCAAAGCCGTAGCCCTCATACAGGTTGACCAGATAGGGATCCTGCTCCAGATAGTCCACAGAGTATTCGTTCTCAGAGGTCATGTTGTAGCTTTCGGCAATCTCCGGGAACAGCTCTGCCCACTGCTCAGAGGTCACCACGTCGTTGGCACCCGCCGGTGCAGGCGCTTCCACCTGACGATAGGAAATCTCCGCAACGCCGGAAGCGGCAGCTGCTTCCTCGCCGCTGTTCTTGGGGGTACTGGTAAAGGTCGTCCCGCCTGTTGCGTCTCTCAGCGCACTTACGCAGAAAATGAGTGCCAACGAGACCGCCGCCGCAATCAGCCAGCGGAGGACATCATGGCCAAGGCGACCAAAATCCGTCTTGCCCGCGTTTTTCATTTTGCTCCTCTCCTTCTTTTGAAGTCAACTGTGCACGACCCCAGAATAAGGTTGATGCTATATGATTATTTTACCCCATTCCCCCCAATTAGTCTGTGACGTAGATCACAGTTTATATCATCATTTTCTACCCCTCCATCGCCTGCTGGAGCTTTGACAACGCCTGCTTCTCCAACCGGGAAATATAGGAGCGGGAGAGATTCAGACTCTTTGCCACCTCCCGCTGGGTTGCCGGTTCCGCTCCATCCAGCCCATAGCGCCGGGTGATAATGAGCCGTTCCCGTTCCGTCAGCACCCGTGCCACGCATTGACGCAGGCGCTGGCAGTCCTCCCGATTCTCCAAATCCTCCAGCATGGTGTCATCCACCTTGATGACGTCCATTAAAGACAGTCCGCCCTCATCATCGTCGCTGTCCAGCGTTTCCGAAAGGCTGATCTCTCCGGCAAGGCGGCGGGTCTTGCGCAGGTGCATGAGGATTTCATTTGCTATCCCCTTCCAAAGGCGAGAAAGAAGTGTCCATATTCTCGTAGTTTACGTCAGAATACGGCACCAATCCTTCCTGTTCGTCCATGGTGTCCACCAAGGGCAGATGATCGGAATTGTCAGGATATTCAATCTCATCCTCTCCTGCGCCGAAGAGGACAATATGGGCATATTCCCCGTCCCAGACCACCTTGCGCACCAGCGTGCGGATGGCGGCACGCTTCTGCCCCACGCTCATGTCGTCAATGCCCATGGCGAAGGAGGCGAGCAGCTGGCGCAGCACCTCAAACTCGTCCCGGGTCAGCACGCTCTCCTGGGTGAGCCCTTCCAGCTCCTTGATGCGCTGGGAGAGTCTCTCATTGTCCCGGCTCAGTTCGTCCATGCGGCGGTTGATCTGCTTTTTCGTCCCTTCCTCGGTTGTGGTCAGAAGGGTGTCCAGCAGGGCGTTGATTTTCTGCTCGTTCTCGGTCTGCTTCCCTCTCAGGTCGGCAAGCTGGGCATCGTAGTCCTCCCGGTTTCCGGTATAGAACTTCCGGCTCTGGTCCAGCAGGGAGAGCGTACCGGTTTTATCCTGGGCAATCTCCTTGATCTGTTGTATCACCGCTGCGTCCAGCGTATTGCCGTTGACGTTTCTCCGGTCGCAGAGGGTTTTCTGGCTCCGCTCCTTCTCCTTACACACATAGGCGAAGACAGGTTTCCCGTCCGGAAGGAGCCGTTTCATCAGCTTGGGGTACATTCTCCCCCCGCAGCGGCAGAACAGCAGCCCGGTGAGCAGCGCCTCGTTGCTCCGGGGCTTGCGGAAGCATTTGGAGCGGTTGCGCTCCAAGGCGTGCTGTACCTGTATCCACTGTTTGGAGGGGATGATGCCGGGGTGCTGCCCCACAGAGACAATCCACTGGTCTATGGGGTTCAGGATGGTGGTCTTGCCCTTCACCTGATCGGTGCGGTTGTAGGCGAGAATCCCATGAACCCCATCAAACTCGTCTCGCTCTGAGAACAAGTCCGCCTCGTTCTGGACGAAGTAGTCATAAGCCGCTTGGTCGGCAATCAGATACACCGGGTTTTGGAGGATGTTTTTAATGGCAAAGCGGCTGAACTGAATGCCCCGGCGAGTGCGGACGTTCTGGCGAATCAGCTCTGCCTCCACCTGCGTCAGCGAGTCGGTTTCAATAAACAAATCGAATATTTTCCGGATCAGGTCTGCTTCTTCCGGCACCAGCTTCAGCTTGCAGGCTTTTTTCGTCTTGCCGTCCACGGTGACGCTTTTCACGCTCTCGGAGACGTAGCCCGTGGGCGTCGTGCCCCCCAGCCAGCGCCCGGTTTTGGCCAGCTCGTGCATATTGTCCCGGATGCGCTCGGCGATGGTCTCCCGCTCCAGCTGGGAAAAGACAGAGGCAATGTACATCATGGCTCTGCCCATGGGGGTTCCGGTGTCAAACTGCTCCTTGATGGAGACAAAGGAGATGTCGAGCTGTCCCAGTTCCTCAATCAAATGGGAGAAATCGCTGATATTGCGGCTGATTCGGTCAAGGCGGTAGACCACGATGGCCTGAAACTGGCGCTCATGGGCGGCTTTCATCATCTTCTTGAAGTCCGGGCGGTTCAGGTTGCCCCCGGAAAAGCCCTCGTCCTCGTAGACAACAGCGTGATCTGCGTACTCGTCGCCGTAGTTGGCACGGATATAGGTGCGGCAAAGCTCCACTTGGTTGCCGATGCTCTCCCCCTTGCCGGTGAATTTGGATTTGCGGGAGTAGATGGCGATGACGGGTTTGTTGCGGCGCATGAAGCGACCCCCTTTTATTGTGCGATACATGGTGTTTGGTAATATTACATTAACATAATTGGTGGGGGGTGTAAAGGGGAAATCAGGCAATCATGACAGCGTGCCTCTGGGGCGTAAGTCGTCCGTCTTTTACAGGTAATAGCAGTTTTCGATCGACATACTCCGTGTGGAGAGCGACCGGATTCC
>ATWA01000022.1 GCA_000421005.1 Clostridiales bacterium NK3B98
GTCCTCCAGCAGAGCGTCTGAGACATTGGTCAGCTGGCAGCTGCCGGAAGCGAGAATGCCATAGCAGATGTCAGCAGCAAACTTCCGATCAGGCCGACTGAGAGAGCAGGAAATTTTTTCGGTAAAGCTGACGATTGCCTGTTTCATTTTCGGCAAAGATGTGCTAAAATCACTCATGGGAAATCCTCCTGTGGTTTTTGGCAGAGTTTTGAGTGGTGTCTTTATTCTACCATAAATCCAGCTGGATTTCCCTCTTTTTTTACTGTTCTTTTTGGCTTTTCTCTGTGGATAGTTTTCAACTATTTGCTTCAGATAGAAAATACGGAAACTCTAACAAGTTCACGGATGTCATTGGCGCTCATCCAGCCGTTCTGGCGTCCGATGGCGTAGCCGTTCATCCTGCTCTGGTAATCCCCGCGGAGCAGCCCGTCGAGGTTGAACTTGACGTAGTATTTCTTCTTCTCATCGGCAGAAAAAAGGGCCCGTGCGATACTCTGTTCCCACCGGGAGACCCAGGGGTCGAGGGTATACTTCACGAACTCCAGTGACTGCTGTTCAATATTGGAAAAACTGCTCTTCTCAAGGTCCCCGACCATGTGGGGAGGGACACGGAAGATACGCGCGATCTCGTTGATCTGGAACTTCCTTGTTTCCAAAAACTGTGCCTGTTCAGGCGAGATGCTGATTGGCGTGTATTTCATGCCCTCTTCGAGGACGGCGATCTTGTTGCTGTTCGCCGAGCCGCCGAAAGTCTGCTGCCAGCTCTCCCGGATACGGGCCGGGTCTTTTAATGTCCCCGGGTGCTCCAGGACGCCGCTGGGCGCTGCGCCGTTCGCAAAGAACTTGCTGCCGTACTCCTCGGTAGCGATGGCAAGGCCGATGGCGTTCTTCGCCATGGCAATGGGCGAATACCCCACGAGGCCGTCAAAGCCAAGGCCCGGGATGTGCAGCACATCGGAGGGGGACAGCCTCACCGTGGACTTTTTGTTAATCGGCGCGTCGTCACCCGAGACCATGTATTCGTAATAAAGCCGCCCCTTGTCGTCCCTGTCCACAGTCATGCGGTCAGGCATCAGGGGGTAAAGCCCGATCACGTCGCCCCTGCCGTTCCGGATGACCTGCGCATAGGCGTTGCCCCACAGGAGCAGGTGTGTCATGAGCGTCTCCCGGAACACGAAGGACGTCATCTCCGGGTTCGGCTCGTCATGCAGGATCGTATAGAGCGGGTGCTCCGTTGCCTTTGCCGTCCCTGTCTCCGTGTATTTATAAACGTGGAGCGGGAGGGAGGCTACCGCCTCTGACAGGATACGCACACAGGAATACACCGCCGTCATCTGCATGGCAGACCGCTCGTTTACCCGTTTGCCGGAGGACGAGCCGCCCATGAAAAAGCTGTAGGCACTGCCTGCCGTCCTGTCCTGAGGCTTGTCCCTTGACTTGAATAACCCGCTTAAGATACCCATACCTACCACCGTCCTTCCTTACAAAATGAGCAGCCCCCGTGTGTCATAAACGCTCTCGCCGGAGTCGTTCCCGCACCGGATCGCCCTGTCAAGTGCCATGATGGCCGCGACCGCGCCATCGATCTTTTCTGTGCTCTTTGCCTTGTCCGCCTTGATGTTCCCCGCAGGGTCCTGCCGGATGAAGATGTTGTCCATCATCCAGCGGAGTACCGGGTGCCCGCCGTGGGCTACCCGCTTCTCAAGGGTCAGCTTCATCAGTTCCTTTGTCGGCGGGCTCATGTCCTTGAAGCCCTGGCCGAACGGGATGACCGTGAAGCCCATGCCCTCGAGGTTCTGCACCATCTGCACGGCACCCCAGCGGTCGAAAGCGATCTCACGGATGTTGAACCGTTCGCCGAGGTGTTCGATGAACTGCTCGATGAACCCGTAATGGACCACGTTGCCTTCCGTGGTCATGATGTACCCCTGGCGTTCCCAGACGTCGTACGGAACATGGTCCCGCTTTACCCTGAGGTCAAGCGTTTCCTCCGGCAGCCAGAAATAAGGGAGGATGCAGTACTTATCGTCCTCGTCCTCCGGCGGGAAGACCAGGACGAACGCTGTGATGTCCGTTGTGGAGGAAAGGTCGAGGCCGCCATAGCAGACACGCCCTTCGAGGGCATCCTCGGATACCGGGAAGGCACAGGCGTCCCATTTGTCCATCGGCATCCACCTTACGGACTGCTTGACCCACTGGTTCAGCCTCAGCTGCCGGAAGGCGTTCTCCTCGCCCGGGTTCTGCTGTGCCGACTCGCAGGCGGCCTTCACCTTGTCGATACCGACCGTGATGCCGAGGGAGGGGTTCGCCTTCTTCCAGACCGCCGGGTCTGTCCAGTCCTCTTCCTCGCCCGCGCCGTAGATCACGGAATAGAAGGTCGGGTCGATCTTCCTGCCTTCTTCAATGTCTATCGCCTTCTGGTGCACCTCGTAACAGATGGAGTTCGTATCGTTCCCGGCTGTCGTGATCAGGAAATACAGGGGCTGCATCCGGGCATCGCCCGACCCCTGGAGCATGACGTCAAATAATTTCCTGTTCGGCTGCGTGTGCAGCTCGTCAAAGATCACCCCGTGGGTGTTGAAGCCGTGCTTGTTCGCCACGTCCGCCGACAGTACCTGGTAGGAACTGTTTGTCGGCTTGTATACCAGTTTCTTCTGTGATTCCAGTATCTTTACCCTCTTGGAGAGGGCCGGACAGAAACGCACCATGTCTACGGCTACGTCAAATACGATCTTCGCCTGGTTGCGGTCAGCGGCACAGCCGTACACTTCTGCACGTTCCTCGCCGTCCCCGCAGAGGAGGAGGAGTGCCACCGCTGCGGCAAGTTCGCTCTTTCCCTGCTTTTTCGGGATCTCGATATATGCCGTGTTGAACTGCCTGTAACCGTTCTCCTTCAGCACGCCGAACAGGTCGCGTATGATACGCTCCTGCCAGTCGATCAGTTCGAACCGTTTCCCCGCCCACGTGCCTTTCGTATGGCAGAGCTGTTCGATAAACGCCACCGCATAGTCCGCAGCCCCCTCGTCATAATGGGACGTCTCAGCCATGAACCTTGTCGGTGTGTAATCCTTCAGTTTCCTCATCATCCGTGCCGCCACCTTCTTCCTCATCTTCTACCGGGATCAGCCAGGACGGGTCCGGCACCATTGCGTCATAAGGCAGTTCAGTCCTGTCTATCAGAAACCTCATATAAACCTCCGGTATTAAAAAAGGGCCTGCCCCCGGCAAGCCCGTGTACGGGAAACAGCCCCATAGGGGCCGTCCCTCTGCGTTATACCTTTTTTACTCCTGCCGCCCGATCCGGCAGGTCATGCCATCCACGTCCACGATCTCGTAGCGGTTTCCCCGCCAGAGCACTTCGCGGATACGGATACCGGTGTAGGCGTTGCTCCTCTGCCTGTCGGAAATGACCTCGCCGTGTTCCTCCATCCAGTGGGCAAGGCGTCCCATCAGCCTTGACTCCTGTTCCATCCTGTCTGCGTAGTTCATCCGGCGCCCCCTTACTGCCGCATCGCCCAGGCGATGGCGTGGCCGTCGTCCTCAAATTCGACCCCGCTGGCGGCTCTCAGCCCGATTGTGCCTTCGCAGGAAAGGTCGCCGTCAAGGTGCTCGTAAACTGCGCCGAAGTAGCAGGGCTTGTCCTTCCCGTTGTAGAAGTATCCTGCGAGGAGCACCCTTTCCCCGAAGTTCAGGACCTTGCTCCACCTGCATTCGAGGTCTTCCGGTGTGGTGGGGTTCGGCAGCCTGTAGGTTCTCATTGCTTCGTTGATCGTCATGTCTTTTACCTCCGTTCGTTTTGGTATGTACATATATCACTCTGAACGGGGATAATAGCAAGTTAATTCCGGGGATAAATGTGACAATTATCCCCGGAAAAACTGTGTATATTATGCCTCACCCGTAAGGATGAAGCGCACGTATCCCTTCCGGTCCTCCTCCAGGTAACACACCAATTCGTAAAAGCCCCTGTCGAAGGCAAGCCTCTGCACCGCCGGGATGTCAAACATGTTCGTAAGGCCGGTGTCGCGGATGGCCAGTACCTGTTCCTTAACTGTCTGCGTCATCGGTGCACACCCCCAGTCCCATTACCAGTTTGGTGTAAACGGCCGTGTACCGTTCGCATTCGGAACCTTCCGTGGCGGCCATGCCCTGCAGGAAGAAGTCCGCTGCCTCTTTCCGGCTGTCCCATACCTTCCGCTCGCCGTAGCAGACGGTCGTTACCGTGTCGAGTTTCCTTACGGCGTCTTCGCCCCAGACCACGTTCAGCCCGCTGCCGTTGTCCCACCGCATCAGGAGGGATCCTGTATCGTCCACGCCGAGTACCGTGCCCTTCGTGCCGGCAGGCGGTGCCTGTATGTCATCCATTCGGACAAGTTCCACGCGGGTACCTGCCGGATACTCCCTGCGGATGCGTTCCACTGTCTCTTTATTCGGAAACCTCATGGCCTGCACCCCCGTTCCTGAATGCGGATGAACCTGTCAGGTTCTCCAGAAGGATCTTCCGGTCTTTCTTGTACTCCGCCCCGATGAACCCAAGCCGGAGGAGGAAGCACCGGAATGCGTACTTTTCGTTGCTGACTTCCTTTTCCTTTGCCGTGACCCGCTTGGCCTCCCGGCTCATCCTGCAGAGGGCTGTGATGAATTTGGTGTAGGCGGCGGCATGGTCCGCGTCCGGATTCTGGAACCAGGGAAATGCCACCCTGTCTTCCTTCATCTCGATGCGGATGTCCTCCGCGCCCAGTGCCTTTTTGATCAGTGCCCCCTTGGCATCGAGGAGTTTCGTGAGGTTGCCTACGTTCACCTTGTCAAAGGGGACCTCCACCGTAAGCCCCGTGCTTTCGCCCTGCGCCGTGTCCAGCGGTCCTTCCGTTACTTCAACGGTTCCGTTTTCTGCGCGATCCTGCGGCTCACATTCAAAGCCTGCGGCGGCGATGGCTTCAAGCACCTTTTTGGCGTCCGTGCCGCCGCCATATTCCAGGGTGCCGTCCTTCAGGATCCGGTAAGGCCCGGCCTCATAGGCCGCGCTCGGCATCCCCAGGTACTTTGCCTTTGTCCCGATGGCCTCCGAAACCACCTTCACCAGTTCCTTCCGCTTTGGTCCTGTTACGTTGTACTTAACCTGCATTGTGCGTACCTCCTTGTTTTTTGGTATGTACATACATCACTCTAAAGCCCGTAAATAGCAAGCGGAAAACGGGTATTCCGAAGTCAAATATCCGTTTCCTGCCCGCCCCGGAACTGTGAGTAATACACAATGCCCGAAAGCACGAATACCACGCAGGGGAGTGCCACGCCGTTGCCCCACATCTTATATTCAGCGGAGTCCGAGTATGGGTCTGTGAGCCATTTCCTGACCTGTTTCGAGGTCTTCGGCTTGCCGCCTGGGTTCGTGGCCTTCCGCCATGTCTCGAACGCCTTGTACCAGAAATACATCTCTTCGTCCGTGGGTTTTTCCGTGCCAAGCCCGCTGCACCACCAGTCGGGGAATCCCTGCAACCTCGCGCATTCGGTCGGCGTGAGCCTGCGGACGATGTAGTCAGCCCCGTCCCGGTCGTTGATGAGCGGCGGGTCTTTATAATCCGTAGCCACCAGGGTGTTCGCCTGTTCCTTCTGGGCGTCCATGAAGAAGGAGTTCTTGGATGCACAGTAATGCTCGACCGCCACCGCATGCTGTTCCGTGGCGTTCAGCGTGAAACTGACGTTGTCCTCGGAATACCCGCTGCCCCTGTGGGACGGCCTCGCGCCGTTGCCCTCCAGTGCCACGACCGCCATGCCGCCCTGGTTGCAGGAGGGGTTGCCCCCGTTTCCGTCCAGGGTCCGCGAGGTGTCCGCCTCATAGAAACCGCTGTGCGGGTTGGCCGACTTCATGGCGTTCGAATCCTTGGAGCAGATGCCGTATACCTTCGGCTGGAACAGCGTCTGGTCGTTATGCGTCCCGAGGGTCGCCGACTTGTCGTCCTGGATGAGTGCGCCTTTGCCTCCGCCTTCGCAGCCGGAGCGGATCTTCAGCGTTTTCGGCGTCTCCACCACGAACGGCTGGTTGTTTCCGCCGGTGCCGAAGGTGGAAAGGACGGTCTGCGCCACATCGAGCGGGCCGGTATAGCGGCTGTCCTGTGAGTGGTTCTCAAATACGAGCGGGGGATGGTTCGCCCTGGCGCGGAGCGTGTTCGTCACATCTTCTGTGACATCCATCCGCTGTCCGCCCTGGTCGTTCAAGCACAGAGTGCCTGCTTCTCCAGTGCCTTCTTCAGCATGACAGGCAGCTCCTTGCCACGAGCGGAAGCCCTCCGCAGAATACCCAGACACGCCTTCTGACTCAAATAGTATTTTTCCGGCACTCCCGCCTGTAAAATCTGCGACAAGGTAGATACGTTTTCTTCTCTGGGGCACTCCCCAGTATTGGGCGTCCAGCATTCTCCAGGCAACGGAGTAACCGTCTCCCATGATGCTCCCTGCGTACTGCCACTTCTTAACCGGAGGGACAGATACGGTTTCATCTGCGATGCGGCAGATGCTTTCGAGGACACAGCGGAAGTCTTCTCCCTTGTTTGAGGAGAAGGCGCCGGGGACGTTTTCCCAGACGATATATCTTGGATATTTTCCATTGGTCTTTTCCCTCATTTCCTTAATGATACGGACGGCCTGATAAAAAAGACCGGAGCGGTTGCCGTCCAGTCCTTCCCGTTTGCCCGCGATGCTCATGTCCTGGCAAGGCGAACCGAATGTTATGATATCCACAGGTTCGATACTCCCGCCGTCCATCAGGGAGACATCACCGTAATGTTTCATCTGCGGCAGGCGC
This sequence comes from Clostridiales bacterium NK3B98, assembly GCA_000421005.1. Classification (GTDB taxonomy): domain Bacteria; phylum Bacillota; class Clostridia; order Oscillospirales; family Oscillospiraceae; genus Onthomonas. Next base: position 6,803 of record ATWA01000022.1, read on the forward strand.
TTTGTGGTCACCCGGATGGGGAACGGCTCGATCTCAGATGCCCATACCGGGGTAATGCCGGAGAGCAGTCCGCCGAGCGGGAAACCGCCGGAACCATCGAAGAGGCTGCCAAGGGTAAGATTACTCATTCGGCACCCCCATTTCCGCATAACTGGTCTTTTTCCCGCCGCGGACAACATATACGTCCGCAGGGTCGTTGCCTTTAAGCTGCAGGTAGCGTTTGACCGCCACGTCCACGAACTTGGGTTCAAGTTCGATCCCATAGCAGGATCGGTTCAGCTGTTCGCAGGCAACCAGGGTGGAGGCTGAGCCGAGGAAGCCGTCCAGGACGAGGCCGTTGGTCTGCGTGCACTGCTTGATGAGGTACGCGATCAGCGGCACGGGCTTGGACGAAGGGTGCCCGCAGCCGTCCTCTTTGGCATTTTTGATCCCGTCGAATTCGAACACGGACTTCTGCTTCTGGTCACCGTACCAGATGTGCCTGCCATCCCTGCGCCAGCCCCAGATGATCGGCTCCATGTTGAATTTCCAATCGGTACGCATAAGCGGTGCCCTGGGTTTCTTCCAGACAAGCCCCGCGCCGACCTTGAACCCGGCGTCCTCGTAGGCGTCATAGAATACCCTCGCCTTCATCGTGGCGTAAAAGATGTAGATCGACGCATCCTTCGCCATCGCCTCATGGAACTGTTTGAAGGCGGCAAGCAGGAACTTGTATCCCTCTTCATCGGAAAGGTCGTCGTTTTTGATCTTCCCGACGGAACTCTCCAACGCCACGAGGTACGGCGGGTCGCTGCAGACGAGGTTCACCTTCGTGTCCCCGAGCAGCGCCTTATAGGTTCCCGGGTCTGTGGAGTCACCGCAGATGACCGTGTGCCTGCCAAGGTGCCAGATGTCGCCTGCCTGGGAAAACGCCGGGCGCTCCAGTTCCGCATCTACATCAAAATCATCGTCTTCGGCGTCTGTCCCGTCATCGAACAGTTTTGACAGTTCCTTTTCGTCAAAGCCTGTGAGGGACAGGTCGAACGCTTCTGCCTGCAGGGCTTCGATCTCCACGCGCAACAGTTCCTCGTCCCACCCGGCGTCCATTGCCATGCGGTTGTCAGCAATGATGTAGGCTTTCTTCTGTGCCTCCGTAAGGTGGTCGGCGAACACGCAGGGCACTTCTTTGATGCCCTCCTCCTTCGCTGCGAGGATCCTGCCGTGGCCGGCGATCACGTTATAGTCCCTGTCGATGATGACGGGGTTCACAAAGCCGAATTCCCGTAAAGAAGCCCGGAGCTTGTTGATCTGCTCCGGGCTGTGTGTCCTTGCATTATTGATATAGGGGACCAGTTTGCCGGTCTCCACGAGCTGCATCTCACTTGTGGTCTTCATAACGTACCAGCCCCCATTCCGCAAATTTCTCAAAACCGCCGATGGACATGATGTAGTCCCTGGCAGTCTCCACGATGTCCCGGTAAGGGATACCGTCGACCTCCTCATCGCCGATGGCGCAGCAGACCTCCACGGGGATCCCTGTCTCCTGTGCCTGCAGCCATGCGTAGATGTTCAGGCTCACGTCCGCCTTGCTGAGGTCCTTCCCGTGCAGGCCGCCGCCCGTAACGGAATCAGCCATGTCCGAGCCGAGTTTCCGGTTCGTAGCCCCTGAATCCACATCCGTGCCGCCCGTCCAGTCACCCAGGGGGTTGACCTCCGCTGCCGGGTACACCTCTTTGATGTGTGCAGTATCCGCATTGCTCTGGCAGATGATGAGCCTCGCCTGGTCAAGGATGAACTTCCCGTCATAAGGGAATGTCTTATACATAAATGCAGCGATCTGTGTAAGGGCTTTCTGCTCCTCCGTCACAGGCACGCCGCGGAAAATGCCGTTGTCGCCGCACCGCACCATGCCCTCCTGGTTGCCGGAGAGGTGTGCGTCCTGCGGGAACTCCCTGTAGTCGGTAACAAGGCTGCCGCCGATGCGCTTTACGATCGCCTCCACCTCTTCTTCAGGGATGTGTACTGATGTCTCCGCGATGATATGGCAGGTGCCGTGCCCGATGAGGACCTCCACAGCCACCCTCGGGTCTTTCTCCCTTGCGTATGCCGCGTCAACAATGGCCCCGGCGATACGGTCCGCCACCTTGTCAGGATGTGCGGGGTTCACTTTCTCAAACATAACCGTTCCTCACTTTCTGTTCCTTGCGCGGAGCAGGCGCTCCATCACGTCATCCTGCGGGCTTGCCCCGTCATATTCCACGGAGCAGTTCTCACGGACGATCTGGTAGATCTGGAACCAGTCCGCATTGACCTGTTTCTTGTAGTCACGGCTCATTGACACATACGGCGATGCGATGGCATTCCCGGTCGTTGGGTGCTTCGCCAGGTAGCCGAACTCGGAGATCGCCTCCTCGCACTGGATCCACCTGGCCACGCTCATCGCGTACTGCTCGATCAGCTGGTTGTTTACTAACATTTCACAGCCCCGTGCCCTGAGCCATTTGTAGGTTTCACGGAATATCTCCTCGGCACACAGTTCGCTGCCGTTCTTCTGCCTTGCTTTCAGGTAGTCGCGGACAGGGGGGATGTCCTCACCCTCGATATCCGCAGGCTCCGGGAAGTCGTCCGGCATCACGAGCGTGCCCCTGGCTGTACCGTCCGTGATCTTGTCCACCAGGGGTTTCCGTTTCGGCCCGGTTCCCGGCCTCGGTCCGCCCCTGTTCGTTCCGTCTTTTGCCACACCGGCACCTCCTTTCCCAGTGGCAGGGGGTTAATACCCCGTTTGAATACAAAAATTCGCACAGGAGCCCCCGCGCCGTTGCCCGGGACCTTGGTGCGTAGGGATTCGACCCGCCCCTCGGCCTACCGCCGTATCTGCCTGTCGCCCATCTCCATGTGGATCTTCGTATGGCAGGACTGGCATAGGCTCATCAGGTTCGACGGGTCATGGGTTCCGCCCTGTGAGATCGGCAGGATATGGTGCACTTCCTCCACAGGGGTCAGGATGCCGTCTGCAAAGCACCGCTCACAGTACGGGTGCTCCCGCACATACCTGTTGCGGATGCGCTGCCAGGCCCTCCCGTATTTTTTGTTCGTCTCCGGGCTGCGTTCGTGTTTGTTGTACTGCCGCTCCGCCATTGCCTTGTGTTCCTCGCAGTACTGGCCGCCTTCCACGGCAAGCCGCGGGCAGCCGTCCCATGCACAGCCCCTTCTCGGACGTCTCGGCATATGGCCACCTCCGTTTCCGGGCATAAAGAAAGCCCCACGGGATCTCTCCCATGAGGCCGCCGCCTTCAATCTTTTTTGCTATTGTAACTATACCACGGGTCAATAGTGCCATACCGTGCCAAACCGTGCCAACCTTCACTCAGGGAGGGGGAAGTTCTGCAGCGCCGAGCCGTGGATGCGGTGTACGGTGCGGAGGGAGACGTTGACCATTGCCGCGATCTCCTCCCACGTGCAGTTGTCCAGGTAACGGTAGCGAAGTACCATCTGTTCTTCATGACTTGCAAGCATATCGATCCTGGTGTTGATGTCTTCCCGGAGGGAGACAAGGTGCGTGACCTTTTCCTCCACGTCCCTCTGTATGGCATCGATCTTCTCCAGGCAGCGCACGAACGGTGCGTCTGCCGGGCGGTTGGGGTTATGGTGTTCTTCAAAGCTGCTGCCGGCTACGCTGGTGGAAAGGTCACGCCAGTAGTCGATCTCACGAAGGCGGCAGTTGATCAGTGCGTCCAGGTGCCGTGCCTGGTTCAGGTATTCCTTCGGCGTCATCCGTCAACCTCCTGATTTAAGGAGCGTATGAGCGTTTCACCGTCAAGGCTTGTCAGCGCCGTAAACCACTGCGACCGGAAGAACCGTTCCACCTCTTCCTTGTCGGAAAGGGCCTTCCTGTTCCTGGGGTTTGCCCTGAGGGACTTCAGCGCCACCCGGTAGTCCTTGGCTGCCTGGAGGACGATGGCATTCGCCAGGTCTTCATAATTTGTGATGCCGCCCATATGCGATACCTCCTGTATTTGATAGGCACCGTTGCATTGGGGCATTGCTACTTTGTTTCAGTGCAGGGGGCCTTCAAGGACGGCCCGCACCTCGTCCACGGAACGCACCACCAGGGCTGTCCCGCCTGCGGCGAGGATTTTCCTTATGACGGCCTCCTGCAGTTTCGTAGGTTTTCCTTTTTCCGTCTTGACCTCGAAACCGTAGAAATGGCCGCCGATGCAGGCAATGATGTCGGGGATGCCTGCCGTCCCGTACATGCCGCCGTGCTCCTTCCAGCAGAAGCACCCCGGTATGCCCTTCAGGTACCGCATGATCGCTTTTACAATGTCCGATTCGTTCATCTGTTCCATAAACCTCCGTTATCTCAACGCCTGGAACACGAGGAACACGAAAAATCCCATATCACTGTAAATTTGTTTGTAAAAACAGGGGTCATATAAAAACGTGTATTAAATATGGGGAGATAGGGATTTGGTGTTCCCACGTGTTCACGTGTTCCGGCACCGCTGTCCCGCGCAGCCCGCGCACGGGGTTACCCAAGTACCTCGCCGAGCCTGATCCCGGACAGGATGCGCCTCTTCGCCACACGGTCGATGTCCCGGGTGACGCCGGGGAATGCCGCCGTGATCTGCTGCACGAAGTTCTTCTGTGAGTACGGTTTCAGCCCGCACTCCTCGCAGTAGCCCTTGTATGCGTTGAAGAGTTCCGTTGACCCGGCACTGTAGGATGCGTCCATCTCGCAGTATTCCTTGACGAATGACAGGACGGAATCCGACTCCTCCCGGTACTGCTGCAGCTCGTCCGCGTTGACCTGGGTCTCGGAGAACACGTAATGGTTGTTCATGAGCCTGCGCAGCCCTTCCAGGGCAAAGAGGAAGATGCCGTCAGCCTCCATGCGGAACTTGTCGAGGAGTTCCGGGTCACGCTTGTCCTGGGGGACGGTATGGCTGAAGCGGATGATGATGAGCCGCCGGTAAAAGCCCTCCGACCGGTCCCCGTAGTTCTTCGGGATGCTGTTGCAGGAGAACAGGAGCCTTGCACTCGACTGGAAGGAGAACGGGTTCTTGTTCTTCTTCTCCACGGTCAGGTAATCCTCGCCCACAAGGGCCTTGAAGATGCCGTTATCGTCAATGTTCTTCGTGGGCAGGTCTGCGAATATGTTCGCCAGCTTGCCGAACAGTTCCGCGGTCTTGAACCGCTCGTTCAGCGCCTGCCAGGATACGTTGGACACGTTCTGCTTGCCGAGCAGGACATCGTTCAGGACCCGCAGCAGTACGGATTTCCCGGCGGAGGCCACGCCCACGATGACGAAACATTTCTGGGCAGAGTTCACCGGGATGAGGAAATAGCCGAGCATCTCCTGGATCAGCTTCACCTGGTCCATGTCCCCGCCCATCGACTCCGCAAGGAACTTCTTGAAGAGCGGGCAGTCCGCCTTCCTGTCGTATGTCACGTTCAGCTGTACGGTCGAATAGTATTCCGGCGTGTGCGGTTCCAGTGTGTCCTCCAGGACGTTGTAAAGCCCGTTCCTTACGTTGATGATGTAGGGGTTCGCGTTCAGTTCGCGGATGTCCCGCTGCACAAGGAGCCGCCACTGCTTCTCCGCATCGATGATCTGGGACATCTTCGTCTCACGGACGAGCATCTTCTCCTGCACCAGGCGCTGCGCCTCCATCTCGCTCATCTCGGCATACACGCCGCCCCGGTAGCTGAAATGCTGCTCCGCAGCGTAGAATACCTGCTGTGCCTCGGACATGTCCTTCGCAAGGACACCGGGGAGGAAACGCAGGCCCTTTTCGGTCGGTTCGTACCAGTCCGGGATGGCAGTCCCGGCTTTCGCCCTCTTTGCCGCCTTGCCCGCCTGGTAGGACTTCGCCGCTTCCTTGTAGACCTGCATCAAGGATTTCAGGAAGGAAGCCTTCAGCTTGAAGTGGTCACGGATCTCGGAATTGACGATGACGTCCGCCGTCACAACGTCCTGGTTGTACAGGTAGTCCGTCACGTACTTCTTCGCCGCCTGCAGGTCCTTTATCGCCTCGCCGGTGGCCGTGATCCCATGCAGGATGTCAAGCAGGACGTCAGGCCCCATCGGCTGGTAGCACCATGCTGCGGGCGACTTCACCGGGCATTCCCCGGCAGCGTACTTCGGGCACTTGAACCCCTTCTCGCAGATCGTTTTGCAGGTGATCGGGTTCGTCCCGCTCTCCAGGAAATGGTTGACCTTCTTCTGCGTGCCCGCCTCCGTGTATCCGGGGTAAGGGGCTGAGAGTTTATGGATCAGGTCCGTGCCGCCCTCGAACGGGGCGAGGTTCGTGATCATGGCATACCAGTCATGCTCAGGGAGGGATGCGGCGTCATCGCGGCAATGCTGCAAAAACACACAGGACCGCATGACCATGTCAATGCCCTTCTCCATGCCGGCCTTCCGCTCCACAGGCGACAGGTCCACCTCCGGCAGCACGTCCGACAACTGGTCCTGCGTGTATTTGCGTTCCGGGTGGAAACTGACGCAGGTGACCTCAACAGGCGGGTCCTTCTTGCAGTGGTTGAAACCGGGAAGCCGCATGACCCTCGACTCGTTCACGCACATGGGGTCGCCGTCAAAATGTTTGACGAGCTGTGCCTGTACCGTCCGGAAACGTTCCACCTTCGCCGATGCGTCCATGAACCAGTAGACGTGGTAGGATTTCCGCGTCTTCATGACCATGGAAGGGGGGAGGGGGAAGGCTTCGATCTTCCTCTGCTGCTCTTCGAAACTGTCGTTGTCCATCTCCACGAACTGGGCGTTGACCCTCGTGATATTTGCATCGTCATGCCCGCCGTAGTTGACCACGAAGAAGATGCCCCTGCCCAGGGCGTTATGGTTCTTCAGCGTATCCTCGATGCCCTTGTACTTACCGCACTCGCACTGCAGCTTGCTGCCCGGGTACGTACCGCCCTTTTTGTCGTCAAAGACACGGAAACAGACCATGTCCGTAGGGTTGAAAAGGCTGCCGAGTACGTCCGTTACCGTTACGTTCATGCATCCACCTCCATATACTTCACGGGGATATGCAGGCGTTTCGCCTCCCGTACCTCCTGCTCCATGCCGGGGGACAAGGGTCCGAAAGCCCATACCTCGTCACACACCTTTAGGAGTGCCAGGCCGAACAGGAGACCCAGTTCCCTCTGGGCGGGGTCGCCATCGTCAAGCACCTGTGGGTACATGAGGTGGGCTGCAACGGGCATATAGCCCCTGCTGACCACCAGGCGGCAGTACCGCACCGCCGCCTCCGTGTTCTTTTCAGTGTCCCCGGCATACGGGGACGCAACATAAACCTTCCTGCGGTTCTTGTCCGCAAACCGCCGCTTCTGCTCCCGGCGGTATTCGCGCATGGCGTTGCTGATGGCCATGCCCTCTGTCGGGCTGTTATAGCCCTCGCTGTTCTTATACATAGGTCAGTCCTCCAGTTCTTCCATCGTCCCGAAAGTCCTGCCTGCGGATGCCTCTGCCACCAGGGGGAGGTCGAACTCCGGGAACGGCTGCGGTTCCATACACGACTTGATGTAGGAAACAGCCTCCGTGAGTTTCCCCTCCGGGATGATAAAGGTCAGTTCGTCATGGATCTGCAGGATCGGTTTCAGCCACGGCCTCTCCGGCAGCCCCTCAAGGAGCCTGCCAAGGGACAGCTTGATGATGTCCGCCGCCGTGCCCTGTATCGGGGTGTTCATGCTGCACCGCTCGGCAAACGACTTCTTCCCCCAGTCGTCAGACCGGATATTCGGGAGGTAGCGCCTCCTGCCGAGCCTTGTCTCGGAATACATCCGCCGTGCGGCATCCGCCTTCGTCTCCTCCTGCCATGTGACCAGCGCAGGGTAGCCTGCTTTCAGGTTCCGGATGATCTCTTCACATTCACTGACCGATTTATCAACCCCTGCCTTGAACTTCAGCGTCTTCTGGAGGCCGCGCGGGAACAGGCCGTAGAACGTACCGAAGTTCACGTTCTTCGCGATCGTCCTGCGTTCCTTGTAGTTCTCCGCATGCTTGTCCTGGGCCTGGGCATAGGGGATGTTGAATATTACAGATGTAGTGGCGGCGTGGATGTCCCCGCCCGTGCGGTAGGTCTCCATCATGGTCCTGTCCTGGCAGTAATGCGCCCCTACGCGCAGCTCGATCTGTGAGTAGTCGCAGCTGACGATGAGGTGCCCTTCCGGGGCCCTGATGAAGTTCCGGACGCCGATGGGGTCGTTCGTCTTCCGCGGCGCATTCTGGAGGTTCGGGGAATTGCACGAGAACCTCCCCGTGTCCGTGGACAGCGCATAGAAGTTGGGGTGGATGCACCCGGTCACGGGGTTCACGTATTTCAGGTAGCCCGTGATGTATGTGGACGTGATCTTGTTCCACTTGCGGTATTCCTGCACGAGTTCGAAAAGGTGCGACAGTTCCGGGCGGTTCACGTCACACCACTCCTTCAGCTGGATCATGACCGCATCGTCTGCCGCCTCCCGGTTCTTCTCCGTGGTCCGGAAGACAGGGAGGGAGAGGTCGTGGAACAGGTACTTCTTGAATTCGTTCGTGCTGCAGTTGCTGCCGATCTTCACGTCCCCGGTGATGCCGGCGATCTCCGTCCGGATCCGTTCCATCTCCCGGTCAGCCTCCGCCTTCCGCTGCATCATGAGGGGGATGTCCACGGGGACACCGTTGTACTTCATGATCCCGAGGTATACGGATGTCGGGGACTCGATGTTCTCCACGATCCACCTGTGCCGGGGGAGGTACCTGTCGAACCAGCCGTTGAAGATATGCATGAGCCGGAGCGCAAAATCAGCATCGGCACAGCTGTAGCGGATGGTCTCCGGATCTTCCGGGTCCAGTTCGTCAAAGTGCCTGCCCTCCGTGACCGCCTCAAATGACGGCAGCGGTTCTCCGCACAGTTCTGCCGCCAGCTTTTTAAGGCCGGAGTCGGACAGCTTGCGGAATTCGGTCGCCGTCTTCAGCGTCATCTGGCTTGCGGCGATCGTGTCATACACCGGTGCCTGTGTCACGATGCCGTACTTATATGCGAACATGGACTCGAAAGCCATGTTGTGAGCCACTTTCACGATCGATTTGTCTGTCAGGAAACCATGCAGGAACGTGAGGAACTCGTCCCTGTCCATGTTGGGCCCGTTTTTGAAGGCGAACGGTATCATGATCCCTGTCCCTTCCTTCACGCTGATGCTCAGTGCGCAGGGGTGGCTGCGTGCGGCATCGAGCGCCGCCTTTTCCTCTTCCCGGTACGTTTCGTCCGGGGCTGTCTCAAAGTCATAGCCCGCTTCTGACGCCCCGGCCATATATTCGTGTATGCCGGCAAGCGTGTTCACGAGCCTGTAATCCGTTTTCTTTTCCATAGGTGTCTCCTTATGGCAAAGCCTCCGGAAGGGTATGGCTGCCCTCCCGGAGTCCTGCGCTTCTCCGTACTTATTTCAGGGGTTCGATGACTTCCCCGGTCTCCGCATCCACGAACGGCGTATCCCCGTCCCCGGCAAGGGATGCAATGGTGAGGTTTGCCGCATATGCCTTGACCTGCTCCACCATCTGGCTGACCGCCGCCCTTTCGTCCGCGCTGAGCACACGCTCGAAGGTAAAGGCCGCCTGGGAGTATGCGATGCCGGACGCGCTCGTGGCCTTCTTCAGGCTGACCTTCGTCACCACCTGGGAGAGTTTCCTCCCCTTGGACAGCTGGCGCTTGACGTACTTCGTGAACTCTTTCAGCGAACCTGTCGGCAGGGACAATACCATCGGGAACAGTTCGTTCTCCATGAGGATGTAGATCATCCTGCGGTTCTTGCATGCCTTAGCCTGCCCCTCGCCGCTGCCGAACTGGTTATACGGGCAGCTTGCGCAAAGCCCGCCCGGGTCTCCGGTACCCTGGATGCCGTTGAACGAACCGCAGTCCGGCGGGTTTGACCCGCCCTGGTACTTCTCGCGGTAGAACGCATACGCCGGATGGTGGAGGAGGATAACGCCCTTCACGTCTTTTACCAACTCCGTCTCATCGTTATCACCGGGGATCTCGAAAGCGGTGGACCCGCCTGCCGGGATCTTGATACGGTCAAAGGTCAGCTGGAGTCCTGCAAGGTCCTCAGCCGCCTCCCCCAGGGCGTCCGTGTTTGCAAGTGCCGCATAGCCGGATGTTACAGCCATATCTGTAGTCTCAACATTCTTCTTATCTGACATTTCAATGTCCTCCTGTTTTATCGGAATGGGTTTTTACTTCCTGTGTTGCATTGCTGCGTTGTAATAAGGTCATCCCTTGCGGACGCCGACAGTCACTTTCTCGTAAGCCGAGACGACGCCTGCCAGCCACGGCGGGATCTCGTCACCGTTCGCCGCCTTCTGCTCCTTTACGAAGGATGCCAGGGTGTTGGCATTGACGGTCTCGACCACGAGCGAACCGTAGCCGTTGTCCTTGAGCGTCTGCATGAGTTCGTCCTTGCGGCCGGCAGCCGGGGACGCGAAGAGCCTGGTGTTCAGGTAGAACGTGCTCCCGTTCCGGGAAAAGCGTTCCACTTCCTGCTCCGCCATCGCATCCGACAGTGCCAGGTCGAGCTGCTCGATCTCGGCATTCACTTCCTTGACCTGGGCGTCCAGTTCCTTCTTGTGTTCCTTGGCAGCTTTGAGCCGGTCTGCCATCTCAAAGATCTCGTTATTCATGGCGCGTACCTCCTTTCCACTACCTTCCGGATTTATCAACCCCCGCGCAGGGTCAGTCCCCGAACGGGTTCCGGCCCTTGCGGTAATCGTCAACGAGCGTCTTGGCAAGGTCCACCTTGCTCCGGAGGGAGCGGAGCACTTTGCGGTCCACAGTCCCCGTGCACGTCAGGTAGATGTAGTGGCAACGCTTCGCCTGCCCCACGCGGTGGATGCGGGCTTTCGCCTGGTCAAAGTTCGACATCGAATAATCCAGGGAATAGAACACCATCATGTTCGCTGCTGTCAGCGTGATGCCGAGCCCTGCCGCCGCGATCTGTCCAACGAACACACGGCATTCCGGGTCGTTCTGGAACCTTGCGACCTCTGCCGCCCGGTCCTTTACACCGCCGCGCACTACGGCATAGGGGATCTTCTTTTTTTGTAGGAGTTCCTCGATATCATTGAGTTCCGGGACGAACCTTGCCATGACCACGGCCTTCTGCCCCTGGTCAGCAGCGGAATCGAGGATGTCGGAAAGCGCATCCAGCTTTGCCGTGCTGATGCGGTGGTCCCCGGAGTCATCGTCCGTGACGTGCCCGCCCGTCAGCTGTGAGAGCCGGAGGAGCTTCGTCAGGACGTTCATGGCAGTGACCTCCCCGTCCTTCAGTTCCGTGAACGAATCCTGTTCCAGTTCCCTGTATGCCTTCATGGCCTTCGGCTCCAGGGCAACGGGCACTACCTCTTCGGTGACCTCCGGCAGGTCAAGGCACTCCGCCTTCGTAACGCGGTAGGCGATACTGTGCATCCTGCGAAGGAAGTCGTCCAGCATCCACTGCCTGAACCGGGGGATGTGGTTCCCGTAGCCGACCATGTCGAAGTACTGGTTGCGGAAAGCGTAGAAACTCGTGCCGAACACCCGGCTGTTCAGGAACCGGTATTCCGAGAACACGTCCAGTTCCTTGTTCGTGATAAGTGTCCCGGTGAGCAGCAGCCGGTAGGACGCACGGTCGCCAAGGCTGTGCATGGCCCTGCTCTGCTTGCTGCGGTTCTCCTTGATCTTGTGCCCCTCGTCCGCGATGATGAGGTCGGCGTCATACTGGAGCAGTTCCTTTTCAAGGATGCGGGCGGACTCATAATTGACCACCAGTACCTGCAGCCCGTCCCCGGACACCTCCCGGATCTGCTGCCTTTTCTTTTCGCCTGTCCCCTTAAGGACCGTCAGCGAATACGGGAATGCCGCCATGGATGAAAACTCCTCGTCCCAAACCCCGAGGATCGATAAGGGGGCAACGACCAGGACGCGGTTTACAAGGCCGAACTGGTAGAGGATCCCGGCGATACCTATGGACGTAAGGGTCTTGCCGCAGCCCATTTCCATGAGGAGAGCCACGCCCCTGCTGCGGCTGTCGGAAGGGAGGAGGCCGAACTTCCTGCAGGCAAAGTCGAACGCCGCCTGCTGGTGCAGGTACGGCCGCACCTTGATGGGCATCGGGAGGGAGGGGTTATTCTGATTCGCCATGCTGTCCACCCCCGTTCCCGATTTCCTTTATCTCAATGCCCTCCACAGTCTTGCCCGGCGTGATGACCAGGACGTCCGTGAACTCACCGAAGAGCAGCTTCAAAAGGCGTTGCGGGAGCCGAAGGGACGTCCCGCTGACCACGCGCTCTTTTTCACCATTGCGGTTGGCAATACTGACCTGTATCTTGTGTCGCAGATTTTTCATATCTATATGTCCTCCTGTCTCTGAACGGATCTGCTGTCCGGGGGAAGGCTTTCTTCCCCTACTCCTTTGCGGGAAAATCAACCCCTTGCGGGGACTGCCGGGGAGGACTCCGGCAGTATGGCAGACGCCCCATGGCGTCAGCCCTTCCTGGTCCGGCGGCGTTTCACGGGCGTGACCCCGAATGCGTCCGCCACCTTGCCGATCACGTCATTTTTGACATTGAGGACAGCCTGGAGTTTCTTCTCCTTTCCGGAGGCCGCGACCTCTTCCTTGCGGATCTCTTCCAGCTGTTTCCCCTCGCCGAAATGGGAGAAGAACAGGTTCTGCTGCCGCTCGTTGCATTTGATGTCGATGACCTCGCGCACCCTGGCGATATCCGGGTTCTCCTCCACTTCGTCAGCACAGAGGATGTTTGCGGGGTCATCACCCGTCCGGGAGACCGTATCCCAGGGATCTGTGGCATCTTCACCTTCCGGGTCAGCCTCATAGCGGTTGCGTTTTGCCTCGAACAGCGGATCCTTGTTCTCGTTTTCGTATCGGTTACCGAGGTCTTCGTCATGGTCCATGCTGTCCAGGAGCAGGATAATCTCCTCGGTAATGCCATCCTTTCCCACCGCCAGGGGGATTCGTTCGTACCGCCCGGTATCCGGGTTCAGGCGTTCGTAGTAGTACGCCGTGCCATCATCCGCCAGGTAGCACTGCCTGTTGGGGTCATAACTGCTGGTACGTTTCTTCGTTTCATCTTTCTTCATTGCAGTGTCCTTTCCGTCCGGTGCGGGCGGAGGACACAAAAAGAGCCTGTGGTCGAAGATGAACCACAGGCCCGGCAGCCGAAAAAGAGCGCACGAAGTCAACGGTGTGGATACATCTTCATCCAACCGCAGCGTTCTGCTGCGTTTTGGACTCTTATGCATCCCGCCGCCCTTATAGCGCTATTCGGACTTTGAGATATTATTGTGGGGTTCCCCCGAAGGGGATGGGCGGGCTGATTGGGTAATCCGTCACCGCCCATCAGGATGTGACTTTACTTCTTCTTGCCCGGTCTCGTCTGAGCCAGGGCACTTCCGGCAACGGACTTAGAGTCCTTGCCATAGCGGCTATCCTTCAAAATGCGGCTTGCCTTAGAGGCAACGGCTTTTGAAGTCTGCTTGCTGTTTTTCGCCATCGATCTCACCTCACTTTCTTTGCCTTATTTCCAGAATCATCTGAAGCATAGTTACTATATCGCAGAAGGGATTTAAGAAATATGGTGAGAGTCTGGCGAGAATCTGGGGAAAGTCTGGGAAATAAAAAAAACCCTCCGGATAATCCGAAGGGCACAAAAAAGAAGGGGCTAACACACCCCTTCTCTGTGTTGTAGTTATTTAATCTGTATATCCGATTAGAAGTCCATACCGGCCTTCATCTTCTTTATGCGTAAATCTTTCAAGTCTGGCTCCGGCATAGTCAATGTCCGGAATCTGGTTCTCTGCTATGATTACCTGTCCGAAATCCTGATGTTTGACAAGATACTCGAACAGTCCCTTTCTCATGACAGCACTGGTATCGCTGCCGCCCTCTTTCAGAGAAAGAATCGGGGAGTCCATGAGCAGAACCCCAAGACTGTGCTTTCCCTTTTCAGACAGATACTGATGGAGTGCTATAGCTACTACTGCATTGAGGAATGCCTTATAGCCACCACCATATTTCTGTTTTTTCTTTCCGTTGACAACGATATCAAAATCTTCGCTTTCGAAGTCAAAATAGCAGTTACTGAACTTATCGAACTGGACCTCCTTAAGAATATTGTTTAGCAGGTCATTAAAATCAGATACAAATTCTGCAGTGAAATTATCCTGCGCCTTAAAAGCTGCCTGGTCATCCTCGGCATCCTCTACCTTTTTCGGTGTTGTGAGGTATTTCTCGATCCGCTCTATAACATCTTGCTGACTGGAGGAATCGACTGCCTCCTGGAGAGTATCTATCTGTTGCTGCAGTTCGATTATGGCTGGCTGAAGATCCTGATTTATCAGGTTCGCCAGTCTCAGGCTCTCTTCCTGGCACTCAGCAATACGTTTTTGATATTCAGAGATTTCCCTGTCAATGTCTTTCTCAGCATCCATTACGTCATTGAGTTGCGGAAGGATTCTCTGTAATTCAGCCTGTGCTGCCTCGGCATATGAAACGCTCTGCTGGGGAGTCATATCTGCCCCGCAGAATGGGCATTTCTCAGGTTCCTTTACGTCTTTGAGTTTCTGCTCACCGTCAATGATAAATGTGATCCTCTTGATATCTGAATGATACTGCCCCCGGAGAATCTGATACCGATGCTTCATAAGCGAGGCAGATTTCAATTCCTCGTTCATTGCAACGATTTCTTCAGAAAGACTCCTTCTCTGTTCCGTTGCCTCTGACATACGGCTTTGGGCATCATTTATCTGCTGCATAAGCACTGCGATTTTTTCTCTTACCTGCTCCGGTGATAAGATTTCTCTTTTTACTTCCAGTTTCAGTTCGGAGAGGTATTCGAGGTTTTCATTCTTCACCAAGGCCCGGATTTTATTTTCGGTATTTTTCTGTTTTGTTCCGGTTTTCTCCTTATACTCCTTGAACTCTTCCTCATTCAGGAAATAGAGGAGTGTGCTCTTCATGGCCGTTTTGGAAAAAGGTCCGCCACTTGTATAAAAAACGCTTTGACGCCTGTTGATATTTTCCAGGGGAACGCACATCAGATTCAAAAATGACCGGAGCGTTAATGACTGTCTTACGGCGTTCTCATTTTTGATGACCTTTACATCTTCATCAATACCAAGAATGGTCATCCAGACAGAATTGATCCAGTATTTTGATTTACCAGCCGTATACTGATGAGATTCAATCCGGAGGTCGGTACTGTCCACCTGGATCTTTGTACTTCCCAGTTTACGTTCCATCTTTACAGATCCGTGAGGGGTTTCCACTTCCAGATGTACCGTATCACACCCAGTGCTTTCATCTATCACGAACTTGTCATGATCAAGGCCACACATGAAATCAAAGCTGTCAAGGATCCAGCTCTTCCCAGTATCATTTGCGCCATGAATGATATTCAGGCCATTTATAAACTCTACGGCAGACTCTTCGATTCCCGGGCCTGTAAACCACAGCTTTTTTATATAATAATTACTCTTCATGGAATGCAGCCGCCTCCTTTTCAAGCGAAGCTACCGCCAGCTTGTTTATTTTATTCAGAATAACCTGTTCAGAGTCTCCAGAGAAATGCCTCAGGGCAAGAGAAACTTGTCTTCTGTAATCTTTAGAATACTTCGTATCAAGCTGCTGCGAGAATTCTTTCCCCCTTGAGGATATCTGATAGATAAAACCATTCTTCGTGGGTTTTACATCTACAAACCCTCTCCGTACAAGAAAGGCCATGCCGTCACGTGTCAGTTCCTTTCTTGTGGCAAACTCACTGAACTTGAACAGATTGTCACCATGAAGGTTCATTTCAGATATATCAAAGCTTTTTCCGTAGAGAGCTGCAAAGTCCACACCTGCAATCATATTTATTGTAAAATCCGTTCTTGCCTCTGTTTCGAGGAGCAGCAACACCCGCAGAGATGTTTCGAACGGCGTATTAAACAACTCCATCATCTTCATCCACCCACTGTATTTCTTTTTTGTTTGCCAGCATATGACACATACCTACTTTCTCCGCAGGGCCAATCCATCCAGGGAGAAGTGCAATTTGAGAACGAGTAATCGGTACCGACGCCGCCTGTCCAGTAACGGCACAGAGGCGTAAATAACCATTGTCATATGGAGGTATCAGCTTGGGCAAGATTCCCGCTTTTACTTCTTCCCGCATCTCATCAAATTCCTTGTATTCGATCGGCAGAAGCGCATCCTGTAGAGACCGCCTTATGGTCTCTGTTGCGTAGTAACATTTTCTTTGATATGCAAAATCCTTTTTATATCTGCGATGCCGTTCTACATCCCTCCGGGTATATTTAGGAACATCTTCAGCACTTGCGTAGGCATCGTACAGAGCTTCTACATAAATCATTTCCGAATCATCAATGGTTACAGGAACTGGGAGCGGATCCGGCCTTTTATACTTACTCAGCATTTCTTTCAACGTATTAACGTCGCTGAGTATTTCCGCATCTGTAATATGTCTTCTGTTCGCTGCGGTTCGTAATTCACCACCTGGCCACCGGATGATAACACCTGCTTCATCGAGTTCTACAGTGGCAGCTTTTCCCACGAAACTTTTTACATAATCCCTGGGGATCTCCCGTATCCCATCTTTACAGTCCTCATTATCGGTTTCCAGCACTGAAAACCGCACAAGGGATGTGAGAAGACAGGTAAGGTCTATTGATGTCGCCGATAAAGCTGCCCCCTTTGTATATCCCTTTAACCAGCTAATGGGTGTATCTGAATCAAAAGATTTGTCATCAGATAGAATTGCAAGGACTGCCGATAATAATGGTATCCGCATACTGTCCTTAATCTTGGGCATTACGTTTGCCTCGAATGCATCTAATGCTTTTTGGGGATCACAGTTACGGACAATCTCCACTATATCCCCGGGCACCTTGGCATGACCGTTTTTTAAATGACCCGGCAGCGAAGTATCACGATAGGAAAGATCTGCACCAAAAGACACAAGGATGGCATTACACAACGGATCATTTTTAACCCCTTGGCCCCTTGCCTGATACATTAAGCCAAATAATGTACCGAAACAAATACGCTTCACTGCAACAATCTCTCCCTTCTTTTAATCTTTCTTTTCTATAGATTCAAAAGACCTATACACATCTTTCTGCCAGACAAATAATACTCATATACCATCTCTGCAGGCAGAAACCGCACCTTAATGTTTTGCAGACCGAGAGATGACAAAATCTCCATTGACACCTCTCCGCGGTTTTCAATTTCTTTGTTCTCAGTAGGCATCAGGAAACAATTCTTTACCATAGAAAACCCGTGATCCGTTATAAACTTTTGATATGCCAACTGATAAAGATACTGCTTTGTTACAGACTCAATTCCCGGCTGCCCCTTTGGCGCATCTCCCGGAACAAGCTGTGCATTATAATACTTTGCATCAAATATAATGAACTGATTGCCTGTAATCGAAACAAGGTCAGGGATAAGAGTATCTGCTGCAGTTTTCCCAGTTACTGACCACAGCGGCTTTTCTATTAATTCAATCAGCTTCTGCTTTCGGTCATATTCCGGCTTGAGCGGTATCGGCAGCTGCAAAGCACCAAGTCTGACATTAAGCTGATTGTCCATAATATCAGCACATATACCCTCCCACACAAGATTGAAGCTGTTGGTGCCGAAAAGCGACAGGCAATCTGTATCATAAAGACTGCCGCTTCGTGCAATATAGGCATAGATGGTTTTCAGCAAAAGCTGCTTTCTGGTGTTGAACTGTGTATTCAGTTCTTTCTCTATACGATAGAGTATATACTCCTCCTCACCAAAATCATCGAGAACTTCATCGGTCAAATTCACTTCCGTAATTTCAAAGAGATCGAGCAGTTCTGCATCCTTCAGTTCTTCCGATGCCTTCGTCAGAATGCTTTCATGCAACCGCTTAAAATAATCATAATCGTCCGTGACACGCTTCTTTGTCTGCAGATCAATATAGTAGGGTCTGTTATTCGACAAAAGGGTAAATGTCTCGTTGATTGTCTTATCCCAAAGAATCTCGCCGGAACCGTTGCTCTCGATAATATCCTCTGTGTTGCTGTACACGCCGTTCTCATAATAATCCTGCAGGAGAAACAAAAGCACAGCAAGCAGATTAAAGGCTCTACTCTCGCTACTATCATTGAACATCCTGACAATCTGTTCCTTGGTGTTATATTTCTCCAGAACTTTCAGTACCTGCCGCAGTTCATTCTTTGGCTTATCAGCATTCAGAAGATACTTCGGATAGCACTTCAGAACGCGACCAGAAACAACAATAACCCCCACGAAAGTAAAGACATACAGATATTCATTTTCACCGACCTCAACGTCAGCAACCTCGATATCCTCATCCATGAGATCAGACATATCTCTTTGGATTTCAGAGGCTTTGACTGCCTTAAGAACACCGAACTCTTTTAATTTCCGTATCAGTAGAACCGTTCTTTCTTCAGAGCATTGAAGTATTCTACACAAGTCTTTCTGTGTATATCTTTTTTGCTCTCTTACGAACTCAGAGATCATGAGTCAAGACCTCCTTAGTTTTCTTCTTCCGTCGGTGTCCACTGCGGCTCCTCTGGCTCGGTTTCAAGCTGGATATCGTGATTAAAGATACCGATACCCTTGGCTTCAAATTCCCTGCAGATTTCCGAATAGCGGGTGCTATCCTGGAAACAACCCTCAAATAATTTAGCCCGTTTCTGCTTTGCGGCATCCTCGAACAGATACATGATTACTTTGTTCTTGAAGACACGGATAAACTGATCACGGTCAATCTCATCCCCATCAGTGGGAACCACAATACTTCTGGCAATGAAGTAGGGGCCAAGTTGCTTATCCTCATTGATTTTCTCTTTTGCCAGGAAATGATTGATAGCCTTCCGCAACTTGTTCCATTCAACCTTCTGCGATTTATCGTCCGCAAGATACACGTACTTGCCACGGATTTTTTCATCACTGTCATCGATGCCAAGATATGTGAAATCCCAACGGCGCTTAAATGCCGTATCCATCGGAAACACACCTTGGTCAGCACTATTCATAGTAGCCCATATGAACAAGTTGTCCGGAATACGAATCTTGGCATAATTCTCTGGGATGCCTCCCAATTCTTTAGCGAGGTATGCTTTGATGTCTTCGGACGCCTGAATCGGATACTCGCTAATCTCATCATCTCCACGGTCAAGAAGCTGAAAGATATCACCGAACACCGCAGCTACGTTCGCACGGTTGATCTCTTCAATAATTAGTAGATGTGGTTTCGGATTGTCTGATCTCGCACTTTTTAATGCTTTTACGTACATCCGCATAAAAGGACCAGGTACATATTCATATGCAATATCACTGGTGGCCTCTTGGCCAGTAAGCAATTGGACATATTTTCTGATTGCTTTACCGTGATTTCTTTCTACACTATTGTCACCTACTGCATCTGAACCATCTTGCTTTCTGGTCTTAAAAATCTCATCTGTATACAAACCGAGAAGAACCGGCAATCTTGTCAGACCTTCATCCTTAAATCGTTCAAAAAGAACATCATATTTTTCCTGAGCGGATTTACTTTTATCATTTAGGATAGAAACTACATAATCCGTATCTGGGTCACCGGTATTTTTTTTATGAACAACCATAACCGGTTTATATGTTCCTACAAAATTTGCGTAGGAATAGTCAGGATGAAACGTAACTCGCTCATAATCCGACTCGTTATCTACGCCGATTAAATCTTTGCTCTCTTTATTTACAGTAAAGCTTTTTCCTGTTCCTGGAGCGCCGAATAATATCCTGTTGCGTGGATATTTGGATTTGATCCCTGTGTGGAAAACGAGTTCTCCCACATCATTCACATCACTATCCTCAGGTTCCGGTGGTGTATGTTCTGCAAGTTCAGATACTGCACCGGTATGAAGCCAATCGCTGTTACGAAGATAGAAATAGAGAAACCCCGGTTTAAATGCACAAGCATACTCTCCGCGTCCCTTATCGTGCTGAACAAAGCCCTCCTGGATTGCTTTAGCAATACTGTCAATCTTGATTTGTTTTGAAATCGGTGTCTCCGGAGAAGCTGCATTCGATTGCATCACTTTCCAAGTACAAAATACAGTCTGCCCATCTTTAGAATAAACGCCAAGGAATACGCCCTTCTTTCCCTGACTATGTTTTTCATAAACATAATTCAAGTATTTGGCTTTTGGCTGAATTCTTTGTTCATCTTTCAGCCCTTGCCTGCCACCAGGAGTCGTACCCTTACCGCAAATAAACACCTCATCAAGATTTCCATTCTCCGGGAAGGTCACATGAAAAACATCATCGAGATTTTCTACCTGACTGATTTCTGCATGGAATGGAAACAATTGAAAAGCCGACCTTAAGCTTTGAAGAACCTGTTCGGCAGAGAAATATGTGCTGCGATCATAATCCTCCGTCACAATAGATCCATCTCTATTGGCAAATTGATACTCTGGCATTTACATCGCCTCCTTTACTTGCTGTCAGGGAAATATTGGCGCTTTATCTCCGTTGCCACTATCTGTGCCATTTTTACCGGAACTGCATTTCCAACCTGTCTCCACTGATCACGGAAATCTCCACATAATTCGTAATCATCATCAAACGTTTGAATTCGTTTGATTTCATTAATGCGTAAAAACCTGTTTTTCCAATGGAACGGTCCCATATTATTAGAGAAACTGGCTTGAATTGTCCAAGATGGTCTTTCTGGGGACAGTTTCAGTAAAAACGACCAGTATCTCGAGCGCCATTTAAAAATCGGATTCGGGTACCCACGTTCTGCTGTAAAGTACAGATAATTGTCTCCAGGAGGAACCAGTTTCAATAAATCCTTATGCTTTGATCCTGCTTGCATCTCTGCATCTTCTGGAAGATCATAATCCAAGTCTCCAATAGCATCGCCACAAGTAACCCATGGTTTCTTATTGCCACGCTTATCTTCCGGCACCTTCTCTGGATCATAGTGTGTTTCCTCTGGAAACACGAATTTTTCTCCTTCGCCCCGTTTAATTCCTACACAAATAAAACGTTCACGCATCTGCGGTACGCCATAGTTAGCAGTATTGACAACTTTATAGGTTATGTCATATCCATACTCTTCCGCACGTTCTTGGAGCAATTCAAATGCTGCCCTGTGTGGCTTATACACAAAACCAAATACATTCTCAAAAAAGAATACCTTTGGTCTAATCTCATCTAACGCCCTAAAGTATTCATAAAGCGTAAATGAATTCTCATCCTCCAGGGCACGCTTCTTATCCGTGCGATAAAAGCGCGATTTAGAATAAGCAGGACACGGCGGTCCTCCCACAAGTACATCAATATCCTCTTTCTTCATTCCAATTTTGGCAAGACTGGCATCATAATCGATATTGCGAATATCATCGCACACAACTAACTTACCAACCTTATTCTTCTCTAACGTGTCACAGGCTGGCTGCCAGAAGTCTGTGGAAAAGCAAATATCATAACCTGCCTTTTTAAATCCACAATCTATCCCCCCACCGCCCGAAAAAATGCTTAATACATTAGGCATTATTCTAAACTCTCCTTTAAATATTCTATCATCGCTTTTCCCATAAGACACGGAACTGCATTCCCTATTTGCTTTTGAACAGAACGCCTTGTCCCACAGAATTTATATCCTCGCGGGAATGTTTGTATGGCGGCGGCTTCAGGCGCACGGAGCCTCCTGTTATCCCAGTGAAAAGGACCAACCCAAGGGCCAGGCTGTGCCGTAATCGTCCATGAAGGCAACTCCGGAGACAGTTTCAGCAAAAAACTCCAAAACCTTTTGTCAGCAACAAACTTTGGATTAGGATATCCTGCCCAGGCGGTTAATGCTTTGTAATTCTGTCCAGGCGGAACTTCACAGAGGTCCTCATAGTAAGTACCACCCTTTGTGACTTCATATTCCTCGAAGTATTCATCGCCCTCAAAGCCTTCAAGAAAGGGACCAACCGCTGCGTAGGGCTTCAAACCCGTTATTGCACAAGTTTCCGGATCGCCGTGTGTCTTTACAGGCTCACTTCGTTTAAATTCACCTTTTGTCCCTATGATAAAAAGGCGTTTGCGCTTTTGCGGCACTCCGTAGTCCAATGCATTGGCCCGAACAATGGTATATTTATAACCATTCTCAACAATTATTTCGATGAATTTTTCAACTATCGACTTATTGGTCGGATGCATCAAACTCTCGACATTCTCAAAGACAAAGCCGTCTGGTTGAATGTCCGTAACAACACGAAGGTACTCATCCACAAGTGTTGCCCGTGGATCATTGATTCCCTTTCTCGTATTATTGCCAACCCAATAGCCAGCTTTTGAAAAAGGCTGGCAAGGAGCTCCACCAATAACAATAAACTTTCGATGTTCATGTTTATCGACTATTTTCTTAAAGACATCGCTGTCTATCTTATGTAAATCCCCTTCAAGTATCTCTGTATTTCCAAAAAGATCTTCATTTGCTTTAAGCGTTTTAATGCAGTCAGCATCAAAATCAGTACTGGAAACCACGGGAACTCCAGCCATGAAACTTGCGATGTCCAATCCCCCCGCTCCAGAGAATAAGCTGACTGCGATTATATCGTTACTCATTTGCATCTCCTAATCTATAGATTACATGGCACTCTTGCCACTCTTTACCCATTCATCAACTTCTGATAGCTTAAACTTCCATTGCCTTCCGATCTTGTGCGCAGGTATATCTGTCTTCTTTATCCAATTTCTTATAGTATCTTTATTAACACCCAGATATTCAGAAACCTCTTCCAGGCTTACCCAAGGTTCATTGTTTTGAACTTGCATCCTCTACCTCCTTCCGTGCAATTGAAGCCTTTCGTATTATACACGAACAGGCATGAACAGTCAACATTTTCTATGATTTCCCAAGTTTATCTATGAATAACTATGAATTACCGTGTTTTAATCGTGTTTGGCAAATTCACAAAAGAATTAACATGAATATGTACATTTTAACAGCAATGTGATAAGATATTAACATCTTGTCTACAGGAGGTACTACTATGCCATATAATCAAATAACCCCCGCTGGGACTATCGCACCTGGTGCTGACCCCAAGGGTCCTTCCCGGAAAGAAATCCGCGATATAATTGAAACCGCCCTAAATAAAGACGATTTTTCATTTTCTTGGTCCTCTCGCAACAGGCAACCGTACGAAGGAACCCTTGATACAGGTTCAAACAATGTTAGTTTATATATCTACGCATGGCGCATTAGCAACGGAGGTCGTAAAAACCTCCCTTCAGAAAAACGCATCCAGATTTCTCAAACTGTCGATAATGTGGGATTTCACCGTCCTATAACAGCAGGTCAAAAAACTCTTCTGCTGGGCATCTATGACAGTCCGTCCGGAACGCCTATTTTTGCAGCCTGGGATGCCGCTTCAAACGCCTCCCACACACAAAAGTCCTGTCAAGTTCAAGTTGAAGATCTCTGTGCGGCCTTAACCGAGCATATTCACGAATGCCAAGATAGCAAAGGTAATACCATTTTTACGTTTTTACCTGACTATTTAGGAGACTACATTGACTTAGTCGTAGCCGGTAACGCATTAGCTATACCCGCCGGAGCAGCAGGCACGCTTGATAAAAAAGTGAAAGCCGCTACATTGCCAAGCAGAAAGAAACGTGCAATAAAGTCTACTGATAAGATACTTGCACAGATTGGAAATCTTTCTTCTACCGAGCGGACCGCGGTTACAAAGCAAAGAGTTGGTCAGGGATTGTTTAAGGATTTGCTGATTAATAAGTACCATAACCAATGTGCCCTTTGCCGAATTACAACCTATCAGATGCTTATTGGCAGTCATATAAAGGCATGGAAAGACAGTAACGATACGGAAAAAATGGACGAAAACAACGGTTTGTTGTTATGTGCACATCACGATGCTCTTTTTGACAAGCATTTAATCTCCTTCGAAGATACAGGAGATCTTATCGTGTCCCCTACGCTTTCAGTTGCAGAACAACATGAATTGCAGATAGGTGCTATTCCTTCGATTACTGTTACTTCCGGAATGAAACCATATCTTGCTGATCATAGATCGAAACTAAAGAAGTAAGGGCGGTGTGGGTTATGGATGATTTCCCTAAAAAGAAAGAATTGATGGATGCTATTATAGCTGTTCTTCAAGGGAATGGTGCCGCAATGAAAACGGCAGAAATAGATGCCGCAGTTGCAAAAAAGATGAACCTTTCCGATGAAATGCTGGCTATTGAAGAAGCAAACTGCACCGGCTCTGAATACAGTTACCGCATGCGTTGGGCAAGAACGGAATTAAAACAGAAAGGGAAGATTGTAAATTTAAGTCGAGGCGTCTGGGGATTACACGGATAATCTCACTTTAACAGCAAAATCATAGCTACAACTATCCTAAAAAGCAAAATCGTAGCCGTAACCTCTATCATCGATATGTTCTGATATAAAGAGAAAAAGGATTCCCGTTTCCCTGGGCAGCACATACCCGGGTAACGGGAATCCTTTGATTTCAAGGCATTTTCAGCCTGTTTTCTCAATTATGTGTTAGCAAAACTACGGTCTCGACGTGCCCCGTCCCCGGGAACAAATCCACCGCCTCCGCCCTGACAGCATCATATCCCCGCTCCCCAAACAGCTTCAAATCCCGTGCCAGCGTGCCGGGGTCGCAGGACACATATACCACCCGCTCCGGGGACATCTCACAGATGGAGTCAATCACCTCCACTGCAAGCCCTTTTCTGGGCGGGTCAATGGAAACCACATCCGGACGCAGCCCCCGGCGGGCAAGCTGGGCGGCGGCATCCTTTGCATCGGCGCAGAGGAACTCGGCATTGTCAAACCCATTGCGCCGGGCGTTCTCTCTGGCGTCTTCAATGGCCTCCGGGACGATCTCCGCACCAATCACCCGTCCCGCCTGCTGCGCCATCACCAGCGAGATGGTGCCGGTGCCGCAGTACAGGTCAACCACTGTCTCACGCCCGGTGAGTGCGGCAAAAGCCACCGCCCGCTGATACAGCACCTCCGCCTGCGCCCGGTTCACCTGAAAGAAGGAGGGGACGCTGAGCCGGAAGGACAGTCCGCAGAGGGTGTCGTAGAGAAAATCCTGTCCCCACAGCGTCCGAAACCCCTCTCCCAGAATCACATTGGTATCCCGGGTGTTTTCGTTGATCACAATCCCCACAAGGGCAGGAACCGCCTCCCGTAGGGTCTCTACCAGCTCGCTTTCTTGGGGCAGGGCGGCGGCATTGGCCACCACGCATAAAAGCACCTCTCCCGCTTGATTGCTCCGGCAGAACAAATGCCGCACCAGTCCGGTGCCCCTCTGCTCGTCATAGGGCTGCACGCCATACCGCTCCATCCAGCCCTTCAGCGCCCGTCCCGCCCGGTTGCAGTCCTCGCTTTGCAGCAGGCAGTCGGGCACGTCCACCACGTCGTGGCTTCTCGCCCGGTAAAAGCCCACACGAACCCCATCCTCCAGCGTCCCGCCCACGGGAAACTGCACCTTG
Organism: Clostridiales bacterium NK3B98; assembly: GCA_000421005.1. Lineage (GTDB taxonomy): Bacteria > Bacillota > Clostridia > Oscillospirales > Oscillospiraceae > Onthomonas. Next base: position 32,345 of record ATWA01000022.1, read on the forward strand.
TTTCGGTAGCGGTTGCGCTGGGGGGCGGGGTGGATGCAGGAGGTTTTCAGCGTCAGCCCCCCAATGCGCTCCAGCGCATCGTCCACCCGCTGACGTTTCAGCCGCAATTCCTCCTCGTAGGTACAGTGGCGCAGCACGCAGCCCCCGCATTTTGGAAAAGCGGGACAGTCCGGGACAATCCGGGCAGGGGAGGGGCTTATGACTTCCACCAGCCTTGCCCAGCCGCAGCGACGGGTCACCTTCATCATGGATACCCTGCACACCTCACCCTCCAATCCGCCCCGGACAAAGACGGTCAGTCCGTCCGGCAGATGGCACACACCGTCTCCCTGCGCTGTTGCCGCTGTGATGGTGACGGTATGAATCGTGTTTTTCAGGCTGTTTGCCATGTCAGTATCCTCCAAAACCCATGTTGAATATCGCCATTATACTTTGCCTGCGCCCTGCTTGCAAGGGTGGAATCCGTCTCCCATGGTGAAAATGTCACAAAATGTTTACCGTTGCCCGGTGAAATATTTCCATCTGCCACTTTTAACCGGGACGGGGTTATGTTATAATGCCCGTGTATGCAAATTGTCATCATTCCCAGAGAAAGGAAGTATTACTTTGGGCTTATTCAGTAAGTTATTTGGCACCCCCTCCCAGCGAGAGGTCAAGAAAATCACCCCCATGGTGGACAAGATCGAGTCTCTGTCCGAGGAATACAAGGCGCTGTCAGACGCCCAGCTCAAGGCAAAGACCGAAGCCTTCAAATCCCGGTACGCCGGGGGAGAGTCCTTAGACGACCTGCTCCCTGAGGCGTTTGCCACTGTCCGGGAGGCCTGCGACCGGGTGCTGGGACTGCGCCCCTACCGTGTCCAGCTCATCGGAGGCATTATCCTCCATCAGGGACGGATTGCCGAGATGAAGACCGGCGAAGGTAAAACGCTGGTTGCCACCCTGCCCGCCTACCTGAACGCCCTCACCGGCGAGGGTGTCCACATCGTCACCGTTAACGACTATTTGGCCAAGCGTGACTCGGAGTGGATGGGTAAGGTCTACCGCTTTCTGGGGCTGAAAGTGGGACTGATCGTCCACGGCCTCACCCGTCAGGAGCGGCAGGAGGCCTATCAGGCGGACATCACCTACGGCACCAACAACGAGATCGGCTTTGACTACCTGCGGGACAACATGGCCATCTACGACCATGATCTGGTTCAGCGGGGCCAGAACTTCGCCATCGTGGACGAGGTGGACTCCATCCTCATCGACGAGGCCAGAACCCCTCTGATTATCTCCGGTCAGGGCGAAGCCTCCAACGAGATGTACAACATGGCGGACCGCTTTGTGCTCACCCTCCGCCGCTACACCGTCCCCGAGTCGGATGACAAGGAGATCGACGAGGAGATCAACCAGAACTACGACTATGTGGTGGAGGAAAAGCGAAAGACCTGCACCCTCACTGCCCGGGGTATCTCCAAGGCGGAGCAGTTCTTCGGGGTCACCAACCTGGCCGATGCGGAAAACGCCAGCCTGAACCACTACATCAATCAGGCCATCCGTGCCCACGGCGTGATGAAGCGGGACGTGGACTATGTGGTGAAGGACAATCAGGTCATCATCGTGGACGAGTTCACCGGACGGCTGATGTACGGCAGACGGTACAACGAGGGCCTTCATCAGGCCATCGAGGCAAAGGAAGGCCTTGAGGTCGCCCACGAGAGCAAGACCCTTGCCACCATCACCTTCCAGAACCTGTTCCGCCTGTACAAAAAGCTCTCCGGCATGACCGGTACCGCCATGACCGAGGAGGAGGAGTTTTCCTCCATCTACAATCTGGACATTGTGGAAATCCCCACCAACCGCCCGGTGGTGCGTATCGACCAGCCTGACTGCGTGTACAAGACCGAGGCGGGCAAATACCGTGCCATCGTGGAGCAGATTGTGGAGTGCCACCAGAAGGGTCAGCCGGTGCTGGTGGGTACCATCTCCATTGAAAAGTCGGAAAAGCTGTCCAAGCTCCTCCGCCAGCGGGGCATTCCCCACAACGTTTTGAACGCCAAAAACCACGAGCGTGAGGCGGAAATCGTAGCTCAGGCGGGTAAGTTCGGTGCTGTCACCGTGGCCACCAACATGGCAGGCCGTGGTACCGATATTATGCTGGGCGGCAACGCCGAATATCTGGCCACCGCCGAGCTGCGCCGCAAGGGATATGACGACGAAGTCATCGCCGAAGCGGTAGGCTATGCGGACACCGACAACGAAGAGATTCTCAAAGCCCGAACCCTCTTCCGGGAGCGGATGGACGCCTACAAGGACGACATTGCCAAGGAAGCGGCAAAGGTGCGGGAAGTGGGCGGACTGTACATTCTGGGCACCGAGCGCCACGAGTCCCGCCGTATCGACAACCAGCTGCGTGGACGTTCCGGCCGTCAGGGCGATCCCGGCGAGAGCCGCTTCTTCCTGTCTCTGGAGGATGACATCCTCCGTCTCTTTGGCTCTGAGCGGATCTCCCGGCTGATGGACACCCTGAACATTGACGAGGACACCCCCATCGACGCCAAAATGCTCTCCGGCGCCATCGAGGGCGCTCAGAAGCGGGTGGAAAGCCGCAACTTCCAGATCCGGAAGGGCGTGCTGGACTACGACGACGTGATGAACACCCAGCGTGAGGTCATCTACGCCGAGCGCCGCAAGGTGCTTCAGGGGGACGACTTGAAGCCCTACATCGAGGCCATGATTGACCGGATGATCGAGGAGCAGGTGTCCGGTCTGGCAGGGGAGCGGGGCAGAATTGCCGCCGCCGACCTGAAAGAGGCGCTGAAAAACTACCGTGGCGTGTTCCTGCTCCCCGACGAGCTGAACTACACCGACGAGGAGCTGTCCACCATGACCGCCCAGCAGGTGTGCGATCAGGTGAAGGAGCGTGCCCACGACATCTACGCCAAAAAGGAAGCTGCGCTTGGCGCAGAGCTGATGCGGGAGCTGGAACGGGTCATCTTCCTGCGGGTGGTGGACGAGTACTGGATGGATCACATCGACGCCATGGACGATTTGAAACAGGGCATCCGGCTTCAGGCCTACGGTCAGGAAGACCCGGTGAAGGCCTACAAGCGGGAGGGGGCGGATATGTTCGACCAGATGAACGCCGCCATCCAGCATGAGGCAGTGCGCCGCATTTACATCGCCCGTGTCCAGACCAACAAGGTGGAGCGCAAGGCGGTGGCCAAGGTCACCGGGGAGAGCGCCGGCGACGGGCAGGAAAAGCCCCGCCGTGCCCCCGTCCGCAAGGCAAAAAAAGTTGGTCCCAACGATCCCTGCCCCTGCGGCTCCGGACTGAAATACAAGAAATGCCACGGACGCAACCGGGGCATTGAATAACAAGGTTTTAGGAAGCGCTGAATAAATCTCTCGGATGGATGAGCGAGGATGTTTTTTGCCAGTCGGGGATAAAAGACCGAAGGAATACTGACGTATTTCAAGGGATTTTAGACCCGGATGGCGGAAAACAGACCGCTCAGACGCCTTAGCCTGATTTGTTCAGCGGTTCCTTAGATCAATCCGCCGGAGAACCCGGATTCCCTCGCAACTGACGAAATTTTCTTGCCTACGAATCATTGCCAATGCCCCCCTCCCTGAGGGGGCTGTCACGAAGTGACTGGGGGAGTACCCCCTGCAATATCCACCCATCATCTCCCACACAGAGAGAGGAGCCTGTCTATGTCTGTCTTTCGCTGCTATTCCGA
>ATWA01000023.1 GCA_000421005.1 Clostridiales bacterium NK3B98
ATGACAGATGACAATCAATAAAAAAAGAGCTAACTGATCGAATCAAAATCAGTTAGCTCTTTTTGATGAAACATGCAGTTTTGTTGCCAAATCGTTGCCACAGTCGGCCTTGAAGCTGAAAAAATAAGGCGTTTCAAGGCTTTTGGGGGAGCGTGGATTATTCCCACTCCACCGTCGCAGGAGGCTTACTGGTCACATCATAGACCACACGGTTGACCCCCCGCACCTGATTGACAATCCGTCTGGAAGCACGATCCAGCACCTCAAAGGGAATCCGTGCCCAGTCAGCGGTCATAAAGTCGTCTGTGGTCACCGCCCGAAGTGCCAGCACATAGGCATAGGTGCGGCTGTCGCCCATCACGCCCACAGAATAGCTGTCGGTGAGTACAGCAAAATACTGGCTGATCTGGCTGTCCAGTCCCGCCTTGGCGATCTCATCCCGGTAGATGAAGTCCGCCTGACGGAGAATGTCCGCTTTCTCCTTGGTGATACTGCCGAGGATACGCACCCCCAGACCGGGACCGGGGAAGGGCTGACGGGAGATGAGGTACTCCGGAAGTCCCAGCTCCCGTCCCAACTGACGAACCTCATCCTTAAACAGATAGCTCATCGGCTCCAAAACACCCTTAAACTGCCGCAGAAGCTTTTTGGGCAGCGCCTTGTTGTGGTGGGTCTTGATTTTTGCGGACTGTCCGCCCATACCGGATTCCACCACATCGGGATAAATCGTGCCCTGAGCGAAGAAATCCTGCTTGGTAATACCAAACCGCATGGCCTCGTCCACAAAGACCAGCCCAAATTCCCGGCCAATGATCTTCCGCTTCCGCTCCGGGTCTCTTACCTTGGCAAGATGGGAGAGGAAACGCTCTTCCGCATTCACCCGGACAAAGTTCACGTTCCATTTGGAGAACGCCTGCTCCACCTCGTCCCCTTCGTTGAGCCGCATGAGACCGTGATCCACAAAGACACAGGTGAGCCGGTCGCCCACAGCCTCAGCCAGCAGCGCCGCCAGCACAGAGGAGTCCACACCGCCGGACAATCCCAACAGCACCCGGCCCTCCGGTCCAATCTGTTCCCGAAGCTGTGCCACCGTCCGCTTGCAGAAATCTCCCATATTCCAGTCGCCTGCAGCGCCGCAGACCTGATAGAGGAAATTGCGGATCATCTCCACACCGTTTTCGGTGTGATTGACCTCCGGATGGAACTGAACGCCGTAAAAGCCCCGGGATTCATCCGCAATGGCCACATTGGGACAGGCATCGGAATGAGCCACCAACGCAAAGCCCTCTGGAACCTGGGCCATATAGTCCCCATGGCTCATCCAACTGATGCTCTGCTGAGGAAGGGCGTGGAACAGCTTACAGGAGGTATCGTAATAGGTGACGGTCTTGCCGTATTCCCGGGCGGAATCGTTTTGCGCCTCGGTGACACGCCCTCCCAGTGTGTGCGCCATAAGCTGGCAGCCGTAGCAGATGCCCAGAATGGGAATACCCAGTTGAAAAACGGCAGGGTCATAGTGGGGAGCATCCTCCAGATAAACGCTGTCCGGCCCCCCGGTGAAGATAATGCCGATGGGGCTGCGCCGCTTCAGCTCAGACAAAGGGGTGGTGTAGGGCAGCACCTCGCAGTAAACGCCGCACTCTCTCACCCGTCTTGCAATGAGCTGATTGTATTGTCCGCCAAAATCCAAAACAATGACCAACTGGTGGGACATATCTTCAACCTCCTGATCGAGTAATTTGATGGTATTTTAGCACATTCACTGCCACGGCGCAACGAACAGGTGAAGTTACAGACGAAAAAAACACCGGAAACTCCATGACGGTTTCCGGTGTTTTTGACGGAAAGGGGAAGAATCAGACCAGTGCCACACCCTGAGATTCCAGAAAGGATTTGATCTTTCCAATCGACTGAGCGGAGATGACGTGCTCCATGGCACAGGCATCCTGAAACGCCTGATCCTCTTCCACACCCATCACCTGTGAGAGCAGGGTTTGCAGCACATGATGCTTCTCGGCAGTTTCCTTTGCGATCTTCAGGCCAGTCTCGGTGAGATAGACCTCACGGTACTTCTCGTTGGTCACAAGCCCCTTCTCATGAAGTGCATTCATGGCACTGTTGACGCTGGCTTTCGAGACATCCAGACGGGCGGCAATATCGCTGACACGGGCACCTGCACCGGTGCGAGAGAGCTCATATACTGCCTCTAAATAATTCTCCATGGAAAAAGTCAGATTAGCCATACTTTCACCCCAAATTACCAATCGGATTTGGTACTATTATACACGATACCTGCCGGTTAGCAAAGAGAAACAGTGTAGCGAAAAACGGGGTGCCATGACAATTTGCCGGAAATCAGCTCCGCCGCTGACGGCGTACTGCCTGATGGTGTTCCCATTTACGCACATAGTGGGCGATGGTGAAGCTGAGAACGAAACCGATGCTCATGCCAAACAGTACAATCAGGCAATTCAGAAGGCTGCTCTCGAACAGGGGACGGTCATGGATGTAAAGACCGACAATGGAATAATAGAACAGGTCGCCGGGAATCAGAGGGACGATGGAGGGATAGACAAAATAGGTAGAGGGGTCTTTGCTCATGGTGGCAAGCAATTCCCCGTACAGAGCGGCAAACAGTGCCGCTACGGTGATATAGGTAATCCGCTGCGCTCCCATAGACTGCATGGCAAGCAGCACGATACGGGTGAGCATACCCCCAAGCCCTGCCTTCCACAGGTCAGGGGCGGGAATCCGGAACACCACCCCAAACCCCGCAGAGGCGAGAAAGGAGAGCGCCACCAATGCCAGCGGAGTGGTCAGGGTGTTGACAACGGCGTGTTCCATCCCTTCCCAGTAGCCCATCAGACCTACCGCCAGATAAATGCCCACGCCCAGAGACATGGTCTCAACGGTGACTTTGATGAGCTGCAAAATGCCGTTCATTTCGTTGCCGCAGAGCAGATTTCGCACAGAATTGACCAGCGGGATACCGGGAATCATCAGCATGGAGACGGTGATGATAATAACCGGACCCTGAGCGGACAGCCCGGCGCTGACAAAGCCAACGGCTGCGATAGAGGCGAAAAACATAATAAACGCATTGGTGAGGATATGGTCAATTCCGGTGTGGGCAAACAGCAGGGAGGCGTAGTGAATCACCGCCGTGACCGCCACCACCGGAAGCAGCTCCCGCACCCCGCCGCCGAAAATCAGACACAGACAGCACATGGCCGCCATCTGAGAGAGGAGAATGAGCCAGTCCGGGTACTCCTTCACTTTGTAGGCGGTCTCCAGCATATGGGAAAGCCGCCGGGGGTTGGGCTTGGCTTCACACACAGCGTAGGACAGCCGGTTGAGCCGCTGCAAACGCTCCAGATGAATGCCCGAGGCAGGGATGGAACGCTGACGGACCGCATAGTGTCCCTGCTCGTCTCGTGCGCTGAGGGAAATAAAAGTGCTGAGCAGGTGCAGTGCCATGTCGTGGAGATGATAGGTATGGCAGATTCGGGCGATTGCCAGCTGCACACGCTCCAAATTGGCACCGCTGACAATCATGCGCTCACTGAGGGCAACGCAAAAGTCCAGTACATCCTCCAGCGGCGACTGGACGTAGTCAGGCTTGGAATGTTCTTTCAAGGGGATACCTCCGTTTGAAAAACAGGTAGAATGAGGCAGACAATGCCGAAATACAAGGACAAAATATTATACCTTAACGCCAGCGAGATTTCTACCCTTGCAACGAGAAAAAAGACTTGAAAATCGATGTAAAATCAAGTATACTATGCAGGTAAATCCGGGTGTAGCGCAGTTGGTAGCGCGCCAGCTTTGGGAGCTGGATGTCGTGCGTTCGAGTCGCACCACTCGGACCAAACGCAGAAAATCCGAACGGATTACCATTGTGTAGTCCGTTCGGATTTTCTGATGTTCCGGGACGATCATTCCCATTCATTCTCACCTGTCACCAGATCCATGGAATCAGCCGCCAGCGCACCCTGCGCTGATAGTCCCGATACCCGGCCAACCCCTCTGCCAGCACCGCTTCCTCATTCTCAATCCGCTTGGCAATAATAGGGAAGTAGAGCAGCATCACCAAAAATCCAGCCCCTGACCCCAGCACCAGAGGCATGGAGAGAAAGAGCAGCAGGGTGGAAAAGTACATGGGATGCCGGACAATCCCATAAAGCCCGGTGTCGATCACGCTCTGCCCCTTCTGCACCTCCACCGTCCGGGAGAGATAGGCGTTTTCCCGCAGCACCTCGGCAAACAGGGCGTAGCCCGCCAGCAGCACCACCGCAGAGAGATAAGATACCCACAGGGGCAGCATCCTCCATTGAAAGCGAAAACCCAGCCCAGCCAAGACGAAAACCGCCAGAAATAACAACCCGCTGAACAGAATCACCGTTTTCTGCTGATCCTGTTCTTCCTTCATTTGCAGTCGCTTTCGCAGCAGATCCGGGGCTTTTGCCATCATGACAATACCTGCTGCCAGCATGGGAAGAAAGAGCGTTCCCATGAGCAGCCAGCCCTGAGGATACCGCAGCGTCCCGGCGGGGACAAAGACCAGCACAGCTACCAAAGCAACGCCGCTGCAATATTTCCCCAATGCCTGAAAAAACAGCTTTTGATCCATAAAAACGCCCCCTCTAATGACTGCATTTCCGCTGCCTCTCCAAAAGTATATCATACATCCTCTCACAATGCCACACCGGGCATTTGACACCTGCTGCAAAAAGGTGTACCATGACAACAACAAGATTCAGGAGGGAATGTTATGGCCGTTTTACTCACCGGCGGCGCCGGGTTTATTGGCTCTCACACGGCGGTTGCGCTGATGGAGACGTGGAAGCAGAGAGGGAAAAAGGAACAGCTTGTCATTGTGGACAATCTCTACAATGCACAGGCGGAGGTCATTGACCGCATTACCGCCATCACCGGCACCCGTCCCGCCTTTGTACAGGCAGACGTGGCGGACAGGGATGCCATGGAGACGCTGTTCAACACCTATGAGATTACCGCCGTCATCCACTTCGCCGGGTACAAGGCGGTGGGGGAGAGCGTGTCCAAACCGGTGGCCTACTACCGGAACAATCTGGACACCACCCTGACCCTGCTGGAAACCATGGCACGCCACGGCTGCAAGCAGTTGATTTTCAGTTCCTCCGCCACCGTGTACAGCGTGGGGGACAAGGTGCCCTTCACCGAGGAAACCAAGGAGCTGGGCTGCACCAACCCCTATGGCTGGACAAAATACATGATTGAACAGATTCTCCGGGATACTGCCGCTGCCCATCCGGATATGTCCGTGGTGTTGCTTCGCTACTTCAACCCCATCGGTGCCCATCCCTCCGGTCTGATTGGCGAGCGCCCCAACGGCATCCCTAACAACCTGATGCCCTATATCACTCAGGTGGCAGCGGGCATCCGTCCCAAGCTCAGCGTCTTCGGCAACGACTATCCCACCCCCGACGGCACCGGCGTGCGGGACTATATCCATGTGGTAGATTTGGCCAAAGGTCACGTCGCCGCGCTGGACTACGCCGAGGGACATACCGGCTGCGAGGTGTTCAATCTGGGCACCGGCGTGGGGTACAGCGTGCTGGATATCGTCCACGCCTTTGAACAGGCCAACGGCATTCACATTCCCTATGAGATTGCTCCCCGCCGCCCCGGAGACATTGCCTCCTGCTATGCAGCCACCGACAAGGCGAAAAAGCTGCTGGGCTGGCAGGCAGAATACAACCTTGCCGACATGTGCCGGGATAGCTGGAACTGGCAGAAGAGCATCAGCGAATAATACACGTCAAAAGCGCTCAGGGCAGCCTGAGCGCTTTTGCTGTGGGTCGGGCTTGCACAGTCCGGGAAAATCGGGTATGCTGAAAAAAATCTGTCCCACCGGGACAGGAAAGGGAATGGACAAAACGATGGCTCACATTGTGGAACTCACCACGTTAGACGCACCGGAGCTGGACGTTTACGCCCGGCTCACCGAGGCGCAGCTGAAAAACAAGCGGCACGCAGAACAGGGCCTATTCATAGCCGAGAGCGCCAAGGTCATCGGTCACGCCTTGGACGCAGGCTATGCCCCCAAATCCCTGCTCATGGAGCGGGACAAGCTGGAAACCCACGCCGACCTGCTCTCCCGCTGCGGGGATGTTCCGGTGTATACCGCCAACCGAACCCTTTTGGCACAGCTCACCGGATACGCCCTCACCCGGGGCATCCTCTGCGCCATGGGGCGAAAGCCACTGCCCACAGTAGAGCAGGTCTGCGGAAATGCCCGGCGAATCGGTGTGCTGGACGGTATCGTAGACCCCACCAACGTAGGGGCGATTCTCCGCTCCGCCGCCGCTCTCGATTTGGACGGAGTGCTGCTTTCTCCCACCTGCTGCGACCCTCTCCACCGCAGGGCGGTGCGGGTGAGCATGGGTACTGTCTTTCAGGTGCCATGGACCAGACTGGGAGAACACCACAGCCAATGGCCCGATGTGCTGGACAGCTTGAAAGCAAAGGGCTTTTCGCTGGCAGCGCTGGCTCTGGACGACCGCTCCCTCTGGGTGGACGACCCTGTTCTGAAAAGAGAACCCCGCCTTGCTCTGCTCTTAGGCACAGAGGGCGACGGTCTCGCTCAGGAGACCATCGCCCGGTGTGACTATACGGTGAAAATCCCTATGGGACATGGAGTAGACTCCCTCAACGTGGCAGCCGCCAGCGCAGTTGCCTTTTGGGAGCTCAGGGTTCGCCAGTAGTCTTGGAATCACCCTCCACAAACTCCACAGTGAGGTCGGGGTTGTCCGCCGCTGCGTCAGTCAGCACCCGCCGCACGGAGGCAAAGGAAACGGGTGCCTGATCGGCGTGACCAATCCGCAGGGTCACGTCCTCCATTTCAGTGAGGACGTCATACAGCGCATCCAGATTGCGCCCGTAGTAGTCCGGCATCGGGAGATGGTCGATCAGATAGTCATGCACCCGTCTGCGCCCCATGTTCCGGGCATCCAGTTCATAGGTCATGGCTTATTCCTCCCCGTAGAGCAGCTCAAAGTGTTCGTAGTGATCCTCTGTGTAGTAGATCAGTCCGTCGTTGGAGAACACAATCCGCTTTGCGCCCCGGTAAGTGCCGTCGGAGTCGATGTCACACTCGTGGTATTCCCGACCCTTCGCCTCAGGGAGCAGCCCCTCATAGTTGCCGAATCGGTCGCCGCCGATGCTCTTGCCCGGTGCCACCTGACCCAGATTTCCCTCAGAGCTGACCCAGCCCAGCTTTTTCGCCTCCCGCTTGGTGATGAAGTTGTCCGGGAGGTGTCCATAGAGATAGATGTACCTTGCTACATCGTCCTTGGAGGTGTACTCCCCGGACTCGGGCAGCTCTTCTGCCGTCTCCGTCTCCTCGGGTGATGGTACTTCCGCCTGTTCCGGGATTTGAGCCGTCTCCGCCTGCGACTCTGTTTCCTCCTGAGACGGTTCCGGCTCTTGCGCCGTCACATCCTCGGTCTCCTCCGCCTCAGCCGGCTCCGGCTGGGGCGTTTGTGATACCTCGATCGTTTCCGTCTGCGCCGCAGGCTCCGGCGTGGTTGTCTCCTGCTCGTTCAGCCATCCCATCAGTCCGCTGACGACCAGCACCAGCGCCACCAGCAAAAGGGGCAGTTTTTTCTGTTTCATGGTGTAACCCTCCTTTTCCCGCATTGTAGCACGGAAGGGCGGAAAAGACAATCCTGTCGACCTGTTCCGACTATTGCAAATCATCCTTAAAATGATATAATAAGAGGGAGAAAACAGAAAGGGAGCTGCTTGTATGCAATTGACAGCCAGACAAAAAGTGGCCTTTGGCATCGGCGCCATTGGCAAGGACATGGTATACGCCCTGTCTGCAAACTATGTGATGTATTATTACAAGGATGTGATCGGACTCAGCGGTGCGTTCGTGGGACTGATCCTCATGATCGCCCGGGTGTTCGATGCCCTGAACGACCCCTTCATGGGCATTCTGGTGGCAAAGACCAAGACCCGGTGGGGACGCTTCCGCCCTTGGCTGGTCTCCGGCACCGTGCTGAACGCCTTTGTGATGTACCTGCTCTACGCCGCCCCGGACACGGAGGGGGTGCCGCTGATGGCCTTCTTTGCGGTGGTGTACATCCTCTGGGGCATGACCTACACCATGATGGACATTCCCTATTGGTCCATGATTCCCGCCATTACCACCACTCCCGCAGACACGGAAAACCTCTCCGTCATTGGCCGTACCTGCGCCGGGGTCGGCTCTGCTTTCATCCAGATGGGTACGGTGCTGACGGTGGCTGCGCTGGGGCACGGCAACGAGCGGCTGGGCTTCAAATATGTTGCCCTGATCGTGGCCGTGATCTTTGTGATAGCGGAGATCATCTGCGCCATCTCCGTCAAGGAGCGGGACAACGGCGAAATGCAGACTGCCACTGTGAAAGAGATGTTCCAAGCCCTCTTCCGCAACGATCAGGCGTTGGTGGTGGTGCTGGCCATTGTGCTGGTCAACAGCGCCCTCTATCTCACTGCCAATCTGATTATCTACTTCTTCAAATATGATGTGGGCGGCGGCGCTGACTGGCAGGGAGGCTACACCCTGTTCTCCACCGTCGGTGGCGCATTCCAGATTCTGGGCATGATGGTAGGCTACCCGCTGCTGCGGCGCAAGCTGTCTAACGTGAAGATTTTCACCGGAACCCTCTGCACCGCCATGCTGGGCTATGCCATTATTCTGGTGATGTGTCTGGCAGGCGTCTCTTCCTCGCTGCCCCTGCTGCTGGTGCCCTGCGCCATTGTCTTTGCCTCCAACGGCATTCTCACCGTGCTGACCACCGTCTTCCTCTCCAACAGCGTGGACTACGGCGAGCTGAAAACCGGACGCCGGGAGGAGAGTGTCATCTTCTCCATGCAGACCTTTGTGGTCAAGCTGGCCAGTGGCGTCAGCGTATTTATCGCCGGTATCGGTCTGGACTTGATCGGGCTCAAGGGAGACTCAGATTCCAACGCCCCGGTGGTGGCTCAGTCGGAGCAGACCCTGATGGGGCTTCGCCTTCTGATGACCATTATGCCTTTTTTGGTGCTGCTGTGCGCCCTGCTGTTCTTCCGCAGCAAGTTCCGCCTCACCGATGAGGTGGTGGAGGAAAACGCCAAAAAGCTGCAACAAAAACGCTGAACCTCAACCATTGTTTTGGGCTGTCCCGCTTCCGGGACAGCCCCGTTTTTATGTCCACGCCCCCTCTTCCGAGAGGTAGTCCGCCACAATATCCTTGGCAGTCAGCGGCGTGACATACCCCCTGGCCATCTTCTTGATGAGCCAGATGACCTTCCAGCGGTTCCCGGACAGCCGGGGCAGCCGCACTGCGCCCCCCTGATTGTCGGTGAGGGCAATGCCATACCACCGCCGTCCCGCCCAGTCCTCGGACAGAAGCCAGTAGTCCACCGCAAGCGTACTGTGATCCAGCAGCAGAAGCCTTCGCCGTGCCAGTCGAATCCTTCTCATAATATCACCTCTTTTGACTATTCTATCGTTAATTCAGAAAAAATCTATTCAAATTCTTCGACATAAGCTGACAGGGGAATGTCGAAGAGTTTCTTTTTATATCCAAAAAAGTAAAATTAAGGAAAAAATGGGAATAAAAAGAAGAACAAAAAACGTCTCCGCTCTGGAAAAACTCCAAAGCGGAGACGAAAATCCTTCTTTTAATCAGTTCAGCCCTAAATTATTCTGCCAAATCAGATGCCGTATTTCCTGTTTTACCATCTCCATCTCCTGCCGAAAAGAGCGTGCCGACACCCGGAGACAGCCGTGACCCATGACGATTACCTGCTCCATTCCGTCGGAGGTGGCAACCCGCACCCGGTTGCGCTTGCTCAACTTGTAGGAGGCCTGTTCGATATAGCTGTCTGCTGTCTCCGCCTCCTTGGTAAAGACCACATGGATGTTGTGATATTGCTCCATCCGCCGCACGCCCCCTTTTACCCGGTAGGCGTCAAAGACCAAAATTACATGACACTTTTTGTGGGCCTGATACTGGCACAGGTCGTCCATCAGCGCCTGTCTGGCCCGCTCCATGCTGGTCTGACTGAGCCGGTTCAGCTCCTCCCATGCGAAAATAATGTTGTATCCGTCCACCAGCAGATATTCCTCCACAGGCTGACTGTCACGAATCTCCACCTGATCGGGCAGCTTGTGCTGCCGCACAGGAGGGGTATCAAAGACCAGCTTTCGCTCCACCTTGCCGTAGGTCTGCTCATAAATCGCCTGCAATTCCTGATCTGCTGCCACAGCGTCCGCATACCGCTGCTTGCGCTGCCGAACTGTCTCCATGGGGTCCTCTTCCTTTGGGTGCAAATCCACCGGGCTTTCCAAATGCTGATGCTGAGACACCTGATCCCATGGAATCACCACCCCCGCCCCGTGGCTGCAAAAGACGGAATCGGCGGTGTTTTCCACGTCAGCATCCACGTCATAGCCGATTTGCTCCACCACGGCATCTGTGTTGTGGCAGGGAAAATACCCCTTCAGACGAAGCCCCAGACGTCCCCGCCCTTTGGTGTATGCGCTGACCTGTGAGGCGTAGTCCCTCAGCTCTGAGACAGGGGCGCAGGCACGGAGAATCGCCCGGTCACCGAATTGCTCCGGGGGGTCAAAGCTGCCGGATGCCTGCTGCATATCGCTGATGGCTCTGCCCAGACAATCAGCAGGCACATCCAATTCCACCTGATACCAGGGCTCCAGCAGCACCGATTCCGCCTGACGCAGCCCTTGCCGCACCGCCCGATAGGTGGCCTGCCGGAAGTCGCCGCCCTCGGTATGCTTCAGATGGGCGCGCCCCGCAATCAAAGTGATGACCACATCGGTGATGGGGGAGCCGGTGAGCACCCCCAGATGGGGCTTTTCCAGCAGATGGGTGAAAATGAGCCGCTGCCAGTTCAAATCCAAATCGTTCTCGCTGACCCCGCTTTTCAGCACAATTCCGCTGCCCCGTTCTCCCGGCTCTATCAGCAGATGCACCTCCGCATAGTGGCGCAGGGGCTCAAAGTGTCCCACACCGATCACCGGAGCGGCGATGGTCTCCCGGTAGAGGATGTTCCCCTGACCGAAGGACACCGCCAGCCCGTAGCGCTCCTGAATCTTCTGGGTGAGAATCTCCGTCTGAATGGGGCCCATGAGCTGCACATGGATTTCCTTGAGCTGCTGCCTCCAGACGATGTGCAGACTGGGGTCTTCCTCCTCTAGCTCACGCAGCTGCCCCAGCGCCTTGTGTACGTCTGCCCCCTCCGGGAGCATTACCTGATAGGTGAGCACCGGCTCCAACTCCGGGGCAATGGCATCCGGTTCACCGCCCAGCCCTTCCCCCGGCCAGGTGGAGGTGAGCCCGGTGACGGCGACCACGCTGCCCGCCTCGGCGGTGTCTGCGCTCTGGAACTTTGCCCCATTGTATCGGCGCAGCTGGTCTGCCTTTTCCTGCCACGGTTCGCCTTGACGGCCTGTTCCGGACAGCACCGTTTTTGCCCGCAGCGTACCACCGGTGAGCTTCAGCCATGTGAGCCGGTTGCCCTGTGCGTCCCGGGTGATTTTGAATACCCTTGCGCCGAACTCTGTTCCCCGCTTCGGCACCGGAGCATATCGGGTGAGACAGTCCAGCAGCCCGTCTACCCCTTCCAGCTTCAACGCCGAGCCAAAGGTGACAGGGAAGAGGTGCCGCCGGCCAA
Organism: Clostridiales bacterium NK3B98; assembly: GCA_000421005.1. GTDB lineage: Bacteria > Bacillota > Clostridia > Oscillospirales > Oscillospiraceae > Onthomonas. The sequence continues at coordinate 11,710 of ATWA01000023.1, forward strand.
TCGCCCCGGACAGAGAGGCGGGGGAGAGGTCGCCTGTTTCCAGATATTCCTCCAGCAGCCCTTCCTCGCACACAGCGGCGTCCTCTCCGGGTGCATGGGAAAAGTCCACGCAGCCCTCTCCCAAACGGGCTTGCAGCTGTTCCATCACCTGCTTCCGGTCTGCCCCTGCCAAATCCATCTTGTTGACAAAGAGAAACACCGGAACCTGATACCGCTCCAGCAGCCGCCACAGGGTTTCTGTGTGGCTCTGTACCCCGTCCGGGCCGCTGATGACCAGCACAGCGCAGTCCAGCACCTGCAAAGCCCGCTCCATCTCGGTGGAGAAGTCCACATGCCCCGGCGTGTCCAGCAGCGTTACCTGCATATCCCCCAGCGGGAAAAGAGCCTGCTTGGAGTAGATGGTGATGCCCCGCTGCCGTTCCAGCGTGTCGGTATCCAGAAAAGCGTCAGCGTGGTCCACCCGCCCCGGCTTTTTCAGTTGTCCCGTGCGGTAGAGCACCGCCTCGGACAGGGTGGTTTTCCCTGCGTCCACATGGGCGAGAATACCCAGCGTCAACTGTCTCATGTTTATTCGTCCCTTCTAAGGAAGCGCTGAATCAATCTCTCGGATGGATGAGCGAGGATGCTTTTCGTCAGTCGGGGATAAAAGACCGCAGGAATACTGGCGTATTTCAAGGGATCTTGGAACCGGATGGCGGAAAGCAGACCGCTCAGACGCCGTAGCCTGATTGGTTCAGCGCTTCCTTGCGTAAAAGCGCCGCAAGCGAAGGCCGCCTGCGGCGCAGAGAAAACAGAAAATCAACGGATGGCGTCGCAGATGAGGCGACCCATCTCCACCGTACCCACCAGCTTGTCCCCGTCTCCGGCGATGTCGGCGGTATGCCAGCCGGATTGGAGCACACTGTCCACTGCGTCCTCTACCGCCTGCGCTTCGGCGGCAAGACCGAAGGAGTAGCGGAACATCATGGCCACAGACAGAATGGTAGCCATGGGATTGGCCTTATTCTGTCCGGCGATGTCCGGCGCGGAGCCATGGATGGGCTCGTACAGTCCCGGGTCAGATGCACCCAGAGAGGCGGAGGGCAGCAGCCCAATGGAGCCGGTGACCTGAGAGGCCTCGTCAGAGAGAATATCCCCGAACATATTTTCCGTGACCACCACGTCAAACTGACCGGGGTTGCGGACAATCTGCATGGCGCAGTTGTCCACCAGCATATCCTCGTAGGTCACATCGGGGTACTCCGCCGCCAGACGGTGCATCACTTCCCGCCAAAGCCGGGAGGTGGCCAGCACGTTGGCCTTGTCCACACTGGTGACCTTGTGACGGCGCAGACGAGCCAGCTCAAAGGCCTTGCGTCCGATGCGCTCAATCTCCATCTCGGAGTAAGCCATCAGGTCGGTGGCCTCCTGCCCCCGGTCTTCCGTCTGATAGCGCTCCCGCTTGCCGAAGTAAATGCCTCCGGTGAGCTCCCGCACCATCATAATATCAAAGCCCTGCTGGGCGGTCTCACGCTTCAGGGGGGAGGCGTCCTCCATGCCCTTGCGCATGGCGGCAGGGCGCAGGTTGGTGAACAGTCCCAAATCCTTGCGAATGGCCAAAAGGGCGGTTTCGGGACGCTGCTGGGCAGGCTTGTCGCTGCCCCACCTGGGTCCGCCTACGGCGCCCAGCAATACAGCGTCACAGCTCTTGCAGAGCTCTGCGGTGCCGTCCGGATAGCTTTTGCCTACCGCATCGGTGGCACAGCCGCCCATCAGCACATCCACATAGGAAAACTGATGGCCGTATACCTGACCCACCTTGTCCATTACCTTGACAGCTTCGCCCACGATTTCAGGGCCGATGCCGTCGCCACGAATCAGGGCGATTTTATAGTTGCTCATGATAGCTCCCTCTTTTCCGGAAAAATGCTGCTTCCATTTTAACCGCCTACAGGGGAAAATGCAAGAAAAAGCCCGCCAGAACCAACTTACTGGCGGACATTTTTCCCCTCTCCGGCTGCTTTCTTGCGGCGAAACCCCTTGAACCGGCCGCTTCCGGAGCGGTGGCGCTTTCGGGGCATCTGATTCACTTCAATCCGCTTGCCTCCCTGACGGCAGAGCCGGAACAAATCATCAGGCAGCAAATCCTCCGGGTAGACCCGAAGCGTTCCCTGTACCCGCTCGAACCGCTCCTCATGGAAGGACATCACACCGAAATAACGTCCATGCTCGGCGCAGCGGCTGCGGGAGACGTAGTGGATCCCAACCTGATACCAGTTGCCCCCACAGAGCAGATTGTCGCAGGAGGGACAGTGATAAATGCGGGCGCTGCGGCTTTTCAGCCCCTCCGCTTCGCTGGCAAAGGCACCGCATTTGCGTGCCATCACAGGATGCTCCACTTCCAGCAGGGTATGGATGTCCCGATCAGCCGCTTCCATGGCCTGAAGCCGCAGCTGTTCCCGAAGCTGCGCTTCCAGACGGTCCAGTTCTTCCTCCCCGGGCAGACGACCAAACCGCCGCACCAGCTCCCTGCCGATGAGGGCGGTATACCGTGCGTCGTTGCCTGCGTCGTGATAGGGCAGCTCCGCATCCAGACCCAGCGCAGTCACCGCCGCCTCCAGAGAGGTCTGGTTTACCGTCTCCAGCACCAGCAGGTCAAACGCCCGCTGTAAGTCGTAGATCTCCAGATCCAGATATTCCTCCATGCCGTACCAGCAAAGGTTGGTGTCCAGCACCCGAGCGTCGCAGGTGCCCCAGGTGAAGAACCGGGCATCCTGCCCGCACCAGCGGAAGAACTCTCCCGCCACCCTGCGGAAGGGCTTGGCGTGCTTGAAATCCGCCTGTTCCAGCGGAACCAGCTTTTTCACCTGATGATGGAGCTTTTTGTGGATACCCGGCTTAACCCACGCAGAAAAGGCGTCCCCGCTGTCCTGCCAATCGTGCAGGCGGTAGGCGCCGATCTGAATGATCTCGTCAATTTTTTCTGCCTCGGAGCGAGGGTATCCCTGATTCCATTCCAGGTCAAAAAACACATAACTCATACAGGTGATTTTAGTATATTTTCCACGGCCTGTCAATGCGGGGGGAAGATTTTCTCCCTGCTTGCGTGCAGAATGTGGATTTTTCGCCTTCCTGCTTGTAAAATGTCCAACACTGTGATAGTATAAACTGATTTTGTATGACATTTGAAAGGATAATACGCAATGGAAATCAACGGCGTTTCCCATGATGAGCAGATCCGCTATGATGCTCTGCCCATCTCCCCGGAAGTTTTACAGGCTCTGGCGCAAAAGGGCTATGAAATCGCAACCCCCATTCAGGGCGGTGCCATCCCCTACCTGATGGACTGGAAGGATGTGGTGGCAAAAGCCCCCACCGGCACCGGAAAGACCTTCGCCTTCGGCATCCCCATTCTGGAGCATATTGACGTAGACAGCGACGCCGTACAGGCGTTGATTCTCGCCCCCACCCGGGAGCTGGCCATCCAGATCCGGGACGAGCTGCGGGATCTGTGTACCTTCCTCCACGGCGTGCGCTCGGTCTGTCTCTATGGCGGTCAGCCTATCGAAAAGCAGATTAAGCAGCTCAAGAGCAAGCCCCAGATCGTAGTGGCGACTCCGGGCCGTCTCATGGACCACCAGAAGCGGCACACCGTCCGTCTGGACAAGGTGGAGACGGTGGTGCTGGACGAGGCGGACCGTATGCTGGACATGGGCTTCATCGACGACGTGACCAAAATTCTGGACTCCATGCCCCATCGGCGCAATCTGGGTCTGTTCTCCGCCACCATCAGCCGGGAGGTAATGGACATCTCCTGGGTGTACCAGCGTGACCCGGTGGAGATCACCGTCCGTCCCGTGGCGGAAAACCGCCCGGATATCCAGCAGTACAGTATTCTACTCTCCGACCGCAGCCAGAAATTCGATACCCTGTTGGGACTGCTCCAAGGCGGCGGCTATGAGCGTGCCATCGCCTTCTGCAACACCAAGAATATGACCGACCGCCTTGCCGCCCGGCTGCAACAGTGCGGCATCTCCGCCCAGCCCATCCACGGGGACATCCCCCAGAAAAACCGGGAAAAAACCCTCTCCACCTTCCGGGAGGGCAAGCTCCGGGTGCTGGTGGCCACTGACGTAGCCGCCCGGGGACTGGACATCGACGATGTGGACGCTGTTTTCAACTACGACGTGCCGGACGAGCATGAATACTACATCCACCGTATCGGCCGCACCGGACGGGCGAAGAAGCACGGCGTCAGCTACACCTTCGTGGGAACGATCACGGAGGAAATCAAGCTGAATGAGATCATCCGCTCCCAGAAGTTCAACGTCCAGATGTTGAAATACGATGAGGACGGCTGTCTCATGCCGGTAGAGCAATAACACAAAATAAGACCGGGGTACGCAGGAAAACGTACCCCGGTCATTTTATGCAGAGTGAATTATCGGTAGAGAGGATGCTTGTCGGTGAGGGCAACCACCTGCGAGCGAATTTCATCCGCCTTGCCCTCAAAGTCCATGGCGGCATCACAGATCAGCTTGCCCACCAGCGCACAGTCCGCCTCGTCAAAGCCACGGGTGGTGACGGAAGGAGTACCCAGCCGCAGACCGGAGGTGACAAAGGGCTTCTCCGGGTCGTTGGGAATGGCGTTCTTGTTGGCGGTGATAAACACTTCATCCAGCCGCTGTTCCATCACCTTTCCGGTGAGATGGGCGGGACGGAGATCCACCAGCATCAGATGGTTGTCCGTGCCGCCGGAGACCAGGTCCAGACCGCCGGCCAGAATGGCGTCTGCCATGGCCTTGGCGTTTTTCACCACCTGAGCAGCGTAGACCTTGAATTCCGGTTTCAGCGCCTCGCCCAGCGCTACCGCCTTGGCGGCGATAATGTGCATCAGCGGTCCCCCCTGAGAGCCGGGGAAGATAGCGGAGTTCACCTTCTTGGCGATTGCCTCGTCGTTGGTGAGAATCAGACCGCCCCGGGTGCCCCGGAGGGTTTTGTGAGTGGTGGTGGTGACGATATCCGCATAGGGCACCGGGGATTGGTGCTGTCCGCCTGCTACCAGACCGGCGATATGCGCCATGTCAACCATGAGATAGGCGCCCACCTCGTGGGCAATCTCCGCAAACAGGGCGAAGTCAATGGCTCTGGGATAGGCGGAGGCACCGGCGATGATGAGCTTGGGCTGATGCTTTTTTGCCAGCTCCCGCACCTGGTCATAGTCAATGCGTCCGGTTTCCACATTTACCCCGTAGGAGACAATGTTGTAATCCTTGCCGGAAAAGTTCACCGGAGAGCCGTGGGTCAGGTGTCCACCCTGATCCAGACGCATTCCCATCACTGTGTCCCCGGTGTTGACCAGCGCCCGATAGGCGGCATAGTTGGCCTGTGCGCCGGAGTGCGCCTGCACGTTGGCGTATTTTGCCCCAAACAGCGCCTTTGCCCGTTCAATGGCCAGATTCTCCGCAATGTCCACGCACTGACAGCCGCCGTAGTACCGGTGGGCGGGGTAACCCTCGGCATACTTGTTGGTGAGTACCGAACCCGCTGCCGCCATCACTGCCTCGCTGACAATGTTTTCCGAGGCGATCAGCTCAATGTTGCGGCGCTGACGGTTCAATTCCTGCTGGACTGCATCACCCAGCTCCGGGTCAGCCTGCTTGAGAAAGGAAACCATTTCTTCTACCATATCTGTTCTCCTTTGCATACGAGAGGGCGGAAGTGTTCTGCCACCATTATACCAAAACTCCCCTGTTTGGCAACTGGAGAAAATCTCAGTAAAAACCCTCGAATCAGAGGTTATTTTGTGATAAAATAGGAGAACCACAGGGGAGGTATCTCACATGAAAACACAACAGGAAGTATTGTACATCGTGGACGCACTGAAGGAAAAATACCCTCATGGGCTTTGCTCCCTGCAATACGAGAAGGACTACGAACTGCTCTTTGCGGTACGCCTCTCCGCCCAGTGTACCGACGAGCGGGTGAATAAAGTGACCCCGGCGCTCTTTGAGCGTTTTCCCACGCTGGAATCCTTCGCGGAGGCAGACCCGGAGGAGGTAGGGCAGTACATCCACTCCTGCGGCTTTTTCCGGGGCAAGAGCCGGGATCTGGTGAACTGCGCCAAAATGCTCCTGTCCGACTACGGCGGCAAGGTGCCGGGGGAGATGGAGGATCTGCTCCGGCTGCCCGGCGTGGGGCGAAAGACTGCCAATTTGATTCAGGGCGACGTATACAACACCCCCGGTGTGGTGGTGGCAGACACCCACTGCATCCGCATCTCCGGGCGGCTGGGTCTGACCGACGGCACCAAAGACCCGGTCAGCGTAGAGCGTCAGCTTCGCACCATACTTCCCCCGGAGGAATCCAACGGCTTCTGTCACCGGCTGGTGCTGTTTGGCAGGGAGGTGTGTACCGCCCGGCGGACTTACTGCGACAAATGCCCCCTGCGGCCATGGTGCGACCACTTCCGGGGCAGCGAGACAGCCCAAGAGGACGGGGCTGATGAATGAATTGTGGCGGTTTTGTGAAAAAGGTGTAAAAAGTGGCAAAGTGACTTGCTTTTTCCATTCCCAGTCGTTACAATGAAACTATCCCAGAAACGACGTTGGGCTTTGTCCCCCACAGGAGGTAACGAAAATGGCATTCAGTGTAGATGAATTGAAGAAAATGGCAATGGAACTGGGCCAGACTGGCCTGAATTTCGCTCAAGGCGGACTGGATAAGGGCATTCAGCTTGCCTCTGCCGCCAAGTATAAAGCATCCAATATCAAGGAAGAGAGCAACCTGCGGGCAGCTTTTGCAGAGCTGGGCAAGATGTACTTTGCCGACCACGGCGAAGCACCCGAGGAAGCCTATGCCGCCGTGTGCAACCAGATTGCCGACATTCAGGCTGCCATCGCCGCCAACAACGCCAAGGTTGCCGAGATGAAGCTCACCCCTGAGGAGGAGCCGGATGTGGACGCCGCCGCCGAGGCAGTTGCCGAGGCAGAAGCGGTTGCCGATGAGATGGAGGAAAAGCTGGAGGCAGAAGCACCTGCCGAGTGCTGCGAATGCGAAGAGGGTGAGCCCTGCCAGTGCGACAAGGCGGAGGACGACGCTCCCGCCGCCGAATAACCCGTCTGTATCTGTGATGGAAGCCAACAGGAGGCTGTCTCAAAACCGAGGCAGCCTCCTGCTTTGCTTCTGGTCATTCCTCCCCGTAGGTGATGCCGTAGGGCCAGCCCGCCAGACTGCCCAAATCATAGATTCGCTGATATCCCAGCTTTTTCAGCTTTACCGCCGCCCGGTGGCTGCGAAATCCGGAGCGGCAATAGACCATCACCGGGGTGGAGGTGGAGGGAATACACGCCTGTGCGGTTGTGGCGTCAATGCTGTCTACGGGGCAGAGCCTTGCCCCCACAGCGTGTCCGGAGCTGTACTCGTCCGCCTCCCGCACGTCCAAAAATACCAAATCCTTCTCAGTGTCCAGCAGCGCCTTCGCCTGCTGAAAATCTACGGATTGAATCATGTCAATACCCTCTCTCTGATGTGGTTGCTCCATTCTATCATGGCCGGGAAGCGTGGTCAATGTGAGCCCAGATGAGTTTTTTTGAAAAATCTGCCCCTTCCCGGGTTGCAGGGCGGGAAAGGTGTGGTATAATTAGCCTGTATTTCTATGAGAAATGAGGTTTTCCCTATGAAAGATCGTTACGAAAGTCCCCTCTCCAGCCGCTATGCCAGCGACGAGATGCAGTATATCTTCTCTCCCATCAAAAAGTTCACCACATGGCGCAGGCTGTGGATTGCCCTTGCCCGGTCTGAGATGAAGCTGGGTCTGCCTGTGACCCAGGAGCAGATTGACGAGATGGAAGCCAATGTGGACAATGTGGACTTTGAAGCAGCAGCTCAATACGAGCGCCAGCTTCGCCACGACGTGATGGCCCACATCCACGCATGGGGCGACCAGTGCCCCAAGGCCATGCCCATCATCCACCTTGGCGCCACCAGCTGCTATGTAGGCGACAATACCGATGTCATCCTCATGCGTGAGGCGCTGGTGCTGATCCGGGACGAGCTGGTGCGGGTGATTGCCAATCTCTCCCGCTTTGCGGATACCTATAAGGGGATGCCCACCTTGGGCTTCACCCATTTTCAGGCGGCGCAGCTCACCACCGTGGGCAAGCGTGCCAGCCTGTGGCTCAATGAGTTTTTGATGGACCTGCACGAGGTGGAGTACCGGCTCACCACCCTGAAGCTGCTGGGCAGCAAGGGCACCACCGGCACCCAGGCCAGCTTTATGGAGCTGTTCCACGGGGACGAGGACAAAATCCGTGCCATGGAGCAGATGATTGCGGAGGAAATGGGCTTTGACGGAGTGGTTCCCGTGTCCGGGCAGACCTACAGCCGGAAGGTGGACTCCTTTGTGGTCAACACCCTTGCAGGCATTGCCCAGTCCGCCAGCAAATTCGCCACCGATGTGCGCCTGCTCAGCCATCTGAAGGAGGTGGAGGAACCCTACGAGTCCAAGCAGATTGGCTCCTCTGCCATGCCCTATAAGCGCAACCCCATGCGCTGTGAGCGCATTTGTGCCCTGAGCCGGTATATTCTGGCAGATATGCTCAACCCGGCCATCACTTCCTCTACCCAGTGGTTTGAGCGCACGCTGGACGACTCCGCCAATAAACGGCTCAGTGTCCCCGAGGCGTTTCTGGCCTGCGACGCCGTGCTGCGCATTGTCCAGAATGTGACCTCCGGCATGATCGTCCATGAGAAGGTGATTCGCAAGCACATTATGGAGGAACTGCCCTTCATGGCCAGCGAGAACATTATGATGGACGCAGTCCTCCGGGGCGGCGACCGTCAGCAGCTTCATGAGCGCATCCGGGTACACGCTCTGGAGGCGGGGCGCAATGTGAAGGAGCGGGGTCTGTCCAACAACCTGATTGACCTGATTGCGGAAGACCCCCTGTTCGGCATGACCCGGGAGGAGCTGTCCGCCCATCTGGAGCCGGAGCGGTATGTGGGCAGAGCGCCCCAGCAGGTGACTGATTTCCTGCGTCAGGATGTGGCACCGGTGCTGGAGCAGTACGCCGCAGCGCTGGACGGCCGCACGGTGGAGCTGAGCGTATAAGCAACTCAGCGTCGGAAAGGGATGATCGTTTGAAACGAAAATACAGTGACTATGTGGCGATCGGCCTGACGGCATTGGCGGTGATTGCCGCCAGTATCCTGATCTTTTTCTGCTTCTACCAGTTTGAAGCCATCTCCCAGTGGCTGATGGGATTGGTGCAGATCCTGATGCCCTTTATCGTTGGTGCAGTGATTGCCTATCTGCTTTCTCCGGTGTACAACGGGCTGTTTCGCTGGTTCAGCGAGGCGTTTTCCTCCCGGGTGAAGCCGGAAAAATGCCAAAAGCTGGCCAAGATGCTGTCGGTACTGCTGTCCATCTTGCTGGCCATTGGCATGATCGTGGGCTTGATCGCGCTGGTGGTGCCTGAACTGGTCACCAGCATTACCGGCCTTGTCACCAATATGCCGGAGTACCTGAACCGGGGCGGACAATGGCTGGACAAGTTTTTGCGGGACAAGGGCTTTGCCGACGGCGGCATTACCCAGGCCTATGATGATCTCTCGGAAAGTCTGGAATCCTGGATGCGTACCGAGCTGCTGCCCAATCTGCAAGACGGCATGAACTCCTTTATGGGCAGCGTGTTCTCCGGGGTCAAGACGGCGGCCAAAGTGGTGAGCAATATTGCCATCGGCTTTATCGTCGCCATTTATCTGCTCTCGGACAAGGAGCGCATGACCGCCCGGGCAAAGAAGCTGATCTATTCCGCCGCCGGGGGCGAGCGGGGCAATGAGATCATGGACCACCTGCGCTATATCCACAAGGTGTTCGGCGGATTCATTCAGGGCAAGCTTCTGGACTCCCTGTTCATTGGCCTGCTGTGCTTCATTGGGGCAACCATGCTGGGCCTGCCGTATACCCTGCTGGTGAGCGTGGTCATCGGAGTGACCAATATTATCCCCTTCTTCGGTCCCATTATCGGTGCCGTACCCTGTGCCATTCTCATTCTGCTCACCGACCCCATGAAATGCCTCTATTTCATCATCTTTATCCTTGCCCTCCAACAGTTCGACGGCAATATTCTTGGGCCGAGGATTCTGGGCAATACCACCGGAGTCAACGCCTTTGGCGTGCTGTTTTCCATTATCTTCTTCGGCGGACTGTTCGGATTTGTGGGTATGATCGTAGGCGTGCCTCTGTTTGCGGTTATCAGCTCCCTTGCGGAGGAGTATATCAACAAGCGCCTTGTGAAAAAAGAACTGAGTATGGATACCGATGACTACCTTGATCTGGACTATGTGGATCAGAAGGAACAGCGGTATGTCAAACGCAGCGAAAAGACGGAATAACATGGAAAGCCGGACGGGGTATCCCGCCCGCTTTCTCTATTCAGAAAGAAAGGAGGACGCAGCATGAAAAGCATCTATGTCATTGGACACAAAAACCCGGACACGGATTCCATCTGCTCCGCCATTGCCTATGCCCGGCTGAAAAACCGCTGTTCCTCAGATGGGGACTACCGCCCCATGCGCGCCGGGCGGATCAATGAAGAAACCGCCTATGTGCTGGACCGCTTTGAAGCGGACGTCCCCCCGCTGCTGGAGACGCTGGAGCCCCGCACCTCCGATGTGCCCTATCAGCGCTCCCCCGGCATCAGCGGGGAAGCCAGCCTTCTTCAGGCGTGGGAGCAAATGCGCCGGGAGGAGCTGAACACGCTGGCAGTGGTCAGGCATGGGAAGCTGCTGGGCATCGTCACGCTGGGTGATCTGGCCCAATCCTATTGGATGGAGCTGGATGCCCTCACCCGGGCGGGCACCCGGTATGAGAATCTGGCGGAGACCCTGTCCGGTAAGGTGGTCTGCGGAGACGGAAAGCGCCGTCTCAGCGGGGAGCGGGTGGTGATGTACACCCCCGGCAGCAATCTGCGGGGCAATCTGGTGCTGGTGGGACGTGAAGCCGCTGCCCAGCTTGCGGTTCTGGACGCCGGGGCAGCAGGAGTCATCCTCTGCGAGACCGGCCAGCCGGAGGCGCAGGTGCTGCAAAGGGCGGCAAAAAAGGAAATCCCGCTGATTACCACCCCTCTGGACTTGTACACCGCCGCCCGTATGCTGGGACAGGCGGTTCCGGTGAGCGCCATTATGAAGACGGAGGGCATCGTTACCTGCTATGAGGACGACTTCGTGGAGGAGCTTCGCACCACCATGACCCGGCGGCGGTTTCGCTGCTACCCGGTGCTGGACGGAGACGGGCGGTACTCCGGTATGGTTACCCAGCGGCACCTGCTTCAGGTGGAGCCGAGACAGGTGATTCTGGTGGACCACAACGAGCGGACACAGGCGGTGGACGGGGTCTTGTCTGCGGAAATTTTGGAGATCATCGACCACCACCGTCTGGGCAGCATTGAGACCATCCAGCCGGTTTTCTTCCGCAACCAGCCCCTTGGCTGCACATCCACCATCCTGAATCAGATGTACCATGAGCAGGGAGTCACCCCTGACCCCCAGACGGCAGGGCTTATGCTCTCCGCCATTCTCTCGGATACCCTGATGTTCCGCTCACCCACCTGTACCCCTGCGGATGAAGCGGCGGCAAAGGAGCTGGCAGAGCTGGCAGGGGTGGACTATGAGGAGCTTGCCATCGCCATGTTCAACGCCGGAAGCGACTTGGAACAGCGCAGCGAACAGGAGCTGTTCGACCGGGACTGCAAGGTGTTCGTCTGCGACGGCGTGGAGTTTGCCGCAGGACAGGTCAGCTCGGTCAGCCCGGAGGCACTTCTGGCGGTTCAGAAGCGGATGGAGGAGTATCTGGAAGTGGTGCGCCGCCGCCGGCATCTGGATTTTACTCTGTTTTTGCTCACTGACATACTGGACGAGTCCAGCGTACTTCTGTTTTCCGGACCGGAGGCGCAGTCGGTGGTGGAGACCGCCTTCGGCGCCACCCACGGCAAACAGGCTCTTCGCGTTCCCGGACTGCTGAGCCGAAAAAAACAGCTTGTCCCCGCCGTGATGCAGGCCATACGCCAACTGCAAAATCCATGAAAAAATCCCCGAGAGAATCACGCTCTCGGGGATTGATGCTGTATGCAGTTATTTGCTGCCTGCCCGCAGCTTGTTGATGAACATTTGCACCCGCTCGGAGAAGGCGCTGAGCATCACCACCAGCGGCAGCACCTCCAACCGTCCCGCCAGCATATCAAAGGAGAAGACGATTTTGGAGAAGGGGGAGAAGAAACTGAAATTGCACACCGGGCCCACCAGATTCAAGCCGGGGCCAACGTTGTTGTAGGTGGTGGCAACAGCGGTAAAGTTGGTGAGCAGGTCGTATCCCTCCAACGCAATCAGGAAGATGGAGAGCAGGAAGATGGCGATGTAGGCCACCAGATAGACCAGCACGGAGCGGAGCAGGTCGTCTCCGATTTTTGCCCCGTTGAGCCACAGGGTTTTCACCTGACGGGGATGGCGGATGCGTCCCAGCTCAGAGCGCAGATACTTCCACGCCACCAGATACCGGGAGATTTTCATGCCGCCGCCGGTAGACCCGGCGCAGGCGCCGATGAACATGAGCACCACCAGCACCGTCTTTGCCATCGTGGGCCACTGGTCAAAGTCGTAGGACACATAACCGGTGGTGGTGATGACAGAAGCCACCTGAAAGATACCCTGACGAAACGCCTCCTCAAAGGTGGGGAAGAGGGAGCGGATATCGTAGACCACCAGCGCCGTGGCGCAGGCCACCACAATGACATACCAGCGGAACTCCTCATAGCACAGCGCCGCCTTGAACTTGCGGATGATAATGAGAAAGTACACGTTGAAGCTGACGCCAAAGGCCAGCATAAAAATGGTGATGACGTATTGCAGATAGGGACTGTAGCTTGCCATGCTGGAATTGAGCACCGCAAAGCCTCCGGTGCCCGCTGTGGCGAAGGCAGCGGTAATCGCCTCAAAGAAGCTCATGCCGCCAAGGAGCAGAAAGACCAGCTCCGCCACGGTGAGGGTGACATAGATTTTGTACAGCAGCGCCGCCGTCTCCCGCACCTTAGGCACCATCTTCTCCACGGAAGGGCCGGTGGACTCTGCCCGCATTAGATGAATGTTGCGCCCGCTGGACAGGGGGAGGATGGCCATAATAAACACCAGAATCCCCATGCCGCCCAGCCAGTGGGTGAAGCACCGCCACAGCAGGGAGCAGTGGGACAACGCCTCAATATCGGTGAGAATGGTGGAGCCGGTGGTGGTAAAGCCGGAGACCGTCTCAAACACTGCGTCCACATAAAAGGGAATGTCCCCGGTGAGGGTGAAGGGAACAGCACCTAAAAGACTAATCAGCATCCACGTCAGCGCCACAGTGACAAAGCCATCCTGTGCGCCGAAGCGGTTGCGCTTGGGTCTGCGCCGGGTGAGCAGCAGCCCCACAGCAATATACACCGCCGCCACAGCCAGATAAATCAGCCCTTCCCGCTCGTGGTAGATCAGTCCGGTGACCACCGGAGGGAGCAGAAACAGCCCGGAAAAGCAGGTGACCCAGCTGAGGATGTATGCGATCATACCCAGATTCATCGTGTGACATCCTCCGTTCTGCGCATGGCGGACAGGGGGCTGCGGTCAGAGGTGCGGAGAATATCGGTGATATCTTTCAGCCCGCTGTGGCTGGTGACCACGATCACGCTGTCCCCCCGCTTGAGACAATCGGTGCCTCTGGGAATAAAGGTGCGTCCGCTGCGGATGATGGTGGAAATCAGAAGGTCTGACCGGAGGGGAAGATCCTGCAAGGGGGTGTCCAGCACCTGAGAGTTGGCTTGCAACCGGAACTCCAGCGCCTCAATCTTGTCGTCCAGAATGCGGTACAGAGTCTCCACATTGCTGCCCCGGGAATTTTGCATGGCACGGATAAACTGGACGATGTGCTGGGCGGTAATCTCCTTGGGGCAGATCACGCTGCCCAGATTGAGCCGCTTTAACACCTCGCTAAAGGGCATCCGGGAGACCTTGGTGACCAGCTTGGCGGTGGGGTTGCAGGTGGAGGTGAGGATGGAGAGCATCATATTTTCCTCGTCCATATTGGTGAGGGATACCACCGCATGGGCGTCCTCCAATCCCTCGTCCATCAGCGTCTCCCGGTTCAGACTGCTGCCGTGGATCACCATAGCCTCCGGCAAAAGCTCGCTGAGTTCCTCGCAGCGGGCGGCGTCCGCCTCCAGAATCTTTACCGAAAGATTGGTCTCACAGAGCTGCTTGGCCAGATAGTATCCAATCTCACCGCCGCCTACGATCATGGCGCTGTCCACCTGACCGGCGGAGAGACCGAGCTTTTGGAAGAAGCGGGCAGTGTTTCTGGGAGAGCCGCAGATGGAGACCTGATCCCCCCGCTGAAAGACGAAATCGCCTCTGGGGATCATAGCCTGACCGCCCCGTTCCACGGCAACCACCAGAATGTCGGTACCCAGCTTCTGGTTCATCCGGGCGATGGGCAGCTCCACCAGCGGATTGTGCCCGCCCAAATTAAAGGTGAGCAGCTCCGCCCGCCCCTTGGCAAAGGAGGAGATGTCAATGGCGTTGGGGGTGCGCAGCAGCCGGGCAATTTCAGTGGCAGCGGTCATCTCCGGGTTGATAATCATAGAGATACCCAGACTTTGCTGGAGATATGCCCGCTCCTGATAATAGGTGATATCCCGTACCCGGGCGATGGTGGTGATTTTGGGGTTGCCCTTTTTTGCCACCACGCAGCAGAGCAGATTCACCTCGTCCCGTCCGGTGACGGCAATCAGCACGTCGGTATGGGAAATTCCCGCTTCCTCCAGCAGCTTGAAGCTGGTGCCGTTGCCCCCGTATCCAATCACGTCATAATTGTCCGTGACCCGGCGCAGCTTGTTCATATCGGTGTCAATGACAGTGATGTCATAGGACTCGCCGCTGAGCCGGTCGGCCAGCGTAGAGCCGAATTTGCCGCAGCCGACAATGGTGATGTTCATGTGGTGATAACTTCCTCTCTCTGAAAATGTCTCTCTGGCAGCCCAATACCCTGCCAGGATTCCAATACATCCTTACACTCTACCACAACATACCAACTTTCGCAACTCATTTAGCAATAAACCCGGCAATAAATTCTAAATCGCCGCTGAAAAGGTTGCACGAACCGTTGAGACAATGGTATAATACCCGCAAGGCGGGTATTATACTGCATTTCAGTCGTTTTGCTCGCCCCTTTGGGGCAACCGCAAAACATGACCTATGATACCACTTCGCCTGCGGCTTTATGGCATCATACTCCAAAACAGGGCAAGGAGGGAGCAACGTGGAGCGAACCATCGTCAGAGACATTTTCCTGCTGGGGAGAAAGGGACTCACTGCCACCGAGGCTGACGTCCACACCGGACAGGATCTGCGGGATACCCTCCGGGCCAACCGTGACCGGTGCGTAGGTATGGCCGCCAATATGATCGGGGTAAACAAGCGGATCATTGTGGTTGCCATGGGAGAGGGCGAGCTGGTGATGTATAACCCGGTTATCACCGCCAGCTCTGGCCCTTATGAGACGGAGGAGGGCTGTCTCTCACTGGACGGCGTGCGTAAAACCACCCGTTATCAGACCATCCGGGTGGAGTATCAGGATGAGAAAATGCACCACCAGCGCAGACAGTTCACCGGCTGGACTGCCCAGATCATCCAGCACGAGATCGACCATACCAACGGGATCATCATTTAAGGGAGAGAGCAAGTTGAACAGATATATCTTCTGGTCAGACTATCAGAACGGCGCCCATCCTGCGGTGCTGTCCCGGATGGGTAAGCTGAACCAAACCCCGCTGGCAGGCTACGGGGAGGACGAGATCTCCGCCGCTGCCCGGGAAAAGCTGAGAGAGGCCTGTCACTGTCCGGACGGAGAGGTATTCTTCCTCACTGGAGGCACCCAGACCAACGCCGTGGTGCTGGATGCCCTGCTGGCACCCTATCAGGGAGTGGTAGCGGCGGACAGCGGCCACATCAGCGTTCACGAGGCGGGTGCCATCGAATATGGCAGACATAAGGTGCTCACCGTCCCCCACAAAGACGGCAAGGTGACCGCTCAGGCAGTGGAGCAGCTTTGCAGCGCCTACTGGGAGGACGGCAACCGGGCGCATATGGTCATGCCCGGTGCGCTCTATATCTCCCAGCCTACCGAGCTGGGCACCCTGTACACAAAAGAGGAGCTCACCGCCCTGCGCCGGGTGTGCGACCGCTATGATATGCGCCTTTATCTGGACGGCGCCCGGCTTGCCTATGCGCTGGCCTGCGGGCTGAATGATGTGTATCTCTCCGACCTCTCCCGTCTGTGCCATGTATTCTATGTAGGTGGCACCAAATGCGGTGCGCTGCTGGGAGAAGCGGTGGTCATCCCTGAGCCGGGACTGATGCCCCACTTTTTCACCATGGTGAAGCAGCACGGCGCTCTGCTGGCCAAGGGCAGCCTGCTGGGCATCCAGTTCGATGCGCTGTTCACCAACGGCCTGTATACCAGAATCGGCTTCCCCGCCATCGTTCTGGCCAACCAGATTCGATACTGCCTGAAAGAAAACGGCTTCCACCAGCCGATTATCTCTCCCACCAACCAGATTTTTGTCACTCTGTCCCATTCCCAGCAGGAGCGGCTCAGCGAGACAGTGGGCTTTGGCTTTTGGGAGAAGGTGGATGAAGACCATGACATCATCCGTCTGGTGACCAGCTGGTCCACGACACCGGAAATGGTAGACGGGCTGTGCATGGCGCTGGAAACCTTGTAAATTGAGAAAGCGGGGAGAGAACCCCTGTTTCAGATTGCAGACAAAGCCTCGCAGAGTTCCGCCCGCAGGGCGGAATAGAGTCAAATCATTTTTGTACCGAATTCATTTCGGTGCAAAAATACTTCTATCCGTGCAAGTGTGCGAACGCAGTGAGTGCGCGCGGCATGGATGCAAAGCTCGCAGACAGAGTCCATCGGACTTTGTCTGCGATTGGAAAGCAGGGAGAGCATCCCTGCTTTTTCTGTTTCGAGAGTCACCCCTTCCCCCTGCGGCATAAGCTGGTCAGGAAGGAGGAATGTCTATGTGCGGCATTGCCGGATTTTGTGACTTCACCCGGGACAACACCCGCCCGGAGTGGCAGTATGTGGGGTGGAGCATGGCCAACTCCATGGCACACCGTGGCCCGGACGACGAGGGGGAGTGGTATGCCCCGCCTGTACTGCTGGCTCATCGCCGCCTTGCGGTAATCGACCCGGAGCAGGGGAGGCAGCCCATGACCTTTACCGCCCAGGGGCGCACCTTCGCCCTGTGCTATAACGGGGAGCTGTACAACACCGATGACCTGCGCCGGGATTTGGAGTGCTCAGGCCACCGATTTACCACCCATTCGGACACCGAGGTGCTGCTCCACGCCTGTATGGAGTATGGCGCTGAAGTGGGCAGCTACTTAGAGGGCATTTTTGCCTTTGCGTACTGGGACGGAGAGAGCCTGCTGCTGGTGCGGGACCGTTTCGGGGTGAAACCCCTGTTCTATGCGGAAATGGGAGATACCCTGATTTTCGCCTCAGAGCCGAAAACTCTGTTCCGCTACCCCGGTCTGACCCCCAGAGCCAACCGGGAGACATGGCAGGAGATTTTGGCGGTGAATCCCGCCCGAACCCCGGGACACGGGGTCTTTGCCGGGGTTCATGAGGTGCCGCCGGGACATCTGCTGCGAAAATGTCCCGGTCATACCATCCTCGCCCGATGGTGGAACCTCATCAGCCTGCCCCACACGGAGAGCTATGAGGACACGGTAGAGCATCTCCGGGAGCTGCTGGTGGGCGCCATTCGGCGGCAATTGGTCAGCGATGTGCCCCTGTGTACCCTGCTTTCCGGGGGACTGGATTCCTCCGTCATCACCGCTGTGGCAGCTCTGGAATACCGGAAACAGGGGAGAGGTGCGCTGGACACCTATTCCTTTGACTACACCGATAACGACAAATACTTCAAAGCCTCCGCCTTCCAGCCGGATGCCGACTGGCCATGGGTGGAGCGGATGCGCCAGCACTTCGGCACCCGCCACAGGGTGTTGACCTGTCCCCAACAGCCGCTGGTGGAGCTTCTGGAGGATGCCGCAGACGCCCGGGACCTCCCCGGCATGGCGGATGTGGGCTCGTCCCTGCTCTACTTCTGCCGGGAAATCCGCAGGGGACACACGGTCGCCCTCTCCGGGGAGTGCTCTGACGAGATTTTCGGCGGCTACCCGTGGTTTCACCGCCGGGATATGCTGGAAAGCGACACCTTCCCATGGTGCATGGACTTCTCTGCCCGGTCGGGGGTGATGAAGCCGGAGTTGGTACAGTCGCTTGAATTGGAGGATTACGCCCGTCAGCGCTGCCAGCAGAGCCGAGCCCAGACCCCCTATCTGGACGGAGAGAGTGAACAGGAGCGCCGCCGCCGGGAGGTGGGCTGGCTGAACATCAACTGGTTTATGACCAACCTGCTGGAACGGAAGGACAGAATGAGTATGCATTCCGGTCTGGAGGTGCGGGTGCCCTTCTGTGACCATCATCTGGTGGAGTACGTCTGGAATATCCCGTGGGAGATGAAGAGCAAGGACGGCATCCGCAAACAGGTGCTCCGGGACGCAGCCCGGGGATTACTGCCGGAGGATGTGCGAAACCGCCCCAAATCCCCCTATCCAAAGACCCACAACCCCCTCTTTGAACAGCTCTGCCGGGAGAAGCTGCGTACCATCCTCTCAGACCCCAACGCCCCTATCCACGACATTGTAGACGAGGACGCTCTGCAAAAGGGGCTTCTGGTCAGCGCGGGGGACTACGGCAAGCCATGGTTTGGTCAGCTCATGGCAGGACCCCAGATGCTGGCTTGGCTGATTCAGGTGAATCACTGGATGGAAAAACACCACCTGCGGGTGTAATACAAAACACAGGCTGGCAGTCCCCGGGGACTGCCAGCCTTTCCAAGTACTATACCAACACCACACCACGCCAGCCACGAACGCCGTAGTAGGAGTCAGCGCCGTTGTGGAACACAAATACCATGCCATACCGCCGTTCGCAAAACAGTGCCCCGCCCAGTGTACGCACATCATGAGGCGTGGCAATCCAACTGGAGGTTTTCAAATCAAAACTGCCCAGCGTTTGCAGGTGCCGGTACTGTCCCTCGGTCATCAGGGAGATGCCGTGTTCCTCTGCCTGCGCCTGTGCGCTGCTGACAGGGGGATTCTTCTTCCGGGTAAGTCGTGCAGCCTCGTCATAGCAGACGCTCCGCCGTCCGGAAGGTGACTCACAAGCGCAGTCGGCAAAAACAAAACGCCCATCTTCCACGCCAATCACGTCCGGCTCCCCTCCGGTTTCCTCCATCCACGCCAGCGCATCCATCGCCTTAGGAGCCGCCAGCAGCCGGGCTTCCACCTCTGACCAGTCCAGTCCCTCGTGACGGGACATATTCTGCCGAAAACGCTCTCTCAACTTGTTCAAATCCATAGCAGATACCCCCATTTCGTACAACTGAAATTGTCTTGATTGATTATAGCAAATACGGCATCCTGCCGCAAGGGAATCATTCATGCGGAAAGGCGCTGTGCCACCGTCAGAAGCATCTGAAGAAAAATAAAGACACTTTTCTCTTTGTGGATGAGAAAATTCTTGAAATAATCTGAGAGATGATGTATAATGTGACGAAAACAGGACGAATTGACAGCAATGGGGGTGTCGGCCAGTGGAGGAAAAAATAGTGAAAAAGCGCCCGCTGAACCGCAGCATCACCATTGGGTGCGTCGCCTTTATTATCACACTGTGCGTTTTGCTCAGCGTTGCCAATCTGAGTATTTACAGGAAATATGTCTACGACGATTATCGGGGCTACATCAGCGATATCCTCCATTATACCCTCTCCCATATTGACGGAGATGATCTGGAGCAGTGCATCCAAACAGGGGAGGAGAGCCCTCAATACAAGCAGACCCTCCTTTTTATGGACGATCTGATGGATCAGTTCGATGACATCCATTTTCTCTATGCCATCCTGCCTCTGAACACGGAGGAAACGGGCAACACCATGAGCGTCCTCTCTGCGGAGAGATACTACGACAGGTATGTTGACACGGAGGGGAATCTCTATCTGGGCTGGATCTCAGAGGATGAATTTGATGCCGCCACCGCAGCGCAGATGATGCAGATCATGCAGGGCAATGAGATCGTTTTCTTCGAGGAAAAGACAGAGTGGGGGACGGATTACACCGGAGCGATGCCCATCAAAAACTCCGCCGGAAAAGGAATCGCGGTTCTGGCAGTGGATATTGACATCTCCTTTATCAACCACATGATTGCGGAATATGCCGCTGTCAACATCGGTATCATCTCCGCCTCCGGTGCGTTTTTCATTGGCATGTTTCTGATCTGGTCCCGCCGGAACATCACCCAGCCCATCAAAAAGCTGGAAGAGTGCGCTGCCGGCTTTGCGAATCGCAGTTCCGGACAGAGAGACATCGAAGCGCTCAGCTTTCACGCCCCGGAGATGCCCATCAATAACGAGATCAAGTCCCTGTCTGACGCAGTCGTGAAAATGGCGCAGGATATGCGTGACTACGTTACGGACATCATCAGCGCAGAGGAAAGAGCCAGAATGATGCAGGAGCTGGCAAACCGGGATACGCTGACCGGAATTGGAAATAAAACTGCATACGACCACGAAATGAAGCGTATGCAGTCTAAGCTGAAGCATGGGGATACCAAAATTGGAATTGCCATTGCGGATTTGAACTTCCTGAAAAGAATCAACGATACCTACGGGCACGACAAAGGAAACGCATCCATTTGCAGGCTGAGCGCCATGATCTGTGGCGCATTCAAACAGTCCCGTGTTTTCCGGATCGGCGGGGACGAATTTGCCATTCTCCTCCGAGGGGATGACTACGACAACTGCACCCAGCGTATGACAGAGCTGGAGGAAGAAATCAAAAAAATGAACGCTGACGAAACGCTGGAGCCTTGGGAAAAGGTCTCAGCGGCGATTGGAGCGGCATTTTATGATGAAACCATAGATGATGATCTGGACAGCCTGTTCAGACGTGCGGATCATGTGATGTACGACAAAAAGAAAGCTATGAAAGCAGAGCGCAGGGAATAGTGCCGGCTGACTAAAAAGAAGATTTTTTTCAGATAACGATAAAGGACATGATTTGAAACATCGGAAACGAAGAGCACCGATGAAAACCTCTCAACAGCCCTTTCTTCCGCTCTTGTGATCTTCAATGGAACAGGCGTTGGCAGAGCCGTACTCCACCAAACCGGCGTCTGCCGGGTCAACAGACACCCTACCGTCCTCAAACACAAAGGCGGGAATGCCCACGTCACCGATCTCTTTCATGCGGTCAAAGGCAGGGTTTGTGTCCCGAAGTCTGGTGAAAGCGCTCATATTCCCAATGTTTTCACCAATATTGATATATTGGAACTGGTCCTCCAGTCCAATGATCTGCTGGTGGACATATTCGCAATAGGGGCAGGTAGGCATTCCGTAAACTTTAATCATGATGCTCACTCCATTCTGTATATTTCATGCTCTGGGTGGATTGGGTTTCTGTCCCCATTATATCAGCCCCACAGTCACGAGACAAGTGGAACACAGCGTCTTTGCGCCTAAAAGCGCTCAAATTCCATTGTTTTAGTTGAACCAGCAGAGTAGCTATGATACAATGATGCATGTTTCATGCTTGGAATAGGCATAGGAATAGAAGAAGGGTGGTTTTTCAATTGAAAGGAAACAATAGATATTCGCACATTGACCTGTTAGAAACAATTGCAATCTTTTTTGTCATTGTATACCATAGTACATTGTACCCTTTTGATATTACGCATGACGGGGCAGCTATCTACTATGCCCGTTATTATTTCAGAACAAT
This sequence comes from Clostridiales bacterium NK3B98, assembly GCA_000421005.1. Lineage (GTDB taxonomy): Bacteria > Bacillota > Clostridia > Oscillospirales > Oscillospiraceae > Onthomonas. The sequence goes on from ATWA01000023.1 coordinate 33,625, forward strand.
TTTGTCTACCTGCGTTCCGCTTTTCTTTTTTGCAAATGGATATTTACTGTTTAATCGGGCATTTGACCTAAGGAAGCATTTGCGAAAAATGGCACGATTAATCATATTGGTCTTTGTATGGGCTTTTTTGCTTATGCCGCTTTATCTTCTGATTGCTGGAGAGCCATTAAACCTCAAAACCATTATTCTGACTATCTTTGAATTGGATATAAAATGGTCAATGAATCAATTTTGGTTTTTAGGGGCGCTAATTTGCATATATATTGTGTTCCCAGCGTTAAGGACTTTGTTTGATGTGAATAAAAAAGCCTTCTGGCTCTTTACGATAACAATATTTACTTTGACATTTGGGTTTGTATTAGCCAATCAGTTCTTGACTTTTACCGGGGCAGTATTCCACCATAATATTAAGAGTATTCAATATCCGATTATTACAATGTTTAATCCATTTAGAGGCTCATATGGATATTCATTTGCTTATTTCTGTATTGGCGGACTGGCTTGTGCTTATGAAGATCGAATTCGATTGATTTCCCCCAAAAAACGGAATATAATTGCGTGCGTTGGAATTACTGTATCATGTACTTTATTGTTTCTTGTCGGAGTTTTTTTCTCAAAGTTTTATGATGGAAAAATGTGGGATGTGGTTTGGAATGGCTATGATTCTGTATTTACATTTGCTAATGTGCTCTTTGTTTATATTCTGTGCTTGAATTATCAAGGGAACAATTTGATTATCACAAACATTTCGCAGAATACATTGGGGTTGTATTTTACACATGAGCTAATCATTCGGCTGACTCGGCCTTGGATTAAAACCATTCCGACATTATTATATAGTCTTACTGTTAATCTTGTATATGGATTTGCAATCATGTGTATTTGCCTGTTCATATGTTCGATCCTCAGGAAAATCCCCGTATTGAGAAATATGATTTAGAACAAAATTTTAACTGGTTATCCAGATAACTCAGTCAGTGCAATATAGGCTCCCTCCGCCCCTTCGGGGCACCTCCCTCTGAGAGGGAGGCATTGGCAAAACCTGTCAACTTTCAGTTTCTGCCAAAGGCCCCCTC
>ATWA01000024.1 GCA_000421005.1 Clostridiales bacterium NK3B98
AAATCCTTATCTGGTGCTTCGTTTGTTTCACGTTGTTTAATTTACAAGATACAGGCGCCGCTCGCTCTCGCGAACAGCTTATTTATTATATCCACTCAACCGCCGTTTGTCAATACCTTTTTTCGATTTTTTTGAAATCTTTTTCAGGTCAATCGGCTTGTGGTGGGCTGCCCTCGCGGACAGCTTGCATATATTACCACTCGCCAACTGGTTTGTCAACGGTTTTTTGGGATTTTTTCTGTCTTTTTTTCGTCTTTTTCTCCTCTCTAAATCTTGTGTCTCTTTCTTGTTTCTTCCACTATATCTGCCCTTTCATTTTGGCCAACGCTGCACCTGTCAGGGGGAGCAGATAGCACACTGTCAAATTCACATATTGCAGTCTGTTCAGCATCACGAAACGGACTGCGGCGGCATTTCCGCTCTCCCACTGGGCAAGGGCAATGGTCAGCACCACCACACCGGTCAGCAGCCATTTCCCTCCCTTTCTTTTGATGGCAAAACGGATATAGTCCTGTGAAACCGCCGTCATTCCCGCAATCCACACCACGTCGGACAGCACCCACACCGCCACCACCAGCGCTTCAATCCGCTCGAACACCTCCAGCAGGTAGATTTCCTTGGCGGCGCTGAACAGGGGGATTTGCAGCCTTGCCGCCGTCTGCCAGCCAAACATGCCGATCACCACCACCCGCAGGGCGGTCATGGTCAGGGCGCTGGCTGTCAGCCACAGCAGCAGCTTTTTCCAACCCTCCGGTTCTTTGCAAGGCTCTGTTCTGCTGAGCAGAAGCAGCAGCATAGGCGCTTCCACCCCCAGCACCGGGAGCGCCCCCTTCGCCATACTCTGCCATCCTCCCGTCCAGAATGGCCAGAGGTGATAGAGGCGGAGATCCGGCAGAGAGAGCGCCACCAACAGCATCAGAGCGCCTCCTATTATATAAAGGTATACACAGGCCATTCTGCAGATGGCTCCCATGCCCAAATCGCAGGCGCGCCACACCAGTGCCATCACCCCCAGAAGGAAGATCCAGACGGAGGTATCCTGATAGACGGAGGCAATAATGCTCTCACTGTAATACCGCAGCGCCGCAGCGCTCACCACAATCGCCCACAGCCCGGTGATAAACGTCACCGCATCCCCCGCTTTTCTTCCAAATGCCAGGGTGTACAGCCGGGGCAGCCCTGCCCCCTCCGGCAGTCTTCTGCACACCCCCAGCAAAACCGCTGTGACCCCCAGCAGCAGGGGCAGCGCCAGCAGGGGCGGCACCCATCCGCCCTGCCTGGCATCCTCTGACCAACTCCCCGGCACCACCCGGAACATGGGCGCCAGCAATCCGCAGTAGACCAGCCCGCCCAGCGCCCGGGCGCTGATGTGTTCCTCCCTCATGGCTCTCCCTCTCCCATTGCGGCAGACGCTCCGGTGTCATAGGTGCGCCCCAGCTCCCCGGACAGCTCCGCCTTTACCTGTAATTCTGGAAAATATTTCCAATTACCATCAATCTGTTTCTGCCAAAGGGGATGGGCGCAGACCAGAGTTCGGCGCAGGTGGAGAAAATCGCATTCCTCCTGCTGACTGCGCTGCAATGCCATGGCACAGACCTCTTGCAGCCTGTCCAACCATATGCGGCGCAGCCCCTCCATCTGGTCTTGGTTGTTGGCATCCCAGCCCTCGGGCAGCTGGGTCACCTTGCCGTAGACCTCCAGCTTTGCGGTAAATCCCGCCAGCCGTTCCCCGTCCCATTCCGGGATAAATCTGCACTGTGATTTCACCAACTGCACCCCTGCTTTGCCCTCCGGCAGCTCCAATTCCCACGCCTCCTTCTGGTCGTATCCCGCCAGCAGGCAGACGCCCCGGCTTTCCTCCCGGGTGAAATATCCTCCCAGCCTGCCCTGCTCCATCCAGCCCAGACCGGAAAAGACCAGCTCTTTCCCCTGCAATTCCAGCACCGGGAGCAGGGCTGCGCCGTTGTCCTGGGTGTCGCTGAGGTAATTTCGCAGCAGAAACGGCCAGTGGTCGCCCCCCATGGCCCGGTTTTCGCTAAAGACGGTGAGCCGCTGGGTGGGGGTGGTATTTGCATCCGCCACAGTCCGCAGTGCCTGTTCTCCTGTGCCGCCTTTCAGCAGAAAGAGCTTGGTTCCGGTACGCACCGAGCCGTCCCGTTCCAGATAGTCGCACACTGGGGAAATTCCTGCCTTTGCCAGCGCCTCTCCGATGACGCACTCCTCCACATGGCCGTATTCCAGCCGTCCCTCTCCCCGGCCGTCCAGTGCGGACACCGCTCCAAACAGCGTCTCTGCCTTTTCGTTGAGCAGCACAGGAGGCCGGGTCTCCCCGCCAGTGGTCTCCTTTTGCAGGTCGCCGCAGACGGTGAGGGAAATCTCTCCCCCCTCCCCTGCGTCCACCGCTATGGTGCGTACCAGCTCCACCTCCGCAATGTTCACCGCTTTGGGCAGCAGCCGCCCGGCGCATCCGGTGAGCAAAACACACAGGCAGAGGGGCAGAATCACCCGCCCCCTCACCATTTGCTTCTCCGGTTGATGGGGTGGAGCAGCTCCGGGCGGTGTTTCTGCTCCCTGAGGGGAACTGCCACAGCGATTCCCCACCCCAGATAGGGTACGCTCAGGGATTCCAGCCCGGACAGGTGGAGCACCAGCGCCCCGCCCCCCAAGGTCAGACCGAAAATGCCCAGCACAGAGGCCAACGCTCCCAGCGCCAGCCGCCACAGCCGCAGGGCGTTGGCAAAGTCCTGATTGGGGATGGTAAATCCGGTAATCCCCGCCACCGCCACCACGATCACCACCGCCGGGGAGACGATCTTTGCCTCCACCGCCGCCTGACCTACCACCAGTCCGCCGATGATGGACACCGTCTGTCCGATGGTCTTGGGCAGGCGCAGCCCCGCCTCCTGCAAAATTTCAAAGGCAAACAGCATTCCCATCACCTCAAAGGCCACAGGAAAGGGCACATCCCGCTCACTGGTGATGATGGACATGGCAAGCTGGGTGGGAATCAGCTCCACATGGAAGGTAGCTACCGCAATATAGAACCCCGGCAGCAGCAGGGTCACCCCCATACAGATCCAGCGCAGCACATTTAAGGCCGCAGACGCCAGATAGTGATACGCCCTGTCCTGAGGTGCCCGGAGAAATTGCCCCATCTCCACCGGAACCACGCAGCCCAGGGGGATTCCGTCGCAAATCACCGCCACTCTTCCCTCTAACAATCCCTGACACACCCTGTCCGGGCGCTCGGTGAACAGCACCCGGGGAAAGGCGCTGCTTCTGGGGGCGGAAAAATGCTCCTCCAGTTCCGCCGGGGTGAGCATCCCCTCCTGATTCATCCCTGCCAGAATTTCCGCCGCCCGTTGGGGCAGCGCCGGGTCACAGATATTCTCCAGCCACAGCAGCTCCACCGGGGTGAGGGTCTGCCGCCCTACGATCTCCCGGCGCACCCGGAGGAAGGGGGAGTGCAGTCTCCGGCGAATCAGGGCGGTATTGGTGCGCACCGATTCCACAAAGCTGTCCTTTGCCCCTTTTCCCTCGCTCTCGTTGTCCGGCTGGGACACCGCCCGCTTTTCCTCGCTCTCCACCATGCAGGTGACCACCCCGTCCGGAAGAAACAGGGCGCAGCAGCCCTTGAGCATGGCGTCCACCGTGGGAGACAGCTCCCGCTGAAGCTGGGCATTCTGGCTCCACACGCCCCCCTTTACCACCGCTGAGGCGGGGCTCTGTCCCGGCTGTAGCGTCAGCTGGGACAGGGGGCGGAGGATATAGTCGTTGAGCCGCTCTGTGCGCACCATCCCGTCTATCCAGCAGACGGTGACGCAGTCCCACCCCGCAGGGCGCACCTGTTTTGCGGCAAAGTCGGCGCAGTCGGAAAATACCTGCTTCACCCGCTCCAACGTCAGCTCCCCTGACAATTCCGGTATCCGTCTGGGATGCCGGGGCAGTCCCTTTTCCTCCACGAAATCCCGCTCCTTTCCTGTGTGCATCACAGCTTTTCTTCGCTCTAGTTTGGCGGTTTTTTCCACCGTCTATTCCCTGCAAACCTGACTATTTTTGGGGAATTTCTGTTGTGTGGAAGGGTGTTTTGTAGTAAAATAGGAGGCGGGTAACAGGCAGGCATATTCTCGCCTTTTTCCCCTTATTTTGACATTTACAGGGGTGCTTTTATGCCCGTTCAACAGATACACATGAACAATCTCTCCGTCTCCATGGACATCGCCTCGGTGGACAGGCTTTTGCAGCTGGGCAGCGGGGATGCCGCTCTGCTCTATCTCTACCTGCTGCGGGTCAATGGGGAATATGACCCCGCCGCCGCAGGCCGTCAGCTTCGTCGCAGCCGGGGACAGTTGGACACCGCCATGGCCCAATTGCAGGAGGTAGGGCTTACCTCCGGAGCGCTGCTGCCGGTGACCGACCCGCCCGCCCCCTCTCCGGAGCAGGCGCCGGAGTACACCTCTCAGGACATTCTCTCCGAGCTGAAGGACACCTCCAGCACCTTTGCCGCTCTGCTCCACGAGGTAGAGACGGTATTGGGGCGCAAGCTGACCACCTCCAACACCGCCGCTCTGCTGGAGCTTTACGACCATGTGGGGCTGCCCTCTGAGGTGGTGCTGACGCTGGTGAACTGGCTCAACGAGAAAAACCAGAAGAAGTACGGCACCGGAAAGCGGCTGTCCATGACGCTGGTGAAGCGGGTTGGCTACCAGTGGAAGGAGCACGGATACGACACCCTGGAGGCCGCCGACGAGTACATCAAAAGCTGTGACCTGCGGGAGACTCAGGTGGGTGCTGTGCTGGCCGCCTGCGGCATTCACGGGCGGGCGGCGCTGGCCACCGAGGGCAAGTACATCGGCGCATGGCTGGACTGGCAGTTCCCCCCGGAGACGGTGGCCATTGCCTACGACATCACCATGACCAATCTGGGGCGGATGGATTGGCGGTACTGCAACGCCATTCTCCGGAAATGGCACGAGAAGAATCTTCACACCCCGGAGGAAGTGGCCCAGGAGCGCAAGCCCGCTCAGGGGCGGCAGATTCAGCGCCCTGCCACCCCCGCCTCCGCCGATTCCCGGGAGAATCAGGCAGAGATGCGCCGTCTGTTGCAGCGGCTGAACGACAATTGACAGGAGGTGAATCCCCATGCCCTATCAGGGAACTGTAATCCGTGCTGCCACCCAGCAGCTTCGCACCGACGAGCAGCGCCACCGGGCGGAATTTGACCGCCGGAGGCAGCGGCTTTACCGTCAGTACCCCCGTCTGCAGGAGATTGACCGCCTGCTGGTGAAAACCGTCCGGGATGCCTCCATGACCGCCTTGCAGCAGGGGGTGGACCCCATGCCCGCCTTGCAGCGTGCCAGAGAGGAAAATCAGGCGTTGCAGCAGGAGCGGGGTATCCTGCTCACCGAGCACGGCTACGATGCCAACGCCCTCACCTATCAGCCCCTCTGCCCCCTGTGCAACGACCGGGGCTGGCGTGGCTCGGAGATGTGCGAATGTCTCCGGGAGCGCTGCGGCAGGGAGCAGATTCGCAACCTCTCCTCCATGCTGGATTTGGGCAACCAGTCCTTTGACACCTTTGATTTGTCCTATTACTCCCGGCTCTACGACGCCACCATCGGCACCTCCCCCCGGCAGCAGATGGAGCTGGTGCTGGATGTGTGCTATGCCTTTGGGGACAAGTTTGGGCGCAAGGGGATGGAAAACCTGTTTCTCACCGGAGCGCCCGGTCTGGGCAAGACCTTCCTCTCCGCCGCCATCGCCCGGGTGGTCAGCGAAAAGGGATACAGCGTGGTCTATGATTCCGCCGTCAATGTGTTCGCCCGGTTTGAGGCGGACAAGTTCGGACGGGACGAGCATGCCAAGGATGACATTGAACGCTATCTCACCTGCGACCTGATGATTCTGGACGATTTGGGCAGCGAGATGAACTCCCCGCTGGTACAGACTGCCCTCTATCAGCTCATCAACACCCGGCTGCTCCACCAGCGCAAGACGGTCATTTCCTCCAACCTGTCCATGAACGACATCACCAAGCGCTATTCTCCCCAGATTGCCTCCCGGCTGGGTGGCGACTATACCCCCCTCTATTTCTACGGCGACGACATTCGCCGTCAGAAGCGGGAACGGGGACAATAACCAAACTTCACCCTTCTCTCACCCTTTCCCTGCGGGAAGGGTGATTTTTTTGGATTTGTTTCGTTTTCCCGGCAATTCCACCGATTCTTTTTGGGGAATCCATCGACGAAGTTCACATTGTTTTGTGACGGGAAATTGCTATCCTGTTTGCATCCAAACTGATGCGAAAGGAACGTGATGGGAAATATGGCTTTGCCCCGTCTTCGCAGCCCGTTGGACAGCCAGCGGGTGCTCTATCTCCCGGTGTGGGAGATTCGACCCAACCCCAACCAGCCCCGCACCTATTTTTCCCAGAAGGGTCTGGAAGAGCTCTCCGCCTCCATCCGGGAGCATGGCATTTTGCAGCCCCTCACCGTGCGCCGTCTGGACGGGCACAGCTATGAGCTGATTTCCGGGGAGCGGCGGCTCCGGGCGGCAAAGCTGCTCCATCTGGACACAGTGCCCTGTATTCTCATCCGGGTGGACGAGCTGGAATCCTCCCTGCTGTCTCTGATTGAAAACATTCAACGGCGGGACCTGGACTTTGTGGAGGAGGCCTACGCCATTGACCAGCTGGTGAGCACCTATCACCTCTCTCAGGAGGAGGCCGCCCGAAAGCTGGGCAAGAGCCAATCCGCCGTGGCCAACAAGCTGCGGCTGCTGCGGCTCACCCCGCCTGTGCTGGATGCCATGCGCCGCAACGGACTGACCGAACGCCACGGACGTGCGCTGCTCCGTCTGCCAGAGGAACAGCGCCCGGAGGTATTGGAGCAGATCATCGACCAGCACCTCACCGTCTCCCGCACGGAAGAACTTGTGGAGCAGCTTCTTCTCCCCCCTGCCCCGGCCTGCGGGGAAAAGACGGTTCCCCGGCGGAGAATGACGCCCATGGTGCGGGATGTGCGGCTCTTTCTCAACACCATCGACCGGGGGGTGGATGTGATGCAGCGCTCCGGGTTTGGCGTGGTGTGCGAAAAGCGGGAGATCAACGGAGAGCTGGTGCTGATGATTCGGGTGCCCAAGCGTGTTTCACGTGAAACATAGGGGTTTCTCCTTTTTCCATTGTTTCACGTGAAACACAACGATTTCTCCCCTTTGGTATTGTTTCCCGTGAAACAATTCGGGGAACTTTTTCACTTGCGGTTGAAAATGCCCTCTGACTGTACTATAATAACAGGGTGCAATTTATGGAAGACGGCAGGTGAGAAAATGGCAAAACGTGTGGTCATTGCGAACCAAAAGGGCGGCGTGGGCAAAACCACCACCGCTGTCAATCTGTCCTGTGCCCTCCACATGGCGGGCAAGCGGGTGCTGCTGTGCGACTTTGACCCTCAGGCCAACGCCACCTCCGGCTACGGAGTGGACAAGCGCACCGTCTCCCCCAGCATCTACGAGGTGCTCATTGAGGGGGCGGACGTACATCAGGCGGTGGTGCAAACCAAATGGGGGGACGTACTCCCCAGCAACAAGGCGCTGGCTGGCGCTGGGGTGGAGATGATCGCCATGGAGCGCCGGGAGCTGCTGCTCCGGGACGCACTGGAGCAATTGGACAGCGACTATGACTATATCCTGATCGACTGTCCTCCCTCTCTGGAACTGCTCACCCTGAACGGGCTGTGCGCCGGGCACACGGTGCTGGTTCCGGTGCAGTGCGAATACTATGCGCTGGAAGGGCTCAGCGACCTGCTGTCCACCATCCGCATTGTCAAACGGAAGCTGAACCGGGGCATCGAGCTGGAGGGCGTGCTGCTCACCATGTTTGACGGGCGCACCAATCTCTCCCTTCAAGTAGCGGACGAGGTGAAGCGGCACTTCCCCGGTCAGGTGTACGCCACCGTCATTCCCCGGAATGTGCGTCTCTCCGAAGCCCCCAGCCACGGACTTCCGGTGCTGGGCTACGACCGATATTCCAACGGCGCACTGGCTTATGAAAAGCTGGCGCAGGAGTTTTTGGAACGAAACCAATGATAGAACTGTGAGGTGGAACAACGGACTATGGCAAAACGAAGTAATTCCGCCGGATTGGGACGAGGGCTGGGAGCGCTGCTGGGCGACGCTGTCACCCAGACAGAAGCGGAGGGGATGTCCACCCTTCCCATTGAAAAGGTACGCCCCAACAAGGATCAGCCCCGAAAGCAGTTCCGGGATGAGACCATCGGTGATCTGGCGGACTCCATTCGCATCCACGGGGTGATCCAGCCCATTAACGTGCGCCGCATGGCCTCCGGCTACTATGAGATTATCTCCGGGGAGCGCCGCTGGCGTGCCGCCCGGGAGGCGGGTCTGGACGAGATTCCCGCCGTCATCGTTGAGGCGGACGACCGAAAGGCCATGGAGCTGGGACTCATTGAGAACCTTCAGCGGGAAGACCTGAACCCCATGGAGGAAGCCAGAGGATACCAGACCCTGATGAACGACTTCGGAATGACGCAGGACGAGGTAGCCCGGCAGGTGGGCAAGTCCCGCCCCGCCGTGGCAAATGCAGTGCGGCTGCTGGGACTGTCCAAGGAGCTGGCGCAGTATGTGGAGGCGGACATTCTCTCCGCCGGTCACGCCCGTGCTATTCTGGGACTGGAAAACGCCGAGGAACGGAAAGCGGTTGCAGACAAGGTCGCCCAGCGGCAGCTCTCCGTCCGTCAGACCGAGGAGCTGGTTCGCCAGCTCAACCGTCAGGCGGCAAAGCCGGAGCCGGAACCCCCCAAGGTGGGCGACGTGGACTACGCCGCCGTGGCCGCCCGAGAGCTGGGGGATACCCTGGGCAGACGGGTCAAAATCATCTCCGGTAAGCGCAAGGGCAAGCTGGAGCTGGAATACTACGGCAATGAGGATTTGAATGATCTGCTGGAGGCGCTGCAAACCCTGCCCCGGCGAAATCAACATGGATCATAAATACAGAAATAAGGTAGCGTGAAAGTATGTTAGACATCAAATTTGTGCGGGATAACCCGGAAATCGTCAAGGAAAACATCAAAAAGAAGTTCCAGGAGGAAAAGCTCCCTCTGGTGGACGAGGTCATTGACCTGTACAATCAGGCATTGGACGCCAAGCAGAAGGCGGAGCAGCTTCAGGCCAACCGGAACAACCTGTCCAAGCAGATTGGTCAGTTGAAGGGTCAGGCAAAGAAAAATCCCGACACCGCCGCCGACTGCGAGGCGAAGATCGCCGCCATCACCGACGAGGTGAACAAGGAGGCAGAGGAACGGAAGGCACTGGAGGACAAGGCGGAGGAGCTGAACGCCAAGGTGCGCTCCATTATGCTCACCATCCCCAACATCATCGACCCCTCCGTCCCCATCGGCCCGGACGACTCCTGCAATGTGGAGGCAGGACGGTACGGCGAGCCCAAGGTGCCTGACTTCCCCATCCCCTATCACACCGACATCATTGAGCGTCTGGGTGGATTGGACATTGACGCCGCCCGCCGTGTCTCCGGCAACGGCTTCTATTATCTGCTGGGAGACATTGCCCGGCTCCATGAGGCAGTGCTGGCCTACGCCCGGGACTTTATGATCGACAAGGGCTTCACCTATGTGATTCCTCCCTTTATGATCCACGGGGACGTGGTAGAGGGGGTCATGTCCTTCCCGGAGATGGACGCCATGATGTACAAGATTGAGGGGGAGGATCTCTACCTCATCGGCACCAGCGAGCACTCCATGATCGGACGCTTTAAGGGTCAGATTCTGGAGGAGGATCAGCTTCCCCAGACCCTCACCTCCTACTCCCCCTGCTTCCGGAAGGAGAAGGGCGCCCACGGCATTGAGGAGCGTGGTCTGTACCGGATTCACCAGTTTGAGAAGCAGGAGATGATCGTGGTCTGCAAACCCGAGGACTCCATGGACTGGTATGAGAAGATGTGGCGCTTCTCCGTGGAACTGTTCCGCTCTATGGATATTCCCGTCCGCCAGTTGGAGTGCTGCTCCGGTGATCTGGCAGATTTGAAGGTAAAGAGCTGCGACATTGAGGCATGGTCTCCCCGTCAGGGCAAATACTTCGAGGTCTGCTCCTGCTCCAATCTGGGGGACGCACAGGCGCGCCGTCTGGGCATCCGCTACCGGGAGAGCTATGTGGACGGCAAGGGCAAGCGCAAGAGCAAGACGGTGCTGGCTCACACCCTAAACAACACTGTGGTGGCTCCTCCCCGTATGCTCATCGCCCTGCTGGAAAACAATCTGAACCAGGACGGCTCGGTGAATGTGCCTGAGGTGCTGCGCCCCTACATGGGGGGCAAGGCGCTGCTCACCGTCCAGAAATAATCGTTGTAAGCAGGCGGTTTCGTCTGTACAAAAAGAAAAAGAGGTGTGTTTGATGAAGAAAATCGTGAAAATCATCGGAGCTGCCGGTGCCGTGGCTGCGGCGGCTGCCCTCGTCCCCTACCACTTTAAGTCCGACAAGGAAAGCGGCGAATTTGAACTGGGCGGTCTGCTCTGGAAGCTGCGCAAGGAAGCCGGCGAGGAAGAAGACACCTACACCATGGAGCTGCTCCCCTTCATCAACAAGGAAGTGGAGGCGGAGGAAGCCGCCATTGACGCGCAGGCCGCCCAGGCAGAGGGCGAGGACACCCCCACCGAGGAGCCCTTTACCATTGAGCGCATGGAGGACGAGATCGTCATTGAGTCCGCCGAGGAAACCCCCGTGGAAGAGCCCTTCGCTGAGGAAGACTCCGAGGCAGTCATCGAGATCGAAGTAGAGGATACTCCCACCGCCGATCAGAAATCTGAGCAGGCAGCGGAGTAATAAAGGGAGACGCTGCGCAAACCCCATACAGTGGCTTTCCAATCAAATCAGAAAAAGAGGTAAGAAAAATGGAAGAGAACAAGGGTTTTATCGGAGAATTTAAAGAGTTTATTGCCCGGGGCAACGTGCTGGATATGGCTGTTGGTGTAGTGGTGGGCGGCGCATTCACCTCCATCGTCACCTCCGTGGTGGAGAATCTGCTGACCCCCATCATCGGTCTGGCCATCCCCGACAGCAGCTTTGCAGAGTGGGCACCCGGCGGCTTTGGCATCGGTGCCGTCATCAACGCCATTATCACCTTCCTGATTACTGCATTTGTGGTATTCTGCATTGTGAAGGCTGTGAACAAGGCCATGCCCAAAAAGGAAGAGGAGCCCGCTCCCGAGCCTGAAGAGCCCGCTCCCACCACCGAGGAGCTGCTCACCGAGATCCTTGCTGAGCTGAAAAAGCAGAACAAAGACTAAGGCATGGAAAACAAGCGGATCTGGGCCATGACCGGGGTGGTCTATATGGTGATTCTCGTGCTGCTCAGCACCTACTTCATCGCCACAACACGGCTGCTCACCGGGATTCCCGGAATCATGCTGGCGCCCGCCTGCGCAGGGCTGTCCGTGCAGTGCTTCAACAGCCGGTGGAAGTGCCTGCATCAGGAGGAGGCACGGGGAAATCCCCATGTTTTCCTCCTGCTGGGCATTGCCGCCGGAGCTGCCGCTGTGTATACGCTGATCACCGGCGTAGGACAGTTGATGCAGGCGCTGTGAAAAAAGCTGCCCTTGGGGCAGCTTTTTTCAGGTAGGATGTAGGATGTTAAGGGCTGTTCACAAATCGCCCATGCAGCATCCAAGGGACGCTTCGTAGGGGTGCGGCTTGCCACACCCCTACACCTGCTACCTACTACCTACTACCTATTACCTCCTACCTGTACATGGGCGAGTCATGCCTCGCCCCTACACATCGTACATGTGATCCGGGCGCAAAGTGCGCCCCCTGCAAAAGGGATATGCCAATGAAAGAGATTCTCACCACCGGATTGAACCAACTGAATCTCCCCACCGCCGCCGTACCTGCCCTGATGGAGTACGGCAGATTGCTGGTGGAGAAAAACCAGTCCATGAACCTCACCGCCATCACCGACCCGGCAGAGGTGGCACGGCTCCACTTTTTGGACTGCGCCGCCTTGCTGGGCGCCGCCGACTTCCGGAACAAAACCGTGCTGGACGTAGGCACCGGGGCGGGCTTTCCCGGCATGGTGCTGCGTCTGGTGGAGCCCGACCTTCATCTCACCCTGCTGGACAGCCTGCAAAAGCGGATGGACTGGCTGCGGGAAATTGCCCCGGCACTGGGTGCGGAGGATGTGCAAATCTTTCACGGCAGAGCGGAGGAATTTGGACAGAATCCCGCCTACCGGGAGCAGTTTGATTTGGTCACCTCCCGGGCGGTGGCTGACCTGCGGGTGCTGTGCGAGCTGTGCCTTCCCTTTGTCAAGCCCGGCGGGTATTTTCTTGCCATGAAGGGACAGAAAGCCCAGGAGGAAAAGGATGCCGCCAGCCGGTGCGTCTCCATTCTGGGGGGCAGACTGTGCAAAGACTATGTGTACACCATCCCCGGAAGCGAAATCTCCCATCGTGTGGTGGTGGTGGAAAAGCTGCGCCCCACCCCGGGGGCCTATCCCAGAAGGTTCGCAAAAATCAAGAAATCACCGCTGTAAGCCAATGATGACAGGGTGATCATGGATAACAGCCCATTGCGCAGGGGCGATTCACCAATCGCCCCTGCTGGTTTACACGTTCATACCAAAACCACCTTGCCCCCTTTCCGCAGCGAAATATCGGAGAGGGGGCAAAAAACACAATTTTCCCTTGTGCCCCCCTGTTTTTTTATGTTATAATGATAATGCGGATTTATGAGAAATCACATCCCCGGGTCTGACCCGGCAGGACAGCAGGCGGAGGATAGGACGGCGGTTATGGGAACTTCCATTGTGGTAACATCGGGAAAGGGCGGCACAGGCAAAAGCTCTTTCACCGTGGGGGTGGCCTCCTGTCTGGCTGCCATGGGCAAAGAGGTGCTGTGCATCGACATGGACTTCGGTCTGCGGAATCTGGACCTGTCCCTTGGAGTGGCGGACGCTGCCCTCATGGACGTGACCGATGTATTACAGGGCCGCTGCCCGCTGGAGCGGGCGGTGGTGCGTCAGCCCCGGCTGGAGCATCTCAGCCTCCTCCCTGCCCCGGCAACCCGTCCCCCTGCCCCTCTGGACCGGGACGCCATGAAAACCCTGATGAAGCAGGTACGACAAAGCTACGACTTCTGCTTTCTGGACTGTCCGGCGGGCATCGGCTCCGGGTTCACTCTGGCCGTCAGCGGGGCAGATCAGGCGGTGGTAGTGGCCAACCCCGACCCTATCACCATCCGGGCTGCACAGGCGGCGGTCTATCAGCTGAGAGACGAAAAAATCCCCGCCCGTCTGGCCGTCAACCGAATCACCCGGCGAATCCTGCGGCGGCTGGACACCAATATTGACGACGCTATGGACACGCTGGGTCTGCCTCTCATCGGCATTATCCCCGAAGACCCCTATGTGACCCTTGCGGCCAGTCAGGGCAGTCCCCTGATTCTCAGCCGCAGCCGGGGCGCAGCCCGGGCCTATTACAACATCGCCAAACGGCTGCTGGGGCAGCGTGTGCCGCCCATGCGCATCCGATAACCATATCAAAGGAGGGACTTCCATGAACATCGCATTGATGAGTGACGAAAACCGTCAGGAGCTAATGGTACAGTTCTGCATCGCCTACTGCGGCATTCTGGCCAAGCACGTCATCTGCGCCACCCATACCACCGGACGGATGGTGGCGGAGGCCACCGGTCTGGATGTACAGCTTCTGCTCACCCACGACCACGGCGGCTGTCAGCAGATCGGCGCCCGCATCGCCTATAACGAGATTGACATGGTGCTGTTTTTCACCAGTCCCAAAAACGAGAAATACGAGGACGACCTGCGCTACATCCGCCGTCTCTGCGACGAAGGAAATATCCCCTACGCCACCAATCTGGGTACGGCGGAAATGCTGATTCAGGGTCTTGCCCGGGGCGATCTGGACTGGCGGAACATTGTCCGCCCGAACACCGGAAGCACCATCCTGTAACGAGAAACGCCCATTGTGGAAAGGACGAGACAACATATGCCCAAACTGAAACCCCATACCCTCTCCGGGTTTATGGAACTGCTCCCTGCGCCCCAGCAGCAGATGGAGCGGATGATGGCCGTACTGCGGGACACCTACGCCCGCTACGGCTTTACCCCGCTGGATACCCCTGTCATCGAGGACGCTCAGATTCTGCTGGCCAAGGGCGGCGGGGAGACGGAAAAGCAGATTTACCGCTTCACCAAGGGGGACAGCGATCTTGCCCTCCGGTTCGACCTCACCGTGCCGCTGGCCAAGTATGTGGCGCTGAACTACGGCCAGCTCTCCTTCCCCTTCCGCCGTTACCAAATCGGCAAGGTGTACCGGGGAGAGCGTGCCCAGCGGGGACGGTTCCGGGAGTTCTATCAGGCGGATATCGACGTGATCGGTGACGGAACACTGGACATCGTCAACGAGGCGGAGATTCCCGCCATTATCTACCAGACCTTCACCCGTCTGGGTCTGAAGCGGTTCAAAATCCGGGTGAACAACCGGAAGATTTTAAACGGCTTCTATGCCATGATGGGACTGACGGAAAAGAGTCAGGATATTATGCGCACCGTGGACAAGCTGGATAAAATCGGCGGGGACAAGGTGCGGGAGATTCTGGTGGAGGACGTGGGACTGTCCGCCGAGACCGCCGCAGAGGTGCTGCGCTTCATCACCATTGACGGGGACAATGCCGCCGTCATCGCCGCTCTGGAGGGCTACGCCGGACGGGACGAGCTGTTCGACACCGGCTTGAACGAGCTGAAAACCGTGACACGGTATCTGGCTGACTTCGGCGTACCTCAGGACAACTTCGCCGTTGACCTGACCATCGCCCGTGGTCTGGACTACTACACCGGCACGGTGTACGAGACCACCATGCTGGATCATCCCGAAGTGGGCTCTGTCTGCTCTGGGGGACGGTACGACAATCTGGCGGAGTATTACACCGACAAGCAGCTCCCCGGCGTGGGCATCTCCATCGGACTGACCCGGCTGTTCTATGTGCTCAGCGAGCAAAAACTGCTCAACCCTGACCTGCCTACCGCCCCGGCGGATGTGCTGGTGATTCCCATGAGCGAAGAGCAGCAGGGCTATGCCATTGCCACGGCAACGAAACTCCGGGATCTGGGCATCCGCACCCAGCTTTACAGCGAAAAAAAGAAGTTCAAGGCAAAAATCACCTACGCCGCCAAGCTGGGCATTCCCTTTGCCCTGTTTTTGGGAGGAGACGAGGAAGCCGCCGGGACCATCACCTATAAGAACCTCAACCGCGGCGAGCAGAACACCGCCGACTTTGACACCGCCGCTGCCGACATTCGTGCAGAGCTGGACCGGCTGAATCAGGGCAGCGTGATTCTGGGATAAACTATGGCGTTCATCGGAGTGTTCATGTCTCTGGGTATCATGGCCGCCCTTGCGTGGGTAATGCTGTGTATGATGGTGGGGGGCTGCGCCATGCTGATTGCGTCGCTGGTCTTTCTCATTCTCTACCGCAGAAGCCAAAGAAGCCCGGAGGGGCCGAAAAACTGGCAGCGTATTCTCAGTGTGGTGTGTGCCCTGCTGGGGATAGTGACCCTGCTGCCGCCGCTGGCGGTTTGGATTTGGAGTGCGGTGGGATGATGCTCACAAAATGACATGAATTTGAAAAAAGAGATAGGACAAGAGCGGCACAGTCGAAAACAGCTTCGACTTGTCCACTATGACTATTCAGGTAACGGATGCTATTTTATTACCGTTTGCAGTCATCAGAAGGAATGTGTCTTCGGAAGTGTGGACAACGGAGTGATGAGGACAAACGAACTGGGTAAAATCGTAAGTGGAGTATGGGAACAACTCCCAAAGCGTTTCCCAAATATATCCGTGAAACCGTATATTATTATGCCAAACCACATACACGCACTCATTACCATTGATCTACCTGCAGCGCAGGTCTGTCCTTCCCAATCGTCGATATATTTCATAAACATGATCGAATCGAGGTAATCACTTATGTTCCAATCCCGTACCCATACCTGCGGCGAGCTTCGTGAGTCCGACGCAGGCAAAACCGTCACCCTGGTGGGCTGGCTGGAAAACACCCGTGAGGTGGGCAGCAACTTCGCCTTCTGCGTCCTGCGGGACTTCTACGGCACCACCCAATTCGTGGTGGAAAACGCCGAGACCATGGCTGTGGTCAAGCCCCTGAACAAGGAGTCCACCATCTCGGTCACCGGCACCGTCCGTGTCCGGGAGAGCCGCAACCCCAATATGCCCACCGGCGATATTGAAGTGGTTCCCACCAAAATCCAGGTGCTGGGGCGCTGCCGCTACAACGAGCTGCCCTTTGAGATCAACCGCAGCCTGGACGCAGACGAGTCCCTGCGGCTGAAATACCGCTATCTGGACTTGCGCAACCCGGCGGTGAAGCAGAATATCATCCTGCGCTGCAACGTGGTCTCCGCCCTGCGTCAGGCCATGACCAACGAGGGCTTTTTGGAGATCACCACCCCCATCCTCACCGCCTCCTCCCCCGAGGGCGCAAGAGACTATCTGGTGCCCGCCCGGAAACACCCCGGCAAATTCTACGCCCTGCCTCAGGCACCCCAGCAGTTCAAGCAATTGCTGATGACCTCCGGCTTTGACCGCTATTTCCAGATTGCCCCCTGTTTCCGGGACGAGGACGCCCGTGGCGACCGCTCCCCCGGCGAGTTCTACCAGTTGGACATGGAGATGGCCTTCGCCGGACAGGACGACGTATTTGCGGTGATGGAGCGGGTGCTGCCCCCCATCTTCGCCAAATACGGCACCTACAACATCGCCTCGGAAGCGCCCTTCAAGCGCATCTCCTACCGGGATGCCATGGAGACCTACGGCACCGACAAGCCGGATCTCCGCATTGACCTGACCGTGCAGGATGCTACCGCCCTGCTCACCGACTCCGACTTTGCCCCCTTCCACGGCCAGACCGTCAAGGCGGTGGTGGCCAGCGGCTGCAACCTCACCCGCAAGGCCATTGACAAGCTGTGCGCCGACGTGGAGGTGCAGGCTGGCTTCAAGCCCTACTGGGCGAGAGTGGACGAGAGCGGCAATTTCGTAGGCGGCGTGGCCAAGTTCCTCGCCCCCCTGAAAGACCAGCTCACGGCGGCTCTGGGGCTCCACAGCGGGGACATCATCGGCTTTGCCGCCGGCAAGAAGGGAGACGCCCAGAAGACCGCCGGCGTGCTGCGCAACAAGCTGGGCGCTGCCATTCCCGGACATATGGACCCGGAGCGGTACGAATTCTGCTGGATCGTGGACTTCCCCATGTACGAAATCGGGGAGGAATCCGGGGAGCTGGAATTCTGCCATAACCCCTTCTCCATGCCCTCCGGCGGTCTGGAGACCCTGCTGAAGGCAGAGCGGGGCGACCTTGACCCGCTGGAGATCATGGCAGATCAGTATGATCTGGTGTGTAACGGCGTGGAGCTGTCCTCCGGCGCTGTGCGGAACCACGACCCGGAGATCATGGTGAAAGCCTTCGAGCTGGTGCGCTTGGGCGAAGAGGACGTGAAGCGGAAGTTCCCCGCTATGTACAACGCCTTCTGCTACGGTGCGCCTCCTCACGCTGGCATTGCCCCCGGCGTGGACCGTATGGTGATGCTGCTGGCAGGCGAGGACTCTATCCGGGAGATCATCCCCTTCCCCATGAACAAAAACGCCCAGGACGTGATGATGGACGCCCCCTCCCCTGTGTCGGAAAAGCAGCTCAAGGAGGTCCACATCAAGCTGGATCTGGACGGGGAAGCATAATAATGAATATGGTTATCCAGATGAGTCCGCTTGATAAAATACCGGAAAAGTGCGAAATTCGGTGCGTACGGGACGGCGTCCTCGACGTCCCGCCCATCGAGAAGCGGGCGCTTGCAGGCGATGCGGGGCGTCGGGGACGCCGCCCCGTACGAAAGATTATCATCTTCTAACGTTTTCCAGGTCTTTCGTACATGATTGCTCATATTCAAGCTTACTCAAATGGATAACCATAATAATGAAACCATTTCGGCTGACAGTAACCGCTGTCAGCCGATTTTTTGTTCCTGTGAGATAGAAAAACTCCCCCTGGGGTTGACAGCGGAGCTTGACCCGCCGTCTCCCACAGGGGGAGCGTATTTCATGGGATTGGATTAGAAGCTGGGCTGAACGTTGCCCTCGTAGGTGTTCACAATATACTCCCGGACAGCCTCGGACTGGAGCGCCTCCACCAGCGCCAGAATGGCGGGGGATTCCTCGTTGCCCTCCTTGACCACGATCAGGTTGGCGTAGGTCTGGGCGGCCTCAGAGTTGGCATCCTCAATGGCGATGGCGTCCGCGGCGGAGGAGAAGCCCGCATCCAGAGCGTAGTTGCCATTGATGGCGGCAATGTCCACCTCGCTGGTCAGGTTGGCCACCATGGCGGCCTCCACCTCCAGGAATTGCAGGTTCTTGGGGTTGTCCACAATGTCGTTGGTGGTGGCGTTGAGACCCACGCCCTCCTTCAGGGTAATCAGGCCGTTGTCCGCCAGCAGCAGCAGGGCACGGGCTTCGTTGGTCACATCGTTGGGTACTGCCACGGTAGCGCCGTCCGCCAGAGCGTCCAGAGAGGCGGTCTTGCAGGGATAGATGCCGAAGGGCTCATAGTGGATGGCACCGGCGCTCACCAGATGAGTGCCGTTCTCGGCGTTGAACTGCTCCAGATAGGGGCCGTGCTGGAAGTAGTTGGCATCCTCGTCCCCCTCTTCCACGGCGGTGTTGGGCACCACATAGTCGGTGTACTCGGTGATTTGCAGGTCAATGCCCTGCTCCGCCAGAACCGGCTTCACCTGCTCCAAAATCTCCGCGTGGGGGGTGGGAGAGGCGGCGATTTTCAGCACCACATCACCGGAAGCGCCGTCCTCGGTCTCCACAGCCTCGCCGGGCTGGGCCTCTTCCTCCGTGGCAGCTTCCCCGGCGGGAGCGGCTTCCTCGGCGGCAGTCTCCTCAGCGGGAGCGGCTTCCTCCGTGGTGTTCTCCTCAGCGGCGGGCTGGTCGGAGCTGCTGCTGCCACCGCAGGCAGCCAGAGACAGGCACAAAGCCAGTGCCAGTACCAATGCAGTCAGTTTCTTCATAGTCATTTCCTCCTTGATAAATATATTTCCACGCCCTTGGCGAAGAAAACAGGGTGATTGGTTTATACGGGTGTGTGTGGAGACTGGGGTGTGGCAAGCCGCACCCCTACGCAGCTTTGGGATGGGAAATTACCGCAGCCTCTTATCCACCTTGGTGGCAATCCGGCTGAACACGCTCTGCACCACCTGCACCATAGCCACCAAAATCACCGCAGTGACCAGCAGCATGGAGGCCACCCGGCGGTTATAGCCGTAGCGGATGGCAAGGTCGCCCAAGCCTCCCGCCCCTACCGCACCGGCGATGGCGGTGTAGGCCAAAATGGTGATAATGGAGATGGACCCCCCCAGAATCAGGGAAGGCACCGCCTCCGGGAGATACACCTTCCACACAATCTGGAAGGTGGAAGCCCCCATGGACTGGGCCGCTTCAATCACCCCTGCATCCACCTCGGTGAGGGAGGTCTCCACCATACGGGCGATAAAGGGGGCGGCGGACACCACCAGCGGCACAATAGCACCCTTCACTCCGATTTTTGTGCCCACAATCAGCTTGGTAAAGTCCATAATGCAGATCATCAGGATGATAAAGGGCAGGCTGCGCCCCACATTGATCATCCATCCCACAATCTGATTCACCGGCTTGTTGGGGCGGATGCCGTGTTCTCCGGTGAGCACCAGCAGCACCCCCAGCGGCAGGCCGATGAGGTAGGCGATGACGGTGGAAACCCCGGTCATCACCAGCGTGTGAAGAAATTCCTTCCACAGCAGGGGGCCGTACTGCGCCCAAAACCCAGCGGTGAAAATCTCAGCCATGGTCTCCCACCTCCTCTACGGTGACATTGTGCTGGCTGCGGATGTAGGCCAGCGCTTTGGCGGCCTCGTTTTCGTCCTCGGGCAGACCCAGCAGCATGGTGCCGTAGGCCTTGCCGTCAATGTTCCGGGTGTCTGCGCCCAGAATGTTGGCCTTCACCCCGCAGTCAATGGCAAGGGAGGCAATCAGGGGATGATAGGAGGTGCCGCCGTTGAAGGCAATGCGAATCACCCTGGCCTTGGGGTCCATGAGCTGGGGCACCACCCCGCCGGGATAGACCAGACGGCGGGCGGCATCGGTGGCGGGGTTGGCGAAGATGTCCTCCACCTTGCCCTCCTCTGCGATTCTGCCCCCGTCCAGAATGGCCACCCGGGTACAGATTTCCTCGATGACGCTCATCTGGTGGGTGATGACCACCACTGTCACCCCCAGCTTGTGGTTCAGCTCTTTCAGCAGGGAGAGGATAGAGGCGGTGGTAGTGGGGTCAAGGGCGGAGGTGGCCTCGTCGCACAGCAGCACCTTGGGGTCGGTGGCAAGGGCACGGGCGATGGCAATGCGCTGCTTCTGTCCCCCGGAGAGCTGGGCCGGGTAGGCCTCCGCCTTGTCCGCCAGACCCACAATGCCCAGCAGCTCCTTCGCCCGCTGCTCCGCCTTGGCTCTGGGTACGCCGGAAATCTCCATGGGGAAGCAGATGTTTTTCAGGCAGGTGCGCTGCATCAGCAGGTTGAAGGACTGGAAAATCATGGTCACATTCCGCCGGGCGAGCCGCAGCTCCTTTTCGGACAGCTGGGTCATCTCCTTGCCGTCTACCACCACGCTGCCCTCGGTGGGGCGCTCCAGCAGATTGAGACAGCGCACCAGCGTGCTTTTGCCTGCGCCGGAAAGACCGATAATGCCGTAGATTTCCCCCTGTTCTACGGACAGGGAGATGTCCTGCAACGCATGGACGGCACCATCCCCGGCACCGAAGGTTTTACTCAGGTGGGAGACCTGAATGATTGGTTGTGACATAACAACACCTCATGGTCAAATCATGGTAAAAAAACAAAAACGTCCTCAAGGCCGCAGCCCCAAGGACGAACGCAATGCGCCGTGTTACCACCTTGCTTCATCGCCTGCTCACACAGACGACCTTATGGAGTTCTGACAAACCCCTGCGCAGTCACGGGCGCACCCGTCGCAGCTTATTCCGAAAAAACCGGATTCATCCGCGCAACTCCAAGGCCATCTTCCGCAGACCCTTCTGCGTCCCTTTCCACCAGCCGGGACTCTCTGGGGCATATCTGCCTGCGTACTCTCCTCTTCATCGTCTTTGGTTGTTTCGATTGAACTGTATTTTACACAGAGAGAGGGAGTTTGTCAATAGTGAGTTTGCATGAAAGGAGCCCTCTTTTTCCGTTCTACCTTGTAGGGTAGTGGGTATTTTACTTGTGTTGTAACTCACATCCACCATTTGTCTCTATGTTATGCGTGTTGTAGTTGGGCTCCTTCCGCCCCTTCGGGGCACCACCTCTTTGAGGTTGCGCCTTCGGCGCATGATTTCATGCGGCCTGAACTATGCCACTGGCATAGTTCTATTTCGGCCTTACCCTCAGAGAGGGAGGGCTCCCTCAGTCACGGCTTTGCCGTGACAGCTCCCTCAGAGAGGGAGCCTCTGGCGAAAACTGTTTGTCTTCCGTCCTTGCCAAAGGCCCCCTCCCAGAGGGGGCTGTCAGCGAAGCTGACTGGGGGAGTCCCAAAACCAGAAAAAGCCCGCACCCCATACGGAGTGCGGGCTGAGATGCTACACAGAGTAGTTCAGGGAACCGAATTACTTCAGCTCGCTGAAGTACTTGATGGTACGAACCATCTGAGAGGTGTAGGAGTTCTCGTTGTCATACCAGGAGACGACCTGAACCTCGGAGGTGCCGTTGTCCAGATTCACCACCATGGTCTGGGTGGCATCGAACAGGGAGCCGTAACGCATACCAACGATGTCGGAGGAGACGATCTCATCGGTGTTGTAGCCGAAGGACTCGGTGGCCTCGCTCTTCATCTGGGCGTTGATCTCTTCCTTGGTGGGAGCGCCCTCAACGATAGCGGTCAGAATGGTGGTGGAGCCGGTGGGGGTGGGAACACGCTGAGCAGCGCCGATCAGCTTGCCGTTCAGCTCGGGGATGACCAGGCCGATAGCCTTGGCAGCGCCGGTGCTGTTGGGCACGATGTTGCAGGCAGCAGCGCGGGAACGACGCAGGTCGCCCTTACGCTGGGGGCCGTCCAGAGTCATCTGGTCGCCGGTGTAAGCGTGGATGGTGCACATAATGCCGGACTTGATGGCCCAGCCGTCGTTCAGAGCCTTAGCCATGGGAGCCAGGCAGTTGGTGGTGCAGGAAGCGGCGGAGATGATGGTATCCTCGGGCTTCAGAGTGGTGTGGTTGACGTTGTACACGATGGTGGGCAGATCGTTGCCAGCAGGAGCGGAGATAACCACCTTGCGGGCGCCGGCGTCGATATGAGCCTGAGCCTTTGCCTTGCTGGTGTAGAAGCCAGTGCACTCCAGAACCACGTCAACACCCAGCTCGCCCCAGGGCAGCTCAGCGGCGTTGGCCTTGGCATAGATGGTGATCTTCTTGCCGTCGACCTCGATGAAGTCCTCGCCAGCCTTCACGGTGGAAGCCAGAGCGTAGGTGCCCTGAGTGGAGTCATACTTCAGCAGGTGAGCCAGCATCTTGGGGGAAGTCAGGTCGTTGATAGCGACGACCTCGTAGCCCTCAGCACCGAACATCTGACGGAAAGCCAGACGGCCAATACGGCCAAAACCATTGATTGCAACTTTAACAGCCATTTCAAAGTACCTCCTAAAGAAGTGTCATTTGGGTTTTGTTACCTTGTCCATTGTATCCCATTGTGAAAAATTTTACAAGAGCATTTTTGTCTTTTTACGAAAATTTCTTTCCGCAACCTGTATTTCCTTACTGCTTCCGGGAAGAGACTATCTTTTTTTCTCCAAGTGACCTTTTTCCTATTGCCATTTTGGGGAAAGATGATTATAATGTACCCAGTCATATTGTTAAAGATTGGACAATCTACCCTTCCAACCCGCTGAAATCAAAACAATTTGGAGGTCACGCACATGAAGGATATCTATCTGGTAAACTGCTGCCGTACTGCTCTGGGCAAGTTTGGCGGCTCCCTGAAGGACTGCGCCCCTGCCGATCTGGGCGCCATCGTGGTAAAGGAAGCCCTGAACCGGGCTGGCGTTGCCCCTGAAAACGTGGACGAGCTGATGTTCGGCTGCATCCTCACCGCCGGACAGGGTCAGAACGTGGCCCGTCAGGTGGGTGTGAAGGCAGGTCTGCCCCTGTCCGTCCCCGCCTACACCGTGGGCATGGTCTGCGGCTCCGGCATGAAGAGCGTCATCGAGGCTGCCCGTGCCATCAAGGCCGGGGACGCTGACATCATCGTGGCCGGCGGCACCGAGGTCATGTCCGCTGCCCCCTATGCCATCCCCGCCGCCCGCTGGGGCGCCCGCATGGGTGACAACAAGATGGTGGACACCATGATTAAGGACGGCCTGTGGGATGCCTTCTACAACTATCACATGGGCTCCACCGCCGAGAATATCTGCGACATCTGGGGCATCACCCGTGCAGATCTGGACGAGTTCGCCGCCGCTTCTCAGCAGAAGTGCGAGGCCGCTCAGAAGGCGGGCAAGTTTGACGCTGAGATCGTGCCCGTGCCTGTGAAGGTGAAAAAGCAGATCGTGGAGTTCAAGGTGGACGAGTTCCCCCGTGCCGGCACCACCGTGGAGACCCTGGGCAAGCTGAAGCCCTGCTTCCCCACCACCGCTGACGGCGCTCTGGACAAGATTGAGATGACCTTCGAGTCCACCGAGATGAAGGATATGCCTGAGAACGTGGGTCAGGGACGTGTCACCGCCGGCAACGCCTCCGGCATCAACGACGGCGCTGCCGCCATCGTGCTGGCCTCCGGCGAGGCTGTGGAGAAGTACGGCCTGAAGCCCATGGCAAAACTGGTCAGCTACGGTCAGGGCGGCGTTGACCCCAAGATCATGGGCACCGGCCCCATCCCCGCCTCCCGTCAGGCCATGGCCAAGGCCGGTCTGACCATTGAGGACATGGATCTGATCGAGGCCAACGAGGCATTCGCCGCCCAGTCCATCGCTGTCGCCCGTGAGCTGCACTTCGACATGAGCAAGGTGAACGTCAACGGCGGCGCTCTGGCTCTGGGTCACCCTGTGGGCGCTTCCGGCGCTCGTATCATCGTCACGCTGGTTCACGAGATGATGAAGCGGGACGACGCCAAGCGGGGTCTGGCGACCCTGTGCATCGGCGGCGGCCAGGGTGTGGCTACCATCTGGGAAAAGTGCTGATATAACCGAAAAATCCCGCCCTTAGGTGGCTGGACTTCGGGACTTTGGAAAAACAAAAACGTGGGCGAATTTGCAATATTTGTTGCTGATTCGCCCACATTATATATAAGACAACACCGGGCGGTATTGCCTGAAATTTCTTGACAGCAACGCTTAATGCCGTTATAATAAACATGAAAAAGGCGCTGCCGAAAAGCGGCTCCGTCCAATAGACAGTTTTAGTTTAAACTAAGAAACCGCTACTTGGCCGAGTGGCGGTTTCTGCTTTTCACGGTGACGGTAATCGTGTATTTCCATACATGAAACGTCAATGTAATCGGCATAATAGCACCTCCCTTCCGGGAGTGTGACGGAACCGCCTTTTTGCGCTTGGCAACGCCTTACCCTTGCGGGCAAAATCCATTTTACAAAAACAGTCAAGTTTTGTCAATCATAAAGGATGCGCACACTAAAACACCGCCCTTCGGCGGGATTTTTTTCTTTGTGGTTATCCATTTGAGTCAGCTTGGGGACGCTCCCCCAGTCACTTCGTGACAGCCCCCTCCCAGAGGGGGCCATTGGCAAAGACAGAAGACAAACAGGTTTTGCCAAAGCCTCCCTCCTAGAGGGAGGTGCCCCGAAGGGGCGGAGGGAGTCCTCCCTCCCCGAGGGAGCTGTCACGGCAAAGCCGTGACTGAGGGAGTCGGGCTGTCATCGAAGCTGACTGGGGGAGTCCCCGCGTTTTGCCGCAAAAAACACCCATCCCTCCCGCTCACGGCGCTCCAAAATGGCGTAGCCGTGGTCGGTGAGGGTTTTTTCTACGTCTGCTGCCCGATGCTGGATGATGCCGGAGGTGAGGAACACCCCCTCCGGGGCGAGAAACTCCCCCACAAAGGGCACCAGCGGAATAATCACGTCCGCAATGATGTTCGCCAGCACCAGCTCATACTGCCCGGCAAGGCGGGCTCTCAGTCCGGTATCATGGACAATATCCCCCGTCTCGGTGCGGAAGGTGTCCGAAATGCCGTTGAACCCGGCATTTTCCAGCGCCACCCGTCCCGCTTTGGGGTCAATGTCGCAGCCCACTGCCTGCTCTGCCCCCAGCAGCAGGGCGGCAATGGAGAGAATGCCGCTGCCGGTGCCCAAATCCAGCACCCGGTCTCCCGGCTTCACATACCGCTCCACCCCTTCCAGACACAGCCGGGTGGTGCCGTGGGAGCCGGTGCCGAAAATCAGACCGGGGTTGAGGTAAACCGGGGTACGCCCCTTGGGAATCTCCATGCCCCGCATCCACTCCGGCACGATAAACAGCCGTTCCCCCACCGGGAAGGGCTGATAGTATTTCTGCCAGTTGTGGGCCCAGTCCTCCTCCTGCATGGAGACGGTGGACACCGCCAGCGTCCCGGCCTCCCGTCCCAGTCTCTCCCGGAATGCCTCCAATCCGGAGCGCACGTCCTCCAGACGGACATGACCGTCCTCGTCGTCGGTGACGTAGAACTTCACCCGGGACACCCCCCGGAGGGACTGCTTCAAATCCTCATCCACGTCGTCCCAGCTTGGGGCGTTCTCGTCCTCGAACTGTTCCAAATCCCGCTCATCCTCCAGCACCAGACCCACAATGCCCCGGGCGGTGAGGTAGGCGGCCACGTCCTCCAGAGCGTCGGACACCGTGTCGATGGAAACCTCCAGCCAAATCTGTTCCATAGTCAAAACCTCTCAATTTTTCCAGATTTTTTCCCTATCAGCATACCTGAAAAAGGAATGGATTGCAACCGGAATCGCAAAATAGGACAGAACATGATTGAAGGAGGAAGAGACTATGGAGTTTTCCAACGAGACCGCCCTGCTCAACGAAATCTATCAGGGTGCCATGATGGGGGTGGAGTCCATCTCCCGGCTGCTGCCCAAGGTGCGCAACGCCGCCTTTCGCTCCGACCTGCAAACCCAGAACGACCAGTACAACGCCACCGCAAAACAGGCGGAGCAGGAGCTGGCAAAAAGCGGCAAATGTCCCCAGCCCCTGTCCCATCAGCAGCTTTTGGCGCTGGAGGCGGGGCTGTGGTGCAAGACAGCCATGAATCAGGAGACCTCCCATCTGGCAAAGCTGATGATTGAGGGCAGCAATATGGGCATTCTCACCCTCACCGGGATTTTGAACAGCTACGGCAGCCCCAAGGACAACCCCGCCCAGAGCCAGACCGAGGCGCAGTTCGCCCAAAACGCCAACAATCCCGCCATTGCTCTGGCAAGGGAGACCATTCAGCATGAGCGGGATAATATTGACCGGTTGAAAGTGTATTTGCAGTGAGGAAGCTCACATAGGGGTGTGGCAAGCCGCACCCCTACGGGGTTGCACTGCATTTTCGTTTCCGTTGTAGGGGCGCGGCTTGCCGCGCCCTTTCCATTCCTGCCCCATGCTGCAGGGGATATGGTAAGCCGCACTCCTGGGACCCCCTCTGTCAGTTTCCACAACTCCCTCCCCTTCCCCGCCCCTTCTTTCAGCCCTTCCACCCTTGCAAGTACATCAATTGTGTGATACACTAAAGCGATAAAAAGGAAGAAAGAGAGGTGCCCTCATGACGAGAGAACAAATCTGCATCATGATCTCAATTGTGCTCTATTTGGGCTTTATGCTCTATCTGGGAGCCAGATACTCCAAAACCACCAAGGACAGCGCCCACTTCTATCTGGGCGGCCGGGTGCTGGGCCCCTATGTGGTGGCCATGAGCGCCGAGGCGTCGGATATGTCCTCCTGGCTGCTGCTGGGTCTGCCCGGCGTGGCCTACTTCTCCGGCATCTGCGAGCCCTTCTGGACGGCGCTGGGGCTGGGCTTGGGTACATACGCCAACTGGCTGATTGTGGCAAAGCGTCTGCGCTACTACTCCGAGGAGGTGGAGGCGGTCACCGTCCCCTCCTTCTTCAGCAAGCGCTTCGGGGGCAACCCGCTGCTGCTGGTGGTGTCCGCTGCGGTGATTGTGGTCTTTTTCATCCCCTACACCGCCTCCGGCTTCAACGCCTGCGGCACTCTGTTCTCCTCCCTGTTTGGCATTGACTACTTTACCGCCATGATAATCTCCGCCGTGGTCATTGTGGCCTATACCGCCATGGGCGGCTTCAACGCCGCCTCCACCACCGACTTTATCCAGTCCATCGTCATGTCCATCGCCCTGATTATCGTGCTGTGCTTTGGCGTGAGCGTGGCCGGGGGCGTGGGCGTGGTCAGCGATCACGTCAGCTCCCTCAACGGCTATCTCTCCCTGTCCACCGCCTTTGACCCGGCCACCGCCTCCCCGGTATCCTACGGCGGGGCGCTGGGCATTGCCTCCACGCTGGCCTGGGGTCTGGGCTACTTCGGTATGCCCCACATCCTGCTCCGGTTCATGGCCATCCGCAACCCGGAGGAGATCAAGGTCTCCCGCCGGGTGGGCACTGTGTGGGTGTTCATCGCCATGGCTGTGGCGGTGTGCATCGGCATGATCGGTCTGACCATGAGCCATGTGGGTGCTATTGCGGATCTGGGCTACAACGGCACCACCTCCTCTCAGCGGGTCATCATCTACATTGCCAACCTGCTGGCCACCCACGGCATTTTCCCCGCCCTGCTGGCAGGCGTGGTCATGGCAGGTATTCTGGCCTGCACCATGTCCACCTGCGACAGTCAGCTTCTGGCCGCCTCCTCCTCCGTGTCCGAGGACATTTTGCAGGGGGTATTCGGGCTGGATCTGTCCATCGGCGCTTCTCTGGTGATTGCCCGTACCACGCTGGTACTGATTGCCGTGGGTGCCGCCTTCTGGGCACGGGAAGAGGGCAGCGTGTTCACCATCGTCTCCTTTGCCTGGGCGGGCTTTGGCGCTGCTTTCGGCCCGGTGATGCTCTGCGCCCTGTTCTGGAAGCGCACCACCGCTGCGGGAGCGGTTGCCGGTATGATCGGCGGCGGCGGCATGGTCTTCTTCTGGAAGTATGTCATTGCCCCCATGGGCGGCATTCTCTCCATCTATGAGCTGCTCCCCGCCTTTGTGTTTGGCCTGATTCTCACCGTGGTGGTCAGTCTGGTCACCCCTGCACCTGACCAGAAGGTGATGAAGGCGTTTGAGGCTGTTGCGGGTAAATAAACTGGTTATCATTTAAGTCAGCTTGGGGGACTCCCCCAGTCAGCTTCGCTGACAGCCCCCTCTGGGAGGGGGCCTTTGGCAAGGACGGAAGTCAAACAGGTCTCGCCAGTGCCTCCCTCCTAGAGGGAGGTGTCACCGCCGTAGGCGGTGACGGAGGGAGCCGACGGAGGGAGCCGATATTGCACTGACTGAGTTAACTGATAACCAACTTATCCTATGAAAAAAGCTGTCATGGCTGAGCCATGGCAGCTTTTTTGTCTGTGTGGGAATAAGCGAATGTGGAACAGGCAGGGACAATTCATCACAGGGCGGAAGCTGCGTTTTTCCAGACCGCCAGCACCTTGGCCGCCGTGTCCGTCTTGATGGGCTCGCTGTCCACGATGTAATCCGCCTTTGCACGGTAGATGGGGTCACGCTGTTCAAACTTGCGGAAGAAATCCTCTCTGCCGCCCCGGGCCAGAGGACGGTTGCGCAGCTTCTCCGGGCGGTAGATTTCCTCCACCGGGCGGTTCAGATAGACCACGATCCCTGTCTCCTTCAAAAGGTCGATGCTCTCCTCCCGCAGGGGCAGACCGCCGCCGCAGGCGATCACCAGATTGCTCTGGTTTTTCAGCTCCCGGCAAAGCTCCGTCTCCAGCGCCCGGAAATAGTCCTCCCCGTGCTGGGCAAAGATGCGAGCCACTGTCATGCCGGTGCGCTCCTGAATCAGGTGATCCGTGTCCACCGATCTCACCCCCGCAAGCTCCCCCACCAGTCTGGCGCAGGTGCTCTTGCCGCAGCCCATCATGCCGATCAGAACCAGATTTTTCATGTCAAGCCCTCCTTTTTTACACAGCGTCATGGTCACCAAGATTTGCCTTGTAATTGCCTACAATGCGAAATTCCCCGGTGGTCTGTTCCAGCTCCCGGAGAACAGCGTCCATACCCTCGGCCCGTAAGTCCCCGGTGAACTCCACATAGAACTGATACTCCCACCGCCGCCCCGGCAGGGGACGGGATTCCAGCTTCACCAGATTCAGGTCATTCACCGCAAAGATGGTGAGTATCTCATGCAGAGAGCCGCTCTGATGGGGCAGGGTAAACACGGCGGTGATTTTGTCCCGCCCCTGCCGCAGCTCCGGCACCTTGCGGATGACGGCGAAACGGGTGTAGTTCTCCTGATTGTGGTTGGTGCCCTCCACCAAAATCTCCAGACCGTACACCGCCGCCGCCCGTGCGGAACAGATGGCGGCTTTCGTCCTGTCCCCGCTGTCCCGGACAAATTTGGCGCTGCCCGCCGTGTCCAGCAAGGGCACTCTCGTCCAGTCCGGGTGGGCGTCCAGAAAGCGGTCAGACTGGAACAGCCCCTGCTCGTGGGAGTAGACGGTTTTGATGTCCTCCAGCCTTGCCCCCGGCAAAGCCATGAGACAGTGATGCACCCGGACAGTGGTCTCCCCCACCATATAAAAGCCATACCTCCCCATCAGGTCATGCACCTGACGGATGGCTCCGGTGGTGGAGTTCTCGATGGGGAGAACGGCGTAGTCCGCCTCGTCCCGCTCCAGCGCCACAAAGGAGTCCTCAAAGTGGCTGAGACCCCGGCTGTCCACATCCTCTCCGAAAAAACGGATGGCCGCCGCCTCGCTGTACGCCCCGGGCATTCCCTGATAGACCACCCGGGGACGCTCCACCGGGGGGTAGACGATGGAGAAGGGGTCGCAAACCCCCTGCTCCCGGGCTCCCTCCCCCTGCATCACCCGGCGCTGACGCTCCCGGGAGAGGGCCATCAGGCTCTGGTACAGCCTGGCCAGCTCAGATCGTTCCTCCGGGGTATCCACCAGTGCGGTTTTGGCGGCAATCACCGCCCGCTCCCGCTCCGGGTCAAGGACAGGGAGGTGGTGTTGGATTTTATATTCCGCCACCTGCTCGGCCACCTGCATACGCTGACGGAACAGCTCCACCAGCTCAGCGTCGATGGCGTCAATGGATTGGCGGAGGGATGATAAGTCTTTCATGTGGTTCTCCTTGGGTGAGGGACACCCCTCAAATATCCATAACCTCGCAAACCGCCAGCGCCGCCGCCGCCTCGATCACCGGCACCGCCCGCTGGACGATGCAGGGGTCGTGGCGGCCCTTGACGGTGATGGTGGCATTGGTCCAGTTCTCCAAATCCACCGTCTGCTGCTCTCTGGCAATGCTGGCCGTGGGGCGCATCGCCACCTCAAACACCAGCGGCAGACCGTTGGTGATGCCCCCGTTGATACCGCCGGAGTGGTTGGTGTCAGACACCACCTCTCCCATGCGCATTCTCAGGGAATCGTTGGCCTGGCTGCCCCGGAGACAGGCGAAGCCGAAGCCGTCCCCAAAGCCGATGGCCTTCACCCCGGGCACAGCAAAGACGTGCCGGGACACAATACCCTCTACGTTCTCTCCCAAGTCCGGAGCGCCCATCCCGGCGGGCAGCCCGGTGACGGCGCACTCAATGGTGCCGCCTACGCTGTCCCCCTCTGATTTGGCCTTCAAAATCTCCGCCTGCATTTCCTCGCCCCGCTCCTTCCACAGCACGGGAAACGCCATCCGGTTCAGCTCCCGTAAAAGAGACGGGGTGAGGGGCTTTTCCCGGTTGGCAAAGGGCAAATCCTCAATACCCCCAATGCTGCGGATGTGCGCGCCGATGGTAATGCCCTCGGCGGCGAGAATCTGCTTGGCAACCGCCCCGGCAAACACCAGCGGGGCGGTGAGCCGCCCGGAGAAGTGCCCCCCTCCCCGGTGGTCAGCGCAGCCCTGATACCGCATAAAGCCGGTGTAGTCGGCGTGACCGGGACGGGGATAGCGGCGAACATCGTCATAGTCCCCGCTGTGCTGGTCGGTGTTGGCAATCATGGCGCAGAGGGGTGTTCCGGTGGTCTGCCCCTCAAACAGTCCGGAGAGGATTTCCGGCACGTCCTTCTCCCGCCGGGCGGTGGCAAGAGGGCTGTTTCCCGGGGCACGGCGTGCCATCTCCCGGGCAATTTCCTCCATGTCCAGCGCAATGCCGCTGGGCAGGTCCTGTATCACCACCCCAATGGCAGGGCCGTGGGACTCTCCGAAAATGGTGTATCTCATGAAAATGTCTCCTCTGCTCTGCCACCCAGCATCCGGTAGTCCGCCCAGAAGCGGGGATAGCTCTTTGCCACGCACTCCGCCCCCAGAATCTCCACCGGGAAGACCGCCCGTGTGGCGGCAACGGCGGCCATCATGGCAATGCGGTGGTCGTTACAGCTCTGGCAGGTGCCTCCGTTGAGCCGGGATTTTCCCAAGACGGTGAGGCTGTCCTCCCCGGTGCTCACCTGCGCCCCAAGGGCGTTCAGGGTTTGGGCAATGCTCTCAATCCGGTCGCTCTCCTTCATGCGAAGCCGCCCGGCACCCGTCAAATGGGTGTATTCCCCCGCCCGGAGGGCGGCAATGGCCGCCAGCGCCGGGGCAAGGTCGGGGCATTGGCTCACATCCAGAGAAACCTCCCCTTCTCCCGCCAGCGCCCGGCAGTATTCCACCATCACCCGGTCACCCTGTACGGAGTGGGGATTCATCCCCCCAATCTCCACCGGGCTGCCCAGCAGCTCCGCCGCCATCCAGAAGGCGGCCTGTGACCAGTCCCCCTCGGCGGTGATTTGGCAGGGGGTTCCCCGCTGAGAACCGGGAATCCGCCAGCCGTTTTCAACAGCCTCTACGGTCATCCCAAACTGTGCCAGCGCATCCACCGTCATGTCCACATACCCGGCGGATTGCAGGGGGGAGGTGAGGACGATTTCCGACTCCCCCTCCAGCAGGGGCAGGGCAAACATCAGCCCGGAAATAAACTGGCTGGAAATATTTCCCGGCAGCTCATACCGTCCGGGACGCAGCCGGCCCTGTACCGTGATGGAGTTTTCGGCGTGTACATAGTCAATCCCCTTGCTGTGAAAGAGCTGCTCATAGGGACGCATGGGACGCTCCATCAGCCGCCCCTGTCCGGTGAACACCCCGCCGCCCCGGACAGCCAGCGCCACAGGCACCAGAAACCGGAGGGTAGAGCCGCTCTCCCCGCAGTCCAGCTGGGGCAGTTCCCCGTCAAATCGGGGGCTCAGCCCGGAAATCTCCGCCCCGGACACCTGAGCACCCAGCGCCTCCACGCACCGGAGGGTAGCGGAAATGTCCTGCGAGGGGGAGAGATGGTTCAGCACAGACACCCCGGAGGTGAGCGCCGCGGCAATGATGAGCCGATGGCACTGGCTTTTGGACGCAGGCGGGGTCACCTGCCCGGAAAGTCTGCCGGGTGTAATCCGTATCTTCATACCAGCTCCAGCAGGGCGGACTTTTCCATCTGCACCGCCTGAGAAGCGCCGATTTCAGACAGCACAATCAGGCGGATGGAATCCCCGGTGCCCTTTTTGTCCACGCCGATGGCGCTGGCATAGTCCTCTTTGGAGCAGTCAATGTGGGTGGGCAGACCGAAGGCGGCGCACAGCTGGGAGACCTGCTCCGTGGTGCCCTCTGCCGTCTTGCCCAGACGCTCCCCAATGCGGCAGGCGTCCACCATACCGGCGGCCACTGCCTGACCGTGGGTGTAGGTGGTATAGTGGTAGGCTGCCTCGTAGGCGTGTCCCAGGGTGTGACCGAAGTTGAGCAGCATCCGCATTCCGGTGTCCCACTCATCCTCCTCCACAATTTCCGCCTTGATGGCGCAGCAGGTGTGCAGGACGTGGCCGATGTGCTCCATAATGCTCTTCCGGTCGCCGCAGGCCTCCAGAAAGCGGAAGAATCCCTCGCTGCGGATACATCCGTATTTGATGACCTCCGCCATACCGTCGGAAAAAACGTCGTCGGGCAGGGTTTTCAGGGTGTCCGGGTCGATGAGCACCAGCTTGGGCTGCCAGAACGCCCCCGCCAGATTCTTCCCGGCGGGCAGGTCAATGGCCACCTTTCCCCCCACGGAGGAATCCACCTGCGCCAGCAGGGTGGTGGGAATCTGGATATAGGGAACCCCCCGGAGGAAGGTGGCGGCCGCAAAGCCGGCCAAATCCCCCACCACGCCGCCGCCCAGCGCCACCACAGCGTCGGTGCGATTCATGCCGAAGGCGGCAGCCTCATTCCAAAGCCGCAGCAGCTCCCCGGCGTTTTTGGACCTTTCCCCGGCGGCAATGACGGCGGTTTTCACCGCAAAGCACTGGTCGGTGAGGCTTTTTTCCACACGCTGAGCGTACAGCGGCGCCACATTGGAGTCGGTCACCAGAAGCACCTTTGCAATGTGGGGCAGCAGGGCGCGCATCTGAGCGCCTGTGTCGTTTAACAGTCCCGGCTGAATGAAAATATCATAGGCACGGCCGGGGATGGATACGTTGATTTGTCGCATATCAAACACCTCGTATGTAGGGGGTCCCTCATCCACCATTTGCCGCCAATGAGCGGCAAATGGTCCCCCTTCCCCCATGTGGGGGAAGGCTAGGGGCGCTCGCCTGTCAGTCTTTGCATTACTTTCAATAGGAAATATGGTTATCCAGATAAGTCCGCCGGAAGAAATAGCATAGGGGGAACGAAATTTAGTGTGTACGGGACGGCGTCCCCGACGTCCCGCCCATCAATAAGTGGGTGCTTGCGGGCAATGCGGGGCGTCGAGGACGCCGCCCCGTACGAAAGATTATCATATTCTTCTAAGTCAACCTGTTTTTCCAACAGAATTGCACATTTACGAGCTGACTCAAATGGATAACCAT
>ATWA01000025.1 GCA_000421005.1 Clostridiales bacterium NK3B98
CCATCCGGGTCTAAAATCCCTTGAAATACGTCAGTATTCCTTCGGTCTTTTATCCCCGACTGACAAAAAACATCCTCGCTCATCCATCCGAGAGATTTATTCAGCGCTTCCTTAACATTGAACGATCAAGCCGCCCGACAAGGAGTTTTTTCCTTGCCGGGCGGCTTTTTACGGTTTATTTGACAACAACTTTACCTTCTCCCAGCAGATTTGTCAGCTCCCGTACCAGAGAGGTATGAATCAGACAGGGCATACCAAAGCGGCGGCGGGTGTCCTCGAAGAAAAAGACCATCTGACTGGTGCCGGGGAACATGACCAGCATCTGCCGCACCTTGGCCACCCGGGGATCGTCCATGGTGGGAAAGCTGAGATAGAGCTTCTGGGCACCGGGAATCACGCCGGGCGTTGTGGGAGACAGGACTGGCTCGGTTCTCGGTGTGCGTCCAACGCTGCGGTCATTGCGGCGGTAGGTGTTGCTGTCCCGCAGAGCAGGCAGGCTCTCCGGTTCCAGCGGAAAGATACGCTCTGCAATGAGCTGGGGCTGCTTCTCGTCCCGCACAGTGAGCCGTCCGTCTACAAAGACCGGCTGACCCACTGACAGCAAGGTTCCATATTGGTCAATGGTGCGGGAGAAGACGATCAGCTCCATAGCTCCGGTGTCGTCCTCCAGCATGGTATAGGACATAATGGAGTTGTTCCGGGTAGTTCGGGTGCGGTTGGACTGAACGATACCAGCCAGCACCACCCGCTGCTCGTCCCGGAAGTCTGTGGGGCCGTTGTCTTTTGCAAAGTCCGCCAGAATGCGTCCCATAGGAACGGCGCTTCCCTGTTTGGCAAGGCTGCGATACTGATCCATGGGATGACCGGAAAGATAGAGCCCGGTCATTTCCCGTTCCATCGCCATCAGCTCGGCAGGCGAGAATTCGGCAAGCTCGGGAATGGGGGTTTCGGCACGTTCAGCGCTGGAGGTATCATCTCCGAAGAGGTCAAACTGTCCCTCCACGTTCCGCTTCCGGTTGGCAGCGATGTCGTCCAAAACGGTATTCATGACGCTGACCAGCGCCCGGCGGTAGTAGCCCATCCCGTCAAAGGCACCGCAGCGAATCAGATTTTCCAGCGCCCGGCGGTTGAGATCCAAATCATAGGTACGACGGCAGAACTGCTGGAAGCTGGTGAAGGGGCCGTTTTTGTCTCGCTCCGCCACCAGACGGGCAACGGCGGCTCTGCCTACCCCCTTCACTGCGGCCAGACCGAAACGGATGTTATCTCCCGAAACAGTAAAGTCGGCGCCGGACTGGTTCACGTCAGGGGGCAGCAGAGCGATGCCCATATCCTTACAGGCGGAGATGTATTCCGCCACCTTGGTGCTGGAATCCAGTACACTGGTGAGAAGGGCAGCCATGTACTCTTGAGGATAGTGGCACTTGAACCACGCCGTCTGATAGGCCACAATGGCGTAGCACACCGCATGGGCTTTGTTAAAGGCATAGTTGGCAAAGTCATAGATTTCGCCGTAAATCTGCTTGGCGATATCCTCCGGGATGCCGTTTGCCACACATCCGGCGATGCCCCGGTCAGGGTCGCCATAGATGAAGGCGTGTTCCTCCTGTTGAATCTGTTTGGCCTTTTTCTTGGAGATTGCCCGGCGCACCATGTCCGCACCGCCCAGAGAATACCCGGCAAGCTGCTGGAAAATCATCATCACCTGTTCCTGATAGACGATGCAGCCGTAGGTAACGGACAGGATAGGTTCCAGACTGGGGTGGAGATAGCGGATTTTGGAGGGGTCGGTTTTGCACTGAACAAACCGGGGGATGGACTCCATGGGACCGGGGCGGTAAAGGGCAACGATGGCTGTGAGGTCTTCGATGCTGGAGGCCTTCATCTGGACACAAACCCCGGTCATGCCGGCAGACTCCATCTGGAACACACCGGAGGTCTGCCCTGCCTGAAGCATTTTGAAGGTCTCCGGGTCGTCGTCGGGCAGGTCATGGATGGAAAAGCCGGGGCGTTTGCGGCGAATCATCTGCACCGCATCGTCCAGCACTGTCAGGTTGCGCAGCCCCAGAAAGTCCATTTTCAACAGTCCCAGCTCTTCCAGCGTGGTCATGATGAACTGGGTGACTACGCTGTCGTCGTTTTTGGCAAGAGGGACGTACTCATAGACCGGACGTTTGGTAATCACCACGCCGGCGGCGTGTTTGGAGGCATGGCGGGGCATGCCCTCAATCTTCTTGGATGTGTCGATGAGCAGCCTGACCTGTGGGTCCTGTTCATACCGCTCCCGTAGGGGTTTGGAGACTTTCAGTGCCTCGTCCAGCGTGATATGAAGGGTAGTGGGTACCTGCTTGGCGATTTGATCCACATCCCCATAGGGCATATTCAGCACACGCCCCACATCCCGCAGCACACCCCGGGCAGCCATGGTGCCAAAGGTGACGATCTGCGCCACATGGTCTTCCCCGTATTTTCGGTTCACATAGTCGATGACCTCCCCCCGGCGGCGGTAGCAGAAGTCCATGTCGATATCCGGCATGGTGACACGCTCCGGGTTGAGAAAGCGTTCAAAGTACAGGGCATACTTCATGGGGTCCACATCGGTGATGCCCAGGCAGTAGGCGACCATGGAGCCTGCTGCGCTGCCACGTCCGGGGCCCACCGGGATGCCATGGTCTTTGGCGTAGCCCACAAAGTCCGCCACAATCAGGAAATAATCCACAAAGCCCATGGTGCGGATCATATTTAGCTCATAGTCCAGCCGCTGATGGTAGCCCTCCGGGTCGTCAGGATAGCGGCGGCGATACCCATCCTCGCACAGCTTGAGCAGCAGAGAGTCGCCGTCATATCCCTCGGGATAGGTGAACTCCGGCAGATGATACTGACCAAAGGTGAAGTCCACCTGACAGGCCTCTGCGATCCGGGCGGTGTTGTCCACCGCTTCCGGGCAGTCGGGAAAGAGGGCGCGCATTTCCTCCTCGCTCTTGACGTAGAACTCCTCCGTCTCCATGCGCATACGGTCAGGGTCGTCCACCGTTTTGCCTGTCTGGATGCACATAAGCACGTCCTGTGCCTGTGCGTCCTCCTTGCGGAGATAGTGGCAGTCGTTGGTGGCGGCAAGGGGGAGATTCAGCTCGTGGGCCAGTCGAATCAAGTCAGGGAGAATTCGCTGCTGCTCGGGGATGAAGTGATTTTGCACCTCAATATAGTAATTGCCCTCCCCCATCAGATCGGACATCATAATGGCGTGATCTCTGGCTCCCGCATAATCCCCATTTCGCAGGCGGCGGGGAATTTCACCGGCAAGGCAGGCGGAGAGGGCAATCAAGCCCTCATGATGCTCCCGCAGCAGATTCAGGTCAATCCGAGGGCGCATATAAAAGCCCTCCAGATTGGCCTGCGTCACCAGATAGGACAGGTTCCGGTAGCCAGTTTCGTTTTTGCAAAGCAATATCAAATGACGAGGCCCCAGATCCAGGTCGTGACTCTTGTCAAACCGGGTTCTGGGGGCAACATAGACTTCACATCCAATCACCGGATGGATGCCTTCTTTTATGCAGGCCTTGTAAAAGTCCACCACACCGTACATATTTCCGTGGTCTGTGATGGCCACAGAGGTCTGCCCCAGCTCTTTGACCCGCTGCACCAGCTCCTGAATCCGGCAGGCGCCGTCCAAAAGGGAAAACTCCGTGTGAAGATGAAGATGGGCAAATGCCATAGGCGCCTCCTTCAGGGCTGGGGCTGGGCAAGCTGGTTCAGCTTACGCAGACGGTGGTTCAGGCAGGATTTGGACACTCCCAGAAGCTGAGCAAGCTGGCTGAGGGACAGCTCCGGGTTTGCAATCCGGGCTTCTCCGGTTTGCCGCAGGGCGTCCGGCAGGGTGTGCCACTGTCCGCCCTCTTTCAAATGCTGGATGGCGGCGATTTGCTGCTGGGCGGCGGCAACCGCTTTATCCAGATTGGCCATGTCGCAGTTGGAGCGGCGGTTCACCTTGTTATAGATGTTTTTCTCCATCTTGGTGTTGATGATCTCCATGGCGGCAAGAGGTGCGCCGATGGCGGTGAGAAAGTCAGCGATGGCCTCGCTCTGCTTGAAATAGATCACATAGTTGGCGCTGCGGGCAACCGTCTTGGGAGAAAGCTCCAGCTCGGAGATCAGCGGCTGCACCTCCCGGGCTACCCAATAATGAGAGGTGGAAAAGGAGAGTTGATAGCGCTTTTTCGGCTCGGACACAGAACCCCCCGCCAGAAAAGCGCCACGGAAAAAGGCGGCACGGCAGGGGTCGTCCTCCACCACAGCGTAGTTGATATGGTGGGAGAGGGTGTTGGCGCTGTCCCAGCCGAAGCTGTCAAAAATAGCGGAAAGCTTGGCGGGGTCAGTGAGCAATAGCTGATACTTCCCCCCCTCTCCTGCAGGCTGGAACTGCTGGTCAAAGTCCAGCGAAAAAGCCCGGCGGAAGATACGGGGCAGCCGTTTGGCTACCGCCTCGGAGGAGGTGACAATGCGGATTTCTTCCATAGAAAAGGTGTTGCAAAACAGCAATGCCCCATAGGCCTCCGCCAGAGCGCTGCTCTGAGCGCTGATGCGCTCCCGGCAAAGCTCCCCCTTTGTGCGGGCGGAAAAGCTATCCTGTGTCACCTGTCTCACCTCATCAATACTCCCGGATATAGCGAATGCCCTTTTCTGTCCATGTGCGGACACAGTGCTCGTCAACCACACTGAAGATTGCCTGTGCCAGCTTATCCGGGTCGTGGCGGGCGTGATCTTTTCGTTTTTCATCAGAGAGGCTGCCCACCACCAGCTCCACGCCCATCTTCCGTACCTGATTGCCGTCTACCACCAGAGGCATGGCGTTTTCCGTCTGATACCTGGCCTGAATGTGCCGGGGAATGGCAGTGACGTTGGCAAGGCATACGTCCACCATACCGATTCTGCCGTGTTTCATCAGGGCGGAGAGATGTTCAGAGAGGGTATATCCCTCCGTCTCCCCTTCCTGGGTCATGATATTGGCGATATAGAAACGCAGGGCTTTGGAGTTGGCAACGGCGTCCGCAATGCCCGGCACCAACAGGTTGGGAATCACGCTGGTGTACAGGCTCCCCGGACCCATGAGAATCACGTCGGCGTTGTGAATAGCCTCTATGGCACGCTCCAGCGGCTCGGGGGTATCCGGCTCCAGACGAACCCGGCTGATGCGGCAGTGTTGTTGCTTCTTGAAGGCAGAAATCTTGCTTTCTCCCATGACGGAGGTGCCGTTTTCAAACTCGGCCACCAGATTCACGTCTCCGGCGGTGACGGGAATCACCTCCCCGGTGACGGCAAGAATCTGATTCATTCGGCTGACCGCAATCTCAAAGGAGGGGGAAATACCGTCCAGCGCAGCCAGAAACAGGTTTCCAAAGCTCTGACCGGAGAGCTCTCCCTCCTGAAAACGGTAATCCAACAGCTGACCCATGATGGGTTCCACATTGGCAAGGGCGAGGATGCAGTTGCGCAAATCGCCGGGAGGGGGCATCCCCAAATCCTCCCGGAGCCGTCCGGAGCCGCCGCCGTCATCTGCCATGGTGACCACGGCGGTGATGTTTTTGCTGTAATGCTTCAGGCCCCGGAGCATGGTGGAAAGTCCGGTGCCTCCGCCGATGGCCACAACGCTGGGGCCGCCGTCAGAGGGAAATCTGTCTCGCTGAATTGCCATGGTTATTTGCGCTCCCGGTTAATATCGCGGTGTTGTTCGGTGACAGGATAGCCCATGCTCTCAATCATCTTGGTGACATCGTGAGCCAGTGCCACAGAGCGGTGCTGTCCGCCGGTGCAGCCCATACAGATGACCAGAGTGGTCTTTCCTTCCTCTTCATAAAGCGGCAGAAGAAAACGGAGCATATCCTCCATTTTTTTCTGGAATTCTACGGTGGCAGGGAATTGATTCAGATAATTCACAACCGCTTCGTCCAGACCGGTTTTCAGCCGCAGTTCCTGTACATAGAAGGGGTTTGGCAGAAAACGCACGTCCATAATGATATCCGCATCCAGCGGCATTCCGTGCTTGAAGCCGAAGGATTGGACGGTGATGGAAAAGGCGGGACGCACGTCCTCCAAATCGGAAAACATATCCAAAAGCGCCGCCCGTAGCTTGGCGGTGGTGTTAAACTCCGTGGAATTGAGAATGTAATCCGCCCGCTCCCGCACCGGTTTGAGCAGCTCAATCTCCCGGGAGATGGCGCTGGCCAGCGTCTCCCCCGGCTCCGCCAGCGGATGGGAGCGGCGTGTCTCTTTATAGCGGGCAATGACCGCAGGCACGGAGGCCTCCAAAAACAGCAGCCTCACATCACAGCCCATATCCCGCATTTCGTCCAGCGCCTGAAACAGCGCCTCAAAATGATGACCGCCACGGATATCGCTCACCAGAGCCACCCGTTCATAGGTGCCGTGCTTGTTACTCAACGCCAGCTCCGCAAAACGGGGCATCAGGGCGGCGGGCATATTATCCACGGTGTAAAACCCAGCGTCCTCCAAGAACTCTCCGGCCTTACTCTTGCCTGCACCTGACAGCCCGGAAATCACCACAAAGGTCATTTGCGCCACTCCTTCTCTCTTTTCTCATGGAAAGCGTTATAACAGAGTTATAACCTCCATATCCAGCTGGAAGCCGGTCTTGTCCTTGACCGTCTTTTGCACATGCCGCACCAGCGTCAGCATCTCCTGACAGGTGGCATGGCCCCGGTTGACCACAAATCCGGCGTGCTTTTCCGATACCTGAGCATCCCCCACTCGGAATCCTTTGAGACCGCACTTGTCAATCAACGCTGCCGCATAGGCGCCCTTGGGACGCTTAAACATTGACCCGGCACTGGGATATTCCAGCGGTTGGGTACGCTTACGGCGGGTGAGAAAGTCGTCCATCTGCGCCTGAATCTCCGCAGGGTCGCCGGGGCGGAGTTCAATCAGAGCACTGAGCACCAGACTCCCCTCTTTGGCAAAGACGCTGGAACGATAGCTAAATTCCTGCTGTTCGCCACGGATGACTTCCACATTCCCCTGACGGTTGAGGGCTGTGGTCTCTTTGACCACGTTGGCCAGCTCACCGCCGTAGGCGCCTGCGTTCATCACCACGCCGCCGCCAATGGAGCCGGGTATCCCGTGAGCAAATTCCAAGCCAGACAGTCCGTGCTTCTGGGCGAAATTCGCCGCCTGACGCATGGGAACGCCTGCGCCGCAGAGAATGGCGTTCTCCCCTACCCGTTCCAGTTGGGTGAGTCCAGGATTGGTTTTAATCATAAAATAGTTCAGCTCTCCGTCGCCGCACAGCAGATTGCTGCCCCTGCCCAGCAGAAAGGGGGTAATGCCCAGCCTTCTTGCCGCCTGGATGCTGGCAACGGTTTCCTCAGTGGTCATGGGAAAGGCCATCATCGCCACCGGACCGCCAATGCGGAAGGAGGTGTGAAGGCTCATGGGTTCCTGTTCTTTTATCTTCAGTCCGGGACAGACCCGGTCCAACTCTTCTTTTAAGGCTTGGAAGGTATTCAATCGTATGCCTCCTCAACAAGATTACCGGCACGATCTGCCGGGGCGGACTGGGTTACAGCCCATGCCACCTTATATT
This sequence comes from Clostridiales bacterium NK3B98, assembly GCA_000421005.1. Lineage (GTDB taxonomy): Bacteria > Bacillota > Clostridia > Oscillospirales > Oscillospiraceae > Onthomonas. The sequence goes on from ATWA01000025.1 coordinate 7,598, forward strand.
ATAACACGGTTTTTCCCGAGGGCAACAGTTTTTGTGTCAACTCACTCCGAGAAAACAGGCGCTTCCAATCGGCGAAGCTCTGTGCGTAGAATTTTTCCGTCCTTTAGTTCGGCAACGGCATAGGTGGGGTCAAAGTAAAAGCCAATGGAGCCAGGGTTGATGAGGGTGATGCCGAATTTCTCCCGGATCAGGGCGGTATGGGTATGCCCGGCACAGATCAGCTTTGCCCGGCGCATAATGCCACGGCGGAAAAAGCGCTCGTAGCTGCTCTTTACGCCGTAGCGGTGGCCATGTGCCATCAGTATGTTGACCCCTTCCAGTTGAAGAAACGCCTCGTCCGGGTTGTTGTCCGTATAATCACAGTTGCCTGCCACGGCATGGCAGGGCAGGTCAGGGAAGTCAAATTGCGCCATGACCAAATCCCGCTCCCCATCCCCCAAAAAAAGCAGATGGTCGGGCTGTTCCGCCTGAATGATGCGGCGGATGTTTTCCGGGTTTCCGTGGGAGTCGGAACAAATCAATACCTTCAAAGGGCACATCTCCTTTACTTATCGCATATATTGAGAGCAGAACATGGAGGGAGGATGATTCTCATGGAGCAAAAGGAACTTCCGCTGAACAGTCCGGAGGCAAAGGCGCTGCTGCGTGACCCCACTGCACTGCGGACGCTGATCCAGTCCGATCAGGCAAAGCAGCTCATCGCCTTGCTCCAGCGGCAGGGCAACCTGAACGACGCCGCAAGGCAGGCGAAAAACGGAGATATGCGTGCTTTGCAGCAGATGCTGAATCAGGTCAGCGCAGCGCCGGAGGGGCAGAAGGCAATCTCTCGGATACAAAAGCAAATACAGGGTTAGAGAGAGGAGGCGGTCTCGGTGGCAGAATGGGAAGACAAGATGAACCAGATTCTCTCCTCCCCGGAGGCGATGGAACAGATTATGTCTCTGGCAAATTCCCTGTCTCAGACCGGGACAGATGCCCCTGCGGCACCTGCGGAGGAATCGGCCACGCAGCCAGCGGGCGTGCTGAATGGACTGAGCGGACTGGCCGACCCGGCAATGCTCTCCCGGCTGATGCCGCTGCTCAGCCTCTACCGTGAGGGGGAGGACGACAGGACACGTCTGCTGCAATCCATGAAGCCCTTTCTCCGACAGGAGCGGCAACACAAATTGGAGCAGGCCATGCGGATTGCCCGTCTGAGTAAGGTGATTCGCGCAGCCATGGGAATGCTGCGGGAGGGCGGGGATGTATAACCGCTATGCGCCGATGGGGGATGCCCAGCCGTTGGATGAGCCCCGGGGAAAGGCGGATGAGGGCAGCATTTTCAACCTGTTTGGCAAAATGCTGGGAAATGAAAAGAATGCCGGGTTAAGCGGCATTCTGGACAAACTGGGTATCGGTCAACTGGATAAAGGTGACATCCTTCTGCTGCTGGTACTCATCTATCTGTTTCGGGAGTCGGGAGACGAGGAATGGCTCATCGTCCTGGCGCTGGTGCTGCTGATGGGATTGGGCTGAATGCTTCAACCCAACCCCGGCAGCACTTTATTCTTTTTTATCGTCCGAACGGCCAAAATGAAGCACGTCGATATGGATTCGCTTTTTATGTCCCTCGCCCCTGAGCACCGCCCGGCGATGGTTATAAAACCGATAGGCAACAAAGCCAAAAATGAGAAGGGCAACCAGAAAAGCCGTCCATTTTGCCCCATCGGATGTGCTGAGCAGCACGGCGGTGAGACCGAGAATACCGGAGATCACATACAGCACCGCCACAGTCTGCTGTTTGCTCAGACCCATATCCAGCAGCCGGTAGTGGACGTGCTTCCGGTCTGCTTTCATGGGATTTTCGCCGTGGCTGATGCGAGAAACCACAGCAAAGCAGACGTCGAAAATGGGTAAGCCCAGCATAAAGAAGGGTACGGCGAAGGAGATCAGGGCGTATATCTTAAACAAGCCCTGAACAGAGGCCACTGCCAGCACATAGCCGATAAAGGTCGCCCCGGTATCCCCCATAAAAATCCGGGCAGGGCTGACATTATAGGGCAGAAAGCCCACACAGCCCCCTGCCAGCGCCCCGCACATCACGGCAACGGTAATATCCGAGTAGACCAGCGCCACAATCACCAGACAGATGGAAGAGATGGCGGACACGCCGGCGGCAAGGCCGTCCAGCCCGTCAATCAGGTTCACTGCATTGGTGATCAGGACAATCCAGAACACCGTGACCGGAATCGACAAAATGCCAAGCTGCAAATGCCCACTGGGTGCCAGCCACTCCGGGGCGCTGAGGTAGGAAATCACATTGCCCCCCAGTGCAGCCACTGTGGCGGCAATCAGCTGCACCAGCAGCTTAAACAGCGCAGGGAGATTTTTCGCATCGTCCACCATGCCCAGAACGACCAGAATCACCCCGCCGATCACCATGGTGCCCAGGCGGAGGTTCATTTGGACAAAGTAGAACATGGCGGCCAGAAAGCCGGCAAAAATCGCCAGTCCGCCCATACGGGGGGTGGGCTCGGTGTGGAGATGGCGCTCGCTGTCCGTGCCTTTTATGCCGGGCATATCAATGGCGCCCAACCGTATGGCCAGTCGCTTGACCAGCGGCATCACCACCATGGTCACCAGCATGGAGGTCACCATGGCAGCCACCACAATGGCCATGGAATGATAATTAACACTTTTCATGTCAAGGAATGAACTCCCTTACAGGGCTTTCCCGGTCAACGGGGGATAAAGCCCACCTTCTTGTAGACCTTACGCAGGGTTTTATTCGCCATATAGCTGGCTTTCTCTGCCCCCGCGCGATATACGGATTCCAGATAGGCTTTGTCCTTCAGCAGCCGGTCGGTCTCCTCCCGGATGGGGCGGCACATCTCAATGACTGCCTCCCCCACCGCAGTTTTAAACGCACCATAGCCCTGTCCGGCAAACTCCTGCTCAATCTGGGCATAGTCCCGTCCGGTGGCGCAGGAATAAATCTGCATCAGGTTGGAGATGCCCGGCTTCTGCTCCGGGTCAAAGCGGACGCACGTCTCGCTGTCCGTGACGGCACGCTTGAACTTCCGGGCCAGATCCTCCGGGCGTTCCAGCAGATAGACGCAGCCGTTGGGGTCGGTGTCCGACTTGGACATCTTGTTCTCCGGGCTGGTCAAACTCATGACTCTGGCCCCTACCTTGGGGATATAGGGCTGGGGAATCTTGAACACATCGCCGTAGATGTGGTTAAACCGCTCGGCAATGTCCCGGCAGAGCTCCACATGCTGCTTCTGATCCTCACCCACCGGGACAAAGTCCGGCTGGTAGATGAGGATATCCGCCGCCATCAGCACCGGGTAATCAAACAGACCTGCGTTGATGTTCTCGGCGTGCTGGGCGCTTTTTGCTTTGAACTGGGTCATCCGGGTGAGCTCGCCAAACATGGTGTAGCAATTCAGCACCCATCCCAGCTGGGCGTGCTCAGGTACATGGCTTTGGATGAACAGCGTGTTTCGCTCCGGATCAAGTCCGCAGGCGATGTAAGCGGCAAGCTGGGTCAGAGTGCGGCGGCGCAGGTCGGCAGGGTTCTGACGCACGGTGATGGTGTGCATATCCGCCATAAAATAATAGCAGTCAAACTGGTCGGCTCGCTCTGCCCAATTGCGAATAGCACCCAGATAGGAGCCCAAAGTCAATTCACCGCTGGGCTGGATGCCGGAGAGCATAACCTGTTTTTTCTCGTCCAATACTGACACGTCCTTTTCTGATATCTGAACAGAACTGTCTTGCTCCGTTCGTAGAAGAAACAGCATAATTGTTTCTAAATCATTGAATTGCACCGTCAATCGGTGCATTTTCCGAAAAAAACAGATCATTCTGCCTTTTCAGACGGATCGTTCAATCGCAATATACAACTGCGCATGATGTGTTATTCTACCACATCATTCTCAAATGTTCAATCTGGTAAGGCAGAAAAAGATGGGGCAGGCGGGAAAAGAACGGAACCGTTCATTCCGTTTTTTGCGGATTTGTAGTGGTTTTGTCTGTTCCTGTTTTATGCCATAATCCCGGATGCAACCGAAATTGGGATTTCAAAGTTGTCCACAATTTCCACAGGGTTTTACACAAGCAAAATCCTTTCTGCTCTAAGGGTTTTGCTATGATTTGCCACAGGGAGAGAGCAAAGGGAAAATCGTCGTATTATCCCCCGTTAGGTTGACATAAGTATTACTTATCAATCGGCATTCCAGCATAGCCGTTGAGGGAAGTATCCCCTCTTGCGCCTGCCAGAAATTCGTAATACGCCTGTGCGCCGATCATAGCGCCGTTGTCGCTGCAAAGGTGGAGGGCGGGAAGATAGAGCTGATAGCCCTCCCGGCGGCACATGGTCTCCAAATCGCCCCGAATACGGCTGTTGGCAGAGACCCCGCCAGCCGCCGCAATGGTGGTGCGTCCGGTCATTTTGGCGGCTTCCTCCACCCTTGGCACCAGCTCGTCACTTACCGCCTGACCGAAGGAAGCGGCGAAGGAGGGCAGATCCAATTCCTCACCCTTCTGCTGGGCGTTGTGGATGGTGTTCAAGGCGGCGGTTTTCAAACCGGAGAAGGACATATCCAGCGGCGCGCCGTCCACCTTGGAGCGGGGCAAGGGATACTTCTTTGCGTCTCCCCCACTGGCAAGCCGGTCCATAGGTCCGCCCCCGGGGTAGCCGATGCCCAGCACCCGGGCCACCTTGTCAAAGCACTCCCCTGCTGCGTCGTCTCTGGTAGCGCCCAGCAGCTTCATTTTGGTGTAGTCCTCCACGTCTACGATCATGGTATTTCCGCCGCTGACGCAGAGGCAGAGGAAGGGCGGCTTCAAATCCGGGTGGGTGATGTAGTTGGCGGCAATATGGCCCCGGATATGGTGAACCGGAATCAAGGGCAGACCCAGACCGTAAGCGACGCTTTTGGCGAAGTTCACCCCCACCAGCACCGCCCCGATGAGTCCGGGAGCATAGGTGCAGGCCACAGCGTCGATATCCCGCCGGGTGAGCCCTGCTTTTTCCAAAGCCTGATCCGCCATGAGGCAGACTGCCTCCAAATGCTTGCGGGAGGCGATCTCCGGCACCACGCCGCCGTAGATGGTGTGCATCTCGATCTGAGAGGCCACAGCGTCGGAGAGCACCCGTCTGCCGTCCTCCACAATGGCAACTGCCGTCTCGTCACAGGAGGACTCTACTGCCAGTATTTTCATGGATTGGTTCCCTCTTTGTTGTAATATTTGGTCATGAGGATGGCATCCTCCCGGGGTTTTTCGTAGTAGTTCTTCCGTCTGCCCACTTCCTCAAATCCGAAGCTGTGATACAGCGCCCGGGCTGCCAGATTGGTGTCCCGCACCTCCAGCGTCAGGAAGGCAAGGTGGTTTGCTATGGAGAAACGCTCAAAAACCCGCAGCAGCTCGCTGCCCAAGCCTATGCGCCGATAGGGACGGCGCACGGCGATGTTGTTGATATAGCCCTCGTCCAGCACCACGGTAAGGCTGGCATAGCCCAGCACCTCCTGCTCTTCGGTGACAGCTACGATGCAGGTGGTATTCAGGCTTTCCAATTCCTCGTACAGCATTTCCTCCGTCCAAGGAAGGGAGAAGCAGGAGCGTTCGATCTCCGCAATCTGGGGAACCAGCTCCCGGTTCATGGGAACCAGCTTGTAGGGAATGGGATGGGATGGCTGCGTGGGCACTGAGCCCACGGTGGGAACAAATTGTTTCATGTTGTTTCTCCTTGCGCTCAGTGGGCATCCGCCCAGCTATGACCCTGTTTTGCCTCTGCCAGCAGAGGAACCGACAGGCTGACCACCTGCTCCATCTCCTGCTCCAAAAGCTGCGCGATGCGCTCGCCCTCGGATTCCGGGCACTCCACGATCAATTCGTCGTGTACCTGTAAGACCAGCCGGCCTTTCAGACCTTCTTCCTTCAGGCGGCGATCCACACGGATCATAGCCAGCTTGATAATGTCGGCAGCAGTACCCTGAATGGGCATATTCAGCGCCACCCGTTCCCCGAAGGAGCGGAGGTTGAAGTTGCTGCTGTTCAGCTCGGGCAGCCAGCGGCGGCGGCCAAATTCGGTGGAGACATAGCCGTCCTCTTTTGCCTTCTGGACGATGTTTTTCTGATACATCCGGATTCCGGCGTATTTGTCGAAATATCGCTGCATATATTCCTTCGCCTGATAGTTGCTCACCCCGATGTCCTGCGCCAGTGAGAAGGCAGAGATGCCGTAGACAATGCCGAAGTTCACCGCCTTGGCAGAGGAACGCATCTGCTTTGTCACCTGGTTTTCCTCTACGCCAAAGACCTGAGCGGCGGTGGCGGTATGGATATCCGCCCCGGTCTGGAAGCCCTGAATCATTGCCTCGTCATGGGCGATATGAGCCAGCAGGCGCAGCTCAATCTGGGAGTAGTCCGCATCTACCAGCATGTTGCCGGGGGCAGCCATAAACATTTTCCGCATCTCAGCGCCGAGGGGGGTTCTTACCGGGATGTTCTGCAAATTAGGCTCGGTAGAGGACAGGCGGCCGGTGGCGGTGACGGTGTTTTGGAAGCTGGTGTGGATTCTCCCGTCCTGGCCAATGACCTTTGTGAGTCCGTCCACATAGGTGGACTTCAGCTTTGTGAGCTGGCGGTAGTCCAGAATCTGCTGGATAATGGGGTGATAGGGCTTCAGCTTTTCCAGCACGTCCGCATTGGTGGAGTAGCCCCGTTTGGTCTTTTTGAAGGTGGGCAGGTTCAAATCCTCAAACAGCACCTTGCCAAGCTGCTGGGTGGAGTTGATGTTGAACTCACAGCCTGCCAGGGTGTAGATCTCTTGCTGGGCTTTGTCAATATCTCCGCTGAGCATCTCACCAAAGTCCACCAGCGCCTGACGGTCCACCAGCACCCCCGCCTGCTCCATCTCTGCCAGCACCGGGCAAAGGGGCAGTTCAATGTCAGTCATCACCTTGGTGAGTTGATTTTCTTCCAGCATAGGGGAAAGGGTTTCATAGAGTGCTTCGATCCACGACGTGTCCTCATACCATCTAGTCTGGGCGTTCAGGTCGTCAGACAGAGGGGTGAAGGCATCTTCGTTTCGGTAGACGGGCGCTTCCAGCTCCTGCTTGAAGTATTGCAGCACCAGCTTGTCCAGCGCATAGCTGCCGGCGGTGGGATCTAACAGATAGGCGGCCAGCTCGGTGTCAAAGACAAAGCCCTCCATGGGCAGTCCTTCCCCGGCCAGCGCCTCGCAAATTGCCTTTACTCCATGGGCAATCTTACGAACCGAACCGGAAAACAGGCGGCACAGCAATGCGTGATAGTCCCCCTGATACCGGGCAGCACGGATGTCCAGCAGGAGGCTCTCCGTTTCGCTGACGTCCACGCTCACCGTGACAGCGTCCAGTGAGGGCAGGGGGAGGATGGTCACATGGTCTGCCGCTTCCAGCTTTGGCCAGTAGGATGCCATCTGCTCCTCGCTGAGTATGTCTACCCCTGTCACCTGCACGCTGCGCTGCTCTTGCTGCTGCTCGGGCTGCTCCGGGGGGTGGAGGTTGTATTTCTGAATCAGCTTGGCAAATTCCAGACGTAGAAAGAGGGCGTACAGGGCATCGTTGTCTGGAGCTTTGCGGAGATTATCCTCCGGCTGGAAGGATATAGGCGCATCACAGCGGATGGTGGCTAAATCGTAGGACATTTTCGCCATTTCCCGCCCCTCGTCCAGCTTCTTCCGCTGGGCAGGCTTCAGGGGGGCGTTGTCGAAGTCTGCGTACAGCGCATCCACAGAGCCGTATTGCTGAATCAGCGCCATAGCGGTTTTCTCCCCGATGCCCTTGACCCCCGGTATGTTGTCCGAGGAATCCCCCATCAGGCTTTTCAGGTCGATCATGTGGATGGGGTCAAAGCCGTAACTCTCCCGGAAAGTTTCCGGGGTCATATCCCGGGTGGTGGTCTGGCCCATGCGGGTGGTCACCAGCTTGACCCGGGTATGGTCGGTAATCAATTGCAGGGAATCCTTGTCTCCGGTGACGATGACGCACTCCCAGCCGGCTTTTTCACACTTCCGGGAGATGGTGCCAAGAAGGTCGTCCGCCTCCCAGCCCTCCTGCTGATAGAAGGGGATGTTCATCGCCTGAAGCACGTCCTTCAAGACCGGCATTTGAGCAGCCAGCTCCTCCGGCATACCGTGGCGGGTTCCCTTGTAGTCCGCATAGGCAAGGTGACGAAAGGTGGGCGCTTTCAAATCAAAAGTAACACAAAGAGCATCCGGCTGTTCTTCCTCCAGAAGCTTTTGCAGAATGCTGAGAAAACCAAAGACCGCATTGGTATACAGGCCCTCTTTGGTGGTAAGCAGACGAACTCCGTAGAATGCGCGATTGACGATGGAATTGCCATCCAATGCCATGAGCTTCATGGGACAGACCTCCTTGTTTTGGTATCAATCCTGTTTATTATAGCACGGATTATAGTCAAAGACCACTGTTCCTTTTGAAATACAAAACAGAATCTTTACAAAAACAAAAGAAAGGGTTGACAGTCAGAAGACAACGTGTTACAATCCGGTTACAGTTTTTATATGGAGGTTACAATTATGGCTGAAGCAAAGAAGCTCCCATTGGAATATAAAGGCTATCCCCTGATGCGCAAGGACAACGTGATCTACTACGGCAGAATGACCGACCCGTATATCATTCAGATGCAGATCATGGGCAGCATTCCTGTGGACGAGGAGATTACCATGGCAACCAAGGTTTCCGTACAGCTCCAAAGCACCACAGCAGATCAGCGCAGCCGTGACCGGGTCGTGAGAAGCAGCGAGAAGAACAGTCTCTACGCCGCTATGGATCTGGGATATATCTGGCTGAACCGGGCGCTGAACGCACGATAAGAAAGCCCGCCATATGGATGGCAGGCGAAGATACCTGGAGGTTTCATGAGTTATTCCCTACCTGAGATTTTAAGAAAGACAATTGTGATTGGCGCCGCTGTGGGTCTCTGCTCCGTGGCTGCGTTTGCAGATGATGTGATCCCCTATCAGGCAGTTGCCTCGGGTAGCAATGTGGTTCTCTACGCCGAGGACGACACCAGTTCCGAAACGCTGGCCACTTTGGAGGACGGCGACAGTGTTGTCATTCTCAGCAATGACACATCAGGGCTGCAGCCCGCTGCCTGGGAAGACGGAGAAGACGTGGTCAACGGCTATGTGGATGTGGAGGCTTTTACCCCTTCTGTTTTAGATACTGCCAGTGTCATCAGGCCGGATGTCAGGTTGATGCAGACTCCGGATCGGGAGGGCGAGGTCGTGTCTGAGCTGGACGAGGATGCGATTGTTTCCATTCTCGGCTACGGCGACGGATGGTATTTCGTCCGTCAGGGCAGCAAGTCGGGCTATGTGGCGGTGACCGATTTGGATGCCGATGTGGTTACCAGTGACCGTCTGAATCTCCGCAGCGAGCCCAGCACCGATTCCGAGCGGCTGAAGGTTCTGAGCAGAAATACCCAGCTTACCCCTCTCTCCTCTGACGGCGAGTGGCTCCGTGTCTCCGTGGATGACCAGATCGGCTATGTTTGCGGTGACTATGTAAAGGCGCTGGACGAGTTTGTGGTGGAGGATCCCACCAGAAGCACCGGCGAGGCTGTGGTTGCATTCGCAGTCCAGTTTGAGGGAAATCCCTATGTTTGGGGCGGCACCAGCCTGACCCACGGCTGCGATTGCTCCGGATTCGTCATGAAGGTGTATGAGCAGTTTGGCATCAGCCTTCCCCACAGCTCCGCTTCTCAGCGCAGCTGCGGATATGCCGTCTCCCGCAGCGAGATTCAGCCCGGTGACGTGGTGTGTTACAGCGGTCACGTTGGCATCTATGCCGGTGATGGTATGATTATCAATGCGTTGAACAGCCGTGTGGGTATTGTTTACAGCAAAATTGATATCATGCCGGTTGTCGCCATTCGCCGGATGCTCTGATGGATACATAAAAGAAAAGGCGTTTTGTCCAGTCCGTTCACTGGTCAAAACGCCTTGATACATTATATATAGAATGCGGCGAAGTGCTTCGCCGCATTCTGCTTTGGTCAGGGATTCAGCGCTGCTTCCAGACGGGTACGCAATGCACGGAGAAACTCCAGAGAGGTCACCTTCTGCGCCGGGGTCTCCCCTTCCCACATATTCACCAGATCGCCGGTCATGACGCCAGACTCAATGGTTTCAATGCAGGCACGCTCCAGTGCGTCCCCATAAGTAGAAAGGGCTTGGATGCCGTCCAGCTCGCCACGCTTGCGCAGAGCGCCAGACCAGGCGAAAATAGTAGCCACCGGATTGGTGGAGGTCTCCTCTCCCTTGAGGTATTTATAATAGTGGCGGGTAACCGTGCCATGTGCGGCTTCATACTCATAGTTTCCGTCGGGAGAAACCAACACCGAGGTCATCATCGCCAGAGAACCAAAGGCGGTGGAAACCATGTCGCTCATCACGTCTCCGTCGTAGTTTTTGCAGGCCCAGATAAAGCCACCCTTGGAGCGGATGACACGGGCAACTGCGTCGTCAATCAGGGTATAGAAATAGGTGATGCCCAGCTTCTCGAACTCCGCCTTATAGTCCTGCTCATAGATTTCTTGGAAGATGTCTTTGAAGGTGTGGTCGTACACCTTGGAGATGGTATCCTTGGTGGAGAACCACAGATCCTGTTTTGTGCTGATGGCAAACCGGAAGCAGGCATGGGCAAAGGAGCGGATGGAATTGTCCTTGTTGAACTGTCCCTGAATCACGCCGGGACACTCGAAGTCATACACCGTTTCATTCAGAAGGGTATTGCCCTGATCGTCTACAAAGCGGATGCTGGCCTTTCCTTTGCCAGGAACCCGAAATTCCGTCGCCTTGTACACATCGCCAAAGGCATGACGTGCGATGGTGATGGGCTGCTGCCAAGTCTTTACCACCGGAGAAATGCCCTTTACCATGATGGGCGCACGGAACACCGTGCCGTCCAAAATGGCACGAATGGTGCCGTTGGGGCTTTTCCACATCTGGGTCAGGTTGTACTCCTTTACCCGCTGGGCATTGGGTGTAATGGTAGCGCACTTGACAGCCACTCCATACTTTTTGTTGGCGTTGGCGGCATCAATGGTCACCTGATCCCGGGTCTCCTCCCGATGGGGCAGGCTCAGGTCGTAATACTCGCTTTTTAGCTCCACAAAGGGAAGAATCACTTCGTCTTTGATCTGCTTCCAGAGAATGCGGGTCATCTCGTCCCCGTCCATCTCCACAATTGGGGTGGTCATTTGGATTTTCTGCATATTTCCTGCCTCGCTTTACAGGGAATGACCCGCCTGTCGGCGGATTTTTCCCGGAATTAGTCATGATTATAGATGGTTGGTTTCCATTTTGCAAGGGCAAAACACCCTCAGACGTGAATCTGGCGGAACACCTGCCCGATTTTCTCGTTGATGGTCAGGTCGGCGTAACGGTCATAGGGGGTTGGCTGAAGGTTGATGAGCACCAGACGATGGCCGTTGTAGTAGTTTACCAATCCGGCGGCAGGATAGACTACCAGAGAAGTGCCGCCGATGATCAGCATGTCCGCTTTGCGGATGTGCTCTACCGCCTGATAGGTCACGGTATCATCCAGCGCCTCTTCGTACAGCACCACATCCGGCTTGATGATTCCGCCGCATTCGCACTTGGGAACGCCCTGAGACTGTTCGATTGCCTCTACCCCGAAGAATCTGTGGCACCGCTGGCAGTAGTTGCGAAGCACCGAGCCGTGGAGCTCCAATACATTGCGGCTGCCTGCCTTCTGATGAAGGCCGTCGATATTCTGGGTGACCACGGCAGTGAGCTTGCCTGCCTGCTCCAGTTCAGCCAGCTTTTTATGGGCGTCGTTGGGCTGGGCGCCACGAGGCAGCAGCTTGTCCCGGTAGAAGCGGTAGAAGGCTTCCGTCTTTCGGGAGAAATAGGTATGGCTGAGAATGGTTTCCGGGGGATCGTCGTACTTTTGGTGATACAGACCGTCTACACTGCGAAAATCAGGTACGCCGCTCTCGGTGGAGACGCCTGCTCCACCAAAAAAGACAATTCGTTCACTCTCGTCCACCCACTGCTGAAGCTGCCGGATCTTTTCTTCCAGTTCGTACATATGCTTTCCCTCCTGTGCTGGAAAAATTATGAAACAATAAAAAATGCACCCGCACGATTGACAAATGACAGCAATGTGATTAAGATTATTATGTATCAATTTTCAGCGATATGCAACCTTTGTTTTTGATAGGAGTATAGATTATGAAGAAATGTCCTGTCTGTGGTGTCGAACATTCCGACATCGTACATGTGTGCTCCATCTGCGGCAGCCCTTTGGACGAAGAGGGTGTTGCGGAAAAGGAGAAGAAGAACGCTCAGCCCAGCCGTCCTGCCAGTGAGCCCACTGCCGAGGATGTGCGTAAGACCATTTCCTCTGTAGTGACCAATGCCAGTGAGGAGCATGAAGCGCCTGAGGCGGATTCCTATGATGTGGACTCCCCCTTCGTCATCAACGCCATGAAGGACAGCGATGCCCCCAAGCAGGCTGCCAATCCGCCCCGGGGCAAGCGGGTATCCAAAAATCCCGGTGATATGGATACCACCATTGTAGCTGCGGAGTCTGCCCAGAAGGTGTATGAGGCAACCCAGAACGCCATCAACGCCCGTCAGGCTGCGGCGCAAAACGCAGAGCAGAAGTCTGAGTCGGCAGAGGATATCAACTGGAGCGAGCGCAAGCATACCCGAGACAAGTCAAAAGGCTCTCAGCGGGTGGTGCTTGCCGTGTGTGCTTTTCTGCTGCTGATGATTATTGCGGTGCTGGTGGTATTTGGCAAGATGATTCTGGGCGAGGATTCCACCGCCGCACCTGCCAACCCCACCCAAACCACTGAACAGGCCCAGCAGGAAGAAACAGAACCTGCGCAGGAGACCGAGGTGGTAGAGCCTGCGCCGGAGACGGAAATTCTCCCCGCCGAGGAAGAGACCACTGAGGAACAGGGTGTGGCAGAGAACGGCGAAGAGACTGCTGAAACCGCAGAGGATCCGGATCTTGCTGGCGCTGAGAATCAAAATCAGGAGCAGACGGAGACTCAGCAGCAGGAACCCCAGCAGACTCAGGAGCAGGAGCAGCAGCAGACACAGCGTGAGCTTCCTGCCATCACCGATGTGGATGAAACCGTATATGCCACCTCTGACGTTAACATCCGGGATTATCCCGGCGTGCAGGGCAGCAACGTGATTGGCGTGCTCATTGGCGGCCAGGAGGCTAAGCGTACCGGCACTACTACCAAGGGATGGAGCCGTGTGGAGGTCAATGGCAAGACCGGCTATGTCTCCGACAAGTACCTGTCTACCTCCAAGCCTTCTGAAAACGCCTCCAAGAGCACAAGCGATGCTACCATCACCACCGGCGGCGTCAACCTGCGGGATGTTCCCAATGGCAACATTCTGGCGACCCTGAACAAGGGCGACAAGGTAAAGCTCACCGGCAAAACCTCCGGGGCATGGTCTGAGGTGACCTATGATGGCAAGACCGGCTATGTCTACACCAGTTATCTCTCCACCAGCACCAATTCCGGCACAGCAAGCGCTGACGTAAAGGTGACTGAAACCAACGATACCGTTTATGCTGTCAGCGGCGTGAATGTTCGTTCCGCACCTACTTCCTCCGGCAGCACGGTGCTCACCACCCTGAAGCAGGGCGACAAGGTTACCCGGATTGGCACCACCAGCAACGGCTGGAGCAAGGTCAAGGTGGGCGACATCACCGGATATGTGTATTCGGATTACCTCTCCACCTCCAAAAACGGTGGCAGCTCCGGCGGCAACAGCGGCTCCGGTAAGACTACGGGGTATATCCTCCCCAAGAGTGATTCTCATGTGTACACTCAGAAGGAGCTGAGCAAGCTGTCCAAGTCTCAGCTGCGTCTGGCTCGTAACGAGATCTACGCCCGCCATGGCAGAAAGTTCAACGACAAGAGCCTGCAAGACTACTTCAACGGCTGTAGCTGGTACAAGGGTACTGTGGATGCGGCCACATTTGATGCCAACGTGATGGATTATCTGAACTCCACCGAGATTGCCAACCTGAAAGCAATCGCTGAGGCTGAGGGCTGATTCTCACAGGATGAAAATGACCCGCCCGGGAAGTGATTCCCGGGCGGGTTCTTTGTAAAAGCTGCGCCCCCGGAGCATCTCCGGGGGCATTTTGTATCAGAACAGCAACTTCATGTGATTGAAGGGAAAGAAGCACAGCACCGCTTTTGCGGTGATATAACGCTCGTCAATGAGCCCTAGCTGGTACAGAAAACGGCTGTCTGTGGAGTGGTTGCGGTTATCTCCCATGACAAAGACGCTGCCTTCTGGAACAGTGATGCTGACCACGTCGCCCCGTTCCTGCATGGGGTCTCCCTCGTCTTCCGGTTCCAGTTCGGTGCGGTTGATGTAGGGCTCGTCCAATTCCACCCCGTCTACATAGACAGAATTGGTATCATAGTCAATCTCCACCTTCTGTCCGCCAGTAGCGATGACCCGCTTGACAATGGTTTCCTGAATCACCGGGGTCTCCTTATGGATAATCACCACATCGCCGACGGAGTAGCTGCGATCCAGCCGGATGGCCAGAAGCAGGTCGCTGTCGTGAAGGGTTGCCTTCATGGAGCTGCCCACCACCACAATTAACTGGGCAGCAAAATGAAAAATCAATACCACCGTCACCAGCACACCCACCAGCATTTTCAGTTCACTGAAAAAATCCTGCTGCCATGTGCCGGGGTGTTTCTCTCTTTGGACTTTATCGTCATTCATGGCTGACTCCCCTTTCTTCCGTCTTCCTGCCAAAAGCGCTGACGGACTTGGACGCAGCCCTTTTTCTGGGTGTCGATGGTAAAGACAGCGCCTTCGATTTTGCAGGGACCTTCCGCACTCTGATAACGGCGAGGCAGCCCGCCCAGAAAACGATTGATGGAAAGCTGGGGCTGCACGCCCAGAACAGAATCGGCAGGCCCGGTCATCCCCAGATCGGTGATATATCCGGTGCCTTTCGGCAAAATCCGGGCATCGGCTGTGGGAACATGGGTGTGTGTGCCCCAGACCGCACTGACCCGTCCATCCAGATACCATCCCATTGCCAGCTTTTCGCTGGTGGCCTCCGCATGAAAATCCACCAGAATCACATCCGCCTGCATCTTACGCAAAATGGTGTCTGCTGTGGTAAAGGGATTGTCCGGATTGGGGTCCATAGACACCCTGCCGATCAGGTTCATCACGCCGATACGCAGACCGCCGGGGCCGTCATAGATTCCCCATCCACGTCCCGGCACCCGCCGGGAAAAGTTGGCTGGGCGAAGCAGATAAGGGCTTTCGTCCAGCAGATCTGTGATGCGGATTTTGCCCCATGTATGGTTACCAAGGGTCACCACATCCACACCGCAATCCAGCAGATCCTGTGCCTGCTGAGGGGTGATACCCACTCCGGAGGCGTTTTCTCCGTTGCACACCACAAAGTCTATCTGTTCTTCCCGGCGGATGGTACGCAGACTGCGGGTAAGATACGCCAACCCTGATTCCGCTACCACATCGCCGATGGCCAGCAGGTTTAGCTGCATTTCACAGCCTTCCTTTCTCAATCCGTTCCGGAGGGAACAGCATTCTGTCTCAATCTAGCTTATCATTATACACTTAGTTTTCCTTTGAAGCAATTCCCTTCATCCAAAAAAAATCCGCACAGCCAGTGACGCTGCCACAAACCCGGTAAGATCCGCACAAAGAGCGGCGGGCAGGGCATATCTTGTCTTTTTGATCCCTGCTGCTCCGAAATAGACGCTGATGGTATAAAAAGTGGTTTCGGTGGAACCCAGCATAACGGCGACTGTTCGGCCGATCAGGGAATCCGGCCCATAGGTGGAAATCAATTCAGCGCCTACACCCAATGCGCCACTGCCGCTGACCGGACGAATCAGAAGCAGAGGCAGCGTCTCCGGTGGGATCCCCAGTGGTTTTAACATGGGGGCGCAGATTTCTGCCATCCAATCCAGAAAACCGGAAGCTCGGAGCATGGAAATGGCAGTCATAAGACAGATCAGGTTGGGCACAATACGAAGGAGAATGGTCAATCCATCCTGCGCACCTTTGATTAGGGCGCTGTGGAGGTCAATCTGATGGCTCAATGCAATCAACGCTGTCAGGGTAAGAATCAGCGGTACCGCCGCAGAGGTGAGTAAATTCATCGTGCTCTCTCCAGCGCAGCGAAAAGCTTTGCCGCGCAAATGCCAACGGTAACAGAAAGCAGAGAAGATAACCACACAGCAGGGAGAATATCCATAGGCGATTCGCAGCCCGCTGCGCTTCTCAGTGAGGCAACCGTCACCGGGAGCAATTGGATGGATGCGGTATTACAGACCACCAGCATACACAGGGCGTCCGAAGCCACACCTCCGGTATGCTTTGCCATGGCGCAGGCAGCCTGAATACCAAAGGGAGTCGCCGCATTGCCCAGCCCCAGCAGGTTTGCGGATAAATTGGCGGAGATGGCACCCATGATCTGTTCGTCCGATTGATGCTGTGGGTAGAGTTTACCCAGCATGGGGCGAAGCAGCCTGCCCAAGGTATCCAAAGCGCCGGATTGACGAAGCGCCTCCATCACTCCGCTCCACAGGCATAAGGTGCCTGCCATGGAGATACACAGCTCTACGCCAAGTCCGGCACCCTCCGTTGCTGCGGTGGAGACGGCTGACAGCGTGCCGTTTGGCATGGAGTACATCAGTGAAACGAAGACGCAAAGCGTCCAAAACCAGCTCATGACCATTCTTTTCCCCTCCAATCAGGGAAAGGGTATGCCCTGTGGGTCAAAAAAATACGTCTGAAAGAAATCTGATTTTTCGCAAATAATAAGTTGACCCTATGCGAGAACGTGGTAAAATAGAGTGGAATATGGATGTTACTTGCTGTTCCTGTCGGAACAAGTCAGATGGAAACGATGACAGGGCAGGCGTATGGGAGAGGAATTAGGATCAACATGGAAAGCAGAAGCAGAAACAGGAAAAGAGAATCTGCACGTCAGGCAGAACGGCGCTATCGGGCTTTACGTCGGCAGATGCTGCTGCGGCTGGGCGGCGCTGCCGTGGTGCTGGTGCTGGCGGTGCTGCTGGTGCGTTTTATCCGTGGGCAGTTGTCCAGCGGCGGGGTGATTCCTGTCGCTGCAAGCCAGGCGGTGGAAGTCAGCAGACCTCAGCCTGGGGAGTCTTCGGCACAGACACCCTCCAAGGGAGTTGTCTCGAAGTCAACCGCCTCCATTTCCCAGCTCTCCCGCCCGGCAGAGGTGGATCCTTACAGTGTGATCTACCTCACCTTTGATGACGGTCCCAGCACTGAAACTACCCCGGAGCTGTTGGATCTGCTGGAGGAAAACGAGGTACCCGTCACCTTCTTTATCCTCAACTATTCTGAAGAAGTTCTGCCCATCCTGCAACGGGAGGTGGCTGACGGGCACACCATCGGTATGCACGCCTGGGATCACGACTATGCCAAATGCTATGCCGACGACAACGCATATCTGGACGGCATTGAGCAACTGCGGCAGAAGGTTCTGGCTGATACGGGATATAACGCTTTCTGTCTTCGTTTTCCCGGCGGCGGCTCTAATACGGTCAGCCGGAAATACAGCTCTGGTTTGATGACACGCCTGACCCAGAGGGTGAATGATGATCCCAATTGGGAATACTACGATTGGAATGTGGATTCCACCGATGCAAGCGGAAACAACATCGACTCAGATAAGCTGGCACAAAGCGCAATCCATGAGTTGAAAAAGGGAGAGAACAATATTATTCTCTGCCATGATACCAACAACAAGAAAACCACCATTGAGGCAGTACGCCAGATCATCGAGTATGGCAGAGCAAATGGCTACTGTTTTGCCGCCATTGGAAAAGACACCCCGCCGGTACACCACAGCGTCAACAACTGACACCTGCAAAGGAGGGTGTGGAATGAAAGCCACAGGAATTGTACGCCGAGTGGACGAGTTGGGACGGATTGTCCTGCCTATCGAGCTGCGCCGCACACTTGAGATTGAAGAAAAGGATGCGCTGGAAATCTTCGTGGACGGAACTTCCATCGTTCTGCGGAAGTATCTTCCCTCCTGCGTCTTCTGCGGCGGTGCGAAAAACGTCATCAGCTTCAAAGGCAAGAATGTCTGTCCTGCCTGCGTCAGGCAGATTCGCAATCTATAGTCATGAACAAAGCCGGATAAGACGCCGTGATTCGATGCGCTTTTCCGGCTTTGTTTCTGTCTGCTGTTGTTTTGGACGAAAAAAGCCTTGAGGATACTGCCTTTTTCAGTTCTAACATGGTTGATATTCACTGGTATTTCGTGTAGAATACTTGCTCGGAGATA
Source organism: Clostridiales bacterium NK3B98 (assembly GCA_000421005.1). Taxonomy (GTDB): domain Bacteria; phylum Bacillota; class Clostridia; order Oscillospirales; family Oscillospiraceae; genus Onthomonas. The sequence goes on from ATWA01000025.1 coordinate 25,987, forward strand.
ATCTCATCAGCAGACAGGGAGGGTATGAGATGACATTTACGGAGCAGGATTTTCGCCGCTCTGCGGCGCAGATTCGCCAGCAAATCGGCGACTTTCAGCCGGAGGTCTTTTTGATCCTTGGTTCTGGATTGGGCTTTCTGGCAGAGGAGCTGGACAACCCCACTGTCATCCCCTATGAGGAAATTGACCACTTCCCCACCTCTACCGCTCCCGGTCACAAAGGTCGGCTGGTCTTTGGAATGCTGGAAGAAAAGTCTGTGTGCGTGATGCAGGGCAGAGTTCATTTTTACGAGGGCTATTCTCTGCAAGAGGTCACCTACGGGGTTCGTGTTGCCCGGCTGCTGGGAGCGAAACGGATGATCGTCACCAACGCCTGCGGCTGCGTCCGTGAGGATTGGGAGCCCGGTTCCCTGATGCTTATTTCTGACCACATCAAGCTGTGTCTGGAGTCCCCTCTCCGTGGGGAGAATCTGGCTCTGTTTGGCGACCGTTTCCCGGATATGTCCACCGTCTACACCCCTGCTCTGGCAGAGATTGCCCGTCGTAAGGCGGATGAGCTGGGTATAGCGCTGAAGGAAGGGGTATATATGTTCTTCCCCGGCCCTCAGTATGAAACCCCGGCTGAGGTTCGTGCTGCCCGGGTGCTCGGTGCGGATGCCGTCGGTATGTCTACCGTTCCGGAGGCCATTGTGGCCCGGCACTGCGGTATGGAGGTACTGGGGCTTAGTCTGCTCACCAACATGGCCGCCGGCATTTTAAATCAGCCCCTCAGTGAGGCTGAGGTTTTGGAAAATGCCGCATTGGCAAAAGACCGATTCTCCCGGCTGGTGCGGGGCTGCTTACAGGAAATGTGACTTGATGGGAATGTTCTTTGCGTTCAAGGATAAAATGAGCTGTAAGGCAGATGATCTCTCTTAGCTGAGAGAGTGGAGTCGGCGGATAGAAGGAGAGTTTGCATATGTCAAACACCCAGAAGCAGAATACGTTCTTCGGCGGTGCGGCCATTCTGGCTGCGGGTATTGTTCTGGTAAAAATCATCAGTGCTGTGTACAAGATGCCCCTGATCAACATTCTGGGCAGCGGATACACGGATTTTACCAATGCTTTCAACATTTTCAATATTTTACTCATGATTTCCACCGCAGGCATTCCTGTGGCAATGAGCCGGATGATCTCCCAGGCCAATGCGGAAAACCGCCGCAACCAAGTGCACCGTATCTTTCAGGTGACCTCCGCCGCCTGCCTGATTTTTGGCGGGGTGTGCGCACTTGCCATGTTCTTTGGCGCAAACGGATTTGCAGCCCTTATGGGCAATCCCAAGTCTGCCCTGTCCATGCGTGTGCTGGCGCCATCTGTGTTTTTCGTCTCCGGCTTGGCTGCCTTCCGGGGCTATGCTCAGGGGCATCAGCATATGACCCCCTCTTCGGTCTCTCAGATCATTGAGGCACTGTTTAAGCTGATTGTCGGTCTGACACTGGCGTTGATTCTGGTTCGCACCGGACACGACGAGAGCGAAGCCGCCGCCGGTGCTATCGTCGGCGTTACCCTGTCCGAGCTGGCGGCGCTGGTCTATATGGCCTTTGATTTTCTACGGACACGGGCACAGGAGCCGGAGGGGGATGACACCGGGGTTTGGAGCGCTCAGAAGATTCTGCGTGTGTTTCTCTCCATTGCCATTCCCATTACCCTGACTTCCTCTGCCACTTCCGTCATTACCACCATTGACACGTCACTGGTCATGCGTCAGCTTCAAAACGCTGTAGGACTGAATCTGGACGGTGCGAGGGCGCTGTTTTCCAACTACTCCGGCGTGCTGACGGTGTATCAGATTCCCGCCTCTCTCATGGTGGCCATCACCGCATCTGTGATTCCAGCGGTCACCGTGTTCTATGAGCGGCGCAATCGCAAAGGTGCCGCCCGTGTGGTGGGCTCTGCGTTGAAGACTGCCTCTATCCTTGCCTTTCCTTCCGGCGTGGGTATGCTGGTACTGGGAAAGCCAATTGTGATGCTGCTGTTTCCCCGGCTGGATCCGGACATAGCAGGGAGAATTTTGTCCATACTGGGGATTGCCAATATTTTCGTGTGCATGATGCTGGTTTGTAACTCGGTATTGCAGGCACATAATATTCTCAACCTGCCTATTATCACCATGGTGATTGGCGGCGTGATTATGGTCATTTTTGACTTTTTTGTTGTGGCTATTCCCAGCGTCAACATTTTTGGCTCTCCCATTGGCTCCGCCATCGGATACGGCATTACCTGTTGTCTTGACCTGTTTTTGGTTTGGCGGATTGTTCCGGGATGCCCCGGTCTGTTCACCCTGTTTGGAAAGCCGCTGGCGGCCTCCGCAGTGATGGGCGTGGCGGCATGGGCGGTCTATGGTCTGGTGATGCGGGCTGTGGAACGCAACGCTGTTGCATTGATTTTTGCCATGGGTGTGGCAGTGGTGATCTACTTTGTGCTGCTGATTGCCCTTCGTATTCTGAACAAGGATGATCTCTCCCTGATGCCCAAGGGAGACAAGATCGGAAAGCTGCTGGGCATTCACTGAGCTAGTGTGCTGGCGCGATCAAATTCAGACTAAGGTAAAGTCCATTTGTGCATGGGCAAGGCGGAGGACGAAAGCGGGCTGACGCCCGGTGAGGACGACAACGAAGCACAGGCGCAAATGGGCGCAAGATTAGTTTGAAGATGGTCGTGTCAGTACACTAGATAAGGAGCGACGGCACATGGTTTCCTTCCCTGTGAAAGAGAAATACAATATGGACGATTTCCGGGCGATCATCTCGGTGCTGCGGCATCCGGGGGGCTGTCCCTGGGATATGGAGCAGGATCATCACTCCATCCGCCGCAACTTCATTGAAGAGACTTACGAAGCCTGTGAAGCCATTGACACGGAGAACACCGAGCTGCTTCTGGAGGAGCTGGGGGATGTGATGATGCAGGTGCTGTTTCACGCCTCCATCGAGGAGGACGCAGGACGGTTTGACATTGACGATGTGGCGGATCATGCGGTGAAAAAGCTGATCTTTCGTCATCCCCATGTGTTTGGCTCTGTTCAGGTGTCCGGCACCGGAGAGGTGCTGAATAACTGGGACGAGTTAAAACGCAAGGAGAAGCAGCAGCGCTCCTATACCGACACCCTCAACGCCGTGGCAAAAACCCTCCCTGCCCTTTGGCGTGCGGAGAAGGTGCAGAAAAAGGCGGCAAAATCCGGCTTTGATTGGCCGGATGAACACGGTCCTCTTCAGAAGGTTCGTGAGGAAACCGACGAGGTTGCAAGCGCAGTCCCGTCGGAGACTTTTGAGGAGATTGGCGATTTGCTGTTTGCAGTGGTCAATCTGGCCCGCAAGCTGGGCGTAGACCCGGAAGACGCCCTGAATGGCGCCACAAATAAGTTTATCACTCGCTTTTCGCGGGTGGAGGTCGCCGCCAGAAGCGGTGGTACCGAAATAGAGCACCTGTCACAAACGGAAATGGAAGATCTGTGGCAGGGAGCAAAGAAATTGGAGGAATCCCATTATGAATAAGACTGATCTGATTGCAAAGACCTCTGTGGAAACCGGCATGACCCGCAAGGATGCCGAGACTGCTGTCAACGCAGTATTTGACGTGATTGCCAAGGCTCTGGCTGAGGGCGACAAGGTGCAGCTGGTGGGCTTCGGCTCTTTTGAGGTGAAGGATCGTCCTGCCCGCACCGGTCGCAACCCCCGCACCATGGAGCCTGTGGAAATCGCCGCCAGCCGCACCGTGGCCTTCCACGCCGGCAAGGCACTGAAGGACGCTGTGGCAAAATAATGCGGCTTGACAAGTATCTCAAGGTCTCCCGGTTAATCAAACGGCGCACAGTGGCCAACGAGGCCTGTGACGCCGGTCGGGTGCTGGTGAACGGCAAGGCTGCCAGAGCCAGCTATGACGTGAAAACCGGGGACGTGCTGGAATTACAGCTTGGTCAGCGTGCCGTCCGTGTGCGGGTTCTTGACGTGCAGGACAATGTTGGCAAGGCGGATGCCAGCACCCTCTACGAAGAAGTGCTCTAAGCAAAAAATGAGACGCTTCCCTTTTGGGGTTGCGTCTCATTTTTTCCTGTTTTGTTCAACGTCCGGCAATGATATCTGCAATCAGTTCCCGCTCGTCCATATGATGCTTGATGCCACGGATTTCCTGATAGTCCTCATGACCCTTGCCTGCAAGGACGATCACGTCTCCCGCTCTCCCCTGTTCCATGCAGAAGCGGATTGCTTCCTTCCGGTCGGGAATGGTCACATATTTGCCGTCTGCCTTCTGAACACCCACCAGAATGTCTGCGATGATGTCCATAGGCTCTTCATTGCGGGGGTTGTCAGAGGTGACCACGGTCAGGTCCGCAAGCCGGGAGCTGACTTCGCCCATCTCGTAACGGCGGGACTTCGCCCGGTTGCCGCCGCAGCCAAACAGGCAGATAATGCGCTGGGGACCGTAGGCGCGCAGGTTATGCAGCAGGGCTTCCAGACTCATGGCGTTGTGGGCGTAGTCGATCATCAGGGTGTAGTCACCGGGGGTGGGGATGATTTCCAGTCTGCCCTTTACCTGAATGGTGTTCAGTGCCTTGCAGATGGCGTCCTGAGAGATGCCCAGATGGCGGCACAGGGCAATAGCTGCCAAAGAGTTATAGACGGTAAAGTCGCCGGGGATATCCACCTTCACATGGTACTGTTCTAATCCCTGAAGGTCGTATTCCACCCCAAGATAGCCGCTCTGGTGGATACGGTGTACATTCACCGCACGAAGGTCGGCATTCTCTCCCATGCCGAAGGTCTCCAGAGAGCAGGTATGCTCTGCCATTACTTCGCTCAGATAGTCCGCCTCGGCGTTGGCAAGTCCAACCCTGCACTGGCGGAACAGCTTACCCTTACAGGCGATATACTCCGCCATGTCGGCATGCTCCCCGGGTCCGATGTGGTCTTCTTCCAGATTAGTAAAGATACCGTAGTCAAAGGTAAAGCCGGAGACACGGTCCAGCTTCATGGCCTGAGAGGATACCTCCATGACCACATATTTGTTGCCCGCTTCCACCATGTCGGCAAAATACTTCTGCACCAGCCAGCTCTCCGGGGTGGTGTTCACCGCCGGGATGTGTTTGTCCCCGCAGATCACCTCAATGGTGCCGATCAGTCCGGTGGACAGCCCGGCGGATTCCAGCATGGAGCGGATCATATAGGTGGTGGTGGTCTTTCCCTTGGTTCCGGTGACGCCGATGGTAGTCAGCTTTTCCGCCGGGTGTCCAAACCATGCGGCGCTCAGCTCTGCCAGCGCAAGGCGGGGGTTTTCCACAAAGAGAATGGTGGTGTCTGCGGGAGGGGTGAAGTCCAGCTCGTGGGAGATCACCAGCGCAGATGCTCCGGCCTCGATGGCGTCCTTGGCGTAGATGTGTCCGTCGGTGACAGCGCCGGGCATACAGACAAAGATACAGCCGGGCTGGATTTTCCGGGAGTCATAGACCACAGCGGAAACTTCTTTTTCCATATTCCCCTGCATGAGCATATAGTTCATACGGGAGAGCAGATCAATCATGTGCATTGCAGTATGCTTCCTTTCAATCCTCAACTTCGCCTTCAAAGACCGTGGTGGCAGGGCCAGTCATAAGCATGGTGCCACGCTTCTCGTCAAATTCAATCTCCAGATCACCGCCCAGCAGATGCACGGTTACCTTTTTATCTGCCAGTCCGCACTTCCACGCCGCATAGGCGGTTGCGGTTGCACCGGTGCCGCAGGCCATGGTCTCGCCGCTGCCCCGCTCCCAGACCCGCATTTCGATGTGCTTGCGGTCAATGATATGGGCAAACTCGGTGTTCACCCGGTCGGGGAACATGGGATGGTACTCAAACTTGGGGCCTACGGAGGTCAGATCCATGTGGGCGATATTGTTGACAAATACCACCGCATGGGGGTTGCCCACGCTGACGCAGGTCATGTACCAGTCCTGACCAGCTACTTTCACCGGTTTGTGAATGACCTCGTCTCCCAGCCCTACCACAGGGATCTGGTCGGCGGCGGTGGTGGCAGGGCCCATGTCCACCCGAACCTTGGTCACCTTGCCGTCCTCAACAGTGAGGTCAAGGGTTTTCAGGCCGGCTTTGGTCTCGATGGTCAGGTGGGTTTTGTCGGTCAGTCCCTTATCGTAGACATATTTTGCCACGCAGCGGATGCCGTTGCCGCACATAGCGCCTTCCGAGCCGTCGGCGTTGTACATGGCCATGCGGAAGTCCGCCACGTCGGAGGGGTTGATGGTGATAAGACCGTCTGCGCCAATGCCCTTGTGGCGGTCAGAATACTTCACGCTGAACGCTGCCGGGTCAGCCATGGGGGCAGTGGTGCAGTCCACATAGATATAGTCATTGCCGCAGCCGTGCATTTTGGTAAATTTCATTTGGGGTTGCTCCCTTCCTGTTTTATTTCTCACTGTTCCCATTATACTATGCAGTTTTTCACTTGTAAACTGCATTGTCTGCTGGATTATATGCAAATACTGCAAACCGGTGGTTTGGCTTTCCCCTGTTTTGACTTTTTCCTCTGCTGTCTCTATAATGATTGGCAGTAAGAAGGGAGATGAAGCCATGTCTGCACAGGTGGTCGGACGTTTTGCCCCCAGTCCCAGCGGACGGATGCACATGGGAAACGCCTTTTCCTGCCTGCTCTCGTGGCTGTCCGTCCGAAGCGCAGGGGGCAGAATCGTCCTGCGGCACGAGGATTTGGATCCCCAGCGATGCAGCCGGGAGAAGGCGAATCAATTGGAGGAGGATTTGCTCTGGCTGGGGCTGGATTGGGACGAGGGAGGCAGCCAGGGCGGCGACGCCTATTATCAGAGCAACCGGTTCGACCTCTATGCCTACTATTTGAGCCGTCTGGATGAGATGGGTTTGCTCTATCCCTGCTTCTGCTCCCGGGGCGAGCTTCACGCCACCAACGCTCCCCACGCCTCAGACGGGACGCTGCTCTATGCCGGTACCTGCCGTCACCTCTCCCCTGCCCAGCGGCTGGAGAAAGCTGCGCTGCGCCGCCCTGCTCTGCGGATTGCGGTACCGGATACCACTATTTCGTTTACAGACGGACTGCAAGGACGGTATACGGAAAATCTTTGTCACCAATGCGGGGACTTTATCCTTCGCAGGTCGGACGGGGTGTATGCCTATCAGCTTGCTGTGGTGGTGGACGACGCACTCATGGGGGTGAATCAGGTGGTACGGGGGCGGGATCTGCTGTCCTCTACCCCCCGGCAGCTCTGGCTGCAAGATTTACTGGGCTTTGACCACCCGGCGTATTATCATGTGCCCCTGCTCTGCACTCAGAACGGGCGGCGGCTGAGCAAGCGGGACGAAGATTTGGATTTGGGTGCCATTCGTGCCGCGGGGCACTCCCCCGAGCAGGTATTGGGCAGGCTTGGATTTTGGGCAGGGCTGTTGGAACAGGAGGAAGCGGTTTCACTGGAGGAATTGCACTCCCTGTTTTCGTGGGAGCGGGTTCAGAAGGAGGACATCATGGTGAGATAAAACGGTCAGAGAATCCGCTCTCTGACCGTTTTCTTGGATACTAGGGAACCACTGAACAAATCAAGCTACGGCGTCTGAGCGGTCTGTTTTCCGCCATCCGGGTCTAAAATCCCTTGAAATACGTCGGTATTCCTGCGGTCTTTTATCCCCGGCTGACAAAAAACATCCTCGCTCATCCATCCGAGAGATTTATTCAGTGTTTCCCTAGAGGTATTTCCCAACAATGATACTGGAATTCTGCCCGCCGAAACCGAAGGCGTTGCTCATGGCGTAATCGTAGTTCGCCTCTCTTGCTACATTGGGAACATGGTTTAAATCACAGGCGGGGTCGATATGGTCAAGATTGAGGGTAGGCGGCAAGACGCCCTCCCG
>ATWA01000026.1 GCA_000421005.1 Clostridiales bacterium NK3B98
AGCCAGTCGAAATGGGCGAGATGGTAGAAGCTCTCCCGGGTGTCTGCGGCGGCCACCGCCCCGGAGTCGTTGATCATCAGGGTAATGTAGGACATAGGTACCTCTTGGGGCACTCCCCCAGTCACTTCGTGACAGCCTTCCGCATGGGTGTGCCTTCGGCAATTGATCCCTCTCGCCCTAAAACGTGCCACAGGCACGTTTTCAAGACGGGCATTTGCAAAGGTTGTGCTTCGCACTTTATCCCACTCGCCCTAAAACGTGCCACAGGCACGTTTTCAAGACGGGCTCACTCAAAGAGGGGGACTCCCCCAGTCAGCTTCGCTGACAGCCCCCTCTGGGAGGGGGCCATTGGCAATAACAAAAAGACAAACAGACTTTGCCAAAGCCTCCCTCTCAGAGGGAGGTGGCACCGCCGCAGGCGGTGACGGAGGGAGTCCTCCCTCTCTGAGGGAGCTGTCACGGCGAAGCCGTGACTGAGGGAGCCCCTCACTCCAACTGATTCTTCTCCCGCAGTACGTTGATGGGGGTCACCAGAATCTGCCCCTGACCGTCCAGCAGGTTGTCCGGCATGAACAGGCGTTCACTGGTGTCCAGCCCCTCAAAGGTGAAGCCCAGCAGCTCGTTGATCTCCCGCTCTGCCCACTCAGCGGCGGCGGAGTAAATTCCCCCGATGGAGGGTACGGTATCCTCTCCCACCACCTCATAGGACAGCACCTCCGGGCCGTTGGAGTAGTCGTAGCAGATCACCGGCTGCCCTTCCTTGTTCAAGTCGCCGTGGATCATAATGAGCAATCTGCCCTCGGCACGCATTTTTTCCGCTGTGGGGAGGATTTCTTCTTTGGTGATGACAATTTTCGTATTGGTTTGCATCTCTACACCGCCTTTAACAAATTCTGGGTAATTGGGCGCCGGAGAGCCGGGCCAGAACCCGGCTGCTGCCCAGCGCAGTGGTCAACAGCACCTTTCCCGGGGCACGGGTGGTCACTCTGCCGATGATGGCGGCATCCTCGCCGCCGGGGGTTTTTCGCAGCGCTTGCAGCACTGACCCCGCCCTCTCCGCTGACACCACCGCCAGCATCTTGCCCTCGTTGGCGCAGTACAGGGGGTCCAGCCCCAGCAGATCACAGGCCGCCTGCACCGGGGCACGGATGGGCAATGCGTCCTCCGCCAGCTCCACGGAAAAGTCTCTGCTGTCGGTGAACTCGTTCAGAGTGGTGGCCACGCCCCCTCTTGTGGGGTCTCGCAGCACCCGCACCCCTCCGGCGTTCAGCGCCGCTTGTGCCAGCCGGTGCAACGGCTGACAGTCAGAGCGGAGGGGGCTGCCCTCCAGCAGGTCATCCCTTGCCATCATTATGGTGGCGCCGTGGTCGCCCATGGTGCCGGATAGAATCACCGCGTCCCCCGGCTGTATGTTGTCCGGGGACAGTCCGGGATGGGTGATTTTGCCGATGCCGGAGGTGTTCAGGTAGATGCCGTCTCCCCGTCCCCGCTCCACCACCTTGGTGTCCCCGGTGACGATTTCCACCCCGGCCTCCTTTGCCGCCTGTGCCACGCTGCCCACCACCCGGCGCAGGGTGTCCATGGGTAAGCCCTCTTCCAGTATCATGGACAGGCTGAGATACAGCGGCTCTGCCCCGCACATGGCAAGGTCGTTCACCGTACCGCACACCGCCAGCTTACCGATGTCCCCCCCGGGAAAAAACAGGGGAGAGACCACAAAGCTGTCGGTGGAAAAGGCCATCTGCCCTGTGAGGTTCAGCGCCGCCCCGTCTCCCAGCGGGTTCAACCGCTCATTGGAAAAGGCGGGCAGGAGCAGCTCTTCAATCAGCGCGGCGGTTTTCCCCCCGCCGCTGCCGTAGTCTAAGGTGATGATTTCCTCTGTCATAGTCTTTCGATTCCTCGGTATTTCCATGCCGCGGCGCAGGCCCCTTCGGAGGACACCATACAGGGTCCCACCGGATGCTCCGGGGTACACGCCTTGCCGAACAGGGGGCAGCTTTCCGGGCCGCACTGTCCGCAGATGATCTCCCCGCAGCGGCAGCCCTTGGGCTCAGGCAGGGTGGGGAAGGTGAGGGAAAACCGCTTCTCAGCGTCAAATTCCCTGTATTCCTCCCGCAGGCGGTAGCCGCTGTCCGGGATGGAGCCAAGCCCCCGCCAGGTATCGTCCCGGTGTTCCAGCACCGTTTTCATGATATGCTGCGCCGCCCTGTTCCCCTCCGGGGAGACCGCCCGGGTGTACTCATTCACCAATGCGGGGCGGCCTTCCTTCCACTGGCTGAGCAGGGTATACACGGCGCTGAGCAGATCCCCGGTCTCAAACCCCGCCACCACAGCGGGCAGGGCGTACTCCTCCGGGAGAAAGCGAAACGCCTCCGCCCCTGTAATCGCCGCAACGTGTCCGGGGCAGAGAAAGCCGTTCACCCGGAAATCCGTCCGCCGCAGCAGCGCCCGCAGGGCGGGCTCTGTCCGCTTCAGCAGACACAGCAGGGAGAAGTTCTTCACGCCCCGGCGCTTTGCCTCCAGTACGGTCAGCGCCGTGCCGGGGGCGGTGGTCTCAAAGCCCACCCCGGCAAAGACCACCTGACGCTCTGAGTGCGCCTGGGCATAATCCAGTGCGTCCATGGGGGAGTAGACCCACCGCACATCGCCCCCCAGCGCCTTGCACCGCTCCAAACTGTTCCCGGCTTGAGAGCCGGGAACACGGAGCAGGTCGCCGTAGGTGCAAAGGGTGAGGTTTTCCTCCCCGGACAGCTCCAACAGGGTATCCATCACCCCGGCGGGGGTGACGCACACCGGACAGCCGGGACCGGAGCGTAAAAGCACCCCAGAGGGAAGAATCTGCCGCAGTCCGGATTTGGCGATGGACATGGTATGGGTGCCGCAGACCTCCATAAAGACGGCGGGGGGCACCTCCATCTCCCGTATCATCTGCGCCAGCCGGTCAGACCCGGCGGGGCGGCGGAACTCAGCGCCCCATGGCATGGGTCATTTCCTCAATGGCTTTCAGGTTTTCCAGCGCCTGTTCCTCCCGCAGCCGCTCAATGGCAAATCCGGCGTGGGCGATGACGTATTCTCCCACCTTGGGTTCCCGGAGCAGGTCTACCCGGATGCGGCGCTGAACACCGTCCAGTTCGCCAATGGCGTCGTTTCCGTTTATTTCCGTCAGTTTTAAGGGTACGGCGAGACACATAGTGTGGGTTCTCCTTGGTATCAGGTTTGTTTTTTCTGTGGTTGCAGGGGCGCGGCTTGCCGCGCCCACAAGGGGTGCTTGCGGAATAAGCGCAGGGGGTGTGGCAGGCCGCACCCCTACCCTTCATGGCGGCTTTTCAGCGCCCTCTGGGCTATCAGCATCTGCCCCAGCACGATTCCCTGGTCGTTGGGGGCCACTCTTTTGTGGGTATAGGGCTCCAACCCCGCCTCTTTCAGGGCGATGGGAAGGCGCTCCGTCAAATATCGGTTCTGGAACACCCCGCCGGAGAGCATTACCCGGTGAAATCCGGTGCGCTGCCGGGCGTACTTTGCCTGCTCCACCGCCAATGCCATCAGGGTATTCATAAACCGGGCGGCTCGCACCGGGGCGGGGGAGGGGTCGTCCAAAATCTGCCCCGCCAGCGCACCTGTGTCCAGCGTCAGACGCTGCTGTTCCACCAGCACAGGCAGGGGATAGCCCTCTTCCACGTCCTGCGCCGCCATGGCTTCCAGCAGCACCGCCCCCTGCCCCTCATAGGTGACGGTATCCCGTCCGGTGAGCATGGCATATACCCCGTCAAACAGCCGTCCCATGCCGGAGGACCGGGGGGCGTGGTGCATCAGCCTGTCCAGCGCCGCCCCTTGGGGGTGGCCGCTCTCCCGCCCCGCCATGCGGCGGAGCACATGGGCGATTCTGCCGATTTCCGTGGCGCATCTGTCTCCCCCGGGCAGGGGGATAGGCCAGATGGAGCCGAGGCGGTGAAAGCCACTCTCGTCTCCCGCCAGACACTCCCCGCCCCAGATGGTCCCGTCGGTGCCGTATCCGGTGCCGTCCCAGATGACGCCGATGCAGCCCCCGGTGAGACGATTGTCCCCCATGCAGGCGACCATGTGGGCGTGGTGGTGCTGGACGTGGAGCAGGGGCAGACCCTCCCGGCGGCTGCGCTCCTCTGCGTAGGCGGTGGAGCGGTAGTCCGGGTGGAGGTCGCAGACCAGCGCCTTCCCCTCCAGCCCAAACTGCCCCTGAAAGCGGGCAATTTGGTCGGTGTAGAATTGTTCCGTTTCAAAGTCCTTCAAGTCCCCCAGATGCTGGCTGACAAAGACCTCCTGTCCTCTGCCAAAGGCAAAGGCGGCCTTTTGCTCCGCTCCAAGGGCTAGTATCCCGGTGCAGTCAGCATTCACCGTCACCGGCTGAGGGGCAAAGCCCCGGCTGCGGCGGAAGAACAATGGATGCTCCCCGTTCATACGGAGCAGGGAGTCGTCACAGCGGTTGACGATGGCCCGGTGGTGGGTCAAAAGCCCGTCCGCCAGCGTTTTCCACTCCTCCCCCTGTATCTCACACAGCACCGGGCGGTCAGAGTGGTTCATGCTGGTCATCACCAGCAAATCAAACTGCTCCATGAGCAGGTGGTGAATGGGGGTATAGGGGAGCATGATACCCAGCTCCCCTGTCTCGCTGAGCCCCTTGGGACAGTCACGCCGCTTTTGCAGCAGCACGATGGGGGCGGCGGGGGAGGTGAGCATCTTTTGCTCCTGTGGATTCACATAGCAGTACCGCTGCGCCGCTGTGAGATTCCGGCACATCAGGGCAAAGGGGCGCTCATCCCGCCTCTTGCGGCGGCGCAGCTCCGCCACGGTATCCGGCGCATCCGCCCGGCATGCCAGGTGATAGCCCCCCAGACCCTTCACCGCCACGATGCCGCCCTGTTGCAGCAGCCGGACGGCGTTTGCAATGGGGTCACCCGGCTGCTCTCCTGCCCTGTCCCAAAACCCCAGCTTTGGCCCGCAGTGGGGGCAGCAATTGGGCTGGGCGTGGTAGCGGCGGGAGGCGATGTCCTCATACTCCCGGCGGCACACCGGACACATGGGGAATGGTGCCATGGCGGTGTTATCCCGGTCGTAGGGGAGGCGCTTCAAAATGGAAAACCGGGGCCCGCAGTTGGTGCAGTTGACAAAGGGATGGCGAAAGCGCCGGTCTTTCGGGTCAAACAGCTCCCGCCTGCAATCAGCGCAGGTGGCGGTATCCGGGCTGACCAGCGCCCTGCCCTGTCCGGGGGGAGGGCTTTGCAAAATGGAAAAGCCCCCCTCTCCCTCCCGGGGCTCCACGGTGTCCATCCGGATATGGTCGATGCGGGAGAGTGGCGGTGCGTTTTCCAGAATCAGCCGGGGCAGGGCGGAGAGTGTATTGCTTTCCCCCTGCGCTTCCAGCTCCACCCCGTCCACCGTATTTTGGCACCAGCCGGAAAAAGCGTATTCCTCCGCCAGCCGGTGGAGGGTGGGCCGAAAGCCCACCCCCTGCACCACCCCGGTGACGGTGAGATGCACTCTGGCAGTCAAAATCAGCCCTCTTGTTTGGCGGCAGCGGCTTTTTTCGCCTCGGCGGCGGCCTTCATCTCCGCAATCTGCTCCGGGGTGAACTTGGGCTTCTCCCCGGCAGGGGCGGCGGGGGCAACTCCCCCGGCGGCGGCTTTGGCAGCCTTGGCGGCCTCCGCTTTTTCCTTCATCTCGGCAATCTGCTCCGGGGTCAGCTTGGGCTTGGGTGGGGGTGCCTTTTTGATAAAGGTGCCGGACACCAGAAAGTCCTCCGGCTTGGTGCCTACGATCATATAGTCCTCGGTGAGGGTGATCGCCTTTTTGGAGCAGAAATCGGAGCAGGTATTGCAGAAGGTGCAGGAGGTCATGTCATAGGTGAAGGTGATCTGCTGATCCCCGTTTTCCAGCTTGACGATCTCTCTGGTAATCGCCTGAGGGGCGCACACCCGCATACACATACCGCAGTTGATGCAAAGGGTGGGGTCATAGTGGAGCCGTCCCCGGTAGTGGGGGGCAGCCTTGGGAGGCTCCCCGGCGGGGAAGGCTTCGGTGCTGGGTTTTTTGAACAGGTTGGAGAGGGCTTTTGTCACATAGGGCAGCATTACTTCCGCATCTCCTTTCGCTTCTGTTCCAGAATCTGGGTGGCCTGTGCCAGCGCCGCCACGATAGCCTCCGGCTTGGGGGTGCAGCCCGCCACAGACACGTCCACATGGGTCCACTTTTCCAGCGGCCCGTCAATGGCATAGCTGCCCTTGAACACGTTGCCGCTGCGGGGGCAGGAGCCAAGGCTCACCACCACCCGGGGCTGGGGCACCTGCTCCAGGGTGCGGATGAGGCGGTCACGGCTTTGCAGGGTCACCGGGCCGCTGACCACCACGATATCCGCCTGACGGGGGGTTCCGGTGAGGCGGAAGCCCAGACGCTCCGCATCATACCGGGGGGTGAGTACGCTGACCAGCTCAATATCACAGCCGTTGCAGGAGCCGGCGTTGATGTGGAAGATCCACGGGCTTTTCGCCATGCTCTTGTCGATCATTTTTTCAAACATTCCACGCCCTCCTTACAGACCGAAGAATACCAGTACCAGACTGACCAGCGCCAGCGCTGCCACCCAGGTCCAGTAGAACTGGAACACCTGCTCCACCTTGAACCGGGCGCACACGGCATGGGGAAGGCTCATGGTCAGGAAGGTGAGCAGGGCGCAGACCAGAACGAAGATCACCACGTCCACTGCCGCCATTCCGGTGGAGAGACCGCCCAGAAACAGCACATAGAACAGGGCGCACATCACATACATTTTGACCATGTGGGTCAGCTTGTATACTGCAAGGGGCTTGCCGCTGTACTCCGCCAGCATACCCTCGCAGATTTCCGTCTCCGCCTCCGCCACGTCGAAGGGGTGCATCCCCACCTCGCAGGGGATGACAAACAGCATGGCAAGGGCGGCGGGAATCAGGCTCCAATGGCAGATCAGCGGGCCGTGGGCCGCCTGATAGTTCCAAATCTCGGTGAGGGAGAAGGTGAGGGGAGCGCCCATGGGGTTCAGCGCCACCGTTTTCAAACTCACCGACAGCATCACCAGCACAAAGGGCAGCTCGTAGGAGATCATGGCAACCATCTCCCGGCTGAGACCCACCCCGGCAAAGGGGGAGCCGGAGGCGGAAGCGCCTACCATGCCGCACACGCTCACCAGCGTCAGCAGATAGAGGATGACCACCAGATCGCTGTTGCCGGAGAAGGCGGCTTTCCCGTTCAAAACAGGCAGGAACAGGGAAATGGTAATCAGCGCCCCGAAGCCCACCACCGGGGCGAAGAGATACACCGTCCGCCGGGCATGGCGGGGAATGATGGTCTCCTTGCCCATGCACTTGAGGAAGTCATACCAGTTTTGCAGCAGAGGGGGACCCACCCGGCGCTGCATCCGGGCCACCAGAATCCGGTCCAGTCCGGAGAGAAGCACGCCCATGAGGATGCAGAACAGCAGTCCGGGGAAGACCAGCAAATAGAAGAGATTGTAAAGCAAAATGTTCATCTTGTCCTCCCTCCTTTACAGCGTGGTGACGCACACCAGCAGGACGAAGGCGATGGCCGCCACGCCGTAGAGGGTGTAGTCGTTGACGATGCCGCTGTGCCAGTTGTGCATCACGGCGAAATACTTGCGCCAGTTGTGCTTGAAGCCCCAGAACAGGTCGCTGCCGCCTACCTGAGAGTAGACCGCCTGTTCACCGGAGAAGAAGGAGTCGTACTTGGCGCTCTCCTCCTCCCCCATCTGGGAGATGTACTCATGCTGCCTGTCTTTGGGGCTGCCCAGAATGGCCACAATGGCCACGGCGCAGGTCACCGAGAACAGCAGCGCCAGCCATGCGGTAGGCGTCCATGTATTGGTGACAGGCAGGGAGGCGATGACCCCGCCGGGCACGCTGCGATCAGCGGCATAGCCTGCGCCCATGGCGGCATCCACATAGGCGGGGATGTTGGCAATGGCGCTGACCGCCGGGGTGAGCAGGTAGGTCTGCACCAGAGAGGGGAACAGCCCGGTGACCACGCACAACACCGCCAGAATCCACATGGGCAGGCGCATGGCCAGAGGCACCTCCTCCACCTGCTCATACTCTTTGGGAAGCTGGCCGAAGAAGACGCTCTGGGTCACCTTGATAAAGGAGGCCAGGGTCAGCACACTGGTGAGCAGGGCGCACACACACACCGCCAGATAGAACAGGTTGTGATGCAGCAGTCCGGCGTTGAAGGTGGCCTGATAGATCATCCACTTGGAGGCAAAGCCGTTGAAGGGGGGCAGACCGCTGATGGAGGCGGCGCCGATCAAAAACAGCGCCGTGGTCTTGGGCATCCGCTTGGAAAGCCCGCCCAGCCGGTCCAGATCCAGAGAGCCGGTCTGATGCTGCACCGCTCCGGCGGTGAGGAACAAAAGACCCTTGAAGATGGTGTGGTTCATAGCGTGGTACAGACCGGCCCCCAGACCCAGTGCGCTGCTCAGTCCCACCACGGTAATCACATAGCCCACCTGAGAGATGGAGTGGAAGGCCAGCAGACGCTTGAAGTTGTGCTGGTTAAAGGCCATGGTGACGCACACGAACATACTCACCGCGCCAAATCCGGTGACCAGATAGGACACCACCGGACGGTTGGCGTTCTGGAACAGGATGTAGGTGAGGCGGATGATGCCGTACACGCCGCACTTGGTGAGCACGCCGGAGATCATCAGGGAGATGGAGGCGGGAGCTACTGCATGGGCGTCCGCCGCCAGAGGATGGAAGGGGAAGAGGAAGGCCTTGGTGCCAAAGCCGATGAACAGGAAACCAAAGGCGATGGCCAGCACCACGCTGCTGCCCTGTGTCACAGGCATGAGGGCGGCAATCTGGGCCAGGTTCAGGGTGTGGAGCTGGGAGTAGAGCAGAGCGATACCCACCAGCACCCCGGTGGAGCCCAGAGAGCCCACCGCCAGATACTTGAACGCACCCTCCAGCGCACCCTCGTAGCTGGTGCGAAAAGCGGTAAGGGCTACGGCGGTGAAGGTCATAATCTCGATCATGACGAACACGTTAAACAGATCGCCGGAGAGCACCAGACCCAGCACCGAGCCGGATAGCATGAGGAACAGGGTATAGTAGTTGGGCAGAGCGTCGTCGTGGTTCATGTAGGTGAAGGAGTACAGGCAGGACACGAACACCGCCACGGTGACGATGAGACCGAAGAACAGGCTCAGCGCATCCACCTCAAGGCAGATGCCGATGGCCCAGCCCGCCACAGGCTCCCAGCCGCCCAGCCAGTAGGTGATGATCTGCCCGTCCAGCATCACCGGCTTGAACAGGGCGAGGATAAAGCCCAGCGCCAGCGTCACCGACAGGGCGGAGATAAAGTTGCCCGCCTTCTGGCTGTGGCGTGCCACCAGAGAGGTGATAAACGCCCCGAGAAACAGGCTCATAATGGCCAGAATGGGGAAATTCTGCATAAATGTATTCATCAACCTCTCAACCTCCTGATTTCACGGGTGTCAAGGGTGCCGTACTGCCTGTTGAGCATCATGCAAAGGCTGAGGCTCATGGCGGTGGTGCAGGCGCCGATGACGATGGAGGTAAGGGTCAATGCCTGGGGAATGGGGTCTACAAAGAAGCTGGCACGGCTCAGCTCGGAGATGGTGAAGATGGGGGCGGTGCCGCCGGCGTGGAAGCCCACAGAGACCACCAGCAGGTTGGCGCCGTAGTCCACAAGGCTCATGCCGATGACCACCTTGATCAGATCGTGCCGGGTAATCATGCAGTAGAAGCCCAGAGCAATCAGGGCGAAGCAGCCCAGATAATTGACCATCAGCATTCCGGATCCCCCTCCTCTCTCTGGTTTTCCTCTTTGCCCTCGCCCCGGTCAAGGGTGGAGAGCATCATAATCAGCAGGCAGGTGATGCCCGCCATAACGTGATAACCCACAGCGTCGTTCATCAGCACGCTGGTCTCCAGCTGCTTGCCAAACAGGACGAAGTTGAAGCAGAAGTTCAGCCCGGTGAACACGCCCAGCAGGGCAATGAGCACATACATAATCTCCGCAATGGTCTCGCTGGAATGGAGCAGCTTTTCCGAGAAGGAGCCCTTTACCTGTCCGGCTCCGTGACCCAGATAGACCAGCAGAATGGCGCTGGCCACCAGCACGCCTCCCTGAAAGCCGCCGCCGGGGCTGGTGTTGCCGTGGAAGACCACATAGCAGCCGAACACCGCGGCAAGGGGCAGGAACAGGTCAGCGGCGCAGCGGACGATGACGTTTTTCTTCTTCAGTTTCATGCCGCCGCCTCCTTGTCGGATTCCTTTGTCTCTTGTTTGGGCTTGCGCAGAATCACCAGCGACCCGGCGATGGCGGCGATGAGGATGAAGCTCTCGCCCAAGGTGTCATAGCCTCTGAAGTTGAACACCACGCTGAACACCACGTTTTCCGCCGCGGTCTTGTCCAGATTTTCGTTGACGATGATGGCAGCAGCGCCGTCGGCGTTGGTGTTGTCGTATTCCGCGGGATTTTCGTAGAGAGCCACCACGTCGGTGCCCTCCCCGTTATAGGTGCTGGGGCTTTCAGACATATCCCATGCGGCGAAGCAGCCGCAGGCGGCAATCACTGCCAGAGACAGGGCCAGCACAATCTTTTTCACGCTCATTTCCCTTCTCCCTTCTCCGTCTCCACCTTGCGAAGGGCGATCACAAACAGCACGGTGGACAGCACCGCTCCCACGCTGGCCTCGGCAATGGCCACGTCCGGAGCTTGCAGCAGGATGAACTCCAAAGCGATAAAGGAACCGGTGGCGGCAAGGGCGATCACCGAGTCAATCCGCTTTTCCGCCCGCACTGCCACGCAGGCCGCCGCCACAGCGCCCAGCACAGCAAGGGTATTGAGGACAAATACCAAAATTCCGTTCAGATCACTCATTTCCCCTCGTCCTCCTTATAGTCGTCCAGCACCAGCTCTTTGGCAGGCTTGACTCCCATTTGATAGGCCGCCTTGCACAGGGCATGGTTGGAAACGGGGTTGGTGCAAAGCACCAGCACCAGCAGCAGGCACAGCTTCACATAGGTACCCACGCCGCTGCCCTGACTGACTGCGTACAGCACCCCGGAGAGCACCAGACAGATGGTGCCCATGGTGGCCACGCAGGTGGATGCCTGAAGCCGGGCGAACACGTCGGGCAGCCGCAGCACCCCCAGCACGCCGATGAAGTGGAAGAACAGTCCCACCGCCAGCAGAATGTCAATGGCGATTCTCATGCTCACATCCTCCCTTCCAGATACCGGGCCACGAACACGGTGCCCACAAAGCCCAGAATGGCAACCACCATGGCAATGTCGATGTAAATTCCCCGCCCGGAGTAGAGGGCGTAGAGCACCAGCCCGGTGGCGGTGACCAGATCCAGACAGTCGGCGGCGCACATCCGGTCGGCGGCGGTGGGGCCTTTGCAGATACGCACCAGCAGCAGGAAATCCAGCGCCACGCAGAAAATCGCGCCAATCAGCAATTCTATCATTTCCAAATCCTCCCGATCCAGCGCTCCATGCGTCCCTTGATGATCTCCCCCGCCTTTTCCCGGTCGGTTTCGGTCACGTCCATCCAGTGGACATAGTAGTAATTCTTGCCGCTCTCGTCCTCCGCCACATCCATGGTGATGGTGCCGGGGGTGAGGGTGATGCAGTTGCTCACCGCCGCAAGACCGTACAGGCTCTTCACCTGATCGCCGCCGGGTATGCGGATAATACCGGGCTTGTAGTCCCCGCCCAGCACGATTTTCACCATGCTGAGGTTGGCCTTGATGACCTCCCACAGGAAGACGAACACAACGTACACCAGCAGCATCACCAGCCGCACCGGGTTATAGAGATAGAACGGATGGTCATGAATCAAAAACCGTCCCGCAAAGGCGGCCACCAGAGCGCTGACCACCGCCCCCAGCGCCAGCTCCCGGACGGCCACCGACCAGGTCAGCAGCATCCAGAACAGGAAGCACAGCACAAAGGTGGACAGCCATCTGTCCCAACGAAATGTCTTTTCCACGCTTTTCCCTCCTTCTTTACGCTCTCCCCAGGGCGGCGGCGATTTTCCCGTCCACCCATGCGGTGAGCTCATCCAGTCCCTCTCCTGTGCGGCTGGACACCCGGAACACGGAAATGTCCGGGTTGGCGGCCTTGGCGTTTCGCTCCACCCGGGCGTCGTCAAAGCCGAAGTATTCCTTCAAATCGTACTTGTTCAGGGCAAGAGCGTCGCTGGTGGAGAAGATCAGGGGGTATTTCTCCACCTTGTCGTCCCCCTCCGGGATGCTCAGCAGCGCCAGACGGAAGCTCTCCCCGATGTTGAACTCGGCAGGGCAGACCAGATTGCCGATGTTTTCCACCATCAGCACGTCCAGCTCGTCCAAATTGAAATGGGGGAGGATGTGCTGGATGCTCATAGCCTCGATGTGGCAGGCTCCGTCGGTGTCCAGCTGCACCACAGGCAGACCCAGCTTGTCAATGGTCTCGGCGTCAATGGTGCCGGTGATGTCTCCCTCGATCACCCCGATGCGGTACTTGTCCCGAAGACGGGCGATCAGCTCCACAATGGTGCTGGTCTTGCCGGCCCCGGGGGAGCCCAGCACATTCATCAGGCAGACCTGATGAGACCCCAGCTCCCGCTTCACCGCATCGCTGACATCTTCGTTCCACTCCATCACCTGATGCATTACTTTAATTTCCAAGGCTTACTCCACCTCAATGCTTTCTACATAAAATTCCCTGCCCTGATCCAGCCGCAGGTTGATGCCCCTGCACTGGGGACATTCAATATGGTGCTTGTTGATCTCCCCTGACCAGCCGCAGTCCCGGCAGGTCATGAGAATGGGCAGCTTTTCCAGCTTGAGTACGGCGTCCTGCGCCGGCGTGTCCCGGCTGAGCAGACCGAAGTAATAGGTAAGGCTCTCGGTTACCACCCCGGAGTAGTCCCCGATTTTCAGCCGCACTTCCTTCACCCGCTGTACCTCATGCCCTTTTACCGCCTCCTCCACAATGTGGAGAATGCTCTGAGTCAATGCCAGCTCGTGCATCTCACCGGTCCAGACAGGAGAAGCAGGGGTCGATAGAGGCCACGATCAATCCCGCATCCGCCACCGTATTGCCCACCAGCATCACCGGGACGGTGGGGGCGGTTTTAAAGGTGGGAACGTGGATGGAGAGGCGGTGGTTGGTCTGGCCGCCGTCGGTGACCACCTTGTACACCAGATGTCCCCGGGGTGCCTCATGCCGGGCGACGAACTCCCCGGCGGGCACCTTGGGCATTTTGTTGCCCAGATTGATGGGACCCTCCGGCAGCAGATCCGCCGCCTGACGAATAATCTTGATGCTCTCGTAAATCTCCTTCACCCGGATCACCACCCGGGCAAACACGTCGCAGGAGTGCTCCACAGGCACGTCGAACTCAAACTCGTCGTAGCAGCAGTAGGGAGCGTCCCGGCGCACGTCCATATCCACTCCGGAGGCGCGTGCGTGGGGGCCTACGGTGCCCAGACGGACAGCGTCCTCGGTGGTGAGCACCCCCACCCCTTTGGTACGCATGGCCAGCGTCTTGTCGGTGGTGAGGTAGTGGGTGATGGCTCCCATCTTCTCCTCCAGATCGTCCATGGCGGCCAGCAGGTCACGGCGCTGATCGTCGCTGATGTCCCGCCTTGCCCCGCCGATGGTGACCATGGCGTAGTTCACCCGGTTGCCGGTGAGGTTTTCCAGGGTGTCCATGGTACGCTCCCGGTCGTTCCAAATCTGCATGAACATGGAGTCGTGTCCGACAATATGGCAGGCGATGCCCAGCCAAAGCAGATGGGAGTGGATGCGCTCCAGCTCCTCCACGATCACCCGGATATACTGACCCCGGCGGGGTACGTCTGCCCCCATAATGTTCTCAATGCACATGGCATAGGTGAGGGCGTGGGAGTGGGAGCAGATGCCGCACACCCGCTCCACCAGCACCAGCGTCTGGATAAAGTTGCGCTCCTGTGCCAGCTTCTCAATGCCCCGGTGGTTGTAGCCCACAAAGACCTTTGCGTCGGTAATGCGCTCCCCGTCTACGGTGAGGCGGGCGTGTACCGGCTCTTCCAGTGCGGGATGGTAAGGGCCGATGGGAATGGTGTAGCTCATAAGGCGACCTCCTGTGTGGAAGCAAATCCACAAATCTGTTCGACCTGTTCCGGGATTTTTGACGTTTTTTTCCGTCTCTTTCCCTAAAAACGGTCATGAGTTCAATCTTAGTCATTATATAGTTTCTATAAGGTATCGTCAAGATGTTTTCCGGGGGTTTTCGGCTGGAAAAGGGTGGGGGCTCCCTCATCCACCACTTGCCGCCAAACATCAAAAAAGCACAACCTGTCGTTTCACTTGGTAGGGGCGTGGCTTGCCGCGCCCGTGGGTGGGTCTTTGTGGCGTTGCTGTGGGGTGTGGCAAGCCGCACCCCTACAAATGCCGTATTGTGTAATGTGGTTATCCATTTGAATCCGCTTGGGGGGCTCCCCCAGTCAGCTACGCTGACAGCCCCCTCCCAGAGGGGGCCATTGGCAAAGACAGAAGACAAACAGTTTTTGCCAAAGCCTCCCTCTCTGAGGGAGGTGCCCCGAAGGGGCGGAGGGAGCCGACGGATGGAGTCTGTATTCTCTTGCTGAGTTATCTGGATAACCACATTGTGTAATATCATGCTGTATGGAAGACGATTTGGACTGACGGCACTTGTTCCCGATTGAAAACCCTCTTGTCATTTTCCCTCCAAGGTGGTATGATATTTCCAATCCAAACTGCAAAGGAGTGCATTACTATGGCATGTTTTATCGTACCCGCCGTTGAGGCTGTGGCTGTCACTGTGGCGGCGCAGGTGGTCAAGACTCAGGAGCACAAAAGCGCCGCTTTGAACCACATCAGCACCGAGAACCACACCGTAGCATGGAGCCGCAAGCTGGCATGGCTGCGCAATCTGCTCTGGGGCGGCGTGCTGCTGCTGGCCTTTGAGCACGTCTGGCACGGCGAGGTAGTACCCTTCTTCCCCTTCCTCACGGCTATGAATGACCCAGGGGATACAGTGGAGATGCTCCATGAGATGTCCACGGTAGGCGTGACCATGGCGGTGATCGTCACGGTGGTCTGGGGCGTGGTCTGCTTCGGTGCGGACAGCATTGTCCGCCGGAAAGAAGGTGCGGTACAATGACTCTGCTGATTTGCGCCACCGCTGCGGTGATTGCCACCCTGTGCTGGTATGTGAAGCAGGATGAGACCCTGCACATCGGTATTCTCTGCTCCATGTACTGGGGCGCTTCCCTGATGTGGCTGGCAGACGCCATCTTTGAATACGCCGAGCTGGGTGCGGACTACTTCGCCCCCTCCGCTGAGGATATGCTCAACGACAGCTTTTTGGGGCTGTCCGTGGTGGTGCTGGCGCTGGTGGTCTGGATTGCTGTGGTGCTGTTTCAGGACAGCAGAGGGGTCATCCGCTCCCGGCTGACGAAAAAATAATCGCTTTTCTTCAACGCTCCGATTCTCAGGAATTGGGGCGTTGATTTGGATAGGGGCTTGCCCATAGACAGGGATTTGATACTATGAAAACAGTGACACTCTACACCGACGGCGCCTGCTCCGGCAATCCGGGGCCGGGGGGCTGGGCGGCGATTCTCATTTACGGCGAACACGAAAAAGTCCTCTCCGGGGGAGAGGCGTCCACCACCAACAACCGCATGGAGCTGACCGGGGTGATCCGGGGGCTGGAGGCACTGAAAGAGCCCTGCACGGTGGAGCTGTACTCCGATTCCAGGTACGTCATCGACGCATTGGAAAAGGGCTGGGCAAAGGGCTGGAAGGCAAGGGGCTGGGTGAAAAGTGACAAAAAGCCCGCCCTCAACCCGGATTTGTGGGAGCGGCTGCTGGCGCTGTGCGACCTGCATCAGGTCAACCTGCACTGGGTGAAGGGTCATGCCAGCAACCCCTACAACAACCGCTGCGACCAGCTTGCCGTGGCGGAATGGATGAAGCTGAAAGGTTAAAAGGTGATTTCATGCCCCGTTCCTCCTCCCAGAAAATCAAGCTGCTGGCGCTGCTGCGTATCTTCCACGAGGACAGCGACCAGGAGCATTTTCTCACCGTGCCCGAGCTGGTGGAAAAGCTCACCCAGCAGGGTATCTCTGTGGAGCGCAAAAGCGTCTACAACGACATTGAAGCCCTGAAATCTCTGGGCTATGACATTGACCATGTGTCCAACAAGGGCTATCGGCTGCTGCACCGGGCGTTTGAGCTGGCGGAGCTGAAGCTGCTGGTGGATGCGGTGCAGTCCTCCCGGTTTATCCCCGCCCGCAAGAGCAGCCAGCTCATTGAAAAGCTGGAGCGGCTCACCTCCCGGTATCAGGCCTCCTCCCTGCAGCGGCAGGTCTATGTGGCCGGGCGGGTCAAGAGCATGAACCAGAGCATCTACTACAACATTGACACCATCCATGCCGCCGTCAGCCGCAACCGGCGCATCACCTTCCGCTACTTCAAGTACAATCTCTATCGGCAGAAAATCTTCCGCCACGGCGGGGCGCTGTACGAGGTCAGCCCCTTTGCCCTGCTGCGCAGCGACGAGAACTACTACCTCATCGCCTATGACCAGCAGCACAGCGAGATTCGCCACTACCGGGTGGACAAAATGAGCAGCATCACCATCACCGACCACCGCCGCTGCGGGGATGAGGCCTACCAGTCCACCGATTTGGGGGAGTACGCCCGGCTTCACTTCGGTATGTTCCGGGGCAGAGAGGCGGACGTGACCCTGCGGTGCGAAAACGGCATGGCGGACATCCTCTTGGACCGGTTCGGGGAGCAGCTCTCCATGGTACCCGACGGGGAAGACCACTTCACCACCTCCGTCCGTCTGGCGGTGAGCCCCCAGTTTTTCGGCTGGCTGTGCGGACTGGGAGGCGGCATCGTCATCACCGGGCCGGACTGGGTGCGGCAGGCGTTTTTGAGCCATCTGGAACAGGTAAAGACACAATACGGGGACGTGTAGGGGCGAGGCATGACTCGCCCTGTGCTTTTGGATAGGGGGTCTCCCTCATCCACCACCGCCTGCGGCGGCGGTCCCCCTGCGGTTAGCATTAAGTAACTATTTTGTATACATTTTCCTCCTTTTTCGTTTTCTTTTTCTTGCAATTTGACGGAATCTATTTTATAATTGACAATGTGAAAAATCGAACAATCCCCCTGACAAGAAAGAGGCACAAGCCTTCTCACGGAAAGCGGGAGATCTGAAAAAGAAAGGGTGGATCTTATGACCGGACTGTTTGAAACCGATGTTCAGGCCATTAAAAACCATGTGCTGGCAGAGGTGGCCAAGCTGGCCTATGCCGACGAGCTGACGGTGGAAAATGTGCTGAAAATTCCCAAGGAAGTCTCTCCCGACGGCTCCAAGCCCACCATGCGCTGCTGTATCTATAAGGAGCGTGCCATCACCGAGGAGCGGATTCAGGTGGCCATGGGCAACAACATCAACGCCCAGCATGAGGACGCCATTGTGCAGGTGCTCCCCATCGCCTGCGACGAGTGCCCTGCCGACGGCATCAAGGTCACCGAGACCTGCCGGGGCTGTCTGGCACACCGCTGCCTCAACGCCTGCCCCAAGGACGCCATTCACTTTGACGAGAAGACCCGCCGGGCGGTGATCGACAAAACCAAGTGCATTGACTGCGGACGCTGCGCCGAGGCCTGCTCCTACAACGCCATTGTCCGCCATGTGCGCCCCTGCGTCCGTGCCTGCGTCCCCGGTGCGCTCACCATCGACCGGGAGACCCAGAAGGCCACCATCAACGAGGACAAGTGCATCTCCTGCGGCCACTGCGTCTATCAGTGTCCCTTCGGCGCTGTGGTGGATAAGAGCTTTATCACCGATGTGATCCGCATGATCCGGGGCAGCGAGGGCAACAGCAAGTACCACGTCTATGCCATCATTGCTCCCGCCATCGCCGCCCAGTATGACCACGTCAAGGACGTGACACTGGAAAAGGTGGTCACCGGCATCAAGGAGCTGGGCTTCCACACCGTCATTGAGGCCGCCTGGGGCGCTGACATGACCGCCTATCTGGAGTCCAAAGAGCTGATGGAGAAAGCGCCTGAGATGGGCTACCTCACCTCCTCCTGCTGCCCCGCCTTTGTCAACTACATCAACAAGAGCTTCCCCAAGGTGGTGCCTCACGTCTCCCACAACCTGTCCCCCATGGCGCAGATCGGCAAGATTTTGAAGAAGATGGATCCCGGCTGCAAGTGCGTGTTTGTGGGTCCCTGCATCGCCAAGAAGACGGAGATTCAGCGGGAGAACGTGGAGGGTGTCATCGACTCGGTGATTACCTTCGAGGAATTGCAGGCTCTGTTCACCGCCAAGGAGATTGAGCTGGACAAGCTGGAGCCCTCTGTGCTGGACAACGCCTCTTACTTCGGACGTATCTTCGCCCGTACTGGCGGCGTAAGCGAGGCCGTGGCCCAGGCATACAAGGAGCGGGGCGACGACTTCGTGGCCAATCCCATGGTGTGCAACGGCATTTCCGAGTGCAAGACCGCTCTCATGCGGGCGCAGGTGGGCAAGCTGCCCAACAACTTCATTGAGGGTATGTGCTGTCCCAACGGCTGCATTGGCGGCCCCGCCTGCCTGAACCATCTGCCCAAGGATGCGGCGGAGATCACCAAGTACGGCAAGACCGCCGCAGAGCAGACCATTACCGACGCAATTTCTGTCATCAGAGAATATGAGGGGGTATAAAGAGATGAAGGTTTCTGTTTGTATCGGCAGCAGCTGCCATAAGAAGGGCTCCTATCGGGTGCAGGAGCGTTTGAAGGAGCTGGTGGACGAGCACGGCCTGTCCGGCAAGGTGCAGTTTGCCTCCGCCTTCTGCCTGGGTCACTGCAAGGACGGCATCTCCATCGGCATTGATGACGAGATCATCACCGGTGTGGGCATGGGCAATGTGGATCAGGTGTTTGAGGAGTTTATTCTCAACGAAGCGTGATTGGAAAAGGCCGGACGTTGTCCGGCCTTTTTTGCGGGAGGACTCCCTCAGTCACGGCTTTGCCGTGACAGCTCCCTCAGAGAGGGAGCCTCTGGCGAAAACTGCTTGTCTTCCGTCTTTGCCAATGGCCCCCTCCCAGAGGGGGCTGTCAGCGAAGCTGACTGGGGGAGCCTCGCCCCTACAACCCGGGCGCACAAAGCGCCCTGCACAATCTCACCAGGAGTGTTACTATGAGTATTCTGAACCTTGACGCCAAAATGTGCAAAAACTGCTATAAATGCGTCCGCTACTGCCCGGTGAAGGCCATCCGGGTGAAGGACGACAAGGCCAGCATCATCGGGGACGAGTGCATCCTTTGCGGCACCTGCATCACCGTCTGTCCCCAGCACGCCACCGAGGACAGCACCGAGGCGGGGGCCATCGCCGCCGCCATTGCCGCCGGGGAGCGGGTGGTCGCCTCCGTAGACCCCTCCTTCACCGCCTATTTTTCCACCAGCTTCCCGGTGCTGCGGGAGGCGCTGCTGGACCTGGGCTTTGACGACGCTTTTGAGACCGCCGAGGGTGCCTGTCTGGTGAAAACGGAGTATGAGCGTCTGGTGCATGAAAACCCGGGCAAGACCTATATCTCCTCCTGCTGCGCTGCCATCAACACCTATGTGAAAAAGGTGCGCCCCAAAGCCCAAAAGTACCTGCTGCCGGTGATGACCCCTGTGCAGGCCCATGGGCTGGTGCTGCGTCAGCGGTGTCCCGGGGCGAAGATCGTCTTTCTCACCCCCTGCGTGGCGAAAAAAGGGGAGCGGTACGAGCCGGAGAGCCAGTTTGACTTCACCCTGCTCTTTGACGAGCTGCGGGACTGGTTCCGCAACTCCGGTATCCAATTACAGGAGATTGTGGGACGCAACAACGCCGACCCCCGTCTCTCCCGGCTGTTTCCCAAGGCGGGGGGCATTTTGGAGACCATGGAGCGGGAGCCGGGCTGGCGGTATGTCTCCGTGGACGGGTTCGAGGACTGCGCCGCCGCCATTGACGACGTGCTGGCCGGGCGGATGGCCAACTGCTTCATTGAGATGAACTTCTGCCGCTCCGGGTGCATCGGCGGCCCCTCCTTCCGAAGGGACGGAATGTCCTCCGCCTTCTCCGAGCTAAAGGTGCGAAACAGCGCCAACACCCGGGACCACAGCATTGACTTTGCAGTGCCGGAGCAGGTGGAGCTTGCCAAGGAGTTCAAGGCAAAACGGGTGCTGAAAATGTCCCCCTCTCAGGCGCAGATCACCGCCGTACTCCGTCAGATCGGCAAAAACGACCCGGAGGACGAGCTGAACTGCGGCATGTGCGGCTATCCCACCTGCCGGGACAAGGCCATCGCCGTGCTGCAGGGCAAGGCGGAAGCGGAGATGTGCCTGCCCTATATGCGGCAAAAGGCGGAGAGCTTTGCCAATACGGTGGTGGATATTCTCCCTCAGGCGCTGATCAGTGTGGATTCCTCCCTGAAAATCCAGCAGATCAACCCCGCTGCCAGCCGGATGTTCCACATTGAGCCGGAGATGGTGGTAGGGCAGAGCGTCAGCCACATTATGGACGAATACGACTTTATCTCCTTCCTCTCCTCTGGGGAGAGTATGCAGAGCAAGCGCACCTATCTGTCCGACACCGGGCTGTATCTGGAACAGACCTTCCAGCTGGACCGGGAGTCCGGCATGGTGGTGGTCACGTTGAAAGACCTCACCGAGGAGACGAAAAACCGCCGCCGCAACAGCGAGACGAAAATGCAGGCGGCAGCGCTGGCGGATGAAATCGTGAACAAGCAGCTGCGCACCGTCCACGAGATTGCATTCCTGCTGGGTGAGACGGCGGCGGAGACCAAAAGCGCCGTGAAGGATTTGAAGGACGCCATTCTGCTGGAGGATGAGACATGAGCGGGCGGTACGAGGAGCAGCTCTGCCTGGACCTGTGCTGCTGCTCCCGCAACAAGCAGGGGGAAGCCCTGTGCGGGGATTTTTACCGCACCTTCGGCACAAGGGAACGAAAAATTGTGGCCATCTCTGACGGACTGGGCAGCGGCGTGCGGGCCAACATCCTCTCCACCCTGACAGGCACCATTCTGGGCACCCTGCTGGACAGAAGGATTCCCCTGGAGGAGTGCATTGAGACGGTGGCCTCCACCCTCCCGGTGAGCAAGGAGCACGGCCTTGCCTACGCCACCTTTACCGCCGCCGAGGTGGAGGGGGACGTGGTCTATCTGGTGAACTACGACAACCCCACCGTCCTGCTCTTCCGGGACGGCAAGCCCTTCCGCACCCCCTACACCGTCCGGTTTGTAGGGGATAAGGAGATTCACGAGGCGCAGGTACAGGTGCAGCAGGGGGATTATATCGTCATGATGACCGACGGGGTCACCCACTCCGGCATCGGCAAGCACTCCCCCAACGGCTGGGAGGGACGGGAAATCGGACAGTTTCTCTGCGCCCACGATTTGACCGACCTGTCCGCCGCCGAGGTGTGCGCCCTGCTTCAGGAAAAATGTCTCCAGCTCTGCGACGGGGAGAACGACGACGACACCACCGTGGCGGTGCTCCACTTCCGCCAGCGGGAAAATCTGAACCTGATGATGGGCCCCCCGGCGGACAAAAAGGACGATGAGCGGGTGCTCAAGCTGTTTTTCCGCAAGAGCGGCTGTCATGTGGTCTGCGGCGGCAACACCTCCAAGATGGTGAGCCGGTATCTGGACAAGCCCCTGCAGGTGGTCATGGGCAGCGGCAACGAGGACGTGCCCGACATGGCGGTGATGGAAGGGGTGGACATGGTCACCGAGGGGGTCATCACGCTGGAGCGGGTGTGCCAGCTCTGCCAGAATATGCTGGACGACCCGGTCGCCCTGCTGCGCATTGAGGAGGAGGTAGACCCGGCCTCCCTGCTGGCCAGAATGCTGATGAACGAGGCCACCGACGTAAATATCTTCTTCGGCATGGCCGCCAACGACGCCCACGACGACATTGGCATCGGCTTTGAGAAAAAGCTGAAGCTGATCCGCACCCTGGAGGAGCTGCTGGTCAGCGCCGGGAAGGTGGTCAAGGTGAATTACTGCTGAGAAAAGCTGAGAAAAGCGGTCCTGTGGACCGCTTTTCTCAGGTAGGAGGTTGTGGGGGCTTTCGTTGCACGTTGTAGGGGCGTGGCTTGCCGCGCCCACATGGGCAACCTACAGGTTTGGTAGGGGGGTGTGGCAAGCCGCACCCCTACGGGAAAAACACAGTCGCTTCATAACCTGCTGCCTCCTGCATGGGCGAGTCAAGCCTCGCCCTTACACCTGCTCCCGATAAGAAAAAAGCCCGCCTTTCGGCGGGCTTTTTTCTCACTTATTGTACGCCACCACGATCCGGCGGTTGGGCTCGGTTCCGGTGGAATAGGTGGAGATATTGGGGTGGTACTCCTGAAGCTCTGCGTGGATCACATGGCGCTCATAGGCGTTCATAGGCTCCAGCATCATGTTCCGGCGGTACTTCACCGCTTTGCCGGCGGTCTTCCGGGCCAGACGCTGCAGGGATTCCTCCCGCTTGGCACGGTAGTTCTCGCAGTCCACATGGACACGGACACGGCTGCGGCTGCCATGGTTCACGGCGTAGTTGGTGAGCTGCTGAATGGCGTCCAGCGTCTCTCCCCGGCGGCCGATGAGGGCGCCCAGATCGTCGCCCTCCAGCACCACTTCATACACGCCGTCCTCGTTGACGCTGACCTCCGGCTTGGCCTCTACCTCCAGATGCTCCATCAGTCCGGTGAGGAAGGCCACAATGTCCCCGCTGCGGTCGGCGGCGGGCTTGTCATTGTCCTCCGCCTTGGTCTCCACAGCCTTTTTCTCCTGCTTGGGAGCAGGCTTGACCGCTTTGGGAGCGGCGGGCTTGCTCTCCTTTTTGAGGGCGGGCTCGTCTGCTTTTTTCGGAATCGACAGCTCCACCTTCATAGGCTCGGCATAATCGTCTGTCTTTCTGGGCGCAGGGGGCTCAACCTTTTTGGCGGACCTGTCCGTTGCCTCATAGCTGACCCGAACCTTGGCATCCACCTTGCCGATGCCCAGAAAGCCGGTCTTGGGACGGGTGATGATCTCCACAGAGACCTGATCTCTGCTCAGCCCAAGCTGTTCCAGAGCGGCGGCAATGGCGGCGTCCTCCGTCTTGCCAGTAGTCTCGATATATTCAGTCATGGAACGCTTTTCCTCCTTTTATCAATCTTCGCTGTCCTCAGCGCCGGACTCCGGCTTTCTGCCCTTTTTGGACAGCGCCGCCTCTAACGCCTCCTCGTCCACGTCACCGGGGTCCCGGTAGGTGGTGGCGGGGTAGCGGTCCGGGTCATAGCTGCGCCCTCTGGCGTATTTACGAACACCCAGAGCGCCGGCGCCGGAGTCCTTACGCTCCTTTTTCTGAGCCTGCTTCAGCGCCTTTTTGCCGCCCTTTTTCAGCAGCTCCGCCTCCTCGGCGGCACGGCGGGCGGCGATCTCCGCCTTCCTGCTCTTTTCTGCGTTCCGCTTGGCGGCCAGACGAGCCTGTCGCTCCTCCTCCTCCTGCTGGAACTTCTGGTTCAGCACCTTGGCAAAGAACAGCTCCTGCAAGGCGCTGAACACGGCGTTGCACGCCATGTAGATACACATACCGGCGGGCATGATGTAGCCAAACCACAGGTACATCAGGGGCATCATCAGCATCATGCCCTGAGTGGACTGGGTGGCGGCGTTGCTGCTGTCGTCCTCCTCCCCGTTCTTCTTCACCTGACTGGACTTCATGGAGAACTTGGAATAGAAGAAGTTCAGAGCGGTGACAAAGATGGGGATGAGAAACAGTCCGATGTGGTTCCAGTCCACGCTGTCCCACTTCCAGAACTGCCACTGGGGCACAGTGCCCAGATCAATGCCGATAAAGCTGAAGTCAATGGCCTGCAGCTTGGAAGCGGCATCCCCCAGTGCGCTCTGCGCCTGAGTGAACAGGTCGGCATTCTGGCTGACGGCGTTGAGAATGGAGATTTCCTCATAGGCCTTGTTGACCCCGTCCAGAGAGACACCTCCGTTGACCACCACGTTCTTCACCGCCTCAATCTGCTCATTGGTGAGGCAGAGCATATAGAACATGGGCTTGCGGATGACGTAGTAAAGACCCATCAGGATGGGCAGGGGGAGCAGGCTCCAGAGACAGCCGCTCATGGGGTTGACGTGCTCCTCCTCATAGAGCTTTTGCAGCTCCAGATTATAGCGCTGCTGATCCTTGCCGTACTGCTTTTGCAGCCGCTGCATCTCCGTGTTCAGGGAGTTCATGCGCATCATCCCCTGCTTGCCCTTGTAGGACAGGGGGAAGAGCACCAGCTTCACCAGCAGGGTGAACAGGGCCAGGGTCAGGGCGTAGCTGTGGCAGAAATCGTAGATGAATAATAGAATCCTGCCGAAAAATTGAAGAATTGCTGTAATCAAGTGAATCCTCCTTGCGATCAGACAGCAGGGAACAGGGGCAAATGACCTGTTATCTACTGCCCGTTGCCTTCCTCCCGGGGCAGAACCTCGGGAACCG
Source organism: Clostridiales bacterium NK3B98 (assembly GCA_000421005.1). Taxonomy (GTDB): domain Bacteria; phylum Bacillota; class Clostridia; order Oscillospirales; family Oscillospiraceae; genus Onthomonas. Next base: position 24,568 of record ATWA01000026.1, read on the forward strand.
GGTCGTACTCAATGCTTTTCTGTCTGTGAAAGGGCTGGCATTTGGCAAGGCGTTTGGCGGCCAGCAGGCTGCCTCTGGCAGCACCGTAGCGCTCCACCGCCTGACGGGCATACTCCGAGCAGGTGGGGATAAAGCGGCAGGCGGGGGGACGGGTGGGGGAGATCTGGGTCTGATAGAACCGGATCAGCCACAGCAGCAGGCGTTTCATGCCCTGTCCTCCGGCTTCCAGATGCCCAGCTTTTGGGCGCATCGGCAAAAATCCCGATCCAGCTTCCAGTAGTCCCGCTCCGTGGCCTGATGGCGTACCACCACCACAAGGTCGATCCCCCGGCGCAGCTCACCGCTGTGGTGCCGGTAGATCTCCCGGACACGGCGGCGCATTTTGTTTCTCGTCACCGCGTTGCCCAGCTTGGCACCGGTGGTGATGCCCAGACGGTTGGTGCCCAGATGGTTGCCCCGCCAGTACAGCACCAGCGTGGCGCTGCCTGCGCTTTTGCCCCGGCGGTACAGCCGCTGAAAGTCCCGATTTTCTTTTAACGTCACCGATGCCTTCAAACCGCCATGCCTCCGTTTCAGCGCCAAAATAAGACTTTTGGGATGGACAACCGCTTTCGTGACCGGTGAGGTCAAGGTTCATCCATCCCGAAAATCAGGCGCTATGCATTTCTATTTCAGTGCAAGCCCTTGTCTGCTCCTGCCCGTATCAGTGGGTCAGACGGATACGACCCTTGGCACGACGGCGGGCGAGAACCTTGCGGCCGTTTGCGGTGGCCATTCTCTTGCGGAATCCGTGCACCTTGGAGCGATGCAGCTTCTTGGGCTGATAGGTACGTTTGGTAGCCATACTTTACACCTCCGTTTTTTTTAAATGCTCAACAAGCCGGTCTCCCGGCCGTAGCTGACTGGATTATCCGGGCCTGTTTGCGCTCTGACCCAGAATCAAACCGTATTATAACCCATCCGTTTTCCCCATGTCAACCGCTATTTGCTTTTTTTCGTCTGTCCGGCAGGGTTTTTTCCCGGCAAATCTGTCTCCCATGCCGGATTTTTCCCTGTTTTTGTCCCCCTGTACAAACTCTGTGTCCAACCCTCTCTTTTTTTATATGGTATCTCTCCTGTTTTGCCTTGTGGAAAAGGGAAAAATATGCTATACTTTATCCGGTATGTCCGGGTCCTGGATTTCCGTTTTTATTCCGCCCGGAATTTTGTTATGAGAAACAAGCGGTGCCGTTTGCCGCATTGGAACAGGAGGGACCATGTCAGAGATGAATTCCGCTGCTGACATCTGGCGCAGCGCAGTCAAGCTGTTGGAGCAGGAGCTGACTCCCGCAGCAGTGAATCTTTGGTTTGCCGGCGTGGAGAGCGTGGCATTGGAGGGGGACCGTCTGATTCTCAGCGCCCCTACCGACTATAAGAAAAATCTGATTCTCACCCGGTATCTCCAGTCAGTGAAAAAGGTGCTGAACGATATTTTTGCCGCAGAGATCGACGTGGTCATTCTGGCGGGGGAGGAGCTGGAAAAGTACCGCTCCGGCGCCGTCCACCGCAACGACAATACCCTCATCGGCAGCGACGAGTTTACCTTTGAGCATTTTGTGGTAGGTTCTTCCAACCAGTTTGCCTACAATGCCGCCACCCATGTGGCCAGCAATCCCGGCAGCAGCTACAACCCTCTGTTCATCTACGGGGAGTCCGGTCTGGGCAAGACCCATCTGCTCTATGCCATCTATCACCAGATTCACAGGGATCACCCGGACTATCAGACCATCTTCATCAAGGGAGACGAGTTCACCAACGAGCTGAACGAGGCCATCCGCACCAAAACCACCGACGCCTTCCGGCAGAAATACCGGGACAAGGATCTGCTGCTCATGGACGATATCCAGTTCATCGCCGGAAAGGAGCAGACGCAGGAGGAATTTTTCAACACCTTCAACAACCTGTATGAGGCGGGACACCAGATTGTCCTCACCTCCGACCGCCCCCCATCGGAAATGTCCCGGCTGGAAAACCGGCTGCAAACCCGGTTCGAGTGGGGACTTCTGGCGGACATTCAGCCCCCCGACTACGAGACCCGGTGCGCCATCATCAAAAACAAGGCCATTTTGCTGGGCTTGGAGATGCCCCCGGTGGCCATCGAGTACATCGCCCAGCATATGACCGCCAACGTGCGGCAGATTGAGGGCACAGTGAAGCGGCTGCTGGCCTATCGTGATCTCATGGGAGAGGACATCAACAACGAAAACGTAGGCCGGGCCATTCGGGAGCTGATCCACGCCCCGGACGACTGCGTCCCCTCCCCGGAGATCATCGTGGAGGAAACCGCCAAATATTACACCATGGAGGCCCGGCAGATTCTGGGTACCTCCCGAACCAAGGACGTGGTGCAGGCCAGACAGGTGGCCATCTATCTCATCCGCTCCATCACCAACCTCTCCCTTCCTGAGATTGGCAAGGTGTTCGGCAAGGATCACACCACCATCATGCACTCCCTGAGCAAGATCGAGACCCAGATCAAAACCAATCGGGATCTCACCGAGATCATCCGGGATATCAAGAGCAATATCAACTCCAGAAGCTCCTGAGGGAGACGGAAAAACCGAACCCTGTCAGCCCCCCCTTTTCCACATTTCCTTCCACCTGTGGATTGCCCTTGTGTGGAAAACTGCCCTTCTTTCCCTTTTCCTGTGGAAACAGGACAGAAACTTCCACATTCCGCTGTGGAGGGGTTTTTCCCGTGGTTTCAAGGCTTTTTTCGACTTTTCCACATTTTCCCGCCCCCTACTACTACTACTATCTTTGAATTCTTACTTTCTTTCAAAAAGGAGAGAGCTCCCTATGAAATTTTCCTGTGAGAAAGCTCTGCTGCAAAGCGCCATCAGCTTTTCCTCTCATGCTGTGGCAGTGAAAAGCTCCATCCCTGCACTGGAAGGTCTTCTGGTAGAAGCCAGAGAATCCGAGATACGCATCACCGGCTATGACCTGAAGACCGGCATCCGCACCGTCATTCCCGCCAGTGTACAGGAAACCGGGGTGATGGTGCTCTCCACCCGGCTCTTTGGCGAGATTGTCCGCCGTATGCCTGACGATATGGTGACTATTTCCACAAACCGCTTTACCGTCAATCTGCAATGCGGCATGAGTGACTTCAACATTCAGGGCATTGACCCGGGAGAATATCCCGAGCTGCCTGCGGTGGAGTATATGAACACCTTCCGCATCAAACAATCCGACCTGAAGGACATGATTGACCGCACCTCTTTTGCCATCTCCCAGTCCGATGCCCGCCCGGTACACACCGGAGCCCTGTTCGAAATCGACCAGGCGGAGGACAACCGGCTCACCATGGTGGCAGTGGACGGTTACCGCCTCGCCCTGCGCCGGGAGGAAGTGAGCAAGATCACAGGAGCAGAGCATTTTCTCTTTGTGGTCCCCGGCGCTGCTCTGCGGGAGGTGCAGCGGATGTGCGCCGACGGGGAGCAGGATATGGAAGTGGTACAGGGCGAGCGCCATGTGATGTTCAAAAACGGGGATGTGACCCTGATTACCCGCCGTCTGGAAGGGGAGTTCCTCAACTACAAAAAGGCGGTTCCCTCTACCGCCTCCATCAGGGTGACGGCGGACACCCGCCAGCTCACCGAGAGCATTGAGCGCTGCTCCCTGCTCATCAGCGAACAGCAGAAAGCCCCTCTCCGCTGCACCTTTGAGGAGGGCTTTGTGGACATCAAAACCGCAACCCCGCTGGGTACCGCCTCTGACCGTTGTCCCATTGTGGGCAGCGGCGGCGGTCTGGAAATCGGCTTTAACAACAAATATATGCTGGATGCCCTGAAGGCGGTGCCCACCTCCTCGGTGTATCTCAGCATGAATACGGCGGTTTCTCCCTGCGTCATCACCGGCGGCGGGGAGGGGGAAATGCCCCTGGATGCTTTTACCTACATGGTGCTCCCGGTGAGATTGAAGGCGAATTAAAGCTCCCTCCGTCACCGCTCTTTTTCGGCCTTACCCTCTAAGAGGGAGGACTCCCTCCGCCCCTTCGGGGCACCTCCCTCTAAGAGGGAGGCATTGGCAAAACCTGTTTGTCTTCCGTCTTTGCCAATGGCCCCCTCCCAGAGGGGGCTGTCAGCGAAGCTGACTGGGGGAGTCTCCCTCCTTGAGTGAGCCCGTCTTGAAAACGTGCCAGTGGCACGTTTTAGGGCGAGTGGGATAAAGTGCGAAGCACAACCTCTGCGGAGGGCTGTCACGGCAAAGCCGTGACTGAGGGAGCCGGGCTGACTGGGGGAGCCCCTTAAACTGATTCAATTGGATAACCGTAAAACACAAAGGATAACATCTATGGAACTGACAAGCAAAATCACAACGGAATATATCAAGCTGGATGCCCTTTTGAAGTTTGAAGGTCTGGTAGAGACCGGAGGGGATGCCAAGCTGCGGATTCAAAACGGCGAGGTGAAGGTCAACGGGGAGGTTTGCACCATGCGGGGCAAAAAGCTGCGCCCCGGCGACCGGGTGGAAATCGACGGCACGGTGGTCATCATCGCATGATTGTCAAGGCCATCCATCTGGAGGACTTTCGCAATTACAGGGGGCTTTATACCACCTTTGACCCCGGGGTGAATGTGGTGGTGGGGGAGAACGCCCAGGGCAAGACCAATCTGGTGGAGGCCATCCGGTACTTCTCCGCCTGCCGTTCCCACCGGGCACGGACGGACAGCGAGCTCATCGCCTTTGACGCACCTTCCGCCCGGATGGTGCTGGAGCTGGAGAGCCGTCACCGGGACTTTCGGCTGGAAGCCCGATTGCGCCGGGGGGCGAGAAGAAGCCTGGCCTCCAACGGGGTGAAGCTGAAAAGCGCCGCCGAGCTGTCCGGTATCCTGAATACCGTGCTGTTCTGTCCCGAGGATTTGTCCCTCATCAAAGAGGGGGCTGCAGTGCGGCGGCGGTTTCTGGATGACGCCATCAGTCAGCTTCGTCCCCGGTACGCCGCCGCAGTGGGGGAATACCGCCGCCTGCAGGAGCAGAAAACCCGGATTTTGAAGGATTTCCGGGAGGATGCCTCCATGGTGGGGCTGCTGGACACCTATTCCCTGCAAATGTGTACCCTTGGGGCGCAGATCATCCACTATCGGGCCTATTACCTCCAAAAGCTGGCAGAGCTTGCCCCGGAGATTCACGCCGACTGCTCCGGGGGGCGGGAAAAGCTGACGCTGGCATACCGCACCGTCAGCACCGTTTCCCACCCGCTGGCCAGCGTGCAGACCCTTTATGACCAGCTTTTGACCCACAGCCAAAGGCACAAACAGGCGGAGTGGGAGAGCAGAAGCTGTCTCTCCGGTCCTCACAAGGATGACATTGAGGTGAGCATCAACGGCGTCTCCGCCCGCACCTATTCCTCCCAGGGGCAGACCAGAACCGCCGCCCTTGCCTTGAAGCTGGCAGAGCGGGAGATCAGCTTTCAGGACCGGGAGGAATACCCGGTGCTGCTGCTGGACGACGTGCTCAGCGAGCTGGACACCAGACGGCAGGAATTTGTCCTCAACCGCATCGGCGGGGGACAGGTGTTTATCACCTGCTGCGAGGAGGAAAAACAGGGCAGCCTGCGGGCAGGCAAGGTGCTGCGGGTGGAAAACGGGAGGATTGGATAGAAGATGTATCTCTCTTTGGGGGCAAATACCGTGATTCGGGACAAGGATATTGTGGGTATCTTTGATTTGGACATTACCTCTCAGAGCTACCGAACCCGGGCGTTTCTCCGTGCCGCCGAGGAGGCGGGAGAGGTGGAGAGCGCTACCGACGACCTGCCCAAGAGCTTTGTGGTCTGCCGGGGCAGGGAGAATGCCCAGCGGGTCATTCTGGCCCAGCCCAATTCGGCAACGCTGGTGAAGAGGCTGACCAAGTAAAGGAAAAACTTTGGGACTCAGCGGGGGACTCCCTCTGTCACCTGCGGTGACAGCCCGGCTCCCTCAGTCACGGCTTTGCCGTGACAGCTCCCTCGGGGAGGGAGCCTCTGGCGAAACCTGCTTGTCTTCTGCCTTTGCCAATGGCCCCCTCTTTGAGTGAGCCCGTCTTGAAAACGTGCCTGTGGCACGTTTTAGGGCGAGTGGGATAAAGTGCGAAGCACAACCTCTGCGGAAGGCTGTCACGAAGTGACTGGGGGAGTCCTCCCTCTCAGAGGGTAAGGCCGGAAAAGAGCGATGCCAGCGGCATCGTTCCGGCCGCATGGGATCATGCGCCGAAGGCGCAACCTAAAAGAGGTGGTGCCCCGAAGGGGCGGAGGGAGCCGACTGAGGGAGCCCATGAAATCATGC
>ATWA01000027.1 GCA_000421005.1 Clostridiales bacterium NK3B98
CTATAAGCACGAGCGCACTTACGTCAAATCGGTCTGACGAAGAAAAAATTTTGGAAAATCCAAAAAAACCGTTGACATTTTCCAGACAGGTGCTATAATAGCATCTGTTCCGCGGGAGTAGCTCATCTGGTAGAGCGCCACCTTGCCAAGGTGGAGGTAGCGAGTTCGAGCCTCGTCTTCCGCTCCAAAAAACGAAGGATGTCCGAAAGGGCGTCCTTCGTTTTTTTTACTGGTTATCCAGATAACTCGGCAAGAGAATACAAACTCCCTCCGTCGGCTCCCTCCGTCACCTTCGGTGACACCACCTCTTTAAGGTAGCGCCTTCGGCGCATGATCCCGTGCGGCATGAACTATGCCGCTGGCATAGTTCTTTTTCGGCCTTACCCTCTAGGAGGGAGGCACTGGCGAGACTTGCTTGTCTTCCATTTTTGCCAAAGGCCCCCTCTTTGAGTGAGCCCGTCTTAAAACGTGCCTGTGGCACGTTTTAGGGCGAGTGGGATAAAGTGCGAAGCACAACCTCTGCGGAAGGCTGTCAGCGTAGCTGACTGGGGGAGCCCCCCCAAGCGGATTCAAATGGATAACCAAATTTGCTTTTTGCGGCTGTGGTTACTGCTGCTATCTGCCTCTTGTGCGGCAATCGGTATGTGGCCGACATCTATCAGCGCGTTATGGATGCTATCGCAAAAATCGTTATTAAAAATGAGAAGACTCAAACGTCTCATATATGGACAAAGTAAAAAGCATTTATTGATGGTGCCTTGCAAAAAAAAACCGCCCAAACCGGGCGGTTTTTCTATGTTCCCCAAAGTAAATGCAGACACCCCTCAAAACAGGTGCCATACCCTTTGTCCGGTGGCGTTGCGGCAATGGCGGCGCAGACAAATTCCCCCGCCCGGCGCACTGCCTCTGCTACCCCATCCCCCTGTACCATCCGCCCCACACAGGCGGCGGCGAACAGGTCTCCGGTGCCGTGATACTGTCCCGGCAGTCTGGGGTGATTGCACAGGACACTCCCCGCTGACGTACAGACCAGATTGGTGAGCTGTCCGGGAAACAGGGCAAGCCCGGTGAGCACCACCGTTTCCGGCCCCAGCGCCCGCAGCGACTGAGCCAGCTCTACGCAATCCCCTTCGCCGTAAGTCTCAGCCATGGGACGCTCCAACAGGAGACAGGCTTCTGTCAGGTTGGGCAGCAGCAGGCTGGATTTGCCGCAGAGGGAACGCATAGCGGCGGCATAGCGGCGGTCAAAGCCGGAATAGAAGCGGCCGTTGTCCCCCATCACCGGGTCTAAGGCAATCAGTGCGTCCGGTGTGGTCAGCCCATCCAACTCCTGGGACAGTGTGGAGATCAGCGCCGCATCCCCCAGATAGCCGATTTCCACCCCATCAAAGGTAAGACCCATTTCCTTCCAATGGTTCAGGATGGGGGCGGTTTCCGGGCGAAGGGAGCAGATGTGAGGCGGGGTAAACTCCGCCCCGGTGTGGGTGGAGAGCAGGGCAGTGGGCAGCACGGCGCACTCAACGCCGCAGGCGGACAGCACTGGAAGCGCTGCCGCCATAGAGCACTGCCCCAGACAGGAGAGATCCTGCACCGAAAGAACCCGTTTCCCCATCACAGCTCCACCGTCAGTCCCACGGGGCAGTGGTCGCTGCCCTCGATTTCCGGGAAGATGTCCGCCTGAGTGACCTTGTCCATCAGCCGGTTGGAGACGATAAAGTAGTCAATCCGCCATCCCGCGTTGTTCTGACGTGCCCGGAAGCGGTAGCTCCACCAGCTATACGCCCCGGTGCGGTCGGGATAGAGGGCACGGAAGGTGTCGGTAAAACCGCTGCCCAGCAGGGCGGTCATTTTCTCCCGCTCCTGATCGGAGAACCCGGCATTGCCCCGGTTGGGTCCGGGGTTTTTCAGGTCAATCTCGTTGTGCGCCACGTTGAGATCACCGGTATAAATCACCGGCTTGCTCCTGTCCAGTGCCATGAGATAGGCGCGTAAATCATCCTCCCATGCCATCCGGTAGTCAATCCGCTTCAGCTCGTTTTGGGCATTGGGAGTGTAGCAGCAGACGAAGTAAAACTCCGGGTACTCCAGCGTAATCAGCCGCCCCTCGTGGTCATGTTCCTCAATGCCCATGCCATAGCGCACGGAAAGGGGCTGGACACGGGTAAAGACAGCCGTACCGGAGTAGCCCTTCTTTTCCGCATAGTTCCAGAACTGGTGGTAGCCGGGGAGATCGAGGTCAATCTGCCCCTCTTGCAGCTTGGTCTCCTGCAAGCAGAAGATGTCAGCGTTCAGGGCATAAAAGGCGTCCTCAAAGCCTTTTTTCATGCAGGCCCGCAGGCCGTTGACGTTCCATGAGATCAGTTTCATCGGGAGCAATCCTCCTGTCTTTGTATCTGTGAGCATTATAGTCGATTCCAACCGGATTGGCAAACCCCTGACAGAAAAGAAACTCATATTCTGGGAAAGGTTTGTTTGGAAAAGTAGTTGAATCTTTCCCGGATTTATGGTAAGATACTTGCACAAGAAACCAACCCGGACACCGGGGAGATTTTTTTAGAAGGAGTGACCAAATTATGGTTAGAGTTCTCTTGGGCAATAAAGGCTCTGGAAAAACAAAAAAACTGATTGAAATGATCAATTCCGCCGTCCTGACTGAGCATGGCAACGTGGTCTGCATCGAGTGGGATCGGGAGCTGACCTATGATATCCACTATCACATCCGTCTGGTGGAAGCCAGCGACTTCTACATTCCCGGCTATGAGGCTTTGAAGGGCTTCATCAGCGGTCTGTATGCCGGCAACTACGACATCACCCACATCTTCGTGGATAACCTGACCAAGATCGTCCGCAACAAGGAAGTGCCTCAGATGGAGGAGTTCCTGGACTGGCTGGATCGGTTCGGCGAGCGCAATAACCTGAAGTTCACCGTCACCATCTCCATGGATGAGGCGGAGCTGTCCGAGGGCGTGCGTAAGTTCCAGTAAAGCACAATATGGTTATCCATTAAGGTCCGCTTGGGGGGAGCTCCCTCCGTCACCGCCTACGGCGGTGCCACCTCCCTCTAAGAGGGAGGCTTTGGCGAAACCTGTTCGTCTTCTGTCTTTGCCAAAGGCCCCCTCTCAGAGGGGGCTGTCAGCGAAGCTGACTGGGGGAGAGACGATGTTGCACTGACTGAGTTCTCTGGATAACCATAAAGAACAATTTTACCCCTGTCTCATAGAGACAGGGGTTTTCTCATGAAAAAGAGCTGTTTCCGAAGAAACAGCTCTTTTGTGATGCCTGAGAGAATCAGCCGCCGAAGACAGCCAGCAGGAAACCAGCGGCCACAGCGGAGCCGATGACACCGGAGACGTTGGGTCCCATTGCGTGCATCAGCAGGAAATTAGACGGGTTCCACTTCTGACCCTCTACCTGAGAGACACGAGCGGCCATCGGCACAGCGGACACACCGGCAGAGCCGATGAGGGGGTTGATCTTGCCGCCGGTGAGGAAGTACATCAGATCGCCGATCAGCAGGCCGCCGGCAGTTGCAAAGGCAAAAGCGGTCAGACCCATGACGATGATCTCGATGGTCTGCAAGCTCAGGAACTGAGCGGCAGTAGCGGTAGCGCCCACGGAGATGCCCAGGAAGATGGTGACAATGTTCATCAGGGCGTTCTGAGCGGTGTCGGACAGACGGTCGGTGACGCCGCACTCCTTCCACAGGTTGCCCAGCATCAGGCAGCCCAGCAGGGAGGCCACAGAGGGGAGAATCAGGCAGGTGACGATGGTGACCACGATGGGGAAGAGGATCTTCTCGGTCTGGGACACGGGACGAAGCTGCTCCATCTTTACCTTACGCATCTTTTCCGTGGTTAGCAGCCGCATAATGGGGGGCTGAATCAGGGGAATCAGTGCCATATAGGAGTAGGCGGCAATGGCGATTGGGCCAAGGAGGTGAGGTGCCAGCGTCTTGGTCAGCCAGATAGCGGTGGGGCCGTCAGCACCGCCGATGATGCCGATGGAGGCAGCCTCAGGGCCGGTGAAGCCCAGAGCGATAGCGCCCAGCATCGCCACATACACGCCCAGCTGAGCGGCAGCGCCCAGCAGCATGCTCTTGGGGTTGGCCATCATGGGGCCAAAGTCAGTCATGGCACCCACGCCTGCGAAGATCAGAGAGGGATAGATACCCAGCTTGACACCCAGATAGAGGATGTCAAGAAAACCGCCGTCGTGGAGCACAGCGCCCCAGTCCACATTGGCAGAGCCGGAGGCGTACCACAGCTCGGGGTGATAGATGCCGGAACCGGGCAGGTTGGTCAAAAGCATACCGAAGGCGATGCCCACCAGCAGCAGCGGCTCAAACTTCTTAACAATGCCCAGATAGAGCAGCACACAGGAGATGGCGATCATAATGATCTGCTTGATGGCGTCCACGCCGCCCATGGTGGCAAGGGTGCCGAAGCCGGTCTGTTCGCCAAGGTTGGAGAAAATGGCTCCGATGAAATCCATACTCGAAACCTCCTCAGCTCAGAATGATCAGAGGATCGCCTGTCTTGACAGCGGCGCCCTGACTGGCCACCACCTGAGCCACAGTGCCGTCTCTGGGAGCCAGCACTTCGTTTTCCATCTTCATGGCCTCGATAATGGCCACAATCTCGCCGCCCTTGACGGCCTGACCGGCAGTGACCTTGATGGACACCACAGTGCCGGGCAGCGGAGAGGTGATGGGGTCACCGGCGGCAACAGGACCGGCGGCAGGAGCAGGAGCGGCTGCGGGGGCAGCGGCGGGTGCTGCGGCGGCAGGAGCAGCAGCGGGAGCGGGGGCAGCAGGTGCCAGCGCCTCGTACTCGTCAGCCAGAATGGCCTGACCCTTTTCCACCTCGACCTCATAGACCCGGCCGTTCAATGTTACTTTGTATCTCATCTCTTATTTTACCTCCCGAATGGAAATGAAGCGCAGCTCATTCAGCGGCGTCTGCAATTCGTCAGCGACAATGGCCATCACCATGGCGGCGGTGGCGTCAGGAACATCGTGCAGGGCGATACCGCCGCAGGAGCCCTTTGCCACCTTGGCAGGGGCAGCAGGTGCGGCAGGAGCAGCGGGGGCGGCGGGTTCCGGGGCAGATTCTTTGTTCTTGCCCTCCAGCGCCTCCACCACGATGGTCTGAACCTTGATGATGCCCATGAGCAGCACCAGCACCGCAAAGACCACGCTCACGCCCAGAGCAGCCACCAGCAGGCCGTTGGCAAAGGAAATGTGAGTAGTATCTACGGACATAATCAGTGACCTCCTTCTCAGTCAATGGCCTCCATGGTGTATTTGCAAACACGCTCCTCGTCGGCCTTGCGCTTTTCCAGGAAGTCCTTCGCCTGCTTGGGATAGCAGATGTAGCTCATCACGTCCTCTTCGCTGCGGGCCAGATCGCCCAGCTCGGCCTTCGCCTTGGCAAAGTCCTCTCCGGTGCGCTTGGAGTCCTCGATGCGGCAGTCGATGGGCTTGCCGCCCTCGCCCAGAATCTGACGCTCCAGATCCTTGTTCACGGGAGCGGGTGCAATGCCGTACTCGCCCTTGAAGTAGTTCTTCACCTCGTTGGAGATGTTCTTGTAGCGCTCGCCCACCAGCACGTTGGTGACCGCCTGGTTGCCCACCATCTGGCTCAGGGGAGTGACCAGAGGAGGATAGCCCATGTCGGCACGGACGGCGGGGATCTCCGCCAGAGCGGCGTCGAACTTATCCATGGCGTCCATGTCGGTGAGGTTGGCGATCATGTTGGAAAGCATACCGCCGGGCACCTTGTACACCAGCGCCTGAGCGTCGGTTCCCATGCTCTTGGGATTCAGGGTGCCGTTGTCAATGTACTTCTGCTTGACGGGCTTGAAGAAGTCGTTGACCTCGTTGATGGCCTTTTCGTTCAGGCCGCTGTCAATGCCGTACTGCTTCAGGGCATAGAACATGCTCTCGGTCGCAGGCTGGCTGGTGCCGTTGGAGAAGCAGGAGGTGGCGGTGTCGATCACGTCGATGCCGCTCTCGATGGCCTTGGTCAGGGTCATGTAGGCCATGCCGGTGGTGCAGTGGGTGTGCAGGATCAGCGGCATATCGCCCACAGCGTCCTTGATGCCCTTGATAAGACCCTCTGCCTCGAAGGGGCTCATGGTGCCTGCCATGTCCTTCAGGCAGATGGTGTCAAAGCCCATGCGCTGCAGCTCTTTGCACATTTCCACATACTTCTCCACAGTGTGAACGGGAGACTGGGTGTAGGAGATGCAGCCGGAGGCGATGGTGTTGGCGTTACCGTACTTCTTGGTGGCCTCCAGAGCGGTTTTGATGTTGCGGAAGTCATTCAGTGCGTCAAAGATACGCAGAATGTCAATGCCGTTTTTGATGGACAGCTCCACGAACTTCTCCACCACATCGTCATGATAGTGCTTGTAGCCCAGCAGGTTCTGACCACGCAGCAGCATTTGCAGCTTGGTGTTGGGCATATTCTTGCGGATGTTGCGCAGCCGCTCCCAGGGGTCCTCGTTCAGATAGCGCAGGCAGGAATCGAAGGTGGCACCGCCCCAGCACTCCACAGAATAATAGCCGGCCTTGTCCATGGTGGGCAGGATGGCCTCATAGTCGGAGTAGGGGAGTCGGGTTGCCATCAGGGATTGGTTTGCATCGCGCAGTACGGTTTCAGTAAATTGAACTCGCATACATACACCTCCGTTGTTTTATCAACTCAACCAAAAAATTGAGAATGCGAATTTTGACGTTTACAATTATATGCAAATCACAGGGAAATGGCAATGACAAAGGGAGAAATTTTTGCATTTTTGGAATGTTATCCAAAAGCCATTTGGATTGCTTGTGCAGTTTGTCTATTTTTTCACACTTCAAATAAACACATAGAAAAAGTACCTGCTGTTACAGAGAACAGCAGGTACTTCCATACGAATGTTCAGTTTTTGGTGAGCACCTTCAAAGGGGTGTGCTTTTCCGTCAGCCGGGCGAAATCCGTCTCTGAGGCACCAAGGGTGGAGAAGGAAATGACCCCGGTTTTCTGAACGGCTGCCCCGTCTTGGGTGAGGGAATACCGCCTTGCGTCCAGCGTCACCTTCATCCGGCGCAGGGAGTAGATGCACTGCTTCACGTCCCTGTACTGCACCTGGATCTCCCGTCCGGGTGCGGCATCCGACCACAGGGAGGGGTAGGACGCATAGGACAGCACCAGCGCCTCCCGGAAGAACAGCAGCTTGGCCTGCACCTGCCGCTCCTGCACGCAGGAGTAGATTCCAAAGGCGCAGGCGACGGCCACGGCGGCCAGACCCAGCCGGGGCAGCACCGGGAGATGGTTCAGGTTGAACCCGGTGACCTCCGCCCAGATCATCACCCCTACTGCCGGGACACCTACCACGGCAAGCACGGCGATGCACAGCTTGAGCAGCACTGTGCGCCCCGGTTTGGCGCAGATCACCGGCTCGGTGAAGGAGACGGAATAATCAGGAATTTTGGAAGTTCTGCCTCTCATCAGCCATTCTCCTGAAAGTAACGGTCCACGCCGTCCGCCATGCCCTTTGCCAGCTTCCACTGATAGGCATCGGTGACCATCAGCCTGTCCTCCCGCTCATTGGACATGAGACCCATCTCGATGATGGTTACCGGCACCTGAGACCAGTTGATGCCGCTCATGGAGTCCGTTTTCATGACGGAGCGGCGCTTTGCACCGGTTGCCGCCACCATGGAGTCCAGCATCACGTCTGACAGCTTTTGGGAAGCCTTGATGTTGGCGGAGGTCAGATAGGGATTGGAGGAGGTGGGAGCAATGGTCATAATGCCGTTGACAGAGTGACTGTCCACATCATCCGCATGGATGCGCAGGAACACATCCGCCTTGGCACGGTTGGCAATATCCGCCCGCTCCTTGTTGCTCAGATTTACGTCGTGGGTGGTGCGGGTCATGACCACCTGATAGCCACGGTTTTGCAGTTCGGTTTGCAGCTTCAGGGATACCTCCAGCGTCAGCACATATTCGTCCTTGCCGGTGTAATCCCCGGTTGCACCGTCGGTGACCTTTGCCTTCATGGTGCTGGAACCGGGGCCGATGGGCTCCTTGGCAGAGTTGCCATAGCGCTGATGTCCCGGGTCAATGCAGACAATCCGGGATTGCTCTCCGGTGGAGATGGTGAGCCCGGCAGTCATATAGCCGCTGGTGTACTGCCTGCCGTCTTTGGAGAGACAGCGCACCGTAAAGGTGCAGCTCTCATAGGGCTTGAATCCGGTAAGCTGGCAGGAGGTGGAGGTGGTGTCCAGCATCTTTTTCCAGCTCCCGTTGACCAGATGAAATACCCGGTACTGCGCCGCTCCGGCTACCCCTTTCCAGCGCAGGTTGACCACCGTGCCTTCAGCGCTGATCCCGGCGAGCCTGGGGGCAGCCAGATAGGCGACAGAGGTACCGGATTTTTGGAAGTAGCTGAGATAGTGCCTGTTGTCAGGCGAGACAGCCCGGACAGTGTAAGTATAGGTATTTCCCGCAGTAACGGTAGTGTCAACAAAGCTGTTGGACTTGACGGTGGACAACAGCACCCAGCTGGAACCCGCTTTTCGATAGACCCGATAGTGTTTCACCCCGGTCACAGCGTTCCATCGGAGTGAAACACCGGAATTTCCGCTGAAAGCAGTGGAAATCACAGGAGTAGCGGCACGGTAAAGGGTGACACCCACGGGATCATATCTGCTGGTAAAGCTTTTGGCATCGCTGGCAATGCAGCGAACCGTATAGGTGTAGGACTGCCCTACCTTGGCGGTGGTGTCGGTAAAGTTGGCGGCGGCGGTGTCCCCAATCTTGCGCCAGCGGCCGTTGGTGAGCCGGAATACCCGGTATTTTGCCGCACCTGCCACCGGCGCCCACCTGAGATAGATACCGTTGGAGACAACATTGGAGGTGCTGATGTGGGGTGTTGCCAGAACTGCGTCCGCAGGCTGGGGCAGCAGGGTAAACAGCATCAGAACCAGTAAAAACATGGAACAGATTCTACGCTTCATAGGTAATCCTCCGACTTCATTTGACAAATAGGGAGAGAAAAAGGCAATCTCCCATCCCATTCTACACTGTATTATAGCAATCTTTCCGGTTAAGGGCAAGAGGAAAGCGCTCCCGCAGGGGGACAGCAAAGGGAAGAGCAGAAACCTGTGCTGTACAGGCTTCTGCTCTGAAAAAAGTGGGGGGTAAGGGACTCGAACCCTCACGAATCTCTTCACGGGAACCTAAATCCCGCATGTCTGCCAATTCCATCAACCCCCCGGACAGTGACAACATTATACCAAGGAGCGGGGCAGACCGCAAGGGATTTTTCCGGGGAAGGGGTTATTTTCCCACGCAGAAGCGGCGGAAAATGTGGTCAGTCACCGATTCACTCACCGACTGTCCGGTGAGCTGGTGAAGGGCGGCAAGGGCGGCCTCTGCATCGGACAGCACCGCATCGGCGGGAAGTCCGACCTCCAGCGCATCCCCGGCACCCCGAAGACATTGAGCGGCTCTGCCCACCGCCTCCGCCTGACGGGCGTTGGTGAGCATCTGTCCCTGTATAGGGGCATTTTGGGCGAACAAGGCGGCCACCGCCTGTTCCAACTGCTCCAGCCCCTCCCCGGTGGCGGAGCTGATGGAGATGGCCTCCACCCCCTCCGGGAGGGCGAGAACGGTGGGCAGATCCGACTTGCTCACCAGCACCAGCCGCCGGGGACAGCCCTCCGACAGGGCGAGAATTTCCCGGTCTGCGTCGGTGAGCCGTTCGCTGCCGTCCAGCAGCACCAGCGCCAGCTCGGAGCGTTCCAGCGCCTGACGGCTGCGCTCCACCCCCATGCGCTCCACCGTGTCCTCCGTGTCCCGGAGCCCGGCGGTGTCCACCAGACGTAGCAGCACCCCGCCCAGCACGCACCGCTCCTCCACCGTGTCCCGGGTGGTGCCGGGAATGGGGGTGACAATAGCCCGGTCATAGCCCAGCAGGGCGTTGAGCAGGGAGGACTTGCCGGCGTTGGGTCTGCCTACAATGGCGCAGGGCACCCCCTCGGTCAACTGCCTGCCCCGGCGATAGGTGGCTTTCAGCCGTTCCAGCGTATCGGCGGCGGCGTGGAGGGTCTGGGCGATTTCCTGAGCTTCCAGCGGCTCAATGTCCTCGTCCGGGTAGTCCAGCACCACATGAAAGTGAGCCAGCAGGTGAGTGAGCTGCTCTGCCACCCCTTCAATCTGCTCTGTCATGGCTCTGCCCAGCTGCCCGGCGGCATTACGCACGGCATCCGGGGTCTGAGCGTCAATCAGGTCTGCCACCGCCTCCGCCTGAATCAAATCCAACTGTCCATTGAGAAAGGCACGGCGGGTGAACTCGCCCGGTCCCGCCTGACGCACCCCGTGGGCAAACACCGCTTCCAGTGCGGCGGTGAGAACGGCGGGGGAGCCGTGGCATTGCAGTTCGGCGGTGTCCTCCCCGGTGTAGCTGTGGGGGGCTTTGGCGTAGGTGGCAAGGCACTGGTCGATCACCAGCCCGTCAGCATCCCGCAGCGTGCCCAGAATCAAACGCCCGGGGGGATAGTCCCCAAAGGCTTTCCCGCTGGCAGGGGTAAAGACGGCGCTGACGGCAGCAACGGCATTCTCTCCGGAGAGCCGGACAATGCCGATGGCGCTTTTCACCATTCCGGTGGCAATGGCGGCAATGGTGTCTGCCATCACCGCACCTGTCCCTCTCCGTAGACCACAAACTTGGTGGAGGTCAGCTCCTCCAAACCCATAGGCCCGCGGGCGTGCATTTTCTGGGTGGAAATGCCGATTTCCGCACCCAGACCAAACTCTCCCCCGTCGGTAAACCGGGTGGAGGCGTTGACGTACACGGCGGCGGCGTCCACCTCATTCAAAAACCGCTGGGCGTTGGAGTAGCGGTCGGTGACAATGGCCTCGCTGTGCCCGGTGCCGTGGGTGTTGCAGAAATCAATGGCCTCGTCCAGAGAGTCCACAACCTTGACGGCAAGGATATAGTCACCGTACTCCGTGTCCCAGTCTTCCGCCGTGGCGGGAACGACGCAGCCTCCCAAAATAGCCTGTACGGTCTCGTCGCCCCGAAGCTCTACCGATTTTTCGTCCATTTTGCCCTTCATCATGGGCAGAAAGGCGGGGGCGACGGCACGGTGTACCAGAATGCACTCCATGGCGTTGCACACGCTGGGGCGGGAGCATTTGGCGTTGTAGGCGATGCTGACCGCCATATCCAAATCGGCACTCTCGTCCACAAAGGTGTGGCAGACCCCCTCCCCGGTGCGAATCACCGGAACGGTGGCATTGGCGGTGACGGCACGAATCAGCCCCCGTCCCCCTCTGGGGATAAGCACATCCAGATAGGCGGTGAGGTGCATCAGCTCGTTGGCGCTGTCCCGGCTGGTGTCCTGCACCAGAGAGACGGCGTTTTCGTCCAGACCCGCCCCGGCAATGGCGGAGCGCATAATCTCCGTCAGCGCCTGATTGGAGCGAAAGGCCTCCTTGCCGCCCCGGAGGATGACAGCGTTGCCGGATTTCAGGCACAGAGCGGCGGCATCCACCGTGACATTGGGACGGGCCTCATAGATGATGCCGATGACCCCCAGCGGCACCCGGCGGCGGCTGATGCGAAGGCCGTTGGGACGCACTGCCTCAGATACCGCCGCCCCGATGGGGTCGGGCAGAGCGGCCACCTGACGCACGCCGTCGGCAATTCCGGCAATGCGCTGGGCGGTGAGACGGAGACGATCCTGCATACTCTCGCTCATGCCGCTTGCGGCGGCGGCAGAGAGGTCGGCGGCGTTGGCGGCGAGAATTTCTTGGGTACGCTCCAGCAAAGCGGAGGCGATGGCCTCCAATGCGGCGTTTTTATCACGGGTTCCGGCGCAGGCAAGGGTGCGGGCGGCTGCCTTTGCGGCGGCGCCCTGTACTTCCAAAGCGGTCATGTTTTGTCACTCCTTTGGTGTGGGAAATGTTTACAGCATCACCTGTCCGGGGCCGGGCAGGTTCATCTGACGTTTGCGGTCAGCGGAATAGGTCAGCTTGTCCGACAGGGCGGCGGCATCCCCTGCCTCCACCGCCAGGCGGTAGGCGTGGAGGTTGTCCTCCAGGCGCTGAATCACCCGGCTGAGGGCAGGGGCGTTCATGGAGAACAGCTGGGTCCACAGCGGCACATCCAGCGCCGCCACCCGGGTGCAGTCCCGGAAGGAGCCGCCTTCAAAGCCACGGCACTGGAACAAATCCTCGTCGTCGCACACGGCAACCGCCATAATGTGCATCAGCTGGCTGGTGTAGGCGATAATATCATCATGCCGCTCCGGGGTGGTCATCACAATGTCCGAGCAGCCCAGATACGCCCCGCACCGGCGCAGCAGGGCGATATGCGACTGGGTAGATTCCTGCCGGGGGGTGAGGATAAAGTGGGCTCGCTGGAACATGGTGGGGAAGGAATGCTCAATGCCGGAGAACTCGGTACCCGCCATGGGGTGACAGCCGATGAAGTCCACCTCTGGAGGCAGTACCTTTGCTCCCTCCATAATGGCGGTCTTGATGCCGCCCACATCGGTGACCAGCGCTCCCGGCTGAAACACATGGGCATATTTTGCCATATAGTCCACAATCCCCTGAGGGTTCATGCAGAGCCAAACCACATCCGCCTGTGGCAGCACGGACATGGGGTCAAGGGTTACCTCATCCACTACACCGTGGCTCAGGGCGTAGTCGGCGGTCTCCTGACGGCGCACCACGCCCACGATTTTGTAGTCTTCAAACCCCCGCAGCCCCGCTGCCAGAGAGCCGCCGATGAGCCCCAGACCCACCACGGCGATGATTTTCTGCTGTGCCATAGGAAACCTCCTTAAAACAGCCGGTCAGTTTCCGGCGGCATGACCATACTGTACACCTGCCGGTACCACTGGGCATAGGTCAACTGCTGATAGGGGAAGACATAGAGGTTGCAGGCGGTGGATACCACCATGGCAACCACCAGACTGAGTATTCCGGTGCCTGCCAAACCGGCGACGGCGTTGGACAGCAGCATCACCCCCAGCACAAGCGGGAGGAAGGAGAAGTCCAGCGTAAACAGCTCCATCTTCCGCCCGTACATCATCAGCTTGCTCTGGCGGAAGGCTTTGAACACGGACATATCCGGGTCGTCCAGCAGCAGATAAGGCACCAGACGATAGCGGTAGAAGGCTACAATGCCGGGGATGAGGAAGAGCATACTCCAAAGGCTGATAAACAGCGCCATGAGCAGCACGGCGGCGATGATTTTCCCCGCCATATAGAACCGGGAGAACAGCTCGCCGATGCCGGCGTGTTCTTCCTGAGTGATACGCAGGCAGTAGCTGTAATAGCCAAACTCCACCACGGCGGCATACAGCATCAGCAGTACCAGAGAGAGCAGGGTGAAAAAGAAAGCACGGGTGCTGGCCAGCTGGGTCAGCGACTGCATTGCGGTGTTCATCGCTCCTTCGTCCATATTGATGGAGGCAAGCTGCAGCTGGGTGGTCAGCTCGTCCATCCGCTGGGCCACCGGGTTCATCTCCTGAGCGGCGGTGGTAATCCAACTGGTGGTGATAATATAGAGTAACGTCACCAGCCAAGGGGCAGGGCGAAGCTCCCTCATCCATTGGCGGGAACGCTGTTTCAAAGCGGCATTGTCGATTATCATGGAATCATCCCTCCTGTTGCAAAGGAGTATAGCATAGGATGGGGGAAAGGTCAATTTACACCCCTTTACACCGTGCCGTTTTTCGGATATAATGACCATGAGATTTTGTGTAAAGTGAGTGGAACGATATGGCATCCATTAAGTTTGATGAGTATAAGGTAAAACTGAATAACCTTCAGCCGGTGCTGGAGGAGCTGGGCAAGAGCCTGAACCTGTCCGCCGCCGAGCAGGAGCTGGAAATGCTGCAAATGCAGGCCACCAGCGAGGGCTTTTGGGACGATATGGCCAAGGCACAGAAGGTCAGCACCCGGATCAAGACCCTTCAGGACAAGCTGGAAGCCCAGAACAAGCGTCAGGGCGAGCTGGAAGACCTGCTGGTGCTGTGCGAAATGGCTCAGGAGGAGGACGACGACGACCTGCTCACCGAGCTGGAAGAAGGCTTTGCCAAGCTGGAGCAGGATCTGGAAGCTGCCCGGATGCAGACCCTGTTCCGGGGGGAGTACGACAGCTCCAACGCCATTATCACCTTCCACGCCGGGGCAGGCGGCACCGAGGCGCAGGACTGGGCGCAGATGCTCTTTCGTATGTATGTCCGCTGGGGGGAGCGCCACGGCTTTACCGTCAAGACCATGGACTATCAGGACGGAGACGAGGCGGGCATCAAATCCGCCTGCCTCTCCATTGAGGGAGAAAACGCCTACGGCTACCTGAGAGGGGAGCATGGCGTACACCGTCTGGTGCGGGTCTCTCCCTTTGACGCCAACGCCCGCCGCCAGACCTCCTTTGCCGCCATTGAGGTGATGCCTGAGCTGCCCGACGACGTGGATGTGGAGATCCGTCAGGAGGACATTGAGATGCAGGTCTACCGCTCCTCCGGCGCAGGCGGACAGCACATCAATAAGACCTCCTCTGCCGTCCGGCTGATTCACAAGCCCACCGGGGTGGTGGTCTCTTGCCAGACCGAGCGGAGCCAGCTGCAAAACCGGGAGAACTGTATGCGGATGCTCCGTGCCAAGCTGATGGAGATGAAAATGCAGCAGCACGCCGAGAAGATTTCCGACCTGAAGGGCGTGCAGATGAAGATCGAGTGGGGCAGCCAGATCCGCTCCTATGTGTTCATGCCCTATACGCTGGTGAAGGACACCCGCACCGGCTTTGAGACCAGCAACGTCAACGCAGTGATGGACGGCGATCTGGACGGCTTTATCAACGCCTACCTCACCTGCGAGGCCACCGGCCAGTGGGCAACCAAATAAGGTTACAGTAGTGGCGCACAGTGCGGGAGCGTAACTCCCTCAGTCACGGCTACGCCGTGACAGCTCCCTCAGAGAGGGAGCCTTTGACAAGGCTGTTTGACGTTCCGAAAAAAAGAAACACCTCCCTCTTCGAGGGAGACGGCTGGCCGAAGGCCGGACGGAGGGGGAGACGAGTTCCAATCGCCTCCCCTTTTTGCAACTTTTCAGGACAAAAAGGAGAAACCTGAAAGGATTTTAAGGTGAAATTCACGATTATCCGAAAAACTGTTCATATTTTATTCATAATCCTGCACTATCCTCAATATCAGAAAACAGGTGCGCCGCAGCAAAGGCGCACAGATAGGAGTGCCTGATATGGGATATAATATGTATGACCGCAACTACGGCAGCGGCTTTACGCCGGATAACGACAACCGTCCCCCTGAACAGCGCCCCGGCTACACCGGCGGCGGGGATGACGGCAGCGACCGCCCCAGCGGAGAGTATCATTACAGTTTCCAGCCGGTGGATGAGGAAAGCGCCCAGCAGACCAGAAGCGCAGGCTATTCCAGCGCCAGCTCCTACAACTATCAGCCGGGCTATACCGCAACCAACCGGAACAGCCGCAAGTCCCGCAGCGGCGGGGGAGCGAAGAAATTCGTGGCGGCGGCGCTGGCCTGTGCGTTGATCGGCGGCAGCGCAGGAGCGGGAGGGGCTTACCTCATGTTCCGTTCCCTGAATGGCTCCGCCGCAGGGAGCGCAGCGGAGAGCACCGAGGTCACCGACGGCCCGTCTCTGCAAATGAGCGACTCTGACCGCCCCGCCGGGACGGTGAAGCAGACGGTTCACGCCGGGGACACCATGAGCCCCAGCCAGATTTATGAGACGTACAAAAATTCCGTGGTGAGCATTGAGGTGCAGACCGCCTCCGGCATCGGTGCGGGAACCGGATTCCTCATCTCCGACGACGGCTATATTCTCACCTGCTACCATGTGGTCAAGGGCTATCAGGCCATTTCCGCCACCTTCATTGACTCCACCAGCTACGAGGCCACCTATGTGGGCGGCGACGAGGACGCTGACCTGGCAGTCATCAAGATTGAGGCCAAGGACGGCGATACGTTCACCCCGGTGGTGATCGGTGATTCCTCCAAGCTGGTCATCGGCTCCACCGTCTCCGCCATCGGCAACGCCCTGGGCACCTTCGCCAACACCCTGACCTCCGGCACCGTCTCCGGTCTGGACCGGGCGCTGACCATGGAGGACGGCACCGTAATGAATGTGCTGCAAACCGACTGCACCATCAACTCCGGCAACTCCGGCGGCCCCTTGTTTAATGAGTACGGTGAGGTCATCGGCGTGGTCAACGCCAAGTATTCCTCCAGCTTCTACTCCAACACCGCCGCCATTGAGGGCATCGGCTTTGCCATTCCCATCAATGACGCCATGAGCATTCTGGATGACCTGATCACCCACGGCTATATCACCGGCAAGCCCTATCTGGGCATCAGTGTGGCTACGGTGAACTCCATCACCGCCCAGCAGTATTCCAACATGGTGGTAGGCGCTTACGTCCGCACCGTGGCGGAGGGCTCCTGCTCGGAGAAAGCCGGATTGCAGGTGGGTGACATCATCACTCAGGTGGACAATCAGGACATCACCACCTACGAGGAACTGATTGATGCGAAAAACACCAAGCGGGCAGGAGATGAGCTGACCCTCACCGTCTACCGGGACGGCACCTACCTGACCATGGTGGTGACACTGGACGAGGAGCAGCCTGACGATGCCAGCGCAGAGGAGCAGCAGGGTCAGCAAGGCCAGCAGGGCGGCAACAGCTACGGCTATGGTTACTCCAACCCCTATGACTTCTTCAACGACTTCTTCGGCAGAGGATGGTAACATCGTTGATGCTTCAACCTCCAACCCTATAACTACAACAGCGGGAGCTTCTTCGGAGGCTCCCGCTTTTCGCACCTCAAAGCAAAATTCGCCAAGCAAACCCCCAATGGGGAGGGAAAAAACCGACACACCGCCGAAAGTGAAAAACAGGATTGAAAAGGGAGAAAAACCCCGATATAATAGGGCAGATAAAAGAAAAGAGGGATTTTGTTGGAAAAAAGTCAGCAAGAGAACAAGATGGGCGTTATGCCTGTCAATCAGTTGATTATCACCATGGCGCTGCCCATCATCATTTCCATGCTGGTGCAGGCGCTTTACAACATTGTGGACAGTTATTTTGTGGCCAAGCTGGGAGAGGATGCCCTGTCCGCCGTTTCGCAGGCGTTTCCCATGCAGACCATTATGATTTCTGTGGGTACCGGTACCGGCGTGGGTATGAACGCCATGCTGTCCAAGTCTTTGGGCGAGGGTGACCGGGACACCGCCCGCCGGGCGGCGGGAAACGGTATGTTTCTGGCTCTGTGCTCTATTGTGGCGTTTATGCTGGTGGGCGTATTTGGTGTGCGCCCCTTTTTTGCGGTACAGGATGCCAAATACCCCCAGATTATGGAGTACGGCGTGGCGTATCTTCAGGTGTGCCTGCTGTGCTGTCAGGGTATTTTTCTGGAGCTGACCTCCGAGCGGATTTTGCAGGCCACCGGTCACACCATGGCCAGCATGGCGGCGCAGCTCTCCGGTGCGGCGGTGAACATTGCGCTGGACCCCTGCTTTATTTTCGGCCTTGGCCCGTTCCCGGAGCTGGGAGTCACCGGAGCGGCAGTGGCCACCGTGCTGGGGCAGATGATTGGCGCTGCGGTGGGCATCGCAGCCAACGCCAAGGTGAACCGGGAGTTCACCCTCAGCCTGTCCGACTGTCTCCGTCCCCACGGCGCTACCATCCGGCGCATCTATTCCGTGGGTGTGCCGTCCATTATTATGGCCTCTATCGGCTCGGTGACCACCTTCTGCATGAACCTGATTGTGGGCGGCTTTACCTCCACGGCCAATGCGGTGCTGGGCATTTACTTCAAGCTCCAGAGCTTCTTCTTTATGCCGGTGTTTGGATTGAACAACGCCCTTGTTCCCATTATCGCCTTTAATTTCGGTGCCCGCCGCCGCAAGCGCATGACCGCAACCATCCGGCTGGGCGCAGTGTATGCCTTTGCCATTCTCACTGTGGGCTGCGTGATCTTTCATGTGGCCACCGTGCCGCTGCTCAGCCTGTTCAACGCAAATCAGAATATGCTGGACATCGGCATCCCTGCCCTGCGGATTATCTCCCTTAGCTTCCCTCTGGCTGCCATCGGCATCACCTTCATCTCGGTGTTTCAGGCATTGGGCAAGGGAATGTATGCCATGACCATCTCACTGGTGCGTCAGCTGGTGGTGCTGCTTCCGGTTGCGTGGCTGCTGGCCCGTACCGGGGTGCTGAACGCCGTGTGGTGGAGCTATCCCATTGCGGAGGTGGCGGCGCTGGTGTGTGCGGCATACTATATGCTGCGTATTAACCGGAAAATCATCTCCCAAATTCCCGACTGAGAGGAACCCCATGAAGCAATCTCCCCTGAAAAATATCCTCATGCTCCTGCTGGCCGCCATGATTTGGGGCTCCGCCTTTGTAGCCCAGAGCAAGGGCATGGATTATGTAGGCCCCTTCACCTTTCAGGCTGCCCGGAGCTATCTGGGCGGCGGGGTGCTGCTGATTTTTCTGCTGCTGCGCCGGGGCAAGGCACAAAATACTGCCCCAGACCAGAACAGAACGCTGGCGGTGGGCAGCCTTTGCACCGGAGCTGCCCTGTTTGCCGCCGCCATGTTTCAGCAGGCGGGGCTGCAATATACCACCGTGGGCAAGGCGGGCTTTCTCACCGCCCTCTATGTGATTATCGTCCCCTTTTTGGCGCTGCTCCTTTACCACCGGGGACTGCCTGCTCAGATTTGGTTCTGCGCCGGGCTCAGCGTGGCGGGGATGTATCTGCTCTGCCTGTCCGGGCCGGTGGGGTTCACCAAAGGGGACTGGCTGATGCTGGCCAGCGCTCTGGGCTTCGGGGTGCAGATTCTGGTGATTGACCATTTTTCCCCTAGGGTGGACCCGGTAAAGCTGGCCTGCGGGGAATTTCTGGTGTGCGCTGTTTTGTCCACCGGTCCGGCGCTGGCGCTGGAACATCCTACCATCCCGCTGCTGGGGGCGGCATGGCAGAGCATCGCCTATGCGGGGGTGCTGTCCAGCGGGGTGGCCTATACCCTGCAAATGGTGGCGCAGCGGGACTGTGACCCCACCGTCTGCTCGCTGGTGATGTGCCTGGAGTCGGTGTTCTCCGCCCTGTTCGGCTGGGTGCTGCTGGGGCAGAGCCTGAACGGGAGAGAGGTAATGGGGTGCCTGCTCATGTTTGCCGCCATTGCCCTGAGCCAGATTCCCCTCCCTGCGCTGGGTGCCGTACCGGGGGAAGAACGAAGCTGAATACGGAAATTGTGCTGATTTGCTGATAGATACCCCAAAGGGCAGAGACAAGTTGTGCAAACTGTCTTTGCCCTTTTTGCTTTTTCGTAGTAGAATGGTAATGATTTTGTATATTTCAAGTAAGATGGACGATTTTTCCACCGAAGGAACGGGAAAGGAAGTGCGTGAGATGCTGATTGGCTTTTTTGCCCTCTGGGTGATTCTGTGCGGCAGTATCACCCCGGAGGTGCTGGCTTTTGGCGGGGTCATTGCGGCGCTGGTGTTCTGGTTTACCTGTAAGTTCTGCAATTGGAGTATCCACCGGGAGATGATATTCTGGCGGCTGCTGCCTGCGGCGCTGCATTATATCCTGCTGCTGCTTCGGGAGATTATCCTGTCCAATATCGCCATGCTGCGGCTGACCCTGCGGGGGGACTTCAAGGAGATGTGCCGCCCGGTACTGATTAAGGTACACGCCCCCTTCCGCTCCAATATCGCCAAAATGACCCTGGCCAACTCCATCACCCTCACCCCCGGCACCATCACGGTGGAGAATCAGGGCAAGGATTTTCTGGTACACTGCTTCAACGCCGCCTATTCCGTCAATATGAGCGAGATGGATTTGGTGCGTCAGCTCACCAAGATGGAGGCCATTGTCTCCCGGGCGAAGGAGGGCGGATTCTGATGCTGTTTCACCGTATCATGGCGGGATTTCTGCTGATTCTCGCCCTGTGTGTGCTGGGGGCGCTGGTGTATATCGCCCGCAGCGGACATTTTACCGACCGTCTGGTGGGCGTCAACCTGATTTCCACCCTGATTTTGAACTTTATCGTGGTGCTGGCGCTGTTTCTGAAAAATACCGCCATTTTGGACATTGACGTGGTGTACGCGCTGCTCAGCTTTCAGGCGGTGGTGGTGCTCAGCCGGATCCTGCGCCTGCGCAAGCTGGCTGACCAGCAGCGGAGAAAGGAGGAGAGAAGATGACGGTAAATCAGATCATTGGCTGCGTCCTCATGGCGCTGGGCGTTGCCATTATGGTGCTGGTGGTCTGGAATGTCTTCCAGCTGGACTTTGTCATCAACCGCCTGCACATCACTGCTATGGCGGACTCTCTGGGAACGCTGCTGATTTTTGCGGGGGCTGCCCTCTGTCTGGGGCGGGATCTGGTCAATCTCAAGCTGATTCTCATTCTGGCCCTGCAATGGGTCACCTCCCCGGTGTGCGGACACATGATTACCCAGATGGAATACGCTGTGGTGGATGATCTGGGGGAGCATACGGTCTCCATCCGGACGGAGCAGGAAGAAAGGGAGGACGTGTGACCGATGATATTTAATGTCATAGAAGTGCTGCTGCTGCTCTTTCTGGTGGGCTGCGCCGTGCTGGTGGTGCTGCACCGAAGCACCATGATTACCATTCTCACCTACATGGGATTCAGCGTGGTGATGTCGGTGATCTGGCTCACCCTTCAAGCGCCTGACCTTGCCATCACCGAGGCGGCAGTGGGCGCGGGGGTGAGTACAGTGCTGTACTTCCTCGCCCTTCGGAAAATCCGCGAGCTCAGCGAGCACTGCGACGAGGACGAGACAGGGAAGGAGGAGGGCAAATGAGCGGGGAGAAGTTCAGCCGTTTCCACCGGTTTGCCGCATGGGTAGACGGGGAGGAATGGTGCGGCCAGCCCGCCGCATCCCCCGCCCCCCGGGAGAAAAAGCCCCGCCCCGGCAAGGGCAGCAGCTTGGACCGCTATCAGCTCTATCGGCGGTACAGCCAATTGGTGGGGGCGGTGTTCTGCCTGACCCTGTTCGGGGTGCTGATGGCCACCGTCCTTCATCTGCCCCTCTTTGGCAGCCCGGACAATCCCACCAACAACGAGGTTTCCCAGCGCTATATTGAGCGGGGCATTGAGGAGACTGGTGCTGCCAACATCGTGGCAGGCATGATTTTGAGCTACCGGGTGTTTGACACCTTCGGAGAGTCCAGCGTCCTCTTTTTGGCGGCTACCTGCGTGACCATTCTGCTGCGCCGGGACCACAACAACACCACCACCTCCGATTTGGAGGAGATGGCACGGGAGGACCGCAGCGGCAAAAAAGACCGGGATATGATTCTCCGTACCGCTGTGCTGATTCTGCTGCCCCTGTCTGCGCTGGTGGGGGTGTATGTGATGCTCTTTGGGCACATCTCCCCCGGCGGCGGCTTCTCCGGCGGAGCGATTCTGGGGGGCGGCATGATTCTCTACGCCCAGACCTTCGGAAACGCCAACGTGCGCCGATTCTTCAACGAGCATATGTACCACCTGATTAAAGTGGTCTGCCTTATGGGATACGGGCTGTTTCTGGTGGACTATGTGATGACCGGCAGCAGCGGCCTGCCCGGTCATGTACCCCTTGGCATTCCCGGCCACATCATCAGCGCCGGGATTATCATGCCCATTGACCTGCTGGTGGGCTTTGAGGTCACCTGTACCATCTATGCGTTTTACGCCCTGTTCAGCAAAGGAGAACTGTGATATGGAACTGCTTACAACCCTCTGGATTCAGAGATATATGGTCGTTTCTGTGCTTCTGTTCTGCATCGGGGCATTTTCTCTGGTGTTTAACCCCAATCTGATCAAAAAGCTCATCGGCTTTGACCTGATGGACAACGCCATCTATCTCATGCTCACCAGCGCCGGGTATATTGACGGACGGATTGCCCCCATTGTCACCGACTTTTCCGCCGCTCCCAGCGCAGAGCATTTTGTCAACCCCATCCCGGCGGGACTGGTGCTCACCGGAATCGTAGTGTCCGTCTCTGTCACCGCCTTTGCGCTGGCGCTGGTGGTGCGGATCTATCAGAAATACCACACCGTCTATCTGGACGTGATTATGGCGTCCATGAAGAAGGAGGTGGACTGATTGCTCCCTCTTTACTATCACGTTCCCTTCTTCTCCATTGTGCTGCTGATGATGACTGGCATTCTCACCAGCATCATCCACAGCGGGAAAGGGGCGATGGCCTTCCATCTGACGATGTCGGCCTTTGTCTGCGGGGCAAACCTGTGGCTGCTGTCCATCCTTGCCCCGGAAGGGGAGTGCTTCACCTACGCCGCCGGCATCCTGCCCCATCCATGGGGAAACGAGCTGGCTGCGGGACCGCTGCAGGCGGCGCTGGCGGCGGCCTTCGCCGCAGTGATGTTCCTGTGTGTGCTGGGCGGGTCAAGGGAAATCTTTGAGGATGTGGAGGCGGAAAAGCAGAATCTCTACTTCGTCATGTGCGATTTGATTCTGGCCAGCCTCATGGCCATGGTTTACACCAACGACGGTTTCACCGCCTACGTCTTTATCGAAATCAACACCATCGCCGCCTGTGCGCTGGTGATGGCAAAGGACACCGGACCCACCCTGGTGGCCACCATCCGCTACCTGATGATGAGCCTGCTGGGGTCTGGAATGTTCCTGCTGGGACTGACCTTCACCTACTATATCACCGGACACCTGCTGCTCATCAACATTCATGAGCAGATGGAGCAGATCATCGCATCCGGCACCTATCTGATTCCGGTGACGGTCATCATGGGACTGATGACCATGGGCATGTGCCTGAAAAGCGCCCTGTTCCCCTTCCACACATGGCTGCCTGATGCCCACGGTACTGCCACCACATCCTCCAGCGCCATTCTCTCCGGTCTGGTGCTGAAGGGATATATTGTGCTGCTGCTCAAGGTGATTTTCTGCCTGTTCGGAGAGGCAAACTACCGGGCGTTCCATGGGGGAGACATCCTGCTGGCCTTTGGCTTTGCCGCCATGGTGGTGGGCTCGGTGAGAGCCATGGGAGAGACCCACATCAAGCGGATGATCGCCTACTCTTCCGTGGCGCAGATCGGTTATATCTATCTGGGTCTGGGACTGGGGGGCAGGGCGGCCGCTGCGGCGGCGGTGTACCAGATTCTGGTTCACGCATTTACCAAGCCTTTGCTCTTCCTCTGCGCCGGACAATTGGCTGCTGCCAGCGGACACCGGAAGCAGATGTACTACCTCCGGGGTGCGGGGCATCGGGCACGGCTGGCGGGTATCGGCTTCACCATCGGCGCACTGTCCATGATCGGTCTGCCCCTGCTGGGCGGCTTTGCGGTGAAGTTCTTTCTGGCGGATGCCGCCCTCGCCTCCGGCTGGCGGATGTGGCTGGCGCTGGCGGCGCTGGCCATTTCCAGCGTGCTGAACGCCCTGTACTATCTCCCGGCGGTGGTGCAGATCTGGACCATCCGGGAGCATGGGGAGGACGACCTGCCAAAGCTGCCCCGGTTTTCTCCCGGCTTTGCCGCCGCCATTGCCATTGTGGCATTGGCAGCGTGCAGCATTCTGCTGGGTATCTTCTGCGCACCGCTGGGTAAGCTGCTCAGCGACGGCGTAGCGCTGCTGTAAAGGGGGACTGACGATGTATAATTATCTGATCCCTCTGGCGATGATTCTGCCGATGGCATCCGGTATACTCATGGGCTTGCTGCGAAACAACAGCGGACGCAATATCCTCTTTGCGGAGACGCTGGCGGCGACGCTGCTCTGCGCCGTAGCCGCCGCCTGTACCGGCTCGGGACTGACCACCGTGGCGGACATGGGAGTGTTTGCCTTCCGCCTTGGCGCAGACCGGGTGGGACACCTGTTTGCCATCCTGTTCTCCGCCCTGTTTCTGGGTGCCGGGGTGTTCTCACTGGAATACAACAGCCACGACGACCATCAGGCCCGCTTCAACGGCTTTTTCCTGCTGACGCTGGGGGCGATGATGGGGCTGAGCTACAGCCAGAACCTGTTCACCTACTATTTCTTTTACGAGTGCATGACCCTGCTGAGTATGCCGCTGGTGTTCCACGAGGGCACGGAGGAGAGCATGAAAGCGGCGCTGAAATATCTGGGATATTCCCTGTTCGGCGCTGCGCTGGTGCTGTTCGGCTTTTTCTACGCCGGGCAGTATTGCGACACTACCAACTTTGCCGAGGGAGGCAGCTTCAATCTGGCGGGGCAGGCGCATCTGCCTATGGCTCTGATTGCCGCCTTCTGCCTGATGCTGGGCTTTGCCTGTAAGGCGGGCATGGTGCCTCTGCATCAATGGCTCCCGGTGGCGCACCCGGTGGCTCCTGCCCCTGCCTCTGCCATTCTCTCCGCCTGCATCACCAAGGCGGGGGTGCTGGGCATCCTCCGCTGCGCCTATTACGTCTTCGGCGCTGAGGTGCTGCGGGGCAGCTGGGTACAGACCGCCATGACCGTGCTGGCATTGATTACCGTCTTCACCGGCTCCATGCTGGCGTACAAGGAGCGGCTGTTCAAGCGCCGGCTGGCGTGGTCCACCGTCTCTCAGGTGAGTTACGTCCTCTACGGACTGTTCCAGTTTACCCCGGCGGGCTTTGGGGGAGGGCTGTTGCAGGCGGTGTTCCACGCTGTCAGTAAGACCGCCCTGTTCCTCTGTGCCGGTGCGGTGATTCATCAGAGCGGCAAAACTCAGGTGCATGAGCTGACCGGTATGGGCAAGCGTATGCCGGTGGTATTCGGCTGCTTTGCCTTTGCTTCCCTGTCGCTGGTGGGCATTCCCCCCTTTGCCGGGTTTGTCAGCAAGTGGAGTCTTGCCACCGGGGGACTTTCCGTGTACGGTACGCTGGGCATCGTGGGAGCGGCGGTGCTGCTGATTTCCGCCATTCTCACTGCAGGGTATCTGTTCCCCATTATCATCCACGGCTGTACCGAGGATGCCGAGGACAATACCCCGTTGGAGCCGGGCTTGCGTATGCTGGTGCCGCTGGTGGTGCTGGCGCTGGCGCTGCTGGCACTGGGCATCTTTACCGCTCCCCTGTCCGGCTTGACCGAGACGATTGCGTCTATCAGTAAGGAGGTGCTGCCATGAGTCCGTGGCTGATTTTGGCGGCAATCCTGCTGCCTTTGCTGGGCGGCGGCGTGATGCTGGTCTTTCCCATGCACCAACGGGCCATCCGGGAGGTGTGGGTGCTGTGCGTCACCTTGGCCACCAGTCTTCTGGCGGAGCTGCTGCTGATGCACACCCCCGCCGAGACGCTGAATCTGCTCACCATCTATTCTGGGCTGTCCTTTGCCTTCCGGGTAGACGGACTGAGCCGGGTGTTTCTGGGGATTGTGGCGGTGCTGTGGCCCATCGCCATTGTCTATTCCTTCGAGTATATGAGCCATGAGCATGGTGAGAGCCGCTTCTTCGCCTTCTTCACCATGACCTACGGGGTGGTCATCGGCATTGCCTGCGCCGGGAACACCTTTGCCCTCTATTTCTGCTATGAGCTGCTCACCCTGTGCACCCTGCCGCTGGTGATGCACGAGATGGACGGCAAAGCGAGATATGCAGGCAGAAAGTATATCCTCTACTCCATGACCGGTGCTGCGCTGGCCTTTGCCGCAATGGTGTTTGTCTATCACTACGGCGAATTGGACTTCACCTTCGGGGGCAGCCTGAACAATGTAGAGGGACAGGAGACTCTGCTGCGCATCGCTTTCCTGTTGGGCTTTTTCGGCTTTGGGGTGAAAGCGGCGGTGTGGCCCGCCCATGGCTGGCTGCCCAGTGCTTCGGTGGCTCCCACCCCGGTTTCCGCCCTGCTCCATGCGGTGGCGGTGGTGAATGCGGGTATTTTCGCCATCCTCCGCATCACCTACTATAACTTTGGCACCGACCTGCTCCGGGGCAGCTTTGCCCAGTGGGTGATGATGGGCTTCTGCTGCTTTACCATCGTCTACGGCTCCGCCATGAGCTGGCGGATGCAGCATTTGAAGCGCCGTCTGGCCTACTCCACCGTGTCCAACCTGAGCTATATCCTGCTGGGAGCGTCGGTGATGACCGGGGCGGGACTGTCGGCGGCGCTGCTGCACATGGTGGCCCACAGCGTGTTTAAGATTATTCTCTTCTTCTGCGCCGGCGCTGTGCTGTGCCAGAGCGGACGGGAGTATGTCTTCGAGCTGCCCGGACTGGGCAAGCGGATGCCCCTGACCTTTGCCGCCTTCACCGTGGCCTCCATGGGTCTGATTGGCATTCCTCCTTTTGCGGGATTTTTCAGCAAATGGGCGATTGCTCAGGCTGCCGTGGAGTCAGGGGGCGTGATGGGGGCTGTGGGGTGTGCTGCCCTGATTCTCTCCGCATTTTTGACGGGACTGTATCAGGTGATGGTGATTGTCCCCGCCTTTTTCCCCACAAAGGAACAGGCCAGCGATGTGCGTGCCAACGAGGGATACACCGAGGCGGGCTGGCGGATGAAAACCGCCTTTGTGCTGCTGATGCTGCTCTCTCTGGCGGTGAGCTTTGGCGTGGCATCCCTGAGCCGGGCACTGGCGGCCTGCGTGGGTATGTAAGGAGGTGTCTGGAATGTATTTGCTGATTTTGGTTCTGCTGCCCATGGCAGGCGGCCTCTTTGCAGGCATTGCGGGACACCGCACCCCCAAAACCGATGTACCCATCTCCCTTGCTGCGCTGGGGCTGGAATGGCTGCTCTGTCTGGGGCTGATTCCCCAGACGGGGAAAACGCTGGACCTGCCGGATTTGGTGGGGCTGGGACTGCACTTTCAGGTCACCGGGCTGTCGGTGCTGCTGTGCGTGGTGGCGGCAACCCTGTGGCTGGTGTCCGGCATTGCCGACCGGGAATACCTCCACCACGACAAAAAGACCGCCCGCTACCACCTGTTTCTGCTGCTGACAGAGGGGGCGATTATGGGGGTCTTTGTCTCCGGGGACTTTTATACCACCCTGGTCTTCTTCGAGATGATGAGCCTTGCCTCCTATCTGCTGGTGCTCCACAACGAGACGGAGGAGGCGAGAGAGGCGGCGGGCTCCTATCTGGCCTACGCCGTCATCGGCGGCATGGTCACCCTCATGGGACTGTTTCTGCTCTACAATGCCCTTGGCACCCTCCGCTTTGACGACCTGCCCGCTGCCGTCGCCGCCTACGAGGGAAACCGTTCCATGCTGTACGCTGCCGGGCTTTGCACGCTGGTGGGATTTGCCGCCAAGTGCTGTATGTGGCCGCTGCACACATGGCTGCCCAAAGCCCACCCGGCGGCTCCCGCCCCGGCGTCGGCGCTTCTGTCCGGTATCATCACCAAGGGCGGCGTGTTCGGCATTCTGGCGCTGGCGGCAAAGGTGTTCGTCCACGATGTCACCGCTGGCAATTTCCTGCTCCTGTTTGGCGTCATCACCATGGTGTGGGGCGGCTTTATGGGGCTTTGCCACACCAATGTAAAGGCGGTGCTGGCCTGCTCCACCATGAGCCAGATTGGCTTTATCCTCACCGGAACCGCTATGCAGTGCCTGCTGGGGGAGGAAAACGGCATCGCCGTGTGGGGTACCCTGCTGCACATGATGAACCATAGCTGGTTCAAGCTGGTGCTGTTTGTCACCGTGGGTATTATCGCCCACACCACCGGAAAGCTGGAGCTCAGCGATTTACAGGGCTTTGGACGGGGCAAGAAACAGCTCTTTGTCATCTTCCTGCTGCCTGCCCTTGGCATTATGGGCATCCCCCTGTTTAACGGCTATGTGTCCAAGACGCTGATTCACGAGTCCATTGTGGAGTATATCCACCATCTGTCCCACGCCGGGATGGATATTGGGCTGTACAAGGCGGCGGAGTATTTGTTCCTGCTCTCCGGGGGCATGACGGTGGGCTATATGGTCAAGCTGATTGTCTGCCTGTTCTTTGAGCCTAACCACGACAGCGCAGTACAGGCGGAGTACGACCAGACCAAGCCCGCAGCCTCCCCCTTCCTCATGGGGCTGCTGACCGCCTGTGCGGCGCTTTGCCCCCTGCTGGGCATGACCCCCCATTTCACCTTGGAGCGGGTGGCGGCCTTTGCACAGGGCTTCTTCCCCACCCAGGGGATGGAGGAGACAGTGGCTTACTTCTCCCCTGCCAACCTGAAGGGCGGGGCAATCTCCATCGCCATCGGCGCTGTGCTTTACGTTGTCTTTGTGCGCACCATGGTGCGGCGCAGAGACAGCACCTACTGCAGCCCGTGGCCCAAGGTCCTGAGTCTGGAGGACAGTTTTTACCGCCCGCTGCTGATGGTGTGGCTGCCGTTTGTCGGCGCTGTCTGCGCCAGACTGGCCGCCAGCCTGTTTGAGTGGCTGGCAAAGCTGGTAAACAAGCTGCTCTTCTTCCGCTTCAATCCCATCGTCACCCCTCCGGAAAACCACCGCTTTGCCAACTATGACCCCCATCCCAAGGGACGGCGGGGCAATCTGGGCACGCTGAACTTCGGACTGACCCTGTTCGGTCTGGGGTATGTGGCGGTGATGCTCTACCTGCTGGTGAGAAATGTGGTTCTGTAATCAAACAACACCCTTCCGGCATCTCCGCTGGAAGGGTGTTGTCTGCATTCTGTGTACGTTGGGGGCTGTCCCGCTTTCGTGAGACAGCCCCTTTGACCGTATTACCCCAACCGGGGGAGCGCCTGCTGCAACGGCCTATTTCAACAGCGGAGAAGGAGACCTGTACAAAAAGGGAGAGCGGGGTCACCCGGTTCTCTCTTTGACAGTTCAGATTGGGTGTTGCCCCGCTCTGCCCCATCAGCCGGCTGTACGTTCAGTATGCCCTGAGATGTTCCCACTATTCCAAATCAAGCTGGAATATTTTCCTAGACCAAACATATCCTGAACCAAAAGCGGGGAAAGGGGACAGGGCGTATGGAGCAATGGGTGATCTGGGCGGCGGTGCTGACGGTGGCGGTGGTGTGCTGGCCGGGACCGGTGAAGCTGATGCAGCTTGCTCTTCGCACCGCATTGGCGGCGGTTTTTCTGGCCATCATTGCCCCCTATACCGGACCTTTTGGGGTGAAGCTGGGGCTGAATCTGTTCAATGCGCTGGTGCTGGGGGCGCTGGGATTGCCCGGTCTGGGGCTGCTGTTGCTGCTGGGCTGGACGTGCATGTAACCCACGAAAACAAAAACGAAAAATGAAAACGAGAAAACAGGAGTATGAGAGAGATAACAAGAGAAAACAAGAGCATCCGACCTGCTAAATCAAAAATGCTGTTGACAGAGGATAATGAGTGTGCTATAAATATGCTTGCGCTGTTTGTGCCCTTTCCCACTCACAAACAGCAGAAATTGAAACATTCGCATTACTTTTACGAAAGAACATTTGGAGGTTCTCATATGTCTACTTTTATGGCGAAGAAAGAGAACGTCGAGCGTAAGTGGTATGTCATTGACGCAGCCGGCAAGCCTCTGGGCAAGACCGCTGTGGCCGCTGCCGACATTCTCCGTGGCAAGACCAAGCCCGACTACACCCCCCATGTTGACACCGGCGATTTCGTCATTGTCATCAATGCGGACAAGGCTGTGCTCACCGGCAACAAGCTGACCCAGAAGTATTACCGTCACCACTCCGGCTGGACCGGCGGCCTGAAGGAGATTCAGTACAAGACCCTCATGGCCAAGCGTCCCGAGTTCGCTATGGAGCAGGCTGTCAAGGGCATGCTGCCCAAGAACAGCCTGGGTGCTGCTGCCCTGCGCCGTCTGCGCGTCTATCAGGGCGCTGACCACGGCCATGAGGCTCAGAAGCCCATCGTCGTAGAATAAGGGGAGGTAACGGAATATGTATCAGAGCAAGAGACCTTATGTTTACGGCACCGGCCGCCGCAAGTCTTCCATCGCCCGTGTCCGCGTCTATGAGGGCGGCACTGGCTCCATCATCATCAATGGCCGTGAGATCGACGATTACTTCGGTCTGGACACCCTGAAGCTCATCACCCGTCAGCCTCTGGCGCTGGTGGATCTGCTGGGCAAGGTGGACGTGGTTGCTACCGTCACCGGCGGCGGCGTCACCGGTCAGGCTGGCGCTCTGCGTCACGGCATCTCCCGTGCCCTGCTGGAGCTGAACGCTGATTATCGCCCCGCCCTGAAGAAGGCTGGCTTCCTCACCCGTGATCCTCGTATGAAGGAGCGTAAGAAGTACGGTCTCAAGGCCGCACGTCGGGCTCCTCAGTTCAGCAAGCGGTAATCAGCTGGACTATTCACCGCTTTTCGGGACGTTTTTGGACATCCTTTGGCGGAGAATCGGCTGGTTTCATCGCCGTGAAATGGGCTAAGTTGCTGTGCGCCTGTTTCCAAAGGGAGCAGGTAGGCAGCGGGTAGGCAGCACAATTCACACCACTGATTAGAAGATACAGGAGATGGTTTCCTTTGGGAGATCATCTCCTGTTTTCTCTCCCTGAGCTAGGGAAGCGCTGAATAAATCTCTCGGATGGATGAGCGAGGATGTTTTTTGCCAGTCGGGGATAAAAGACCGAAGGAATACTGACGTATTTCAAGGGATTTTAGACCCGGATGGCGGAAAACAGACC
>ATWA01000028.1 GCA_000421005.1 Clostridiales bacterium NK3B98
GCACTTTCGGTTGATACCAGCCGCAGCAGCTTGTCCTCGAAGGTCTCGCTTGCCGTTTCACTGAGATACACCTTGATCTGGTAGGTGGTGTTCCCGATGCGGCGGATCAGGGTGTTGGAATGATGGATTTCTATGGGTGACTCCCTTCTGCTTGTTGATAAGCGATTGTTTTCTGCGTCCATCATTCGTATGATGCAATCTGCACCGACCATCACTTGAAACAAAATGGCTGTTTGCGTCACAATATCTCCATGAAGTGATATTGTGTGATACAAACAGCCATTCATTCGTTATTGCAATCATTTGTGACACAGAATCCTGTATCCGCATTGATTTTACAACTATTTTATTAAGATTGTCAAGGGTGAATCGGCTATATTGCACCGGAGGAATGGAACCTCCGCTGATAATATAGCATTGGGCAGCACTGATTGGGAATAGTCATTGAGCATACAGGGAATGCCGAACACGGTGAAAGGCTCGCCCGCAGCCGCCATTGCCATAAAGTCAGGTGCCAGCAGGATACCGCCCATGAACATACCCAGAATGGGGGATGCGCCGATCTTATTTGCTGCGGTATAGCCGATGAAGATGGGCAGGAAATAGAAGCCTGCGTCATAGACGAAGTCCAGCAGCTTGTAAATATCGCTCTCTGCGCTGAACACCCCCAGCAGATCAGGGCCCAAAATGGACAGCACCGTCTTGAACATGGCCGCGCCGATCAGAATGGGGATCAGCGGGGTGAGGGACCCGGCAAGGTAATTCAGAATGTTCATGCCCACATTTTTGGGCGTCAGCTTCTCTTTGGGCTGGTCCTCCGTGCCGGGGGCGGCAGAGGCCGTCAGTCCGCCAATGGACAGCACCTCCTGATAGACCTTGGGGACATTTTGTCCGATGATGACCTGATACTGTCTCCCGGAGCGTGCCACGCCCAGAACACCGCTGAGCTTCTTCACTGCGTCGTCATTGGGGATACTGTCATCTTTCAGGTTGAAGCGAAGCCGGGTCATGCAGTGGGTCACGCCGGTGATGTTTGACCCACCGCCCACTGCTTTCAGCACGCTCTGAGCTATTTGTCTGTTATCAGCCATGATGAAACCTCCTTAAACTCGTATCTGCTCAATCCGTATCGGCTGCGTTATAATGGATAGAAACAGGATACCTCCTTCCGCTGCGGTTGTGGTGTCTTGCCTTTGATACGACTAGTTTACAGGGAAGAGGCCTCGGGAACAACGCCAGTATACTACCACTATACCGTCAAAATCCGACGTGAAATGAAGTGAAGAATATGGAGCGTCATCAGCTGGTGCAACAGTTATATACATTGACAGAAACAGAGCGGTATCGACAGCAGCACCCGGAGACCGGACCCAGCCGCTTTTACCGCTTTCTGGAAGAGCACGGGTATCTGGAATCGGGCGGCATCTACCATATGCCCAGCATTTTCTTCGCTTATCAGGAGCAAAAAACGCCGGAAAACCTGAGCGATTGCATTGATTCCAGCCCCTATCAGTCCCTGTTTCGGATGAAAAAGGCAACCCGGTTTTCCAGTGAGCCGTTGTCCTATGCGGACTTTCTCTGCATACGGTACGTCTACTCCGGCGAGGTGGTTATGACCACACCAAAAGACAGCTTTGTGTTGAAGCAGAACGATATTCTTCTGATGAACGCCGGATTTGTTCAGTCCCAGACGCTGGCACATGAAGAGGACATCTCCTTCACCCTGATGTTTGAGAAGGATTATCTGGTAAAAAACGTCCTGAACAGCCGAAGCGGCAGCAATCTGATTACCCGGTTTATGTACAGCTATGTGCTCAACAGCGAAAGACCGCAAAACTACATCCTGTTTCACGGCGGGAGCAACGACAAGCTGCCCCGGGTGATGGAGGACATTGTGATGGAGTACGCCTATCCGTCCGAGCTGGGACAGATTCTGTTGGAAGCCTATCTTCAAATTCTGCCGGTGGAGATAACCCACTCTCCCTATGAGTTCGAAGAAAACCGGGAGAGCCGCCAGTCCCTGCACTTTGCCCAGATCATGGATGAGATTGATGCCAATTACACCACAATGACTCTTCAAGACCTTGCCCAGCGGTACAGCTATCACCCGGACTACATCAGCCGTCAAATCCAAAGGCTGACCGGACGCAGCTTCCGGGACTATGTCACAGACAAACGGATGGAGCAGGTTTGCATGCTGCTGAGAAACAGCGACCTGCCCATCAGCCAGATCCAGCAGCAGGCAGGTTTTCCCAATGAGACGTACTTTTATCGGAAATTCCGGGAGCGGTATGGGGTAACCCCCAGAGAATACCGAGACGGGAAAGCATAATATCGCAATCTATCATGAAAGGTCTCCTGTGCCATGTACAGGGGACCTTTTTCTGCATCATTTCATGCGTTTTTCACCCGTCACGATGCCAAACTGCTGCTCCAACGTGTTCTTTGCCCCGGACTCCATCATCCCATGAGCCAGCCGAAAGGCTTCCAGCGTGTCCATATCGGCATCCAGACACTGAATGAGCTGTTCAATAAACCCGCTCATCACGCAGTCCAGCACAAAGTATTCCCTGGAATCCGCAGGATAGACGGGAAAACCGCTGTCCCGCTTCAGGGTATCCTTTAAAATCTGGCGGTAGGCACGGGAGAAGGAGCTGCTGTGATAGTCCACCAGCAGGTGCTTGAGAAACACCCGGTTGTCCTGATACTGCTCATCCCGCTGGTGGGGACAGGCATCGTCCCGGCAGCCATCGCTTTGACCCTGCTGGCAATTCCCCCCATTCTGCTCAATACCATCGTTGGCTTTCGGGATGTCCCGGACTTTATGGTGGAGACTGCCGCGGGCATCGGCATGACCGATCGTGAAGCACTCTGGAAGGTGCGGGTGCCATTGGCACTGCCGCTGATTCTCTCCGGTCTGCGGACAGCGCTGGTGGAGGTGGTGGCCAGCGCCACGCTGGCGGCAAAAATCGGCGCAGGCGGTCTGGGCGAGGTCATCTTCACCGGGCTGGGACTGAACCGCGCTGACCTGCTGGTACTGGGTGGTGTACTGGTGGCAATCCTTTCTCTGCTGTGTGGAGGGGTGTTTGACGCCATCACTCGAAAGCTATTGAAATACAAATACATCTGAACGGAGGATTATTATGAAACACTACGCAAAACAAATCACATCCGCCATCCTCGCCCTTCTGCTCATCCTCTCCGTCACTGCCTGCGGCGGCAGCACACAGTCCACGGAGAAAACAGTGGTCATTGGGTCGAAAGACTTCACCGAAAACGAAATCGTATCAGAACTCTATGCCCTTGCCTTGGAGGACGCAGGCTACACCGTAGAGCGGAAAATGGATATTGCGTCCTCCGTCATCCATACCAGCCTGGTGAATCGGGAGATTGACCTGTATCCGGAATACACCGGCACCGGGCTGCTCTCCATCCTGCAAATGGAGGTTCTCACCGACCCGGAAGAGGTCTATGCCACGGTAAAGGCAGCCTACGAGGAACAGTTTCAGCTCACTTGGCTGGACTATGCCGCTGC
Source organism: Clostridiales bacterium NK3B98 (assembly GCA_000421005.1). Classification (GTDB taxonomy): domain Bacteria; phylum Bacillota; class Clostridia; order Oscillospirales; family Oscillospiraceae; genus Onthomonas. The sequence goes on from ATWA01000028.1 coordinate 3,536, forward strand.
CAACGATGGACAGGGACTTTTCATCAGCCGGAAGGCAGCGGACGAATACGGTATTTCCACCATCTCCGATTTGCAGGCTCACGCCGCTGAACTCCGCTTTGCCTCTCAGGGGGAATTTGACCAGCGGGAGGACGGCTTGCCCGGTCTGGAAAAAGTCTACGGTCCCTTTGACTGGAAATCCAGCAAGGTCTACGACAACGGCTTGAAGTATCAGGTGGTGGAAAATGACGAGGCGGACGTTGCCCCCGCCTACACCACCGAGGGCAGGCTGGTGGAGACGGACAAGTTTGTGCTGTTGGAGGACAATTTGCAGGTATGGCCGCCCTACAACCTTGCCCCTGTGGTGCGGAACTAGGTGCTGGAACAGTACCCGGAGATTGCCGACATTCTCAACGCCGTCAGCGCCAAGCTGGACACGGAGACAGTGACCAAGCTGAACGCCCGGGTGGACATTGACAAGGAAGAATATGAGGATGTGGCAAAGGATTTCTATGAGAGCATCAAAGGCTGACAGGATGGGAGGCGCAGCGGATGACCGCCATTGAATACCGAAAGGTCTGCAAACAGTTTACCGGCAGCCGTGCCTATGCCCTGCAATCGGTGAGCGCCAGCATTGAGGAGGGGGAATTTATCACCATCCTCGGTTCTTCCGGCTGCGGTAAAACCACTCTGCTGAAAATGACCAACCGCCTCTATGAGCCAGACAGCGGGGAGATTCTGCTCTTTGGCGAGCATATCGGGGATAAAGACCCGGTAGAGCTGCGCCGGGGCGTGGGCTACGTCATCCAGCAGGTGGGGTTGTTCCCCCATCTGACCGTGGAGGAGAACATCGGCATGATGCCCGGTCTGCTGAAATGGGACAGAGAGCGGATTGCCGTGCGGGTCACGGAGCTTCTGACGCTGGTAGGTTTGGAGCCGGAGCGGTTTCGTGGCCGCTATCCATCCCAGCTTTCCGGAGGACAGCAGCAGCGTATCGGTCTTGCCCTGGCGCTGGCATTAGACCCCAAGGTGATGCTGCTGGACGAGCCCTTCGGTGCCATTGACGCCATCACCCGGCTGAACCTGCAAAACGAGCTGCTGCGTATCCACGGGGGCTTGGGCAAGACCTTCCTCTTTGTCACCCATGACATCAACGAAGCATTCAAGCTGGGCAACCGGGTGATGATTATGAATGAGGGGCGGCTGCTTCAGTTCGACACCCCAAAAAACATCGTCCAACGTCCGGCAGACCCCTTCGTGGAAACCCTGATTCGCTCCGCCCGGGAACAGGAGACCTTCTGGGAGGCGGTCACATGATAGACTATCTCACCCGCCACCCGGAGAAAATCATCAACCCTCTGTTGCAGCACATCCAACTGGTGGCGGTGACGCTGGTTCTGTCCATCCTTTTGGTGGCGGCACTGACCCTGCTCAGCCTGAACCGTCCCCGGCTGTCCAACGCACTGCATCAGGTTTTGTCCGTAGTCTATTCCATCCCCTCGCTGGCGCTGTTTGCGGTGCTGATTCCGGTGACAGGATTGGGGACAGTGACGGCGGTGATCGTGCTGACTGCCTACAACCAATATCTGCTTCTGCGCAGCTTCACCACCGGTCTGCGGGAGGTTGAATCGTCGGTGGTAGAGGCGGCAAGGGGTATCGGCATGACAGAGGGGCAAATCCTCACAAGGGTACAGATTCCGCTGGCAAAGCGGGCGCTGTTTGCCGGGGTGCGTCTGGCAGTGGTCAGCACCATCTGCATCGGCACCATTGCCGCCTCCATCAATGCGGGTGGACTGGGTGCGCTGCTGTTTGACGGCTTGCGCACGATGAACATTGCAAAGATTCTCTGGGGCAGCCTGCTCTCGGCAGGATTGGCGATTTCGGTGAACGCTCTGCTCAAGCTGGCAGAGGAAAGGATGGGAAGAACATGAAGGCAATCGTCATCTATGAGCCCGGAGGCCCGGAAAAGCTGATCTATCAGGACGTACCCACGCCGAAGGTGAAACCGGGCTGGTCGCTGGTACAGGTAAAGGGCTTTGGCATCAACCACTCGGAGATCTTTACCCGAAACGGACTGTCCCCCAGCGTCACCTTTCCCCGGATTCTGGGCATCGAGTGCGTGGGTGTGATGGCAGACACCACCGACCCGGAACGGCTTCCGGTGGGACAGAAGGTCATCTCCATCATGGGGGAGATGGGCAGAGCCTTTGACGGCGGATATGCGGAATACGCCCTACTCCCCAACGAGCAGATCTGTCCGGTGGAGACGGAGCTGGACTGGGCAACGCTGGCAGCGCTGCCGGAGACTTATTACACCGCCTACGGCTCCCTTTTGAATCTGCGTATTCGGGAAAGGGACCGGGTTCTGGTGCGGGGCGCTACCAGCGGCGTGGGCATTGCCTTTCTGCGTCTGCTGAGAGCCAGATGGCAGGGCATCCATGTGACAGGCAGCAGCAGGAGTCTGCGGAAAGAGGCACAGCTGGTCGAGGCAGGATTTGATGAGGTGATCGTGGACGCTGACGGCGTTTTACAGACAGAGCAGCAATTTGACCGGGTGCTGGAGCTGATCGGACCTGCGACACTAAAGGACACCTTCTCTCACACCGCAGAAGGGGGCATTGTATGCAGCACCGGGCAATTGGGCGGAAAGTGGTATCTGAACGACTTTGAGCCAATCATGGAGCTGCCTGCCAACGGCTATCTCACCAGCTTTTACTCCGGGAATGTGTATGGGAAACGCTTGCAGGACATACTGGACTATGTGGCAAAGTACCATGTCAACGCCGTCCCGGAGCGGGTGTTCTCCCTGGAGGAAGTGCCAAAGGCACATGCCTATCTGGACGGCGCTCATAGCTTTGGCAAGGTGGTTGTGGTGGTCTAAGAACAAAAAAGGTTGTTGAAACGGTCTTGCATATCGGAGTGCAGCCTGACAAACCGAATACAGTCGGCAACGCCCAACCTGAAAGAAAGAAGCAGCGGATAACTGTGTCCACAATTTCATATTTGTCATATGACGCCCATGAGGAGCACCCGGCGCCGGTATGCTCCTTATGGGCGTTTTTCGCATTCAAAAGGAAAAATACGGAACATATTGAGCTTATTGCTTAAAATGCTGTTTCGTGTGGAAGAAACTGCGATGCATTGTGTGAACGATACTTATGGTGGTGCAGTGCGAAGGACAGGAGTTATCAATCAGAGTGTGTACTATGAAAAAGTTTGATCGGCGCTATACGGTCATCATTCCCACGCTGCCAGAGTATAAAATCATGCCGCTTGCAGGTGTTTTCTAATGCCTGCAGGCAGCTATTTTTTTGTTTGAACAACGATCAAACTATTTCAATTGACAGAGTTTTGTGGTAGAATAAACGCTGTATGTAATGAACATCATGAGTGGAGTTGATATAGAAATTTTAAAGGGTTAACCGGAGAAAGAGAGACAACTCTGGTTGCCCTTTTTTTGCACTCATGAAAAGAGAGGAGCATTCCCTATGGCGCACAATAAATATGGTATTGTATCCATAATTGTTCCGGCACATAATGCAGAATTAACATTGAACCGGGCAGTTGAAAGTGTTTATCGTCAGAATACCGAAGAGTTCGAGGTCATTATCATTAACGATGGAAGTACTGATAATACAGCTTCTATCTGTAATGAATTATCATCAAAAGACACCAGAATAAAAGTTATACATCGGGAAAAAGCCGGAGGTGTAAGCAGCGCCAGAAATCTTGGCATAGATAGTGCCTCGGGAGATTATATAGCTTTTCTTGACAGTGATGATTACCTGGCTGATGATTTTCTGGGATATGCTGTTGAAGAGATTATTAAAAATGATTTGGACGTTTGGGTTGGAACTTCAATACGACTCGTCAATGGAGTGGAGAAAGGCAGAAATGAAGTTTGGGAAAACTTTTCCGGCTATGGTGATGAAGTCTCAGAGCATCAAATAATTATGTCCAAGTGGGCGATGTGTCCGGTGTACGCAAAAGTGTTTAAGAGATCTGCAATCGGTGATATTCGCCTGGACGAGAATATGGAATTTGCTGAGGATGTCAAGTTCTGTTTGGATGTCGTGTTCAAGCAGCATATTAAATATGGAATGTATCGCCGAATTGCCTATTATTATCTTTTTACCGGGACAGGTCTGGCCTCTAAAATCACAAGGAAAAGATATGAAGGGTCTGTTATCTATTATCATAACCGTATCGAGTATGGAAATAAGAGAAACTTTCCACAAGATGGCGAATACTTTACGGATGTGTATAACGGTATGCTGGGAACGGTACGTCTTTGTGAAAATCAAATACTCCATAGTAAGCGTCCTCTCAAAGAGCGCCAGGAACTATGGGATGTGTTTCTAAAAGATTCTGCGGTTGCTGAATTACTGAAAAAGAAGGGAAGTTTTGCTCATAGACATCCTATCCTTTGGAGAGTCAATGACGTGAAGATAAAGTTGGGAATTAAGCCCAAAGGCTCAAAAGAATAGTTCGCATTAGATGAATTCAGAAATTACCATCAGTGGTTCCTTAAAACGCCCTTCCAATGGAACGAAAATGTGATTGACAAAGCCGGAAAACCGCGTTACAATTTATTTGCTGACATAATGTCAGCAATAGACCGATCGAAACAGGAGGAATACAACCATGAGCGAGAAAATTGTGCAGACCGCAGGCAGAAACCAACTGGGAGACTTTGCTCCCATGTTTGCACACCTGAATGACGATGTGCTTTTTGGAGAGGTTTGGAACGAGGAAGCCATCAGCGTCAAAACCAAGTGCATCATCACGGTTGTATCCCTGATGGCCAGCGGCATCACAGATTCCTCCCTGACCTACCATCTCCAAAACGCCAAAGCTCACGGTGTGACCAAGGAGGAAATCGCCGCTATTATCACCCATGCCACCATGTATGTGGGCTGGCCCAAGGGCTGGGCGGTGTTCCGTCAGGCCAAGGAGGTTTGGAACGAGGAGGTTCCCGCCCTGACCGAGAAGGACAAGTACCAGAACAGCATTTTCCTCCCCATTGGCCAGCCCAACCCCTACGGAGAGTTCTTTGTAGGTCAAAGCTATCTGGCTCCTGTCTCCACGGAGCAGGTTCCCATGTTCAACGTCACCTTTGAGCCGGGCTGCCGAAATAACTGGCACGTCCACCGCGCCAGCAGCGGCGGCGGACAGATGCTGCTGTGCATCGGCGGGCGTGGCTACTATCAGGAGTGGGGCAAGGAGCCCGTGGAGATGACCCCCGGCAGTGTGGTCAACATTCCCGTAGGCGTGAAGCACTGGCACGGCGCCGCACCGGATAGCTGGTTCTCCCATCTGGCAGTGGAGGTACCCGGCGTTGAGGGCAGCACGGAGTGGCTGGAAAAGGTCTCTGACGAGGACTACAGCAAGCTGAAGGGATAAATCGCACCATTGCACAACTAAAAACCCCCGTGAAGCGATAGACCAAAGAGTCAACCGCTTCACGGGGGATTTTCGTCTGATCGGCATAATGCCATCTTCCTATTACAAGCGTCTGCCGAATTGATACAACTCCGCCCGCTTTTCCTCTGATTTGTTCTGCTTTCCGTTTGCGGTGAAGATACCGGCGTTTTCCACGCCCCAGTATTCCACAATGGATTGGAAATACTCCGTGATTGCCGCTCCATAGACATACTTATCGCCTGAGCTCATGATGAGCGCAACCTTTTTCACATTCTTGGGAATATCTACGGCATAAGTGCGGTGGATCACCGCTTGAAGCTGTGCGGAAAGGGTGAAGTAGTAAATGGGCGAGGCAAACACGATCATATCCGAGGAGAGAATCTCCGGGTAAATTATCTGCATATCGTCTTTTTGGACGCAGACACTCTTTTCCCTGCTTCGGCAAGAATCGCAGGCCATACAGCCACGGATATTCATGTGTGCAACGTGAAAGGCGACCACCTCATGTCCTGCCTCCTGCGCCCCTGTTGTGAAAGCCTTTACCATGTCAGAAGTGGCGCCGTTCAAGTGAGGGCTTCCGTTCAAAACCAGAATCTTCACGGCTGCTCCTCCATACTGATTGTGACGGTTACATCTCCGTTGCTGAGAAGCTGCTTCATGCCATTGCTGTCCTGATCGGTGATATGTCCCAGCCGGGTGTAGCTCCAGGAGTTGCTGCCATAGAATACCACAATCTGATTCCCAGAGTACAGGACAATATCTCCAGATTCAGTGGTTGTCTGTTCATCCTCTCTGGGAAGGCTTGCGCCAAGAGAACCCACCTGCTCAAAACCGCCATACATAGACATCTGAACCACAAGGGGGGAATCCTTACATAAGCCCTTTAGCGCAAGGACAGACTCATTTTCCTCCCACGAAACGTTTACGATTGTGTCATCAATTTTCAGTTGCAGCATTTTTTCTGTGTCCTCCTTTTGGTTTTCCGGATGGTTTGTCTCTAACGGTTCTTCGGTGCTGCTGTCAGCCGATTCACCCTCTGCTGGCTCGAGCGTCCCGTTTTTCTCCGAAATCGCTTCCTTGTCGGAAGGGGAGACCACGGATGCTGTCTCCTTTACGGGTGTCTCCGGCTTTGGTGCCTCCGCCTTTCCGCATGAACAGAGAAGCAGCGCCAACCCTGCCACCATGATGAAGACGGCTGCTCCTTTACCGATTCTGCTCACCGTAGCGCAATCATGCTGACTGCCTGCAGCCATTATCCTGCGTCCTGTTACATCTGGTTTCTCCATGGCGCATACCTCCCGTCCCACGTTCACTGGTATTATATCTATCCTATGGGGAGATGTCCAATATCCATATTGCATTTGTGCTATTCCCAGATGGAATATCTGGTATCCCTCTCAACCGCCTGCGTTGACACCGCCGCCGGAAGATTGACGAGGGGCGCTGAGAAGAATATAATCAAAAATACATATGGAAAGGCCGCAAAAAGTCAACAATACCGAAAGGACACCCCACATGAAACTCTTACACTTATCCGACCTCCACTTCGGGAAAATGCTCCACGGTGTCTCCCTGATTGAAAACGGAGACCAAAGGGACTGGGTGGAAAAGCTGCTTCTCCTTGTCAAGCAGCACCAGCCGGACGCTGTGGTCATTGCGGGGGACGTTTACGACAGACAGTCCCCCTCCGGCGGAGCCATGCAGCTTTTGAGCCACATGGTCACAGGCATCACTGAACTGGGCATTCCCGTCCTCATTGCCGCCGGAAATCACGACTCCGGGGAGCGCCTGTCCTGCTTCCGGGATATTCTTGCACGGCAAAACGTCCACATCTCCGGCATTCTCCACAAAGAGCTGACCCATGTCACCCTCACCGACGAATACGGCCCGGTGACTGTCTGGCTGCTGCCCTACACCTTCCCGGCGGCGGTGACCCAGTTGCTGGACGATGACAGCATCCGGGACTATGACACCGCCATCCGTCGTATTCTGGCACAGCAAAATATCGACTTTTCCCATCGAAACGTGATGGTCGCCCACCAAAATGTGACAAAAGGCGGCGTGGAGGGGCTGCGTGGCGGCTCAGAATCCATGGTGGGCGGCGTGGGACAGGTGGACTACACCGCCTTTGACGGCTTTGACTATGTGGCGCTGGGACACATCCACGCCGCTTATGCCGTGGGCAGAGACACTGTGCGCTACGCCGGGTCGCCCCTGTGCTATCACTTTGACGAGATTCGGCAGGAAAAGAAGGGCCCCCTTCTGGTGACACTGGGGAAAAAAGGCACACCGGTCAGTGTCGAGCGGTTGACCATCCTGCCCCTGCATCCCATGCGGGAATATCGGGGCACCTATGAAGAGGTGATGGCGGCAGCCTCCCACGCCGGGACGGGAGAATATGTGAAAGTCGTCCTCACCGACCGGGCAATCACCCCGGAGATCAATTCCTATTTGGAAGCCCTCTTTCAGTCCAAAAACAGCGTCCTGATGGAGCGCACCAGCCAGTTCCAGCGCTTCACCGGAGAGACCCGCCAGCGTGAACTCCATGAGCTGGAGGAGAAAAGCGTGGAGGAGCTGTTTGTGGACTTCTACACAGAGCGGGCAAAGGTTGCACCGGAGGAGGAGGATGTGGAGCTGCTCCATTTTGCCGCAGAGCTGCTTCGCAACTCGGACGGGGGAGAGGATGGCATGCAGGTTGCACCGTCCTTACCGGAAAAGGTACTGGAATATCTGACAAAGGAGGGGGACGAGCCATGAAACCCATCCAACTGACCATGAACGCCTTTGGCTCCTTTGCCACGGAAACCACGGTGAACTTTTCAGCGTTCCAAAACGGGCTTTTTCTGGTGGTAGGGGACACCGGAGCGGGCAAAACCACCATCTTTGATGCCATTGTCTTTGCCCTCTATGGGGTCGCCAGCGGAAGCAGCCGAAAGCCGGAGATGATGCACTCAGATTATGTGGACAAGAGCGCAGATACCAAGGTCGAACTGGTATTCCAGCAGGGTGGCAGAACATATACCGTCACCAGAACCATCCACTTCCCCAAAAAACAGGGGAAAAAGAACGAATACCGGGACAGCAAAATTGACGCAAAGCTGGAATCGCCCAACAGCCCCCCTATTTCAGGGGCGGGCAACGTGACAAGACGCTGCGAGGAACTGCTGGGGCTGAATGCGGAACAGTTCCGCCGGATTGTCATGCTGGCACAGGGAGAGTTTCGCAAATTCCTGTCCGCCAACGCCACGGAGAAAAGCGAAATTCTGGGAAAGCTGTTCGACAATTCAGAATATGTCCGCTTCCAAACCCTGCTGGAACAGTCCAGAGACGCTCTGAGACGGAGACGCAGCGGATTTGAGCAGACAGTATCCACACAGATGCAGTCTGTCTTTCAGCGCCCGGAGGGCGTTTCCCCCGAGGAAGAAGCGCTTTACCTTCCCGACAATCCCGACTTGATTGCCGATCTCGACCGGCTGATCCGGGAGGAAAGGGAAAAAGCGGGAGCGCTGGATGCTGAAAAACAGAAAATGCAGGAGGCTGTGGATGCCATTAACAAGCAAAAAGGTGCCGCCGAGGGGCATAATCAACTGTTACATGATCTGGATGCTGCAAAGCACCATCTGGAAACGCTCATGGAGCAACAGAGCCATATGGAGCGCATGGAGCAGGAATATGACCGGGCGGAGAAGGCGTTGCATCAGTGCAAGCCCCAGCAGGAGATGTGGGAGCAGGCAAAAGAGAGAGTGGGTCAGACAGAGCAGGAGATCCAATCCCTGCGACAGAGTGTGGAACAACTGACCGAGGAATGCCGCCAGAAGCAGTCAGAAGTAAGCGGAGACCAACCAAACAGGGAGCGCATACAGGCAATCAAGGTGGAGACCAGCCAGATTTCTGACAGCCTTCCCCAGTACGATCAACTGGAAGCATTACGCAAAGAGCTGGAAACGGCAATCAACCAAGAGAACACTTGCAAGAACACTTTGGAACGGCAACAGGCACAGCAGGCGCAGAAACAGGAATCCCTTGCCGCCTGTCAGGAGGAACTGAAAGCGCTGGAAAACGCCGGTGCGGAGGAAGTCGCCGGAAAGACAGCCTATGAAACAGCGCAAAAAGCCGTAGATGCCTTTGCCGGAATCAGAAACACCGTTCAGAAAATCCAAACGGCTGAACAGGAATTAAATCAGGAGAAAGAAAAACTCCGCTCCCTGACCACACAGGCAGGCGAAGCCGAGGGGAAGTACCACGACCTCTATCAGCGTTTTATCAGCGGTCAGGCGGGTCTTCTGGCAGACAGCCTGAAAAAGGAACTGTCTGAGCAGAAAAGCGCCTGCTGCCCGGTGTGCGGCTCACAGTTCCACGCCGGAGAGACACATACATTTGCCCCGCTTCTGGAAGGCACGCCCACGCAGGAGGATGTGGACCATGCCAGAGACCTGCGTGACATAGCCGAGCAAAAGCGCAACGATAAAGTGACCGCCATCAAAACGGAAGAGGCAAGTCTCCAAGTCAAACGGGAGGAAGCGGCCGCAAAAGCAAAAGCAGTCCTTCCGGACTGCGAGAGCTGGGAACAGTTGGCTGACAGAGGCTATCTGAGTGCGTCCAACGCAAAATTGAATCAGATCAGAGACGAGGCAAAGGGACGGTATGAATCTGCCCGTCAGAAGTGCCAGCGCAAGTCTGATCTGAGCAAGCAGGAAAACAGTCTGAAAGAGACTCTGGACAAGCTGAGCGCTGAGATCAAGGAACTGAATGAGGCCCACAGCAAGGGCGAGGTTCAGATTGCCACCATGAAAACTGAGGAAAAGTCGCTGCGTGACAGATTGGCATTTCCCACAAAACAAGAGGCGAATACCCGCCTTCAGGCGCTTGGTCAGGAGCAAACCCGGCTGCAAGCGCTGATTGACCTCCATGAATCTGCCCTGAAAGCGGCAACCGAAAATCTGAGCCATACTCGGGGCAGTCTGAACGAGAGAGAAAAACAGCTCCCCATCCAGCAGAACGAGCGGCAGCAGGCACTGGACGATCTGACTTCCGCTCTGGAACGAAACGGGTTTGCCGATGTGGCGGAAATGGAACTGGCCATCACGCCTTTGGGCAGTGAAGACGGAGAAAAATGGCTCAAACATCGGCATCAGACCGTCATTGACTATCGAAACGACCGGGAAAACACTGGAAAACGGGTGGCAGAGCTGACCGAGCAGACAAAGGGGCTTACTTATACCAATCTGGACGAGCTGAATCAAACGCTCCTTACCGCCAAAGAGAAGCACAGTGAGGTGGAACAAGCCTGCGCCTACCAAAACAGTCTGCTGCAAAATCATCAACAGGTGCGGCGCAGCGTGTATGAGGCACAGGCGGAGCTGAAGCGCACCAACAAGGCGTGGGAGCGTCTGGACCGGCTGGCAGAGCTGGCAACCGGAGCCAACGCCCAGGGGGGCAAGCTGAGCTTTGAGCGCTATGTCATGGGCTCTATTTTCCGTGAGGTGCTGGACATGGCCAACCGCCGTCTGGACATGATGAGCGGCGGTCAATATGAGCTGGTACACGCCACCAACGCCGGGCGGGTGAACGCTGTGGCGGGCTTGGAGATCGAGGTGTTGGACGTTACCACTGGCAAGCAGAGGGCGGCAAACTCCCTGTCCGGCGGCGAGTCCTTCCAAGTGTCCCTGTCGTTGGCACTGGGGCTTTCCGACGTGGTGCAGAGCCATGCGGGGGGCATTGGACTGGATACGGTGTTTATCGACGAAGGCTTTGGCGCACTGGATGGCAGCGCACTGGACAGCGCTATCACCGTGCTGAACCAATTGACATCGGGGAACCGTCTGGTGGGAATCATCTCCCATGTGGACAAGCTGGAGGAGAGTATCCCCCAAAAGCTGCGGGTGCGGAAAACGGCGGCTGGCAGTGAATTGCATATGGAATTGTCGTAGTGTCAGGCTGACTCCGTTCGCACCACACGATCATGTTTCAAAAACTGCCCCTTGCAACTTGGATGGCATAATGGTATAACTGATATAGTATCATGGGGTGGATTCGGGAAAATGCTTATGGGAACCACCGCCCATGGGGATCATAGGCAGGGGAGTATGCTTCCATGCGTATCCTCCAAAGAAAGGAAGTCTCACAGCAACATGGAAATACTAAAAGCATTTGCCCTTCTGATAGTCGGGTTTGTTCTCCTGATCAAAGGCGCGGATTTTTTTGTGGACGGCAGCTCCTCTCTGGCAAAAAAGCTGAAGGTGCCAAGCCTGATTATCGGTTTGACCATTGTGGCAATGGGTACCAGCCTTCCGGAGCTCTCCGTCAGTATTACCGCCTCTGCGGTAGGCAGCAATGCTCTGGCCGTGTCCAACGTCATCGGGTCTAATATCTTCAACCTGATTGTGGTTCTGGGTATTTGCGCAGTGACGGCTCCCCTTGAGGTAGGGGAGAATGTCATCAAAAGAGAATTGCCTGTCTCGGTTGGCTGTGCGCTGCTGCTGGTGGGGCTGGGTCTGATGGGGATGGAGCTGGGCCGTGTAGACGGACTGATTTTCCTTGTCCTTTTTGCGCTCTACATTCTCTATCAGATCAGAAACGCCCTTGCCGCCCGAAAGGATGCCCTGAACGCCGAAAATGAAGACGAGGAGATCAAGGATATCTCTCTGGGACTGTGCTTCCTTTATATCATCGGCGGTGCGGTAGCCGTCAAGTTCGGCGGAGACTTCACCGTCAACGGCGCCAAGACCATCGCTGCGGCGCTGGGCATGTCGGAGAACCTGATTGGTCTGACCATCGTGGCCATCGGCACCAGTCTTCCGGAGCTGGTCACCTCAGTGGTGGCCGCCCGGAAGAACGAGCTGGACATGGCCGTGGGTAACTGCGTAGGCTCCAACATATTCAATATTCTGATGATCCTTGGCGTGGCCTCTGTGGTCAGCCCCATTGCCTTCATCATGGAAAACGTGATTGACATCGTGATTCTGGTGGCCTTCTCCGCACTGGTCTGGTTTTTCAGCGCCACCAAACGCAAAATCTCCAGAACAGAGGGCATCATTATGCTGGTTGGGTACGCTGCTTTTGCCGCATATATTATCACACGATAGGAATAGATGCCGCGAACTGCGGCAGGAGGAGTGCGAATGCACTGCCTTTTTGAGTGATCCAGCCGTTTGACGAGAGAGTGGACGCTCCCGTCAAGCGGCTGGTTTTTTGTCCAAATGGATGGTGATTCGGAAAGGGTTTCTTTTCCTGCACGGGACGCTTCCTTACCCCAGCCCCAGCACAGCAACCACCAGAAACACAATGATGCCCCAAGAGGACAGCACCGTTTTCATATGCACAGTATTTCCATCCAGCTCCCGTTCCCGAACGCCATAGAAAAACAGCACGCCCCCCAGCAGGGAGAGTACCAACAGACCGGCAAGGTAGACCAGCAGCGCCAAAACGCCCGGTTCCAGAATGACAGACAGCAGCTGTACCTGACGCGGGTCAACGCCTGATGTGCTGCTGGCCGCCAAAGTGAGCAGGGCAGGCAGCAAAATCGCCGTCATGGTGTTGATGATGATATGCAGCGCCATGGAGTAACGCAGCCGCCCGGTTTTCAGATAGACATACCCAAACACCAGCCCCAGCAAAATGGCATAGCACACCTGATTCACAGAGTTGTGGAACAGGGCAAACAGAAACGCGGAGGTAACCAAGGCCGCCTTCTCCCCGTAGGGGAGCAGACGACGGATGAGGCACCGGCGAAACACAAATTCCTCCATGATGGGAGATGCAAAGGCCAGCAGCACCGCCTGAATCACCGGGTGGTCCATTCCGGAGCTTCCGTCTACCTGCCAGAAGGGGGTTGGACGGGGAATCAGGCGCACAACGCCCTGAAGCACAAAGCCCAGAAGATTACCTGCATACATCACGAAAAAGCAAACCGGAATCAGAAGCAGAAAGCGCCGCAGACCAAGAGCGTGCTCTTTCGGTGCTTTACTGCCTTTCCTTCCCGCCAGAAGGAGAAACACCGGAAGACCGATGCCGTAAATGGGGAAATACAGGGCAAGCGTCTGACCAAATCCCATGTTCGTCAGCACGTATTGCGCAATGTGGATGGCAAGGTACATACCGCTCACAGCGAGACCCAACCGGGTAAAGCGTCTGCTGGCTGCCCTTACATCCGGGTTATAATCTTCACTTTGCACCGCTCTGCCCTTGCAGGGGTAGAGCCACACACCGGTGAGCCCCAGAAAGGCACCTCCAAAGAGAACGTCCAACAGGGTCACAAGGACAAATCCCGCTGTGCTGTGCCCGGAATTGAGGCCGGAGCTGAGTATCACGCCGTCAAAAATCAAGCCAGCATAAAGCAGCAAAACCTGTATCACCTGCTTGAAGCTGGTCCCAATGGAGGAGGGAATGGATACGTCGGTAAACGCACCGGAAGCGCTGGCAAAGAAGTCCACCGACACCAGCACAGGCAGATAGCACAGCCCTCTCCAAGGGGAATAACCTGCCGCTGCGCAGCCGATCATCAGGGGGATTGCCGTGTCCAGCGCACAGTTGCAGCTTCCGCCCAGCAGGGACCAGAACAGCTTCTCCCAAATGGGTTCCGGCTGAATCAAAAAGGTTCCCATCCGGATATCCTCCGTAACAGGAGAGACAATGGTGCGGAAAAACACCATCACCGTGAGCAGCAAAACCGGGATGTAGTCCAGAGGCTCGTCCAGAAAATAACGGACATAAAGCCCAGCCGCCAGCGCCGCAAAGCAATAGGTCAGCATGGTCTTGGTCACGAAATAATGGGAGGTGCGAAGTCTGTTGTGCAGCACCCGGAAGAAATACACATTGCTGCCGCTGCCATGGCGAAAGCCTTCCCTTGTGACCGCTCGCCTGCGGGCACGCATCACCAGTAGGGCAGCGCCCTCGCTGTTGGCCGCCTCGTTGAGCAGGGCAGTCTCCTGCGCCTGACTCAGGGTTTCCTCGTAATAGTCCGCCGGAAGCCGCTGCACCACCACAGCCAGCCCGGCAATCAGCGCCAGACTCAGGGAGAGCATACACACCGACATAGCCGTGTTACCCTCCAGCGCATACAGCATTGTCCCCTTGATCCAGCCCCAGACGGGGACAAACCGGGTGAGGGGCGCATTGAAAAACTGCTGGGCAACGAGAAACAGATCCTGATCCTCACTGCCCTGATACATCCGGTAGAAGGCAATTCCCATCCCTGCGAGCAGAGCGAACAGCACCCACCGCAGGTTTCGGTGAAAAAGCGGGTGACGGCTGCCCAGCTCGTAAATCAGAATTTTCAATAAAACGGAAAATGCAATGGTGAGACACCACGCCAGCAGGATGGAAAATGCTCCATAAGGGGTCAGAGAGAAGCTCTTGCCCAGAGAAGGAAGCCGAATGGCCAGATAGATTCCGGCGACAATGGCAAGCCCAAGAGAGTTGGTGACACGAAAGGCCAGTACAGTCTGAGGGGATAGGTCGCTGGAGAAGAGAAGATTCACGTCCGCCTGCATGAACAGGCTGGAAACGCTTTTCTCCGCACCAATGGCCTGTACCAGCATCAGACCGAGAATTAGCAGACCAACGGTCAGCTCCAGCACATCCAGCCCGGACAGATGGGTGACTTCAAAAAAATCCTCAAAACTGGTGGGCAGATCGTCATTGTTTGCCGCCAGATAGCGGTAATACCATGTGAACCAAACCCACAAAAAGCTCCCTGAGACGAAAAGGGCGGAAAAGAGCAGAAACGCCCAGGAGCGCACAAAGGTGCGAAGCTGATTCCAGGAGGAACGGAAAAAGTAAAAGAAAAACATCCTCATGGCGCTCCATCTCCCTCCGTGGTGGAAAAGAACACCTCTTCCAGAGAAACACCGCTGTTTTCCAGTTCGTCCCGTGTCATGGTTTTCTGCACCGAACCGCTTTGCATGATAATTGCCCGATCCCACAGCATATCCACAGAATCGATGATATGGGTACTCACCAGCAGGGTCGCCCCTTCCTCTCGCAGGGAGGCGATGGTGCGTTTCAGCTCCTTGATTGCGTGGGGGTCAAGCCCGATAAACGGCTCATCCAGTAACAGCACAGAGGGCTGCGTAAACAGTCCCAGACAGATATTCAGCTTTTGCGCCATCCCCTTGGACAGTTCAGAGCCCAGTTTTTTTCGATGCTCCGTGAGAGAAAAACGTGCCAACAGTTCTTCTGCCCGTTTCTGATAGCCGCTCATCCGGTACGCCCGTGCCACAAACTCCATGTGTTCTCCCACCGTGAGATTGGGGTAAAAGGAGGGAATTTCCGGGATATATCCGATAGAGCGTCGGCTCTCCGGCAGATTGTTGGGCTTCCCGTTGACCAGAATCTGACCTTCAAAGCGGAGAAAGCCGATAATCCCCTTCATCAGAGTGGACTTTCCGGCGCCGTTGGGTCCCAGCAGCACAGTGACGCTGCCGTCCGGAAGGGAAAAGGAGATGTCGCTGCACGCCGTGGTGTGAGCGTAGCGTTTGGTGTAATGAGATACTTCCAGCATTGCAGTTTGCTCCTTCCAGCGGTCACACAGCATGACCGCAGTTGTTCAGAATTGGGTATGATGCAGCGCCGCCACAGGGGAGAGGCAAACCAGAAAAGCGGAGGTCTATTTCCAACCTCCGCCCCTGCCTGTACACGTTTCTCCATCAAGAGAAGCGTTTCGATTGTGCTTTATGGTGTTCCAGATCAGCCTGCTGCATGAATGGACAAATCGAACAACATTTCCTACTGATACTGTTGGTATTTTATCATGGTATGTTTGGTGAATCAACAGTCTCCTGTGACAAAAGACAGAAATAAACTTGCGGCATCACTATAAGGCGCTTTGAATCCACTTGTCCAAAAACGCCATCTGTTCCCGGGTGTGGAACCAGTGTTCCCCCTGCTCCATCACGGTCAGCTTTGCGTTGTGCCGTTTTACGAAGTCCTCCACCGTCTCCCGGGATGTCAGCGTATCCCCTGACCCATACAAAATCTCGGTGGGTACATTCCAGCAAATCGGGTGGGAGCGCACATAGCAAAGATACGCCCACGACAAATCCTCCCCGAAGGGGGTAGAAATCACCCCTTCGCTTTGCAACTGCGCCTCGGTCACGTCAGCCCATACCATCATGTCACAAATCAGCCGCTCCATATCCACCACGGGTGAGATGAAAAACGCTTTCTCGATCATTCCGTCAATCCCGGCGTTCATGGCAAAAAATGCGCCGATGCTGTTGGCAATCAGAATGATATGCTCACATTCCTGCTTCAACCGCTCTACCGCTACACGAATTTCTCTTCCTGTCTCCCACGGGGTGAAGGTCTGATAATCCAAACCAACCACCTGACAGAGGGGAAACAGCGGTTTGTAATGCTCACATTCTGCGGCGCTTCCCTTCTTGCCGTGAACGTATAAGACCAAATCTTTCACTGGTATCCTCCAAAAAACAAAAAAGTGACCTCTCGTTCACATATTATAGAGAACGAGAGATCACCTGTCAAGGGATTCAGGATCTGACAGCCCTTTTCATGGCATACAGCCCCAAAATCAGCACAACCGGAAATACCGAGGCGGCAAGCAGTCCAGCTTTCAGACTGCCATCCGCAAAACCGGAAACGCCGCCCACCAGCGCAGGCCCCAGAGAGCCGCCCAAATCGCCGCCCAATGCCAACAGGGCAAACATGGCGGTTCCTCCGTTGGGACATTTCTGTGCAGAAATGCGGAGGGTTCCCGGCCACATAATCCCCACGGAAATCCCGCACAGGGCACAGCCTGCCAGCCCCAGAATGGGCGAGGAGGCAAGGGATGACAGCCAATAACAGCAGACGCAGAGCAGCCCGCAGCCCAGCATGGTTTTGGTCAGATCCAGCTTTTCGCTGTGCTTGCCGTAGTAGGCACGGGAGATCCCCATGAGCACGGAAAACACACACGGCCCGGCCAAGTCCCCCATGGTCTTGCTCACCCCCAGTGCGGACTCCGCAAATGCAGAAGCCCACTGGGACATGGAGATTTCCGAAGCCCCGGAGCATACCATCAAAAGCGCCAACAGCCAGAAAACGGGCGTGCGAAAGAGCTGACGAATCCCCATGCGTTCCCCTTCGTCCACCAGACGCTCGATGGGACATTTGACGAAGTTGAAGGCGTTATAGAAGGGGAGTACCGCCCACAAAACCGCAAGCACCCGCCAGTGCTGCACACCGAACAGCACAAAAAACAGGGTGGAGCCCAGAATCACCCCCACCGAGCCCCAGCAGTAAAAGGAGTGCAGCAGGCTCATCATCCCGTCCTTGTTCTCAAAGGGACAGGCCTCTACAATGGGGCTGATTAAAACCTCGATTAGCCCGGAACCCACGGCATACAGAACCACGGCAAGGAGGATGCCCGCCAGAGGGAGGGGAAGGGCGTCCGGAAGAACGGCCAGCAAAACCAGCCCCACAGAGGACAAAATCTGAGAGGCAACCACACAAATGCGATACCCGATTCTGTCCACGAATTTGGCCGCCGCCAAATCGGTTAAGAGCTGGGTGAAGTAGAATACCAGCGGAATCGCCGCAATCTGTTCAAGCGTTAGCTGATAGGCATTTTTGAAGGTCAGGAAAAGCAGGGGGGCAAAGTTCGCCGCAATCGCCTGTGTCACAAAGCCGAGATAACAGGCAATCAGCGTTTTCCCATATTTGGGTGATGCTTGCATGGTTCAAAACCTCTCTGTTGGATTCCTCAGCATTATAGCATCAAATGGGGACAGGCGAAAGCGTTTTGAACGGGAAATGGTCCCCACAGTGAGAAAAAGTGCTTGCCTTATGTGGCAGAAAAGCTGCTTTTCACCTGGGCGAGAAAACGCTCCCCAATGGGGGTGAATGCCTGATACCGGTTCCAGATCAAATAGAGCTTGGTTTCCAGCGGAGGGGACAGGGGACGAAAGACAAGCCCGCTGTGCTCAGATACATCCACCAGATGTTGAAAGGACAATTGATATCCCAAGCCCTCCCGCACAAACATGGACGCATTGTAGGCCAGCCGGAAGGAGCCCTCCAGATGAAGTTCTCCGAATCGTTCTCCCGCCCATGCTTTGATGTCTCCCTCCCAACCCTGTGCAGAGGTGAACAGGGCCAAGCCTGCCAGATCGTCAATCTGAATGGACTCTTTCTCTGCCAGAGGGGCATTTGCAGGAAGAATCAGCCCCCAGATGTCCCCCTCCGGAAATACGATGGAGTCGTATTTCTTTGGGTTGGGGGTGTCGCAGACCACGGCAAAGTCCAGCAGCCCCTTGTCCAGCTTTTCGGTGACCTGCTCTGTGTCACCGCTGGTGATGTGGTATTTCAGCCCCGGATACTGGGCTTTCAGCGGGTGAAGGGCTCTTGCCAGATACCGAATCTGGTAGGATTCCGCAAGCCCGAAGTACAGCTCACCCCCTGCGATATCATCCAGCGACAGAAACTCCTGCTCAATCTTGTCCGCCATGGTGACCAGATCCTCCGCCCGGTCCCGCAGCAGCGTCCCTTCCTCCGTCAGCGCAATGCTAAAGCTATGGCGTGTAAACAGCTTTTTGCCCAGCTCATCCTCCAACGCCTTCAGCGCCTTGGAAAGTGTAGGCTGGGTGACATGAAGCAGCTCGGCGGCTCTTGTCATATTCTCTTCCCGAGCCACGGCCAGAAAGTAGCGTAAGGTTCGTATCTCCATGCAAGTCACCACTCATTTTGTCAAACTATATTATTCCAATTAAGAATAATATGATATTCATTATAACCATTAGCGAAAGACAAAGCAAGGGGTTATCATATAAACACAGACAGGAAAAAAGGAACGTTACACAGGATGAAAGAGCAGCTTGAACAACTGAGCCTCACCCTTTCTCATGCGGGCTGCGGTGAGAGCGCCATCGAAAAGGCGGAAATGCTGATGAAGGCGGGACAGACGGCGGATTTGATCCGTTATCTGCGGCTGTGCCGGTGTCAGCGGATGGACGAGCTGCACAGAATCCAAAAGCAAGTGGACTGCATGGACTATCTCATCCGGCAGACGGAAAAACGATTACGATAGCACTCAGAAAGGCAGGCAACGACTATGATTCAAAAGGAAGAGCTGAAACTGACGCAGGAGTGGGACAAGACATTTCCCAAGAGTGAGAAAGTGGAGCACCGCAAGGTGACCTTTGTCAACCGCTACGGCATCACGCTGGCAGCGGATCTGTATGCACCCAAGGGAGTGGAGGGCAAGCTGCCCGCCATTGCAGTGAGCGGCCCCTTCGGTGCGGTCAAGGAGCAGTGCTCCGGACTGTATGCCCAGACCATGGCAGAGCGGGGTTTCCTCACCATCGCTTTTGACCCGTCCTTCACCGGCGAGAGCGGCGGCAATGTGCGGTATATGGCCTCTCCCGACATCAACACCGAGGACTTTATGGCAGCGGTGGACTTCCTCTCCCTGTGCGACAGAGTTGACCCGGAGCGCATCGGCATCATCGGCATCTGCGGCTGGGGCGGCATGGCCATCAACACCGCCGCACTGGACACCCGCATCAAGGCAACCGTAGCCGCCACCATGTACGACATGACCCGAGTCAACGCCAAAGGCTATTTTGACTCCGCTGACAGCGAAGAAGCCCGCTATCAGGCCAGAGCTGCCATGTGCGCCCAGCGGCTGGAGGACCTGAAAGCAGGGGAGTACAAGCTGGGCGGCGGCGTGGTAGACCCCCTCCCGGAGGATGCCCCCTTCTTTGTGAAGGATTACTACGACTACTACAAGACAGACCGTGGTTATCACCCCCGCTCCCTCAACTCCAACGGCGGCTGGAATGTGATTGGCTGTGAGTCCTTTCTCAATCAGCCCATTCTCCAATACGCCAATGAGATTCGCAGCGCTGTTCTTCTGATTCACGGCGACAAGGCACATTCCTGCTATTTCAGCCGTGACGCCTATGCTGCCATGGTTAAGGACAGCAAGTATGCAGACAATAAGGAACTGATGATTATCCCTGGTGCGGTTCATACAGACCTGTATGACGGCGGCGGCAAGAATGCCATTCCCTTTGATAAGCTGGAGGCATTCTTTGGGGAATACCTGAAATAATCCAATATAATAAAACAGACACCGAGCGGCTGACTTTCTCAGCGGCCCGGTGTCTTTGTGATTGGTGAAAATGATGGTACGGCTTTCTCAGAAAAACCGGCACACGCCCATCCACACGCCCAGGGCAAAGAGAAGTCCTGCCCGTAAAATGACCGTCAGCCATTCCCGCTTCAGCAGCGTCCTGTCCCAGCGGTTAAGGTTGGACTTGGGGCAGATGCCTGCGCATTTCTCGCAGCAGATGCACTCCCCGTTGCGAAACCCGTCAGGCTCCAGCTTCAGGTTCACAGGGCAGTTGTTCCGACAGGCGTTGCAGCCCTTTAGACACTGTTCCGGATTTCGATGGAGCTGACCGAAGGGGGGAACAGGCAGCAACGCAAAAACAGCGCCCATGGGACAGAGAAACTGGCAGAAAAACCGCTCCTGAAATGCCATGCCCACAAGAATCAACAGCAGCAGGATTGCGCCGGGTAAATAGCCGTCCAGACGAAACCGCAGGGCGGTGAGGAAGGAAAACACCGACCATGGGCTCCACCCGGAATAGGAGCGGTAGATGCCCAGAAAGCTGAGCAACAAAATGACCGCCAGCAGGAGAAACTTCACCTTCTGCCCCCAGAGCAGCGCCCCCCGTGGGAAGGTAATGCGTTTTTTCCGGTGGAGCAGCTTGGTTTGAATCACGCCGGACAGGGCATATACTGCGTCTCCCAGCGACCCAAAGGCGCAGGCAAAGCCGCAGAAGAACCTGCCAAACAGGATGGTAAACAGGCACAGCCCCACCAGCGCCTTCAAAAACCCATTCCATTCCAGCGGCGCACCGGAGCCCATCTGCTCCATCAGGCTTTTGGCACCGGAAAAACCGGCTACAAACGCACCGGGCATGGCAAAAAAGAAGAAGGTCTGTACTGCTGACCGAAGACGTTTGCTGAGAAGGATTTGCCTCTTTTTCTGCTGCGCAGGGGTCAGAGGAGCTTTTTCTGTCTGGACGCTCATGACTTCACCGCCTGACCAAGGGCATTTTCTGCCGCTTCCAGTATGCCCGAGGAACTAAATGTGGCCCCGGACACGGTGTCCACCTGCCACGTCTGCCGGGCAACCATCTCCGGGAGCATGGACTGAGCGAGGGAGAAATAAGCGTCATCCTCCCCTGTATGGCTCAGCGCTTCCACGGAAATAATCTGCCCGCCCTCCACAGAGACAGAGAGCACGATCTCTCCGCCAAAGCCGGTGCCGCTGCCCTGATACACGCCATCCTGATAAAGGCTCTCCTGCGCCGCATCGTTCTGAGTCTGTTCCAGCGACGTGACCTGCTGATTGTAGGCGTTTACGGCGGCAATTGCCTGTTCATTGGTCTGAGCCGCCTGCGCCCATTGGACAGCCACCGTCTGATAGCCTGCAATGGACGCTGCCACCATCAGCAGCCCTGCCAGTTTTGCGCCGAAGTTGGACGCACTACGGTTCTTCCTGTTCATTGCTTTCCTCCTGTGGCATTTCCTCCGGCTCAGATTCTGTGATTTGGCTCTCTGACAGATTTTCGTCTTCCGGATTCGGTTCCGGATCGTCTTCCTTCGGGGACTGCTCTATGGGCTGCTCCGGCAGCGCTTTGGTTTCCTCCTCCGGGGCAGCACTCTCCGCTTGCGTTTCGGTGCAGTCCGTTTCTGCGATTTTGTCTTCACTGTCTGCTGCTGCCTCCGGTTCAGCCTGCTCTGGGGGGAGAACAGCATCCTCCCCCTGCACGGCTGTCGTTTCCGGTTCAAAAACAGCGGCGAGCATGGGTTTCGTCTGAACCGCAGTTGTTTCGGAGGGCTGAACCGTCTTTTCCGGTTCGGATTTCGCCGTCTCTGCTGCTGCGGCGGAGAGCGCCTTGGAACAGAGGTCAATCATGGTATCCGAGCTGTAGGTTGCGCCGCTCACACCGTCTATTCCCTCCGTCCCCTGTGCGGAAACCACCTGAGCGGGAACGCCATCCACAGTCACACCGGAGCTTTTGGTATATCCGGACTCTGCCCGGCTGTAGTAGTAGTCATTCTCCTCCGGGTAATCCGAGCGGTCCTCTCCGGGCGCGAACTGAACGGAGACAATCCGTCCCTGCTCCACCGTAATGGAGACTGACAGCTCATACAGGAAGGTCTCCCATTCGTCGCTGCACCAGCCGGAAGCGGTATAGGTTCCGTCCTGATATTGGTCTGCGTGGATGCGTGCCGGGCGGTCTGTCTCCGGCTGGACGGGATCAGGCTCCGGGTCCGGGTCTGGGTCTGGTTCCGGCTGGGGTTCCGGGTCTGGTTCCTGTGTGATAATCAGCGCAGGAGCAAGGGCCTCCTGTGCCAGAGAGAGTATCGTCTTAGAGGTATAGGTCGCCCGGCTCACTGCGTCCACGCCCTCCGTATCCTGCGCCGCAACAATCCGGTCCGGGATGCCCTGTACCTGCACTCCGGTACGGTCCTGATAACCGGACACCGCACGGGTATAGAAGCTGTCGTTCATGGAGGGGTCGTCCGACTGATCCTCTCCGGGCACAACCTGAACAGAGACAATGCGTCCCTGCTCCACCGTGACAGAAACGGTCAGCTCATACCGGAAGGTTTCCCACTCGTCAACGCACCAGCCTGTGGCGGTATAAACGCCATCTTTATATTTGGGCGTGGTATCCTCGCTTTGACCTGTCTCCTGCCCGGCAGCATCCTCTTCGGATGGGTCTTTCCAGCGGCCTGCCGCCTTGTCGATTGCCTCACCTGCCCCCTGCAAAATCCCCCGGGAACTGTAAGTGGCACCGCTGATGCCGTCAATCTGGGCGCTCTGGGCGGTGACAATGCTGTTGCAAAGCTGCTTTGCTCGATTGAAAAAGGAGGCAGTTTCCCCTGCCGCGTCCAGAATTTTTACTTTGGAGATCAGCCCCTTTTTCACCACCACCTGAACCGTGATGTCGCCGCCGAAGCCTTCTCCCGTTCCGGTATAAGTGCCGTCGGTCAGCTTGTAGCGGGGCGTTGCGGATGGCTTCTTTTCCGGTGTCTGCGAAGGCTCTTTTCCATCGGAATCAGCAGCGGCTTTGCTTAATGCTCGCTTGACAGCATTGAGTATGCCGTTGGAGCTGTAGGTTGCGCCGGACACGGTGTCCACGTTTGGTGACCCGTTGCCCAGCACCCTGGAAATCACCGCCTCTGCCCGGTTGAGGTAAGAGCTGCTCTCCCCGGAGGCACTGACGATGCGAATACGGCTCAGCTTACCCTCCCTGATGGTCACTTCCACCGTAATGTCACCGCCAAAGCCCTGAGCGGTTCCGGTATAGGTGCCGTCCTGATAGGCGGAGGGCTCCTGAAAGCTGTCCTCCTGAATGGGTTCCGGCTCAGGCTGGGGCGGGGGCGTCTCGTTTTCCACCTCTGCCCCGGTGAGGGCATTTTCAACGGCACCGAGAATGCCCCGGGAGCTGTATGTGGCACCGGAAACGGTGTCCACCTCCCAGATCTGCCTTTGCAGCACTTGGGGGACAACGCCCATGGCTCGGTTGAAAAAGGCATCTGTCTCCCCGGAAGCGGAGCGTATGGTCACCTCAGTGATCTGCCCTCCCTGTACCGTGACCTGCACCGTTACCGTGCCGCCGTACCCTCGGGCAGAGCCAGTATAAACGCCGTCGGGATAGTGCCCTTCTGCCTGTTCAAGATCAGGCTCGTCCTTTGCTGTCAGAAGCTCCATGTCTTCCGACGGAGCGGCTGTTTTTTCTACTTCTTCTACTGCCGCCGCCTTTGGCAGGGGCAGCAGCTCCGGTATTCCTTCCAATTCTCCCGGCCCTCTCTGCAAGGCGAAGCACATCGCCAATGCAGCCGCTACCCCCGGCAGCAGGAAAAGAGCGGAGCGCAGAGCGGAAAGAATGGGATGCTCCTGTTGCTGATTCATCATACATCTCCCTTGTGCGATCTGCCTACGACTTTTCCCAGAGACAGACCTGTTTGATAGAAAAACCCTGACCCGAGGCGCAAGAAGTGCCCCGGGTGGGATTATTGGTGTTTATTTTGTCTTTACGTTCTTGACTGCGCTCCATGGGGCGTAGTAGTTCTTGCCCCTCACGGTCTGATAGGTACGCACACGGACGTAGTAGGTGGTCTTTGCTTTCAGGCTCTTCACCACGGCGCTGGTCTTGGCGTTGCCCTTGACGGTGACCGTCTTCACATTCTTGGTGAAGCCCTTGTTGGTGGCGTATTGAATCTGATATCCGGTGGTCTGGGTTGCCTGCTTCTTCCAAGCTGCGGTGAACTGCTTAGAGCCTGCGGTGACCTTTTTCAGAGTCGTACCCTTGGGCACAATGGTGAAGGTCTTGGTAATGGTACCGGAATAATTGCCCTTTCCGGTGACGGTGACCTTGGCAGTTCCCACCTTGGTATTGCCGCTGAACTTCACAGTGTAATCGGAGCCGTTTTTCAGAACCGTGCTGCCGTTTTTCACGGTGACTGCGGGGGTGAGCGCCTTTCCGGTATAAACCAGAGAGGTCTTGTTCAGCGTAACCCCGGCTGCCTTCAGGGCAACGGCATTGATTTTGTAGCTCTGCACAACCACGCCGCTCCAGTCGCCCACGCCGATGACCACTGCGGAAGCGGTTCCTGCCATTACGTTGTTCATATAGCGCACCACATAGTCAGTGCCTTCTGTCAAAGCGGTCTCACCGGCTTGCACCGTGACAGCGGGGGATTGGGCTTTTCCGTTGTAGGTGAAGCTGGATTTGCTCAGGGTGACGGCAGTTCCGCCCAAAGCCAGACACTGGGCAGAGGTGGTCAGGGTGGCGTAGTTATCAGAGTTCACTGTGATGTTGTATACCGTTCCCGGAACTGCCTTGTCCGTCACTGCAGTGGTGCCGTACAGCTTCGCATTGTCGGCTATGACCACGGGAGTCTCCCCTCTTCCCACCTTGGTGGCTACGGTGACCACAGGATTCTGAATATCCGCAGGCAGTCCGGACAGCCGTACCGCATAGGACGCAGCAAAGACAGCGCTGATTTCACCGTCGGCATGCTGCTTCACCGGCACATTTACGTCATAGCTGTAAACGCCGCCGTCCTTGAGATAGTAGGTGATGTTGGTGATGGTTTTGCCAGCCAGACCCTTTCCGTCCAGCTTGTCCCAGTTCCAGCCCAGCTCGGTCTTTCTCCAAACGTCCTCCACATGGCGGAAGGCGTAGGTCTCCTCCCCGGCGGTGAGCAGGATAGCGGTGACCACAGAATCGCTGGTAAATTCAGGAGCGTCCACGCTGAGGGTCAGGTCGGTGTAGTGACCGCCGTAGGTCAGCTCTGCCTCTGTGATGGTCTTTGTCTCGGCCTTCTTCTCCACAGCGGAGAAGACGAATTTGCCATCCTCCACCGTCATGGTCTTGAAGTTGGCGGGAACCTCATCCAGCAGCATATAGGCATAGTCTCCGCTGGCAAAGAGCAGGTCAGCGCCGGAGACTTCCTTGGTGGTCAACGCAGATTTGCCAGCCGCCACCGTGATAGTTGCTGTGTCGTTTACTGCAACTGCCTTCAAACCTTCCAGCAGGGCGGTGTCAGCCACATAGACGGGATAGGTCACGCCCAGAATCTTTCCGCTCTTGGCATCCTCGGTGATATAGCCGTCATGGTAGGAACCTCCGGCCATATTCTGGTTGAAGGTCTTGACGGTAGCGGTGGTGACAGCGTCCACACCCTCAACGCCTTCCCCGGCATAGAAGTCAGCATAGGGGATGTTCATCAGCACATAGACTTCCCCATTGGCCTCTGCCAGTGCAGCTTCAGCAGATACGGTCTCCTCAGCAGCGGCTTCTGCAATTTCAACTGTTTCAACCTCTGCTGCTTCCTCGGGTTCTTCCGCAACGGGCTCTGCATCCGTCTGCTCCGGGGAGACAGGTTCCTCCACAGAGACCTCTTCCATGGTTTCTGCCAGCGGTTGCTCCTCCACTTCCACCGCAAGGGCGGAGAAGGGGGAGGCAAACAGGCTCAGCACCATCCCAAGGGAGAGCAGGAGAGAGAGCATTCTTCTTTTTTTCATACATACACTCCTTTTCTTTGCTGGCTGCCAGAGATGACCCCTGACAGCTTAACTGAATTTCAAAAAGTCAGTTTATACTAATAACATTAGAATAAACTAACTCGATGACAAAATGGAAGACGTGGAATGCTTTACCACGCCGTGTGAAGGAAGCGCTGAATAAATCTCTCGGATGGATGAGCGAGGATGTTTTTTGTCAGCCGGGGATAAAAGACCGCAGGAATACCGACGTATTTCAAGGAATTTTAGACCCGGATGTCGGAAAACAGACCGCTCAGACGCCGAAGCTTGATTTGTTCAGCGGTTCCTTAAATGTTATACACAGCTAACTAAATGGAGTATAGCTTTATTTTTCATATTTGTCAATTGCCTTTTGCAGATGCCGCCCTTTCCGGGAGAAAAAATGATTTGAAGAAGGAGCGGTTGCAAAATGGGGGGAAATATGGGAAAATAACATCACCACATATCATTGCACACCAAATATCAGGAGGGAACCCCCAATGACCCAATCCATGGAAAAATCCACGGAGCAGCAGACGCAGCCCCGTAACGCCAACATTCCGGGGCTGGACAAGCCGGTATCCCGACTCTTTTT